>DASRQU010000120.1:0-19380 GCA_035696345.1 Candidatus Acidiferrales bacterium
CACGCCGCCGCGCGGAAAACACTCCCGCCGGAATAGCGATAGCTATGCACACAGCCAGGGCAGCTAGCGACAATTCGAGTGTCGCCGGAAATCGCCGCAACACGATCGGACGCACGGGAGCGGAATAGCGCATCGAGCGGCCCCAATCGCCTCGCGCTAAAGCCTGAAAGTAATGGACGTATTGCACGCCGAGCGGTTGATCGAGTCCGAGTGTGTGGCGCAACTGCGCGAGGTCCTCCACGCGCGCATCTTGGCCGAGCATCTGTAAAACCGGATCGCCGGGCACTATGTGAATCATCAAAAACACCATGGTGAGAATCAGCCACAGGGCCGGCAGTGTGTAGAGAAGGCGCTGTAGAAAGTGGCGAATCATTTTCGATTGAGCACCTTTGCCGCGGCGGGTTTCGATTCGGCGATGGGTTTCGACTCGGCTGCCACTTTCGATTCAACCGCGGCCTTCGCATCGCCCGCGGATGGTGCGCCGGCGCGATCCCCCGCCATGTTCAGACGTTGAATTTTTACGCGCGCCACTCTCCGTCGATCCATTTCCACAACCGTGAATCTGTATCCGCTGAAATCGAAACTTTCGCCGCCGCGCGGAATAAATCCAAGCCGCGCCAGAACGAAACCGCCCACCGTTGCATACGAGCGGTCCTCGGGTAGCACAATGTTGTACTGCGATTCGAGATCGCGCAGGCCGAGCGACGCGTCGAAAATCATGGCCGCATCCGCGCCCTGGCCCACCACAATGGGGCGCTCCACTACATCAAACTCATCGTGGATCTCGCCGATTAACTGCTCCAGAATATCTTCGAGTGTGAGCAAGCCCAAAATTGTGCCGAACTCATCCACTACCATAGCCATCCACCCATTTTTCGTCCGCAGTTCCTGAAGCATTTCGCTGGCAGGCTTACTCTCGGGCACGATGGCAATTTCGTGAAGCATGTTGCGCACATTAAATTCCGCCGCGATCCATCCCTCTTCAGCGCGGCGCTCCCGGTCCAGCAGCACCCAAACAATATCCTTGATGTGAATGTAGCCGAGGACCTGCTCCCCCGCTCCCTCAAAAACGGGAAGGCGCGAGCGCTGCGTTGTTACAAAAATGCGCATGACGTCGTCGAGTTTCGCGTCCGCCATCACAAAATGAACGTCCGGCCGCGGCACCATCAGTTCGCGCACCTGCATCTGGTCCAGCTCGATCGCGCCCAGAATAAATTTTTCTTCATCCCTCCTGAGCAGTCCGCGTTCGCGCGCTTGCTGAATCTGAATCTGCAATTCTTCCGAGGAATGAATTTGCGTGTGGCTCGTACTTCCGGAAAATCCGAGCCCGCCCAGGACCCAGCGGCTCATCACGTCGAGCAAATTGATCGCCGGGCGGAACATTTCCAGATACCACTGAAAGGGCGGGGCCACCAGCAGCGCCACGCGTTCCGCTCGCTGGAGACTCATGCTTTTCGGGACGAGTTCACCCAACACAACGTGCAAAATTGTGAGGAAGAAAAATGCCGCCACCAGCGAGACCGTGTGAACGATTACCACTGTGTGCGCGCCGGGAAGATTTGCGACGAGCGGGGTAAGGATCGAAGCCAGGGTGGATTCTCCCAGCGCTCCGAGCCCCAGGCTGGTGAGCGTGATTCCGACTTGCACGCCCGAAACAACGCGATCCAGCTTACCGATCAACTCCAAAACAATTTTCGCGCGGAAGCGTCCCTGATCCACAAGCTGCTGCACGCGAGACTGCCGCACCGCGACCAGAGAAAACTCCACCGCCGCGAAAAATCCGTTCACGGCCACCAGAGCGAACAATCCGAGGAGTCGTAAACCTAGCAAGCCGGCAAGTTCCTCCGAAGCCTCATTCTAGCAGCCCCTTCGCGCAGGCTGAAAGGATTGCGCGCGGTCTGGTGCGCAAGTGTGGCTGGCGCGTCGGTGTCGAAAACCGTTCAGCAGCATAAAGCGGTTGTTTCGGTTCTCGAGCCTGCATTAGAATGTTGACTTCGTTCACCAAGTTTTTTAACTGTCGCTTGAGTGAAATCGTGGACTATGACAACTTTGAATCCTGCATCTCCGAAAAAGCCTGAACCGGAAAAGAAGCCGGACTTCGAGAATTCCCTCGCGCGCCTGGAAGAGATTGTGGGCAAACTCGAGAATGCGAACTTGTCACTCGACGAAGCCATGAAGCTGTTTGAAGAAGGCGTGAAGCTCTCGCGTGATTGCCAAACGTATCTGGGGCAGGCCGAGGGCAAAGTGGAAATCTTGCTGAAGAAGGCGGGCGGCGAACTGGTTGCCGAGCCTTTCGATACCGAAATTGAGGAAGAATCCTAACCTGCTGCGTCTCACGCACGCCCGAGCCGCTTTTCTCTGATGCCTCCTCCCACATTTTTCGAAGAAGATCGCGCAGCGGTTGATGCTGCGCTCAATCGGCTGATGCCCGGCGAAAATACGCAGCCGCCCTCAATTCATAAGGCAATGCGCTACAGCGTGCAGGCGGGAGGAAAGCGCGTGCGTCCGATTTTGTGTCTCGAATCGGCCAGAATTTTTTCTGCGGACGTGACTCCTGTATTGCCCGTCGCGTGCGCACTGGAATTTATCCATACCTATTCGCTGATTCATGACGATTTGCCCGCGCTGGATAACGATGATTTGAGGCGCGGCAAACCTACTTGCCACAAACAATTTAATGAGGCGACCGCGATTCTTGCCGGCGATGCTCTGCTGACGCTGGCCTTTGAAACGCTTGCTAATGCGCCGATTGAACCAGCGCGACGTGTCGCGATTCTTTCGCACGTTGCCGCATCGGCGGGCACCGTGAACGGGATGGTTGGCGGCCAGGTGGCGGACATCGAGGCCGAAGGGCGTTCGATTGCTCCGGCGGAGCTTGAATATATTCATCGCTCGAAAACCGCGGCGCTGATTCGCGCATCTGTTGTGGCAGGCGCCATTAGTGGGGGCGCCGGCGAGCCGGACGTGGAGCGCTTGAAACGTTTTGGCGAAACGATTGGTTGGGCATTTCAGGTGGTCGATGACATTCTGGACGTCGAAGAATCATCCGCGTCGCTAGGAAAAACCGCGGGCAAAGATATCGCACAGAAAAAGGCAACTTATCCTTCAATCTACGGCTTGGAGAAATCGCGGCAGTTTGCAAAAGAGTTGGAAGAGCGCGCAATGGCCGAGCTCGAGCCCTACGGCGCGAAAGCCTCACGGCTGCGTGAGCTCTCGGACATGATTGTCCACCGCCGCGCGTAATTGTCGCGCCGCTTCTGTAGCCCGGCTCGTATAGAGGCGGGGGTTTAGATGATGGCAAATTAGAAGTTGCAAATCGCAGAGCCGACTCCACGGTCCGACCGCCTGAAGATGGAAACTTGGTGTCGCCGAGCAGTTTGGCGTCGCGCCACGATCTAAACCCCCGGCTCTACAGATTCGGACTGCAGCATCAGCGCGATCTTCGCGGTAGGATTTGCTAAGACGGCCTTGCCACCAAAACCAAAAATCGCCAAAAGAAGGCTCGACCTGCTCGTCGTGGAGCGAGGGCTCGCCGAATCTCGCGAAAAGGCGCAGGCCATGATCCTGGCGGGTGAAGTGCGCGTCAACGGCGCCCGCAGCGATAAGGCCGGCGCTCAGATTGGCGAAGACGTACGCATCGAAATCAGCGGAGCTTCTGCTAAATATGCCAGCCGCGGAGGTTTTAAGCTGGAGGGAGCGCTTCAGGATTTCGGCGTCGATGTGAAAGGGAAAACTTGCCTCGACATCGGGTCATCGACCGGAGGCTTTACGGATTGTCTGCTGCAACATGGCGCTGGACGTGTGTATGCCGTCGACGTCACGCCCGAGCAGATGGCGTGGCGACTTGTGCAGGACCCGCGCGTTACGCAAGTTAAAGCGAATGCACGTAACCTTCGATCTGAGGAAGTTCCGGAACCCGTAAGTGTGGTGACCATGGATGTTTCGTTTATTTCCGTGGCAAAAGTCTTTCCTGCCGTTGCCGCAGCCGCCGGACGGAACGCTGAATACTTAATTCTGGTCAAGCCGCAATTTGAACTCGATCGCGGGGATATTGGCAGTGGCGGAATTGTGCGGGACGTGGCGCTGCATGAACGAGCGATTGATCGAGCGCGGCAAGCGGTGCTTGCTGCGGGATTGCAGGTGAACGGCGTGCGGCCAAGTCATTTAACAGGCGCCGAGGGCAACCAGGAATTTTTTCTTCACGCGGGAAAAGTCGGTTCAGTTTGCGTGGTATAGGCATTAGCCCTGGGTTTTAGTCCTTGCCCCGCCAATATTCCACTCGCTGAATTCTATGCCACGTAAGCCGCGCACTTTCTATCTAAGATATTCCCTGTTTAGCAATTCAGATCGAAATCGAAGAAATGGAACTGCAGGACTAATGCTAAAGTAAGTGATTGCCTGGAAGCATTTCGGCACAATCGAATGATCAAGACAGTAGGAATCATTTCTCGTCCCCGCCGCGAAGACGTCGCGCGCGTTGTTCCGCCGCTGGTGAATTGGCTGCAGGCGCACGGCGCGGAAGTGATCTGCGACTCCGAAACCGCCGACTGCATTCAACCGCTGGCGGCGCAAACAAAAAAGCGCGAGGATATTCCGGGAAGCACGGACTTGCTGATTGTTCTGGGCGGCGATGGAACACTGCTTTCCGCCGCGCGCCTGACTGCTGAATGCGGAGTGCCCGTCCTCGCGGTAAATCTGGGTGGATTAGGTTTTCTGACAACTGTTCCTCAAGACGAAATCTATTCCATTCTGGAAGAACTTTTTGCGGGAAAGCATCGCGTAAGCGAACGCGTGATGCTGGACGCGGAAATTATTCGCGCGGGGAATGTGATTCGCCGCCAAACTGCTCTGAATGATGCGGTGCTGAACAAGGCGGCCCTTGCGCGGATCATGGACCTCGAACTGCGCGTGGACGGCGAATACGTGACCACCTACAAATCGGATGGACTCATTATTTCGACGCCCACGGGATCGACCGCGTACTCCCTGGCCGCGGGCGGACCCATCGTGTACCCGAGCGTGGAAGCCTTCGTGGTGTCGCCGATCTGCCCACACACGCTGACCAACCGCCCGATTGTGATTCCGGATTCGGCCACAATTGAAATTGATTTTAAGGCGGAAGACGATGCGGTGTTCCTCACGCTGGACGGGCAAATCGGAATCGAGCTTGTTCGTGGAGATCACATCCGCGTGCGCAAGGCGGCGAACAAGTTGATGCTGGTGAGGCCGGCACGAAAGACTTACTACCAAATTTTGCGCAGCAAATTAAAGTGGGGCGAACGCTAAATTTACCGTTCGGTGTGCCTTTGGACGGCGCCGATGGTAAACATTGCTTATCTTATGCCAACAAATCTTTTTCGGCCGATTGGCCTACGCGAACTTGAATTGATTTGGGATTCCGGGATGCGCGAATTCCCGCAGCGATTGGAAAACCAGCCGATTTTTTATCCGGTCGTGAACCTCGACTATGCCCGGCAAATTGCGCGCGACTGGAATACTCCGGATGCGAAGTCCGGTTTTTCGGGTTTTGTAACGCAATTCGAAGTCTCCTCAACTTATCTTTCCAAATACGAGTTGCACACGGCGGGTTCGGCGGCGCATCGTGAATATTGGATCCCCGCAAAAGAACTCAACGTATTTAACAAGGCGATTAACGGGCAGATTTCGGTGCAAGAAGGATTTTTCGGTTCGGAATTTGTCGGCTATGAAGAAGAAAATGGGTTTAAGGGATTGAAGGCGGCGCAACAATTTGTGGCGTTATTAGCAATGTCTGAGAAAGACGATTTCGCCGCGCAGGTTTCCGCTCATCGTAAGGCAATTTATTTGAATTGCCTGTACTGGCTGAGTGCGGATATGACCAACCTGCAATGCACGAACGAACAACGAGAAATATTTTTTACTAAGCTGGTAAACGCCTGGGAAGCGAATTCCATTGGTGTGCGGCTACCGATTTAATCTTGGATTTCTTTGGTTTGCCGTAATTGCTTGATTCAGTAGCACAGCACTCTTGGCGGTGTGCACGTTGCGAAACCCACACAGGCGAGAGTGCCCGTGCTACTCAAGCCTTCTTCCAAACCATTTTTCCGCAGCGTGCGAAGCCGTGATCCCAAGGATATTCGACTCGCTCGCGCGCCGGGTTATTCCCCGCGCACGAGGTCTGCGCGAGACTCGCGCTTGCGAATCACTCTCATTTTTTTTCCGTACACTAGAATTTCAACTGGGCGTGGACGAGAATTGTAGTTTGAAGTCTGCACAATGCCGTAAGCACCCGCACCCCACAAAACTACCACGTCGCCCGACTTAACTTTTCCCAGCGGCCAATCCTGCAGAAAGCAATCGCCCGATTCACAGACGGGACCGACGATGTCCGCGCGATCGAGCGGACCTGCTGTGCGTTGCGCACGTGTAATGGGGTGCGTCGCGTCGTACAACGCGGGGCGCATGAAATCGTTCATGGCGCCGTCCACAATCACGAAATTCTTACCCCGCGTGTCCTTGTTATACAAAACTTGCATGACTAAAACTCCGGCCGGGCCAATCAACGAGCGTCCCGGCTCAATCAGCAAATGGCAACCAAGGGGCTTCACGACTCGTGCGAGTTCCGCTGCCCACGTTGCGGTTTCCGGAGGCTGCTCGGATGTGTAGCGGATGCCAAGGCCGCCGCCGCAGTCGATGTACTTTAAATTGATTCCCGTGGACATTAGCTCGCGCGCAAATCCGGCAAGCCTCGTTAAGGCGCGGCGATGTGGATTCACGGAAAGAATTTGCGAGCCGATGTGTGCGCTGATTCCCTGCCACTCAATCCAGCGCGAACCGCGATGCTTCAGATAGAGGCTACGAGCGGTTTCCCAGTCGATTCCGAATTTGTGGCTGTGATGTCCCGTAGCGATGTGCGGATGTCCGCCGGCTTTTACGTCCGGGTTCACGCGGATCGAACATGCCGCGCGAACGCGAAGTTTGGCAGCTTCCGATGCGAGTAAATCAAGCTCCGCCGCAGACTCAATGTTAAACAGAAGAATTCGCGCGCGCAGCGCTTCGCGAATTTCCTCGCGCGATTTTCCCACGCCGGAAAAAACAATGCGCTCACCGGCCACGCCAATGCTCTGCAAGCGATACAGTTCACCGCCGGAAACAATATCGAAGCCGCTGCCCATGGCGGCGAAAACGCGCAGGATGCCGAGAGTGGAATTCGCCTTTGCCGCGTAACAGATCGTGTGCGGAAGCGCGCCGAATGCCGAATCCATGCGCTGGTACGCCTCCTCGATGCTTGCGCGGCTGTAGAGATACGCGGGAGTCCCGTATTTTTGAGCGATGGCAGCGACGGACACGCCTTCGCAATATAATTGCGAGCCGCGATAGGAAAAACCATTCGTGTAGGTAACAGGATCTGCGACCGCTGATTGCGCGGCACGTAAAGCACTGGAATGCGAGGTGACTGCGCTCACTTTACTTTCACTACCACCAGCGTGCGATCGTCCGTGATGGCTCCCCCCTGTGTAAATTCCTCAACCTCCCGCAACAAGCGATCAGCCAGGTCGCTCGAATTCATGTGCGAGTTCGCGCCCAGCAAATCTTTAATACGGTTCGTGCCAAAGAATTTTCCTTCGCGGTTGGCCGCTTCCGTCAGACCGTCCGAAAAGAATAGGAGGATGTCGCCGGGACTGAGGCGCACGCTCCACTCTTCGTACGTCGCGTCGTCAAAAATTCCGATGGGAAATCCGGAAAGTTTAATCTGCTCGACGTGGCCGTCTTTCCAGAGCAACGGCTGCGTCTGTCCCGCGTTCGCCACGCGCAGCTTGCGGCGGCCTTTTTGCCAAGTGGCGAAGCAAATCGTCATGTAGCGGCCTTCCACTCGGCGGTCGCACACCAACTGGTTCAGCAGATGTAGAAGTTCCGCAGGCTGCAATTTCTGCGGCGAGAGGCTGCGCAGAATTCCCGTGGCCACCGCTCCGTACAATGCGGCCGCCGTGCCCTTCCCGCTGACGTCGCCCAAAGCGATGCCCAGATTTTGCGATCCGTAGGAAAGAAAATCGTACAAGTCGCCGCAAACTTCGCGCGCCGAAGTGATTCGCGCAGTAATGTCCAAACCGTAGTCGGTAGTAGGAACGGGGCGCAGCAACGCGGTTTGCAGGCGTTGCGCGGCAGTCAGTTCCCGCTCCATGCGCGCTTCGTCCTTGGCCAACTGCTCGTAGAGGCGCGCGTTTTCCAGTGAAACGGCGAGGTGCGCAGCGAGGATCGAAAGCGTTTGCTGGTGATCTTCCGTGAAATAATTTACCTGGGGACTTTCCAGATCCAGAACGCCAACGACGCGACCTTTGTGAATCATTGGAATCGCCATCTCCGAGCGCGTCTCCGGATTCACCATGATATAGCGCGAATCGAGAGTGACATCTGGAATGCGCACGGGCAATTGCGTGGCGATCGCGGTTCCAACAATTCCTTCCTCGGGACTGATGCGCAATTTTCCCTGCGCGCTCTGGCCGTACTTCATATCCAGGCGGTGACGGAACATTTTTGTCTTATCGTCATACAATAAAATTCCGAGAATCTGGTAGTCGATCACGCGCTTGACGAGTTCCGCGGCGCGCCGCAACAATTCTTCGACGGCAAGAATCGCATTCGCTTCGCGGCCCACTTCGTTCAAAACGAGAAGCGTATTCGCTTGCATGCGAACGCGTTCAAACAAGCGCGCATTTTCGATGGCGGTGGCGAGCCGGCTGGCCATCAGCGTGAGAACGCTCTGTTGATCGCGCGTAAAATAGTCGACCTGGGTGCTTTGAATATCGAGCACGCCAATCGCCTGCCCCTTCACCATCAAGGGAATCACCATTTCAGATCGCACTGAATCGACGATGTTGATATAGCGGGGATCTTCGCGCACATCGGGCACGCGGACGGCACGGCCCGTCGCCGCGGCCGTTCCCGTAATTCCCTGGCCGATGGGGATCACCCATTCTTTGCCGGCTTCGTCGCCGTAGCCGATCGTGAACCGGTGGTACAGCCGATGCATCGATTCATCAACCAGCAGCACGCCAAAAACTTCAAAATCGATCAGGCGCTTTACGAGCGCAGCGGTTTTCTTCAACACTTCGTCGAGATCCAGCGAGGAATTGATTTCCTCGCCGATTTCGACTAGTGTCGCGAGAACTTCCGCAGGGACGTTCAGCGGCGGTGGAGTTTGTACGGGTTCCATAATTAAATAATCACAATTGTAATTTGCGCTCAAAACCGACGAACACGACTGTACAAGAGTCACATAGTATAGCAGGTGAGTATTGCCACCTCGCAAGAAACCGCTGAACTCTGTGGCGAAACTCTGTGCGTCTTTTTTGACGATGCGCGCGACAACAGTCTTAGTTGCAATAGTTTACGAAACCCCTGCGTCTGAAGAGGCAGGGGACGAAGCGCTGGCTATAGATCCGGGGTTCAGGCCTTTGGGTTTAGATGCCGGACACGAAGTTACTTCCGGTGTTTGCGACTCGCCTACTGATTTTTTGCCTCGGATACCTGAAAGAAACAATGGGTGAGGAGACTTAGTACGAGGACGGCAGAGACGCATTTGATTGCGACGCGGCGGGCGGCGCCGACCCTGCCTGCTCCATAATTTTCACGCTGGCGCTGGCGCCAATTCGCGTAGCCCCTGCGCAGACCATTTTCTTCAAATCATCAAATGTGCGCACGCCGCCGGAAGCTTTTACGCCGATCTCCGAACCCACAATCGCGCGCATGATGGCCACGTCTTCGGCCGTTGCTCCGCCGGTACTGAAACCTGTCGAGGTTTTCACGAAGTCCGCGCCAGCTCGTTTGCTAGCCAGAGCTGCACGGACTTTTTCCTCCACTGTAAGCAGCGAAGTTTCAAAAATGACTTTGCAAATCGCGCCACCGCGGTGCGCTGCGTCCACCACGCCACGAATGTCAGCTTGCACCACGTCATCCTGCCCGGATTTCAGCGCGCCGATATTGATCACCATGTCGACTTCCTGCGCGCCCAGCTTGATGGCTTCCTCCGCTTCGTATATCTTTACCTGCGACAGCGTCGATCCGAGTGGAAATCCAATTACGGTGCACACTTTTACTTTCGTGCCGCGCACGAGTTCCGCGGCGAGCGGCACATTCCACGGGTTAATGCAAACGGAAGCGAAACCGAAACGCACGGCTTCCTGGCAGAGCTTGCGAATATCGTCGCGCGACGCATCCGGCTTCAGCAGGGTGTGATCGATCAGGCTGGCGAAGCCCGATTCCAGCTCCACGACGGAGGGGCCGCAAGAAATGCGGTCGGCCCCAGCTTCGACCACGGCGCGCGTTTTTTTGACACATTTTTCAGCGCAGTTCAGATCGCAGTCGGGGCAAATTTCGTTATCGTTTTTCGCGGCGGGTTTGGTTCGTGCGCGAAGTGGCACGCCGAGGTAACGCACCACTTCTTCGGTGACTATGCGGACGATCTGTTCGAATTCGTTCTGGTCCACTCGGTTTGCCTTGGTTCCGAAGTTTTAAAACTTGCGACGCAAATAGATTGGTTGCAACACTGCCAGACGAGCCCTCGCCTCCTAGGACGCGGACTACAGAAACCGCGCGCCACGTGAGCATTCTGCGATCATACTTCTGCTGTAGCCCTGGTCTTCAGACATGGAAATTTAGATGCCTGCCAGCCAGGCTAACGATCGCACTGCGGCTTCGCTGCTCGTGCTTCGATGGCGCGAATTTTATCCACGCGGCGTTGGTGGCGTCCGCCGGCAAAGGGCGTGGCTAACCACAGCGCCACAATTTCCCGCGCGGCTTCCGGCGCAATCAACTTAGCGCCGAGCGTCAGCACATTCGCGTCGTTGTGCTCGCGACTGTTGCGCGCCGTCGCGCGATCATAGCATAGCGCGGCGCGCACTCCGGGCACCTTGTTGGCAGCAATCGCGCTGCCGATGCCTGCGCTATCGAGCACGATTCCCAGCGACGCCTTCCCGCTCGCTACTGCGTTTCCGACGGCTTCGGCGAAGTCCGGATAGTCCACGGCTTCCGCATTGTTCGTGCCGAGGTCAATCACTTGGTATCCCCAATCGCGGAGATATCCGATCAGTTGTTCCTTGAGTTCGAAGCCGCCATGATCGGTTCCGATGGCGACGGCGCGCGCAGAGTTTTGTGGCGAAACATCCTCGGGGGCGGATTTTTGGGTTTCAGCCCGCGAAATCATTCGCAACGTAATTCCGCGCCGCTCGGCTTCTTCGCGTGCCAATGGCGTGACGATTGTATCGTCAGTGATTGCGAGTTCGCCGTTTTGCGGGATTCGTTCCAAGTCGGCAGCTGTGATGAGTGGTTTCATGCGTTTTGTGACGCCGACACCACAACTTCTACGATGGTGGAAGCGAAAGGACGCAGACGTCTTTCAAATTGCGATAGCGCTCCGCGTAGTCGAGGCCGTATCCCACGACAAATTCATTTGGAATCTGAAAGCCAATGTAATCGGCCTTCACGTCTTTCTTGATGCGGCGTTCCGGCTTATCCAAGAGCGCGGCAATTTTCAGCGAATTTGGCTTGCGCTGCTGCAAGACACGGAGCAGGTATCCGAGTGTCAGGCCCGTGTCCAGAATATCTTCCACGACGATCACGTTGAGCCCCTCGATGCTGGTGTCCAAATCTTTGTTCAGGCGCACCTGCCCGGAGGTCTGACTGCCGTGACCGTAGCTGGATACGGACATGAAATCGAGCGACACTTCCACTTTCACCTGGCGCACCAGATCCGATAGAAAAATGGCAGCGCCCTTCAGCACACCGATCAGGTGCACGCGCTGGCCTTTGTAATCTTTGGAAATTTGTAGCCCGATTTCGCGAACGCGCTTTTGAATCGCGCTGCTGCGCAACAAAACTTTCAGGTGCTCTTGTCCGTGTCCGTGCAAAGCCATAGACCTCCTCGAGAGCGGTTACTCTAGCGCAGAGAGTAGGAAAGCTCAAGACGTCGAAAGCTTGCAAAGGTCAATTTGTCAGACCGGATTGATTCGCGTGGCGCGCCATGGCAACCTTGATGGCCACTATGAACCTGGTGAATGAAAGCTGGAAAGATAAACGCGTCCTTGTGACGGGCGCTGCGGGATTTATCGGCAGCGTGCTCGTGTGGGAACTGAATCGGCGCGGGTGTAAGCAGGTGCTGATTACGGATTTTCCAGCTGGCGGCGACAAAAGCGCCAACCTCGCGGCCTTGCGATATACAGAATTTATCGACGCTTCGGACTTGCACGCTTGCCTCGCTTCGGGATCGCTGGGAAAGCTGGATTGCATTTTTCATTTGGGGGCCTGCTCTTCTACGACGGAAACCAATGAACAATATTTGCGCGAAAATAATTTTGAATATTCACGCACGCTTGCGGAGTGGGCCCTCGCAGCGGGCGTGCGTTTCGTCTACGCATCGTCGGCGGCGACCTACGGAGATGGCAGCGCGGGGATGGACGATTCCGATTTGCGGCAGATGCAGCGTCTGAAACCGCTCAATCTTTACGGACTATCCAAGCAGTGGATGGACTTGCATGCGCTCAAGGAAGGGTGGCTCGACCGGATTGTGGGCTTGAAATATTTCAATGTGTTTGGGCCGAACGAAAACCATAAAGGCGAGATGCGCAGCGTTGTCTGCAAAAGTTATGGTGACGTACTAACTACGGGTGTCATTCGTCTATTCAAAAGCTATCGGACTGAATATCACGATGGCGAGCAGCGACGCGACTTTCTGTATGTGAAAGACGCAGTGGCGATGACGTTGCACCTGGCGGAAAATCCGGCTGCTAACGGAATTTTTAATATTGGCTCGGGCCAGTCGCGTTCATGGAACGATTTGGCGCTTGCGGTCTTTTCCGCACTCGGACGCGAGCCACACATCGAGTACATCGAAATGCCGGAAGCGATTCGCGACAAGTACCAGTATTTTACGCAGGCGAACATTGGAAAGCTTCTTGCCACAGGCTACGATGAATGTATCACTTCACTTGAAGACGCTGTGCGGGATTATGTGGTGAATTACCTGGTACCTGGAAAGATGATTGGATCTTAGTAGGACAGGCGTCAGCCTGTCTGGGTTAGATTTATACAGCCTTTGCGAAAGTCAAAGGAAGACAGGCTGAAGCCTGTCCTACTCAAACCCTCCGCTTCAGTTTCACGGGGATACCATTTCTGGGGCGCAGGGTTACGGAAGGCTGCATACTGACTTTTTCCGCTGGCGACACTTCGATTTTAAATTTTTGGGCTATGGTGGCTAGGAGCAGGACTGCTTCCATCATGCCGAAAGCGGCTCCAATGCAGACTCTCGGGCCCCCGCCAAAAGGAAAATAGGCGAAGCGGGGCAACGCTGTCGCACGCGGATCGCCTGCTCTCCAGCGCTCCGGATCGAATTTTTCCGGCTCTGGAAAATAACGCGAGTCACGGTGCATCAGGTATTGCGAGATCAGCATATTAGTATTCGCCGGGATTTCGTATTCGCCCAGACGAAATGTGGTAAGCGCGCGGCGTCCGATTACCCACACGGGCGGATACAAGCGCATCGATTCGCGCAGCGCCATGTCCGTGTAGACGAGGCGCGGCAAATCGGCGGGCGTGGGAATTTTTCCGTGGAGGACACGCTCGAGTTCTTCGGTAAGTTTCGCTTCCGTTTCCCGATTCTGGCCTAGCAGCAGCCATGTCCAGGACAGCACGTTCGCCGTAGTCTCATGCCCTGCCAGAAACAACGTCATAATTTCGTCGTGCAGCTGGCGATCCGTCATGCCGACGCCTTCGTCGTCACGCGTTTGCAAAAATGCGCTGAGCAAGTCTCCGGACATTTGTCCGCTTGTGCGGCGCTGCTCGATGATTCTGTAGATCACTTTATCGAGCCTGCCGACGGCTCTTCTTAAAAGCTGCGACGTGGGGAGCGGAACCCAGGTGGGCAAAAGCAACGCCATGCCTGCCTGGCGCAGAAATTTCCCCATCAGCACGGCGAGCGCGGCGTCCACATCTTCGGCTTCGTGCGAAACATCGGCATCAAACAGGGTTTTTGCGACGATTCCGAGCGTAAGGCGCATCATGGCTTCGTGCATGTCGAGGCTTTGGCCGTCGCTCCACGTCTCCAGCATGCGCTGCGTGTAGTCGACCATGATCTGCGCGTAGGCCGTGATTTTTTCCTGGTGAAACGGCGGTTGAATGAGCTTGCGCTGGCGGCGCCAGAATTCGCCTTCGCTCAAGAGCAGACCATTCCCAAGCACGCGGCGCATGGCGCGATAATCCTTCGATTTCACGAAATTATTATTTTGCGTAACGAGGACAGACTCGATGTAGTCAGGCCGGCTCAAATAGCATGCGGGCACGCCCATGAAACGAAAAAAAACGATGTCACCATATTCCCGCGTGCATTTTTTCAGGTAGGAGATCGTATCGCCTTTCGGCTCGAACACGCTACCCAGCACTGGAAAACCTTTTGGACCCGGAGGCAGCTTCAACTGAATTAGACGGACTTCCCTTTCACCTTCGATGATACCGGAGACTTAGCGTCGCCCCAAACTTCTCTCGCGATTTCCGCCACGCGGCGCAGCTTGGCCTCCTGATCCGCTTCGGAAAGAAGATTGCCTTCCAGTGTGGAAGCGAATCCGCATTGCGGGCTGAGCGCGAGCCGCTCGAGCGGCACGAATTTTTCGGCGGCGTGAATGCGGCTCTTGATTTCGTCCTTCGCTTCGAGCGGCGCTTTCTTCGTGCTGATCAGTCCGAGGACGACAGTGCGGTCCGATGGGACATGGGAGAGCGGCTCGAAGCCGCCGGAGCGCTCGTCATCGAACTCCAGTAGAAATCTTTGGAATTTTGTGTTCCGGAACACTTTGGCGATGGGTGCGTAATCGCCCGACGCATAAAACTTGCTTTGATTGTTTCCGCGGCACAGGTGCAGCCCGAAAGTTACGTTGGGATGCCCGCCGATCACCGCGTTGTCCATTTCGATGGAAAGATCGAGCAAACGGTCGGGGTCGTTTCCGCGCTGGCGATAACCTTCGCGAATGTTTGCGTCGATGAGCGCGGCATACTGAGGCGAGTCCACTTGAATGTAGGTGCAGCCAAGACGAACAAGTTCGGCGACTTCCCCCCGCAGCAGATCGACGAGGTCAGCAAGAAAGGAATCGACAGTCGGATACGCGCCACTGGATTTTTTTGAATCGTAGTAGGCCGCCGCTTGCTGAGCGCTGAGTAGCGTGGTCTTTGCCGTATGATCCGTACGCGCGCGCAAGTACGTAAATTCTTCCGCGCACATGTGCCACTTGCGGCGCAACTTGGAAACCACCACGGGTCTTGGATGATTCGTCACCTCGCCCTTGTCATCACGAAAAGGAATGGACCAGCCGCCGAATTTGTCGAAACCTTCGAAGGCGTCAATCATGTGCCCGTAAAATGCGTACCGGCGCATTTCACCGTCGGTGAGCACGTCGAGACCGGCGCGCAATTGCAGCGCGACCGATTCGTCGACTGCGCGGTCTTCGGTACATTTGAATTCCGCATCGGTCAAACGCTGCGCCGCAAAGTCTTCGCGGGCTTTTTTCAGGTACGCGGGACGCAGCAGGCTGCCGATCACATCGCTTCGATACATGCCGAACTCCTTTTCGTGCTTCAGCCTAAGATTAGTGTGCGTGGGAGGCGGACGGGATTATATCACTCGAGCGCAAGCGATTGAATATGGTTGTCCGAGACGCGTAACATCTCCTTCTAGTAGGCCGCTTCGTCCAAAATAGCGTCTCGAAACGCCTACATGCGGCCCGGCATCGAACCACCGTACAACAAATTTTCAAATCCCCCCAATCGAAGCAATGAATTGGATTGACGCCGACCGCTGTTTTACTGTACGTCCACCATCAATGGGCCCGGTGGCCCTCAGCCGACGCCAGGCTAGCTTGTATTTTTTGGCTTTAAAAACGAATCGGGGGTGTGCATGTCACTAAGAGAATGTTGCGGCAGAAGTGTGCATCGTGCTGTTTTCTGTTTTTCAATTCTCCTTCTTATTTGCGGCTTCTCCCCACGCGCATTTGCGCAAGGCGGGGTTGGAACCATTACGGGAACGGTAACGGACCCTCGAGGGCTGACCGTGGCGCAAGCTTCCGTGGTGATCAAAAGTACAGACACCGGGATTGAGCGCCCGCCAATCGTGACTTCGGACTCTGGAATCTACTCCGCCGCTTTCCTGCAGCCTGGGCATTACCAGGTGACCATCAGCAAAGACGGCTTCTCTCCGGTAGTCCGCAAAGATATCGTACTGCAGGTGGGGCAGACGCAGACGATTGATGTGGCATTGACAGTGGGTACTTCGGTATCGGAAATAACGGTCACCGGAGAAGCTCCCGTTATCGAGCCGGACCGGACGGAGGTATCTCAGACGGTGAGCCAGGTTCTGGCCGAAGGGTTGCCACTCAATGGAAGACGCTGGCAATCGTTTGTGTTCCTCACACCGGGAGTCACGACGGACGGCACGAATGGGCTTGTCACGTACCACGGAATTTCAAGCCTCTATAACAACAGCGAGGTTGATGGCGTCAGTAACCAGCAGGCATTCTTTTCCGAGGATCGCGGAAGAACTGTGGTTGGATACACGTACAGTCTGGACGCGGTGAAGGAATTCAACGTCAACTCGGATGCCTACAGCGCCGAATTTGGCCACGCTGCGGGCGGACAGGTCAACGCCGTAACAAAATCCGGAGCCAATGATTTACACGGCGATCTCTTTTACTATTTGCGTTATCCGAGCCTGAACGCTCTTGACCCTTTTGCCCGGACGCATGGCGCAACACCGATTCTCGGCGTGTGCCCCGCGGGAACCGACTTGAACACTACCATTAAGAACGGTGTGGCCGAATGTATCGCTCCGGAAGGACTGGAGCATCAACGGCAGCAGTTTGGCGGGAGCGTCGGCGGCGCCATCATCAAGGACAAACTATTTTACTTTGTGAATTATGACGGCCAGCGGAGGTCCTTCCCAATCATCTACACTGGCCCATCGTCGAATAATGCGGCGACGGCTTTGAACACGATGATTGCGAACAATTGCGCTGCCTCAAACGCCAAGGCTGCGGTTGTTACGATCGTCGGGTTCGTACCGAGTGACCCGCGCTGCGCCGCAGCCGTGAACTTCATTAATGCCAATACCGGCCCCGCGCCACGCCAGGCCAACCAGGATATTGCTCTGGGCAAGCTGGATTATCAGGCGACGGCGAGCAATCACTTGAGCCTGTCGTTTAATTGGATGAATTTCAATGGGCCGAATCTCAACAACGCAAATCCAACGCAAATCACGGGATCGCCTCTTCAGAATGGAACACTGATCACCCACGACAGGTACCTCGTGGGAAGCTGGGATTCCGTCGTTTCGTCGAGCGTCGTGAACGATTTCCGGTTTCAGTGGTCACGCGACCTGCAGGTCACGTCGTCCAACTTCTCCGGACCGAGCGTGTTCCTCGGACCAAATTCCACCACTGGGTTTTTCGGCTACGGAAATCCCAATTCACTTCCTCGGCCGGCGTTTCCGGATGAACATCGCCTGGAATTCGCCGATGCGGTTTCCTATGTCCACGGCAATCACGCCATTAAAGCTGGCCTCGACATCAGCCCCATTCACGATGTGCTGATCAATTTATTTAATGGCGCGGGAATCTATAACTACAATTTCGACAATACTAGCGCTGCTTCCGCGGCCTCAACACTGCAGGCCTGGATCGCCGACCTCTATAACTTGCCGCTCTCCAGTGACGGTCTCACCGGAGCATTGACCGGGAAGCACTACAATCAATTCTTCCAAGCGACAGATCTCCTACATCCAACCTCCAGGCAAGGAAGCGACGATTTCTATGACGTGGATTATGGGTTTTTTGTTCAAGACACATGGAAAGCAACGTCTTCGCTGACCGTCAACATGGGGATCCGCTATGACCTGCAGGTTGTGCCGCAACCGCCGGATCCGAACAAGAATGCATTTGCCGCGCTGTATACATCGAAAATCTATCTCGATAAGTCGAATGTGGCGCCGCGCTTGGGCGTCGCGTATCAGCCGATGAAAAACCTGGTGGTTCGGGGCGGATTCGGACTGTTCTTCGGAAAGACCACAAATTCAACCTACTACAACACCCGCAGTGAAAATGGGCAGGTGCAGCAGCAGGCGGAATGCGACGTTACTTACCTGCCCAGCGCGGGTGCCTTTACCTCCACCCAAGCAGCGTGCGCGCCGGTCTTTCCTAATATTTTCTTTGCGGCTCCCGGGCCGACTCTCTCAGCGCCTCCTGGAGTGCCGGGAGCCGTTATTCCTACCGTAACCACGCCCGCGACTCCAGTAGCGGCCAATCTTCGCGGACAAACGCCGGTGTTCCTCCAACCGATGGTTTACGAAGCGGAAGGAGGAGTCGAGTACCAGCTTCCCGGCAACATCAGCGTTTCCGCGAGCTACGTATTCAACAGGGGCGCGCATTTGCCCGTATGCAATGACGTAAATCTGGCGCCATCGACAAGGACTGCAACGTATCAAATCGCCGGAGGAACTTTCGCCACCGGCCAAACCGTACCGACGGGAGGAACTGTCACGGTTCCCTTCTACACTCAAAGGATCAACAGCGGAGTTGGGATCGTGGACGCTTGCGAAAGCATCGTCCACACACGCTACCAGGCCGGAATTTTTACCGCAAAGAAGAGCTTCGGCCACGGTCTGGAATTCCTTGCTAACTACACGCTCAGCCGGTCGCTGGACGACGAAGAGACGACCAGTTCGAACGGAACATCCGGCGGGACGTTTGGCGGGAACACCAACGACGTCACGATCGACCCGTACAACCAACAGGGCGAATGGGCGAATTCTGACTTTGACCAGCCGCAGCGGTTTGTGGCCAGCTTCACCTATTCACCAACTTTCAAAATTCAGAACTCCATTCTGAGTTATGCGGCCAACGGCTTCGGATTTGGCGGAATCGTCACGGTAGCTTCCGCCCTTCCGCAAACTGCCCTTCTGAGCAGCGCTGGCCCATTCACGATAAACGGCGTCAAAGGCATTGACGGCGGAGCGACAGGGGCGACCAGCAACAACGCGTCCAGCGCTGCCGGACGTTCGCCACAATTTCCGCGAAACGTTTTCCGAGGACCAACGCAGGTGCGCGATGTGGACTTCCGCATCACACGCGATTTTGCGCTTTGGAAGGAACGATATAAATTGCAGGTCATTGCCGAAGCGTTTAACCTGTTTAACCACACTATCGTATCGACCGTCAACAGTTCGGCGTATGCCATTCAAACTTCCGGCACCCCCGTTGGAACGTCACTCGTCTGCACCGGCGCTTCCCCTTGCCTTGTACCGCAACCCAGTTTTCTGTCACCGACGGCCACCAGCAGCGCGGTTACCAGCGCTCGACAGTTGCAGATATCGGG
>DASRQU010000121.1:0-10399 GCA_035696345.1 Candidatus Acidiferrales bacterium
ATGGCGCGATCTATTTCCTCTCTAAAAATGTGCGAATCTTCTTCAGCACCTGCGCAAACATTTCCGGCGTGAGCCTCCCGGTCTGCGTATTCTGCTGGCTGGGATGATACGCGGCAAACAAGTGAGGGAGTCCTGCCGGTAGAGTAAAACTCGCGCCATGCGAAAACGGAAACGCGGCACGCGACGCGATCAAACCTTGTCGCTTCAACAAATCGAGATAAGTATTGAGAGCAATTCCGCCCAGCGCAAGAATCGCGCGCGGCCGAATGAGTGCAATCTCACGTTCCAGGAATGGCAGACAGTTGCGAATCTCTTCCGGCAGCGGCTTATTTGCCGGCGGCGCACAGCGGACTGCCGCTGAAATTAATACGTCCTTAAGAACGAGACCGTCTTCCGCGCGTTTGGAATGCGGTTGATTGGCAAAACCCGCGCGAAATAATTGGTCGTATAGAAAATCTCCCGAGCGGTCACCGGTAAACATTCTGCCTGTGCGGTTGGCTCCGTGCGCAGCGGGCGCGAGGCCGATAATCACGAGACGCGCATTGGGGTCGCCAAAAGCGGGAACGGGCCGTCCCCAATATTCCCAGTCGCGGTACGCGCGCCGCTTGGTGCGCGCTACGTCCTCGCAATACGGAATGAGGCGCGCACATTTTCGGCAGCCCACAATTTCCTGCTCCAGAACGAATAGATCGCGATTCGACAATCCGCCTCCACCCTGAATATAGATCGAATTAGATTTTCCTCACGAAATTATAAATCGCATAGATATTGTTATTTCTTTCTTTGCGCCGCAACAAAATGGTAATACGCGCGCAAGAATCGGCTAGCTGGAATTCGCGAATCTCATCCCCATGCCTCAGTTGCGGCAGGATTATGAGTTTTTCATATCTGCATCGTTGCCGCCAAATTGGACGCCAACCAATTTGGTTCACCAGCCATTTTGGATGCCAACCAATTTGAGTCTGTTGTTGCTTCTGCCGATAGACAAAATCGAATCCGGCTTGAGTGGCACGGGGTTTCAGCCTGCCGGGTTTTGTGCTTGCAAGGCCCCGAGCCCCGCAGGCTGAAGCCGGCACCACCAAAACTGTGACGAGACGAGAACGGAGCGCAAAATGAAATTAAGAGTCGCAACACTCAGCGTAATTATTTTACTAGCGGCGGGCGTTCCCGCCATGGCGAAAAAGTATCCGCCACGGCCATTCCAGTTGCGGCAGAACGTCATCCTCAATGGTGCAGAGATTCCTGCCGGGTTGTATTCGCTGATCTGGGAAGCGCATGGCGCCCAGGCGCGCATAACGCTTGAGAAGGACGGAAAATTCGTAGCCAGCGCTGCGGGAACCTTCGTCAAGAGTGGGTTCAAATCCAATCAGGACGCGGCGGTGCTGCTCGACAATTCTGATGGGAGCAAGTCGCTGATCGAAATTCGGATTGCCGACTCTGCCAAGGCGATCGTGCTGAAGACTGGCGGCGAAGTCGTTCATTATTCGGCGGCCAAGCGACCTTCGACGCCGCCTTCGTAGCGCCGGTGTTTTTCAGCGGACAGCGTTTCCCGGGGGCGTGACCCGAATATCGAGGTTGCGCATCGTTATGGGGCAGTGACCCCGGCCGGAATTCACCGTTGCCATCTCCGTTCCGAACGCCACGGAACGGAGATGCCTGTACGAAAACCGAATTGGCCCGCTCCAGGAAGTCCCGCCAGCGTTGACTTCGACACACCTGCCACTTAGCATAGTGTGCTCGCTTGCGCGGGGCATTCTGCATGGCGAACCTTATGTCGGCCGACAATAAATCCGGGACTGTGCTTGACCGCATCATTGAGGCGCGGCGAGCGGCAATCGCTCATCGCAAAAAATCCGTTCCGGAGACGGCTTTGCGCTTTGGCGTAAAGCACTCGAAGCCGGTGCGCGATTTCGCGGCCGCGCTGACTCGCGACTCCCTCAACGTGATCTCCGAATTAAAAAAGGCTTCGCCTTCTCGCGGCTTGATTCGCGCGGATTTCGACCCCGTAGCGCTGGCAAAGGGTCTTGAGGCTGCGGGAGCGGCGGCGCTCTCCGTGCTTACGGAAGAAGAATATTTTCAGGGCGAATTAAAATACATGCGCGATGCGCGCGCCGCGGTGGGTTTGCCCGTACTGCGCAAGGATTTTATCGTGGATCCCTGGCAAGTGTGGGAAGCGCGAGCGACAGATGCGGATTCGTTTTTGCTGATCGTGGCGGGGCTCGATGACGCAACTCTCAGTGAACTGCTGACACTTGGCCGCGAATTGGGAATGGAAGCGCTGGTGGAAGTGCACACGCGCGAAGAACTGGTGCGCGCGCTTGCGGCCGGCGCTCGCATTATAGGCGTAAATAATCGCAATTTGCGCACGCTCGACGTGCGCGTCGAAACTTCGATCGAACTGATCGAAGAAATTCCCGAAGACTGCATCGCTGTCTGCGAATCGGGTCTGCGCATGCATGAGGATTTGCTGCGATTTCGCGCCGCGGGTTACGACGCATTCCTGATTGGTGAGCATCTGATGTCGCAGCCGGATCCGGGCATGGCCCTGCGCGGATTGCTTGGTACTAAGTAGCGCGCGCTTCAGCCTGCGGAGTTTACAGCGTGCAGGGCCGCGCAGCCTGAGGCCTATGCCACAAAAATCTCATGCCGACTCGTGTTAAAATTTGCGGGATCACGACTTGGGAAGACGCTCGGTTGTCTATTGACCTTGGCGCTGTCGCGCTCGGATTCAATTTTTATCCGCCCAGTTCTCGCTCGATTAGCCCTGCGGATGCGTGGAGCATCATCCGGCGACTGCCGCCATTCGTGGAAGCTGTGGGCGTGTTTGTGAATTGGTCGCCGCACGTCGTTGCGGCATTGGCGCGAGCCGTGCGGCTGGGTTCAGTGCAATTGCATGGGGCAGAAACGCCGGGGGATGTTGCGGCGCTGGCGCACAAGCATCGCGTTACAAAGGCGGTGCAGGTGAAGCGCGGATTCCGCGTAGCTTCTCTCGCTAAGTACAAGGCGGCGGACGCAATTTTGCTAGACGGCTTTGCCCCCGGTTTACACGGCGGCACCGGGCGAACGCTGGATTGGGAATTAGCGCGCGCGGCACGGCGCTATGGGCGAATTATGCTGGCTGGTGGGTTGACGCCGGAGAACATCGCGGAAGCGATTCGTGTCGCGGAGCCCTATGCGGTGGATGTTGCCAGCGGGGTGGAGGCGCGGCCCGGTCGCAAAGATCCAGCACTTTTGCGGGCACTGTTCGATGCCATCGAATCCGCGGAGCGCTGAAGTTCGGACGCATTTTGTAGCCCGCCTCTTAAGAGGCACGGATTTTGTGCGCATCAGCCGACATCGCGCTAAGAGACGAGATTTAAAATTTTGCCTGCTGTGAATCTAAACCTTCGCTCCTAAGGAGGCGGGCTACAGCAGTAGGCAGCCGTTAATCGAACTGGGCAACAGGCAGAAGGAAAAACAATGAGCAGCGCAGCGCAAAAATGGCCGGACGCGAAGGGCCGATTCGGGCCGTACGGAGGCCGCTATGTCCCCGAAACTCTTGTCGCGCCGCTTGAAGAACTCGAGCGCGCCTACGATGACGCACGGAAAGATCCCGATTTTCAAAAAGAGCTCGACTACCTGCTGAAAAATTTCGCGGGCCGCCCAACGCCACTACAGTTTGCTTCGCGGCTGACGGAACATTTAGGTGGACCGCGGATTTACATCAAGCGCGAGGATTTGCTGCACACGGGCGCGCACAAGATTAATAATTGTCTCGGCCAGGGGTTGCTCGCCGTGCGCATGGGGAAGAGGCGGATCATTGCTGAAACGGGCGCGGGGCAGCACGGAGTGGCCACGGCGACGGTTGCGGCGCGTCTTGGACTTGAGTGCGTCGTGTACATGGGCGTCGATGATATGGAGCGCCAGCGACTAAATGTGTTCCGCATGCGTTTGCTGGGCGCGGAAGTGGTGGGCGTAAACTCCGGCACGCGTACGCTGAAAGATGCGATCAACGAAGCGATGCGCGACTGGGTCACCAACGTGCGCACCACGCATTATCTGCTGGGCTCAGTGTTAGGCGCGCATCCATATCCGATGATGGTGCGCGATTTCCACCGCGTCACCGGCGTGGAAGCGCGCGCACAAATTTTAGAGGCGGAAAAGCGTTTGCCCGATTTGCTCGTCGCGTGTGTGGGGGGCGGCTCTAACGCGATAGGTTTGTTTCACGCATTTCTGAATGATGACAGTGTGAAAATGCTTGGCGTGGAAGCCGGAGGGCGCGGCTTGACGCTTGGCGAGCACGCCGCACGAATGGCCGTAGCAGCGGGATATTCGGGCGCGCGTCCGGGAGTCTTGCAGGGAACATTCTCTTACGTGCTGCAAACGCCGGACGGACAGATTGCCAACACGCATTCGGTTTCGGCGGGGCTAGATTATCCGGCGATCGGCCCGGAGCACGCGATGCTCTCTGATTTGCATCGCGCCGAATACACAGCCGTGAGCGACGATGAGGCTGTGGCTGCAGCGCGCATATTGGCGCGGATGGAGGGTATAATTCCCGCGCTCGAGTCGTCCCACGCGCTGGCCGAGTTGATCAAGCGCGCGCCGAAAATGTCACGCGATGCACTGGTCATTTTAAATTTATCTGGGCGCGGCGATAAGGATATGGAAATTTTGGCCCGGTATTTGTAGGGTTTTCGTGGCATAGGCTTTAGCCTGTGCGGTTTTAGTTGTTGCAAGGACGAACCCCGCACAGGCTAGAAGCCTATGCCACAAAAAGCAGTGTCCCACGCGGCTACGACCATGACGAACCAAACGCGCATCGCGCAACGATTTGCCGAACTGCGCCGCACTGGCCAAATGGGCCTCGTTGCATACATTACTGCCGGCGATCCTACTCTCGCCGCCACTGAGAAATTCGTGCTCGCACTGGCGGAAGCGGGCGCGGATCTGATTGAACTGGGCGTTCCGTTTAGCGATCCGGTCGCCGATGGTCCGGTCATTCAGCGCGCGAGTGAACGCGCGCTGCGCAGCGGCACGACGCTCGCAAGTGTGCTCGCTCTTGTAAAGTCGCTGCGCGCGAAGACTGAAGTGCCGCTCGTTTTGTTCAGCTATTACAATCCTGTCTTGCAGATGGGCCTTGAGAAATTTGCCGAGGCCGCAAAATCTGCAGGCGCCGATGGAGCGCTGATCACGGACATCACGCCGGAGGAAGCGGGTGAGTATCGCGCGGCAATGGCTACAAACGGCTTGGATACGGTTTTCCTCGCTGCGCCTACATCCACGGATGAACGCCTGGCTCTGATCTCAAAATCGTCGAGCGGTTTTCTCTATTTAATTTCGCGAACCGGCGTCACCGGCACGAAAGTCCAGCTCGCGGATGAATTGCCTGCGCTGGCGCGGCGCGTGCGCCGTTTCACGGAACTGCCCATCGCCATTGGCTTCGGTATTTCGTTGCCTGGTCATGTGTCCTTGCTCGGCGGTTTGGCGGATGCCGCCGTTGTCGGTTCCGCTTTGGTCGAAGAAATTGAGCGCGCCGAATCGATCGACGCCGCAGCCGCAGCGCTGGGCGCACGAGTTAAATTGTTGAAAGGTGCAGCGGCGGCTGGAATGAGCCGACGGGAGCCATAAGCATGAGCGTAGACGACTGGCGACGCAAAATTGATGAGATCGATAAGCGGCTGGTGGAACTGCTCAACGAGCGTTCGCGCTGCGTCGTGGAAATCGGAAAAATTAAACAGACGACTGGCGACGCGCTGTACCAGCCGGATCGGGAGAAGCAAGTGCTCGACGGCGTGGTGAGCGCGAATCCGGGACCGCTGCCGGACGCGGCGATTCGCCGTTTATTTGAGCGCATTCTGGATGAAGCGCGCTCGGTGGAGCGCGTGGTGATGCACAGCGCGGACGCCAAGAAGGAAACTTAGTTTTACGCGGCGCCTGCGTCGCGTCGGCGGCATTTGGCTCGCGCAAACAGTCAGCGTTGCGATTAAAACCCGCCGGCGAGATGCCAGCACCACAAGAAACGATTCTGGTTTCAGAATTGTGAAATGATCCGCGAGCAAGCGCGAATTCGTTAGCCCGGAACAGGAGTTGCGATGGTCGTAGTAATGCAAGAGGACGCGAAGGAAGAACAGATTCAGCACGTGATCGACCGGCTCGTCTCGATGGGATTCGATATTCATCGCTCGACGGGCGCGTCGCAAACGGTGCTGGGCGCCGTGGGTGTTCCGCCGGACTTCGATCCGCGCGATGTGGAGGTTCTGGACGGCGTGCGCGAAGTGGTGCGCATCACGCATCCCTACAAGCTGGCCAGCCGTGCCTTTCGCCGCGAAGGAAGCGTAATCACTTTGCCGTACGGCGTGCAGGTTGGCGGACCGGAAATTGCCATTGGTGCAGGGCCATGTTCGGTGGAAACTCCGGAACAGATTGGCTTGATCGCGCAGCGCGTGGCGCAGGCGGGTGCGAAAATTCTGCGCGGCGGCGCGTTCAAGCCGCGCAGTTCTCCCTACAGTTTTCAGGGACATGGTGAAAAAGGCCTCATCATGATGCGCGAAGCGGCGGAAAAAAACCGGCTGGTGGTTTGCAGTGAAGTGATGGATGCATCGCAAATTCCGCTGATGCTGCCCTACGTGGATGTGTTTCAGGTGGGCGCACGGAACATGCAGAATTATTTTCTGCTGCGGGCGCTGGGAACCGTCAGCAAACCGGTTCTACTGAAACGAGGATTGTCCGCGACGATTGAAGAACTGCTGCTGAGCGCCGAATACATCATGGCAGGCGGCAATCACAACGTGATTTTGTGCGAGCGCGGAATTCGCACGTTTGAAACCGCCACACGTAATACTTTTGACATCTCCGCGATCCCCGTCATTCAAAAACTTTCGCATCTTCCGATTGTGGCTGATCCGTCGCACGGCGTCGGCATCCGCAACCAGGTGCCGCCCATGGCCCGCGCTGCGGTCGCTGCGGGCGCGGATGGATTGCTGCTCGAAGTGCACAACGATCCGGATCATGCCTACTCGGATGGGGCTCAATCGTTGTACTTTGAGCAATTTGAAAAGCTCATGGCCGAACTGCGTATCATCGCTCCCGCCGTTGGCCGGACCCTCGCGTAAATCATGGCCGCCTTCCACCGCGTCGCAATCATTGGCACAGGATTAATCGGAGGTTCTTTTGCCCTCGCGCTGCGCAAACATTTTCCCGAAACCGTGGTGGTGGGTTGGGACAAGCCGCAAGTGCTTGAGCAGGCGCTCGAGCGAAATGCAATCTCCCAAGGAGCCACGGAGCTTCCCGTTGCGCTCGCGGGCGCGGATTTGGTGTACATCGCGTTGCCAGTCGGGCACACGATCGAACTGCTTCCGGAGATTGGGCGGCTTGCCTCGCGCACTGCCTTGGTCACTGATGCATGCAGTACCAAGCGCTCCGTATGTGCGGCTGCTGCGGAATCGTTTAAGGACGACGCGCGATTCTTGGGTGGCCACCCGATGGCCGGAAAAGAAATTTCGGGAATCGCTTCCGCCGACGCAAATTTATTCCGCGGATCGAAATATGCGCTGATCGCTGCGGCCGCGAAAGGAATGGATTCCTCCAAGATGGATTCGCGCGCAGTGAATTTTGTCGCGCTGATTGAAAAAATTGGCGCGGAACCCGTGTGGCTGGCGGCGGATGTTCATGACCGCGCAGCTGCCGTGGTTTCTCACCTGCCGCAGCTACTTTCGGTGGCGCTCGCCGGAGTCGTCCGCAGGCAGACGGACGAAACCGGCCTGCCCATCACGCTGGCGGGCCGTGGGCTGCGCGATGCCCTGCGGCTCGCGGGGAGTCCGTATTCCGTTTGGCGTGATATTATTCTTACGAATAGCGACAATCTTGAACAGATGCTGGATCAAATGATCCAGGCTCTGGAACAGGTTCGCAGCGATTTGCGGACGCGCGCGCTCGAAGAAGAATTTTCAGAAGCGGGAGAACTTTACAAGATTCTGCGGGACATGCAGTAAACTGTTCACACCATTCCGGATACATTTTAATTTTGTGGGGAGCTTGATCGATGGATAAACGCGTAGCCAACGCCGACGTGGCAATCGAAAAACTGTTCGACGGCGCTGTGGTCCTGGCGGGTGGATTCGGAACGTGCGGCGTTCCGGAAAACTTGATCGCCGCCGTGCGTCGCAAGGGTACAAAGAATCTGACGTTCGCGTCGAACAACGCAGGCACGATGGATTCGGGCCTGGGCATGCTGTTGCAAACGCACCAGATCAAGAAAATGATCGCCAGCTATGTGGGCGAAAATAAATTATTCGAGCAGCAGGTGCTGAGCGGCGAAGTGGAAGTGGAACTTAATCCGCAGGGCACACTGGCCGAGCGCATGCGGGCGGCGGGCGCGGGGATCCCCGCATTCTATACGCCAACGGGAGTGGGCACGAAAATCGCGGAAGGCAAGGAAATTCGCGAATTTAACGGGCGCAAATACGTGATGGAGCGCGGCCTGCGCGGGGATTTCGCGTTCATTAAGGCATGGAAGGGCGATCGGTGGGGCAACCTGATTTACCGCATGACCGCGCGAAATTTTAATCCCGTGATGGCCACCGCCGCGGATTACGTGATTGCCGAAGTGGAAGAACTTGTCGAGCTTGGTTCGCTTGCGCCCGCGTCCATACACACACCGGGAATTTTCGTGAACGCAATTTTCCAGGGCGTGAATTACGAAAAGAAAATCGAGAAGCGAACGGTGCGAAAACGCGCATAACATAACATTGCACAGCATTTGCGTAATTTTAGAATGACGCGGTTCGCCCGAAACGGGAGAGGGAAGAATATGGCTCAGTCTGACGAGAGCAAGCGCGAACTGATTGCTCGCCGGTGTGCGCAGGAGTTGCGCGACGGTTTTTACGTGAATCTCGGCATCGGGACGCCCACCTTGGTGGCGAATTACATTCCGAAGGGAATGGAAGTCGTGCTGCACTCCGAAAATGGAATGCTGGGAGTCGGCCCGTTTCCGTACGCAGGCGACGAAGACGCAGACCTGATCAACGCTGGCAAGGAAACGGTCACGGAGATTCCGGGCACGTGTTATTTTTCAAGCTCCGATTCGTTCGGAATGATTCGCGGCGGCCACGTGAACATGACGGTGCTCGGAGCGCTTCAGGTGGATGAAAAAGGCAATCTCGCCAACTGGGCGATTCCCGGAAAAATGCTGAAGGGCATGGGCGGGGCGATGGACCTTGTCGCGAACTCCCCTTACGTGATTATCGCCATGGAGCATGCCACGAAAGACGGGCAGCCCAAGATACTGACGCAATGCACGCTGCCCTTAACGGGAGCGGAAGTCGTCGACCTGATCGTTACCGAACTGGCGGTAATCGCCGTGACGCCGGAGGGGCTAGTGCTGCGCGAAGTGGCGCCGGGTGTAACGCCCTCGGATGTGCAGAAACTAACCGAGCCTAAATTAATTGTTCCCGAAAACGTGAAAACAATTTCTCTATAGCGGGACATAAACCTCAGCTCCGCCTGTGGGGGCCAATCGAGCGCCGTCTTGGAACCCAACTCCATCGTCATCGTCAGCCTGCATACGCCCAAGGAAAAACAATGGGGCTGCCTGATGTCCATGAACGCTTCGGGCGTAACGCTACGCTGCATCGATTTAAATTCATTCGACGATTTTATCCGGCAGGTGATGGACCCGGAGGGTGAGCGCATCGGACTTCCCACTTTATTTTTCCCGATGCAGCGCGTGGAACGCATCGCGCTCGATGAGCCGCACGGATCGATCCCTTCGCTTTCGGAGCGTTTTGAGCAGCGCGTGGGGCGCTCGTTGCGCGAATACCTGGGACTGTTCGTTTAAGCGGAATCGAAATCAAACCATGGCCACTCGCGTTTTCACTGTTCCCAACCAACTTACCTTCCTGCGTCTTGGATTCCTGCCGTTCTTTATTATTTTTATCCACTACCACAGATATGACGTGGCGTTGGGCGTCCTGATCCTCGCTGGCCTGACGGATGGGCTGGATGGAATTCTCGCGCGCTCGCTAAATCAGAAAACCGCGCTAGGCGCATATCTCGATCCAATCGCGGATAAGCTTCTGCTATCGTCCTCCTTTGTGGTGTTGGCCTTGAACCAAAGAATTGGCTGGTGGCTCGCCGCGCTGGTGCTCGGCCGAGACGTGATTCTTTTGACGGCAGCGAGCGTAATTCTGGTAGCGGGCGGATACAGACCGTTTCCGCCGAGCATTTATGGCAAGGCCACCACGGCTCTGCAAATTTTGCTGGTGTTTACCGTGGTGCTGCTGGCGGTAAAGGATTGGATGTGGCTGCAGGAAGCCACAAAAATCATTGTTTATTTAGTGGCTGGGTTCACAGTTTTTTCCGGCTTCCACTACTGCTTCACAGTAGCGCGCCGCATCGGGGAGCAAGAGCACAAGTAGGA
>DASRQU010000122.1:0-21795 GCA_035696345.1 Candidatus Acidiferrales bacterium
AGTGGGCCGCTGCCGGAAATCCGGAATTCTGATCAACACGTTTATGCTGGCCAGCGATTACAGCCTCGTCCACTTCGTGCAAAAAGTGACGGAACTCTGCCGCGGCAAGGCGTACTTCACTACGCCTTACACGCTTGGGCAATACCTGCTTATGGATTACATGCAGAAAAAGACGCGGCATGTTCATTAGTTAGGACGGGCTTCCGCCTGTCTGCTTTACCAATCGTTTAGAAGCGTAAATCGTGGATTGCGCTAACCGATTCCTAGCTTCGCTCGGAACGACAGGCCTCTCTTACTTAATGATGGTCCCCGCTGACCACGGCGTGATCGAACAAAACTCTAAACCAGACAGGCTGAAGCCTGTCCTACTATTCCTCAATCAATTTCTTTTTGTGTTTGGTTGGCTTTAGGCGTTTATCGGGGATCACTCTTGCTGCGGGCGGCGTCCCGGCGTTTTCACGCGCACGCCTTCGAGCTTCGCCGGATGCTGTGAACTTTTTGGGCTTGGATCTGGATTTGCTTCTGCTCATTAAATTGAAACTTGCGGAATGTATTATAAATCACAGAGAACGAACACTGGGACGGTTTTAATCCGCTTCAGCCAGCCATTTTCTCGCGGCGTTCTTCCGCCGATTCAGCCAGCAAATTAGCAAGCTCGAGCACTTTCGGGCTCACACAAACTTCGTAGTAGGGACGTGTGCCCGCTTGTCCGATTTTCCCCCCGGGCAACATTTCACGAATAAATCCACGGCGAATCAGCACGGGCTCGAGGCCTTCACCTACCGGAGTTTCTCCGCGGAAAAAAGTGACGCGTTCCTTGCCCCAAGGCATGATGCAATCGGCTTCCAATTCGGTCAGCGAAATTTCTTCACGCAGCTTTTGAAAGCCTTCCTCATTCAGTTCCACGCCATTTAAATTAAAGCGCACGAGGAACTCGTCAGCCTCATCCTCGGCCACGTCCTCCATCATGGTTTGAAACAGGAAGAGTCGAAACGGCGATGAATTTTCAGCCAGCATGCGTTTCGCGGCCTTAGAACAGCTGGAAAGGCGGTCGGAAAGATTCAAAGCGCGGGAGATCATGATGCGCGAATCCGTGTCCATCCAGTAGGTTGGCGCGGATCCCTGGAACGCAATTCCCACTCCCAACTCCAATCGCGGCAGGTCCGCAGCATCCGGTTTTTCGTTGTAAGCCGTGGAAACAGCCAGAATCTGCCGCGCAAGCGCGCAGGCCTTGGAAACGGCTCGTTGGTTCGCGCGCGTCGATTCCGTTTCATAAATCGCCAAAACCAGCGCGTCACCTTCGATAAAAACTTTTGACGCGCCGTACCGGTCGAGAATTCTCTTCACCGGCTCGTAGAAGTTCAAACTGAAAAGTGAAGCTGGATTAAGTCCACGCGCCAAAAGTTCCTGCGTAATTTTTGTCGATCCGCGCACGTCCGCTTTGATTACGGTGTGCGTCACCACGTGATCTTCTGCGGGCCTCGCTTCTTCAGGCAGCAGAAATTCGTAGAGACTGTGGTTCATTTCCGAAAGCTCGCGTCTGCGTTCATTGCGCACCAGGTTAACGCGCTCCATGGCCGCGCTTAGCCGCTCGTAATTCCGGGTGTCGCGGCGCAACCGCATGAAATCTTCCGCAAATCGCACCACCACGGCGCGCACTTCTTCGCGCGGAGTCTTGCGGATTTTTTTGGAAAGTTCCTCAATGCGCGCCGCGGAATATTGCCGCGCCGGAAACTGCTTGAGAATTTCCTCCACGCGCTTTAGTTCTTCGCGTGAGACAAGTGCTTTTTTCAGTTGCTGCAAGTGGATGGGCGGACAATAGTCGTGGCAAATATTCCGCAGCTGGTAGCTCGCCAGAATGTGCACCAGCAGATCGCGCTGTTCCAGACGCACTACGAGTTCTTCCAGCAACTGGGCGCGCAGCCCGGCCTTGCCTCGGTTCGCCGTGCCAAGCGCCGCAGGATCGAACAGACGCTGCGCATTTTCGGGCTGGTTCAGAAAATCGCCAAGCTGATCCTGATATTTTTTTGCCTGGTAATCCGCTTCACTCTGCGAAGCCTCAATGCGCGGGTTCGTCTCTTCCAACTTGCGCCGGGCGTGGCGTTGGCGTTTTTCAACGTCCGATATCGATGCGCGAATGAAAGCGGGATCCGAGCCGAACCCGACGCGCCCCATCAGGCTCTCGGATCGTTCGAGCTTGCGCATGAGAGTCTCGCGTTCCTCTTTGAGCCGCGCAATCTCCGCCTGGTAAGCCACCGCCGCATCGACCAGTTTCTGATGCGACTGCCATGTTTCGTTCAAATCACTGCCCGAATCTCCGGTCACGACCGACTCGCGCAATAAATCCAGAAACACCGCATCGAACGTCTCAAATCGGTCCTGGTCTCGTATGTAATTCCCGAGCAGCACATATTGTTCAAGGAACATCACGTCGTCCTTGCCATTTTCGACGAAGGCCAGGCGGTTATTCAAAATGTCGTACGACGCGGCCGCTTCCTCGCCGAACAGCGCTTTTCTGGACCTGCCCAAGCTGTTGTCTTCAATGTCCAGAATTGCCTGGTACACATGCTGGCCCACTTTGCGGAACAGATTGCGGCGATCCGCCTGCAGTTCCGCGAGGTGCGCCTTAATCACGTGCGCCTGCTCACTGCGATCGAAGTGTTCGCCGCGCCCGCGAATCCATTCCTTCGCTTCCAGCAGAATGTTCGCGAACTGCGCCCCAATTTCCTGGGTCAGATATTTCAGTAAAGTCGCGCGCAAAATCAGATCGATTTCGATATTCTTCTCAAACTTGGCTTTTTGAAGGCCAGCATGCAGCAGGTCCGAAAGCTGCTTTTTCCAGGAAGCCGCGTCCGCTGGACGCACGCTTTTTTTGTCGCCTTCCCGGCGCGGGGTTGTCCGTCGATCCGTCGGCAAGCGGTCCTTCTGCGTTAGAAACGGGAGATTTACCGTTTGACGGATGAACTCCAGCAGGTACGCTTCCGTGCTCTCCACAAATGCCGGGCTAAGAAAAACGTCATGGTGAATATTATCGACACCCACGGCCAACGTTCGCAGCGAAAGCTCCGCGGAATATACCTTCAGGTTGATTCGGGCTGGCGTGTCGGTCGAGAGCATGAACGTTCGTTCGGGCATATCGGCATCCCAATGCGCCATTTGAGGTTAGCAAGTGGGAAGTAAGTGGACAAGGTGACGAATCCAACCCGTTAACAGCAGATCGGACATTCGGCGGAATTCTGCACTTTTAGTTATCAGCGGGTATGCATGACATCAGGAGTTTTCGGAAAAACGATTTTTTCGAGTGTGGAACTACACGAAATGATTCAAAATGAAACATAGCGGCGGATTTCTATCTGCCGATAGCTTACTTCTTCTTATTCACGCCCATTTCCGGTTCCCACGCTGGATGGCACGTCGTGCAAGTAGTCGGCGCATTATGCAACGCGTGGCAATCCAGGCATCCGACCATGGTATTGACGCTCTTCACGTTGGTCATCACCTGCATTTGGCTGACATTTCCGTGACACATTTCGCATTTCATGCCCGCGTCCAAATGGGTTCGATGGCTCCATTTCACGCCCGGTAAAACCGTATAGATTCGCACCCACGGAATCGTAGTTCTCGCTTTGTCATACTCGATCAGTTTCTGAATCGTGGGCCGGTTCTTACCGAACGACGCGTGGCATTTCATGCAGGTTGCCGTGTCGGGGAACGTCATCAGCCTTCCGCGGTCTGGGTTCGTGTGGCACTCGGTGCATTGCAGGCCGAGCGCCAAGTGGGCCTTATGGCTATACGGGAGTGGTTGCTGCGGCGCCGGAAGGGGCACGGGAGTGTCATGCACATCCTGGATGGTCGCCGGCGCGGGCGATGCTGCTGAAACGTCGGCTGCGGACTGTGCAGTGACGGCTGATTGCGAGGCTCCGAACAACAGCATTGCCAGCGCCCAGGCGCACACAACTGGCAAGCCAGGAATTCGGGTCGTTCGGTTCACAAGACACTCTCCGTAAGATGATCCGTAATATACACATGCTCGCCTGACGGCGAGCGTTACAACTGCATGGATTGCCGGGATTCGACTCGCGTCCTGCTTATCCCTTTTTGCTCAAAACTTCTTCCATGCTCGTGCCGAAATCCTTCAGCATCACGACCGCTGCATTGCGGCCGGGGCCGCCTGAGACTCCGCCGCCAGGGTGCGTTGTGCCTCCGGTTTGATACAAACCTGGGATCGGCATGCGGTGCTGCGACCATCCGGGAACGGGGCGCATGGCTCCGGCTTGCGCCGGGCCGTCTGTGCCGCTGTGGCAAGAGCCGTGCCACATCGCGGCATTCATTTGCTCGATGTCGACAGGCGACGTCGAGAAGCGCGCCAGGATTTTATCATCCGTCAGGCTGGGTGCGATTTTTTGCATGGCGCGCAAATGGGCCAGCTGAACTTCCGCTTTGATCTCTGCCCAGCGTCCGGGACCGCCGTCGGGCAAATCATAAATTGCCTGCTCACAAAGAACTCGAATCGTGTGCATTCCGGCTGGGGCGCGTGTCGGGTCCGCGACGCTTGTCTGCACGATGTGCAACACCGGCTCCTCCACATGGAATTCGCCAGCGATAATCTCAGACTCATAGCGCAGGGCGCGCTTACAGCTTTGTATATTGGAAATGTGCACTGGAACGACCGTGCCTTCCTTCGTCGGAAACTTCAAAGGCTCCGTGGTAGCGAAATGAGAATTGAAGGAGGCATTTCCGGTATTAAATGTTTTAACGCCCTCCAGGAAATCCTGCGGCCACATCTCCTTCGGAGCCATATTCACCAGCTGCTTGATGTGCACGGTGGAGAGCACAGCTTTTTCCGCTCGATACGAGCTACCGTCCGCGCATTCCACGCCCACGCACTTGCCGCTCTCGACGATCAGCTGCTCGACCGGCTTGTTCACCAGAATTTCGCCGCCGCGCGCTTCGAGGAAACGCTGCAGCGCGGTAGCGATCATTCCCGATCCGCCCTTAGGCTGGGGCACTTCTTCTTTCTTGCTTGGGTACGCCGAGAAGCCGGAATAGGGCCCGGTCAGTTCTTTGGGAAACGGCGGCATCATCGCCACCATGGTCCGTTCATCCTCAAAATTCTGGTGCAGCACGTCCCACTTGGACATTGCCATGCGCCGCTGCCAGACTTTGCCTTTGGGATGCTCCGCCAAACGCTCCGCCAGCGATTTTCCGAATCCGATGGGTGTGTATTCCACCTGATTGACGATCGACCTGATTTCGTCGGATTCATTGGCCATGCGGCGCCAGGTTTCCGCATCTTTCTTGGAATATTTAGCGATCTCCGCGCACGTGCGATCGAAATCTCTCCACTTCGTGATGTAGCTGCCGTCTGGAAATGCGATGTGATAGACGGGATCGGGGAAAATATATTCGAGGCCGTACTCGCCCAAATTCAGTTCGTTGTTTTTCATCAGCGGATTGGCCTGGATGCGGGCGTGAATCGAGGAGCACACATCGTGCTCAAAACCGCTGAGAGTGAGCTGTGCGGTCTTTGTGCCTCCGCCAATCTTTGGGCGTCCTTCGAGCACGAGGCACTTGAAGCCGGCCTTCGCCAGATAGCATGCGGTAATCAGGCTGTTATGCCCTGCTCCGACGACCACAATATCGTAGTGCGGCGCGGAAGAAGTCTGCGCCATGGTGAAAGGCGAAAAGGCGAGCGGAGCGACCGCTGCCCCTTTTACAAATCCGCGCCGAGTAATATCCGTCATCTGATTCCCCCCTGCTAGCGCACCCTGCGTTAATGCTTTTAAAAATTATCCGCCAATGATTCCCAATCTTACTCCACGCAACTTTTGCACATCGAACCAAGAAACGTCCTGATGAAACCAGGCTTTTCCTTCGGGCAGCGAAAAATGTTTCGACGCCGCTTTAAAATCATCCGCATGCAGCAAGAAGGCCACCGGAATTTGATCGAGCCGACCAACCCGCTCCGCCACCCAGGAGTCCGGCGACGACGCCGCGGCCAGCATCACCGGTGTTCCAGGAAAATAGGCGATCTTCGCGCCAAACTCGGGATGATCTTCCACAGCTGGCGCAGGCAGGCTGTACACCTTCCGAAAGAGCGCAATACTGTCGTCCAGATTTTTCACTCCCAGCACGACTATGTCGACGCCGGATATTGTAGTGCCCTCTGTGCTGGGCGAAGCATGCGGAGCGCGATTGCTGCGCGGCCCTTTGTCTTCGATCAAAAACGGTAGGTTCGATCCCGGTGCGCCGGCACCAAGCGAAGCGCTGTGCCATTCCGCCAAGGCCCCATCAGGACGCGTTCTGCTGCGCACTTCGGGCTCTCCAACCTTTACCCCCAACTTGGAAATTCGCTCGAGGTCGCCCTTCATATCGGTTGACGTCGCCGACCAACCGCACGGGCCTGCGTTCGCTTTCATGAGCGCCGATTGCGGCGTGCCGGTTTCCACGGACGCATCAACCAGCGCCTCAACTCCAATGTAACTGCCGTCCGCGAATCCAAGTTGAGCCATCTGCGTCGTGGCGTGCCCATGATGCCCGCCATAATCAGGTTTCAGACCCACATCCGCCAGCGCTTGCTGCATCGGCGCAAGGTCGGAAACGCAAATCAGCGCGTGATCAAATTTAATGGGGAAAGGAGCCGAGGGCGCAGACTGCGGAAAGCTTCCTGCGCTGGAACCAAAACCGACTGCAACGCCAGATCCGATCAGAATCATTGCCGCGCAGACTACCAACCTGTTTGTCACGAACGAGCCCCCGACCGCAATTTTTCGCTGGGCCAATAAATTTATTTATCTAGAAGGCTATACTCGCGGAGAGCCGAAATACAAATGAATTCTGGTGCTGATTTCAAGCTTCCCCAAGTTGTTACGCAGACTATACCGTTGCTTCTAAATCCATCACTGTGATCTTACGCACATCCCCGCCGGCATGTTCCAGATGAATTTCGATCGTCGGCCAATCCGTGCGAAACGTGAATCGCTCCGGCCACTCGATAATTACAATCGCGTTTTCGGACAACGCGTCTTCGATGCCCAGCGATTCGAGATCATGAAAGCTGTCGATGCGATAGAGATCGACATGGTAAACCTTGCACCCGCGCGCGTTCGCTCCGTCTGCTCCCGGGTTTTGAATCCGGAATTCGTGCACCAGATTAAACGTGGGGCTCGTCACCTCTTCTTCCCGCGCAGCTCCCAGCCCGCTGATGATGCCCTTCGTCAGCGTCGTTTTCCCCGCGCCCAGATCGCCTTTCAACAAAACCAGAACAGGCGGCACAAGTTTAGCCGCGATTTCCCTGCCCTGGGCGATCGTTTCCTCGTAGGAATTTGTAATGATTTCGTCAACCGCCATTGCGTGCCTTTAGTAGGACAGGCTTCAGCCTGTCAGCTTTTGAATTTTTATAATTAATCTTCCACTCATGCAATGTAGCGATATCCGAACAAAACCAGACAGGCTGAAGCCTGTCCTACTCACTTCACCGCCACCATGCGCCCGTACGCTTCCGGAAGCGAATCGATCACATCAGACGCGATGAGCGGCGCTTCGCCTACCCGCGACGCTGCCATATCGCCGGCCAGCCCATGCAAATACACCCCCAGGCTCAGCACGCGAGACCAATCCTCAATCCCGAATTGCGCCGTCAAGCCCGCGAGAATCCCGGTCAGCACGTCGCCCGTGCCGCCCGTCGCCATCCCCGGATTCCCTGTCGTGTTGATGTATGCATGTCCCGTCGGCGTCGCGAGGATCGTATGAAAACCTTTTAGGATCACGTAGGCGCGCCAGCGCCCCGCCGCTTCGAGCGCCACATCCAGCCGCCGCGCTTGCACTTCCTTCACCGTGATGCCCAGCAACCGCGCCATTTCTCCGGGATGCGGCGTCATCACGATGCCCGGTGCCTTGCGGGCGGTCAGCGTATCCGTCATTCCCGCGAACGCATTTAATCCATCAGCATCCAAAATAATCGGCAGTTCCGTCTGCCCAACCACCTGGCGAATGAATTGTTGCGTCTCCTGCTGCATGGAAAGCCCGGGCCCGATCGCCAGGACAGATTTGCCGCGCAACACTTCCGAAAACTTCCCGTAATCGAGGTTGCGAAGGCTTGCCGTCCCCGCCTCGGTGCACAGAAGCGGCGCCGTCATCATTTCTGGCATGCCACTGGCGACGATCGGCAATACGTCGAGAGGTGTGGCCGCGGTGACGAGGCCAGCTCCCGATCGCAGCGCGGCGCGCGACGCCAGGATCGCCGCACCGGATTTTCCCAGCGATCCCGCAACGATCAGCGCGTGCCCATACGTTCCTTTATTCGAAGCCCGCTCGCGCACCAGCGGCATCGCACGGAATTCCGCCGGCTGAATCCAATTAATTTTCAGGTGCGGATCGGAGTCCAGCAATTCCGGCGGCGTGCCAATATCTTTCACCACCAGTTCGCCACAGCATGTGGAGTTCGGCAAAACGAGTTGACCGATTTTAGGAGCTGTGAGAGTCACCGTAAAATCCGCGTGCACCACCGGCCCGCCAAAATCCTGCGAGTCCGAAGCCAGGCCGGAAGGCATGTCAACCGCCACTACCACGGTTTTTCCGCGCCGCTTGGTCCGCGCCGCGTTCAAATCGTCGATGACTTTGCCGAGCAAACCTTCCACACGGCCACGCAATCCTGTTCCGAGCAACGCATCCACGATCAAGTCGGCTTCCACGAGTGCGGGGCGCGTCGACTCCCATTCCGCTTCACTCGTCACCACGTACAATTCGCCAAGCCCCTGCTGCCAACGCTTCAGATTCGCGGCCGCGTCACCCTCCAAAGAGCCGGGATTCGCAAACAAGAAAACAACCGCCGGGCAGCCCGAATTTTTCAGCAGCCGCGCGACAACTAGCCCGTCGCCGCCGTTATTTCCCTTCCCGCACAGCACCAGAATTTTGCGATCCTTCAGGTCCGCAAATCGTTCCTGCAAAAATTGGACGATAACAGTGCCGGCATTTTCCATTAATTCAATTCCGGGAATGCCGTACCGCTCCGTGGTCAGGCGGTCCGCCTCGCGCATCTGCGCCGCTGTCAAGACTTTCATGCGCGCGGCCCCTGCGCATTTCCGGAAAAACACATCACGATTACCGTCATGTCATCCGCCTGCTCGGGCGAGCCGGACCATTCCTCGGCGGCGGTCATCATGGCTCGGGCAATGTCGTTGGGCGATTTTTCCCTGTTCCGTGAGACGACGTCAATGAGGCGATCCGTGCCGAATTCTTCGCCGTACACATTTTCCGGCTCAATCAAGCCGTCGCTGTAGGCCACGAGCATTCCGCCATGCTCAATTTCCACGGATCCTTGCTCGAACGGCACATCGCTGAATAATCCGACCACCATGCCGCCCGTTTCCAAGCGCCGCACGTTCGCGCCGCGGAGATAAACAGGTGGCAGATGGCCGGCATTTGTGTAATGAAGCTGTCGCGTCTCCGCGTCGTACACGCCAAAAAAACAGGTTGCATAGCGCTCGTCCGAAGTGTTGCGAAATAAATGGCGGTTCAAGTGCGAAACAATTTCGGCGGTATCAATCCGCGCGAGATTCGTGCCGGGCTGGCCGTCGCGGTAATGCAGGACATCGCTGCGTAAGGCGGCTTGCACGTTGGCCATCAGCAGCGCCGCGGAAATTCCTTTGCCGCTGATGTCCGCGAGCGCGATTGCCAGTTGCGTGGGCGAAATGCGAATAAAATCATAATAATCGCCGCTCACGACGCGCGCCGGGCGGCAGATCGCCTCTATCTCCAGGCCGGGCAGCTTGGGCAAGGAGCGTGGGAACAGCTGCTGCTGCACTTCATGCGCGATGGACAATTCATTTTCGAGCTTCTGCCGCTTGCCCTGCTCATCGATTAAAGCGGAAACGGAAAGCGTCATGGAGTTAAAGGAATCGCCGAGAGCCGCAAGTTGATCCCGATGCGGGATGCGTACGCGATATGTCAGGTCTCCCTCCTGTACGCGCAGCGTGGCCATGTACAAGCTGTTCACGGCCGTCGTAATGGTACGCGTCATGATAATTCCGGTTACCAGCGATCCCATTTCAATCACTAAAAATATTGCACCCACCACCATCAGCGCCGTCGCCGCCGCGCTCCCTAAATCTCCAAGGGGACTGAAGAGACGCCGGTTCAAGAGTGACGGCCGCGTGCTGAAGTAGACAATGACGCGGACCGGATCTTTGTGCCCAGGCTGTTGATCCAGATCAAGCACTTCCAAACCCACAATTCCAGAAATCAATTTGTCGAATGGATTTTTTGATTTCGGAATGGGCCTGCTCGTGGTGTCGATCTCCTGCTCGGGCATGTAGCGCCTCGTGCTGATCACGATCGGAAGCTGCGGCGTGCGGTCGCCTGTGTCCGGCCGCAAGACCTTGAATCTGATCGGACCCAGTTCCGGCGCCAGCGTTTCAATTAATTCGGGTGTCACCGGCACAGTGGCCGAAACCAGGATGCGGCCCGAGGGGGAGGGTCGCGCCACGACGGCACGCAGGGCAAGTTGCCCGTCGCTGAACACAAGACCGCGAAAACGGTTTCGCCCCGAGGTCCCGTTGGCATGCAGCAGCGCATCTCCGACGCCGGTTTCGATTTTCAGCCCGGGCAATTCGGTCATCGCGTTTTTCATATAAGTCTCGGGAGCCACCGGCAAAGCCAAAGCCGCGGCTTTGCTGCCTAACGTGGCTTCGGCGGCATACGAAGTAGCCATGGCCGTCGCTACCACTCCGAGGCGTTCTTCGTGCTCGTCCATCTCCGAATGAATTACGTACGCGCCGAGTTGCCAGTACAGCAGATACGCCGCAAGCCCGGCCATCGCCAAAAGCAGCATCACGGGAACTACGGCAATGAAGAGGTACGCCGCGATCAGCCTGTTGCGCAGGCTCCACAGAAGATTGTCGCGCGCCCAGATCCATCCGCGCACCAGCAAATACGCGGCGGCAAAAATCGCTAATAGCAGCAGGAAACCGGATTGTGGCGTGCCCGAATAATATTCGCGCGCCCCGAGGAGCGTTCCGTAGATGACGATGATCGCAACCGCCGCCCAATCGACCAGCGTCAGGCCAGTCCACAGCGCGCGAGTTCGGGTTGTAAGGGCTGAGGCCATTCGTGTATGGAAAAAGTTCCGCTGCTGTTCAAAAGAATACTACGGCGGGAAATGAGATAGGAGATTTGTGAGAAAATTATTTATTCGTGCAGGCCGTGAGACAAAGTGACGCGGCAACCGTTTACATGCCGGCCCACCGCGACGCGCGCCTATTTTCGTTCCGCCGCGAGTTTTGCTTCTGCCTCGCGGTTGTGCACCGTAATGTGGCTGTGGCGGATGCCGTAACTGAAATAAATGACCAGGCCAATCGCCAGCCACACAAACAGGCGCACCCAATTTTCCACCGGCAGTGAGAACATCAGCATCAGGCAGGACAATATTCCAAGAATTGGAAACAAAAATCCAAACGGCACGCGGAATGGTCGCCGCACTTCCGGATGCGTGCGCCGCATGATCATCACCGCCGCGCAAACGATGACGAATGCCAGCAGCGTCCCGATGTTCACAAGCTCGGCAAGAATTCGCAGTGGAAGGAATGCGCCCATCGTCGCCACGCACAGTCCAGTGAGAATGGTGGACTTCCACGGCGTGCGAAATTTTTTGTGTACCGCGCCAAAAAATCCGGTGGGCAGCAAACCATCGCGCGCCATAGCCAGAAAGATACGCGGCTGGCTGAGCATCATCACCAGCAGCACTGAGGTGATTCCCGCGACCGCCCCCACGGAAACCAGAAGCTCCGCCCACGGCAAGCCCACTTGCCGGAACGCGTCTGAGACCGGCGCGTCGATATTGATCTGGCCGTAAGGGACCATTCCGGTGAGCACGCCCGCGACGGCTATGTATAGAAATGTGCACAGCACAAGCGATGTCAGGATGCCAATGGGTACGTCGCGCGCAGGATCGCGCGCTTCCTCGGCGTGCGTGGAAATGGAATCGAAACCGATATACGCGAAAAATACGATGGCCGCGCCCGCGAGCATTCCCATCGGCTGGCCGCCCGGACCCGTCTTCCCCACTACCGTGTGACCAAAGAAACTAAGGCCGGATAAACCAAATGGCGCGAAGGGATGCCAGTTTGCCGGATGCACGTAAAACGCGCCCACTCCGATGACGAAGAAAACGATGGCGAGTTTCAAGATGACGATGGCAGTATTCACACTTGCGCTTTCTTTAATTCCCTTCACCAAGATGACAGTGACAAGCAATGTAATGACAATTGCAGGTAAATCGAACCACGTGCCGGTGAGGGCAAATTGCCCCGTGCTCAGGCTGTAGTCGAACGGCGCGTTCGTAAACTGGTGCGGCAGCGCAACGTGGAAAAAGCGCATGAAATCCTGAAAATAATGCGACCAGCCGTGCGCGACAGTAGCGGACGCCACCGCATATTCCAGAATTAAATCCCATCCCATGATCCACGCGAAAAGTTCACCGAGCGTTGCATACGCATACGTGTAGGCCGATCCCGCGACGGGCACCATCGAGGCGAATTCCGCGTAACACAGCGCCGCGAAAAAGCACGTCAGCCCGGAAACCACGAAGGACAGCATCAGCGCGGGTCCTGTTAAATCGTGCGCGGCGACGCCAGTCAGCACGAAAATACCGGTGCCGATAATGGCTCCGACGCCTAGGCTCGATAGCTGCACAGGGCCGAGGACGCGATGCAGCCGGTCTTCGCTGTGCAGTTCCTCGACCAGCGCCTCATGCGTCTTGATTTGAAACAGTTGATTGGCCATGTTCACCTTGTTTCGTAGGATAGGCTTCAGCCTGTCCGCTTTTGACTTCTGTCAGCGAAACGAAAACCTAAAATCAAAAGAAGACAGGCTGAAGCCTGTCCTACCGAGTGGCCACGCCACGCCGGGACCATGCAAAATACACAGGTACGCCGAGCAGCACAATCACCAGGCCCGGCCACGTGTCCTGCGTCTGGTACAAAATTAAAATGAGCATGATGATGCATGCCGTAACGATGTACAGGATCGGCACGATCGGATATCCCCACGCTTTGTACGGACGTTCCGCATTTGGGCGTTTCTTCCGCAAAACAAAAACTCCGCCAATCGTGAGCACGTAAAAAATCAGAACCGCAAAAATAACGTAGTCCAGCAAAACGCCGTACAAATTTCCGAACGTGACAGCGCCCGTGGTTGCATTCACCAGACGAGTTCGCAGGAGCACAAGGATCGCAGCCCAAATTCCCTGCAGCACAAGTCCCATCGCCGGGACGTGCTGCGCATTCAGCTTCCCAATGCCGCGAAAAAATAAGCCGTCGCGCGACATCGCATAATAAACGCGCGCTCCCGCGAGTATGAGACCGTTCGCGCAGCCAAACGTGGAGATCATGATGGCCAGCGCCATGAGCGTCGCGCCGCTGTGACCAAAAATCGCAGCCAGCGTAGCGGTCGCCACGCGATCGTCCGGAGCCGTCTGAATCTGGTGCAACGTAAGCGTCGACAGATATCCAATGTTGGCCAGGAAATAGAGGGAGATGACCACTGCCGTGCCCACGGCGAGCGAAACTGGAATATCGCGCTTCGGATTTTTTACTTCGCCGGCGGTAAATGTAATGTTGTTCCACGCGTCCGCGGAAAACAGCGAACCCACTTGCGAAACGCCGAACGCGATAATCAATCCGAATGTTCCGGAAGCCGCAGTGATGGAGGGGATAAAGGACTTCATCCAGTTCGCGCCGGGCTGAATGGTTTGCGGATCGTGCAGCGTCCATATGCCGCTGAAATTCGCGTGAATCGCCTCTGCATTGCGGCCCAGAAAAATTCCAGCGAGGATCAGCGCTGCGAGAGAAAGCGTTTTTGCGGAAGTAAAAACGTTCTGAATCCATTTGCCAAGTTTCAATCCGCGCGTGTTGAGCGCCGTCAAAAATAAAATTAATAGCAGCGCGACCAGTTGCTGCACCGAAAGGCTGATCGCGTATTTATCCGAGAGGGCAATCGGAGAAACAAGAAACGTGTTGGGAGAAATCGTGGGCCAGATCACACCGAGGAAGCGCGAAAAACCAACGGCAACCGCAGCAATCGTGCCGGTCTGGATAACCAGAAACAGCGTCCACCCGTACAAAAATCCCCACAGCGGAGAATATGCTTCGCGCAGATAAATATATTGCCCGCCGGCCTTGGGCATCATCGCCGCAAGTTCGCCATACGAAAGCGCCGCAGTGACGGTCATCAGTCCGGCAATGATCCATGCCAAAAGCAATCCGCCGGTCGAGCCGGCATTGCGCCCAATATCGGCGGACACAATAAAAATGCCCGAACCGATCATCGAGCCGACAACAATCGTGGTTGAATCAAACAGGCCAAGGCCGCGGACGAATCCGGATGAATCCGTTTCGGGGGCCACCGCCGTCACTGTGTTGGATTTCGCTTCAGGCACCGGACCGCTCCCTCTTTCATTTTGCGGGCTGCACGCATTCCGCAAAATGTCCCAAGCAAAAGCAGGTTCGACGGCCGGCTATAGAGCTCGGCCCGCGCTGGAAGCCGCCACGTCCAGATATTTTTTCGCGCGCGCGCCGGGATCTCCGGCGCAAATTAAATCGCGGATTACGGCTAGCGAATCCGCGCCCGCTCGATAGACTTCCGCCGCACGTTCCAGTGTAATTCCGCCAATGGCTACAAGGGGCTTTTTCGTCATGCCACGTGCCCTACGCAAAAACTCTGTACCAACGACCGGGTCCGGATTCTTCTTGGTTACAGTCGCAAAAATCGGGCCCACCGCAATGTAATCCGCCGAAGTCAAATCGGCTGCGGCCAGCTGATCCAGATTGTGCGTGGACACACCTACCCATCCCTTCGGCCCGAAGATCTCGCGCGCATCTTTCACGCCCAAATCATCCTGCCCTACATGCACGCCCGCTGCGCCGGAAAGCAGCGCAATGTCCGGACGATCGTTCACAATGAGTTTCACGTCGCGGGGATGAAGGGCGGCCGAAAGTCTGCGCGATATTTCAAAAAATTGGCGAGAAGAAGCTGTTTTATTACGGTACTGAATCAGCCGGACGCCGGATTCCGCCAAAGCTTCGGCCATGGCAAGCTCCGAAATTGTCAGCAAAGTGGGGTCGATTATTGCATAGAGCGGGGGGAACTCAAGGTTCATAAAAATTATCCGGCGCGCGATGTGGCGAATCGGTCAAGAAAGTGGGTGTCCAGTTTACCGGCGCTGAAGTCCGGATCCAGCATGATTTTCCGTTGCAGCGGGATGGACGTCTTGATGCCTTCCACTACGAACATTTCGAGCGCGCGCCGCATGCGCACGATGGCTTCGGCGCGCGTATCGCCAAAGGCAATGAGCTTAGCCACCAGCGAATCGTAATACGGAGGGATCACGGCGTCGGCATGCGCTGCAGTATCGACGCGGATTCCCGGACCTCCCGGCGTGCGAAATACCGTAATGTGTCCCGCGGACGGTACAAACGTTTCAGGGTCTTCCGCGTTAATGCGGCACTCAATGGCGTGTCCGCGCAGCGCAAAATTCGGAACCACGGCGGCCAGTTTTTCGCCCGTCGCCAGACGAATCTGCGATTTAATCAGATCGACGCCGGTCACCATCTCCGTCACCGGATGCTCGACCTGAATGCGCGCGTTCATTTCAATAAAATAGATGGAGCCGTCTTCATCCATCAAAAATTCCACGGTACCCGCGCTCGTATATCCCACTTGCTCAAGCGCCTTCACCACGCGCCTGCCCAAATCCGCGCGCAATTTCGCGTTGACGGCGGGCGAGGGAGACTCTTCAATCAATTTCTGGTGCCGCCGCTGAATGCTGCATTCGCGCTCGCCCAGGTGCATCACGTGGCCGTGCTTGTCGCCCAGCACCTGAAATTCGATGTGGCGAGGCCGCTCAATAAATTTTTCGATATACAGGTCGGGAATGCCGAACGCCTGCTGCGCTTCATTCCGTGCCGTGGCGAAGGCCGGGCCAAGTTCGGCCTCGTTGCGCACGACGCGCATGCCGCGGCCACCGCCCCCTGCCGACGCCTTTAAAATTACCGGATACTTGATGCGCGTCGCTTCCGCGAGCGCCGCGGCTTCGTCCCCTACGATCCCCTGCGAGCCCGGCACCACGGGTACGCCGGCCGCCGCCATTTCGCGCCGCGCCTGATCTTTTTCGCCCATCATGCGCAGCAAATCCGGCGGCGGCCCGATAAACGTGATGTGCGAGGCCTCGCACACCTCCGCGAAGTTCGCATTCTCGGAAAGGAAGCCGTAGCCGGGATGAATCGCGTCCACGTTCGTGATTTCCGCCGCGCTGATCACCTGCGGAATGTTTAAATAGCTGTCTGCCGAACGAGCCGGCCCAATGCACACAGCTTCGTCCGCAAATCGCACGTGCAGCGCGTTGCGGTCCGCTTCCGAGTACACGGCGACAGTGGCGATGCCCAGTTCCTTGCACGCATCGATCACGCGCAGAGCAATTTCACCGCGATTGGCTATGAGGATTTTTCGAAACATTAGGGGCCAAATGTGGCATAGGCTTCAGGCTGTGGGATTAAGTCCTTGCTGAAAATCAGCCCCCAGTCTGAAGCCCGATCGCTATTTCATTTCTTTCCCGACGTCCGCATCGCAAACAGCGGTTCGCCGTATTCCACAGGCTGCCCGTTCTCGACCAGCACCCGCGCGATCTCGCCGCTCACGTCCGCCTCAATCTCATTCATCAACTTCATTGCTTCAATAATGCAAACCGTCTGCCCTGCCTCGACCTTGTCCCCTGCGCGAACAAACGGACCGGCCTCAGGGCTCGACCCGGCGTAGAACGTTCCAACGATGGGCGATTTAATAATGTGCTCATCGGCGGCGGCCGCAGTGGCAACTGGAGCAGGCGCGATGGCCGCAGGAGCAGCTGCAGGGGTTGCGGTCGCGGCGAGGTGGTCGACAGGCGCTGGTGAGGCAGGTGCCGGCGATTGAATCATTTGCACCGGTGCGGCAGCGGCTCGCGACCCAGCCTTCTTCAGACGGATCTTCAGATCGCCATGCGCGTACTCAAACTCTTCCAAGCCATGATTGGACATGAAAGAAAGAAGTCGTTCAAGTTCGCCGAAATCAACTCCCTGAGCGGAAACAGCGGAATCAGAGGTTTGTTTTTTGGAGCCTTTCATTATTTTGCTCAAAGTTTTGCTCAAAGTTCGAGGAATTCCCGTGAGGTGGTCGTAAGAATCTCAGGTCCGCGCGGAGTCACTAGCGCGTCGTCTTCGATGCGGATACCTCCGACGCCTTCCACATACACCCCAGGCTCTAAAGTCACGACGTTACCCGTCTCCAGGCGTTTCTTTTGGTCACGAGCGATTCGCGGATCCTCGTGAATCTCAAGGCCCACCCCGTGTCCCGTGCTGTGGACGAAATATCGTCCCAAACCGTTGCGCTGCAGAACGTTTCGGGCGGCGGCATCGATCGCGCCGCAAGTTACGCCCGCCTTAAGCGCATCCCTTGCCGCAGTCTGCGCTTCCAGAACGGCATGATACCACTGCCGCACACGCGTAGAAGCCTTACCTACGTGTACTGTGCGCGTAAGGTCACTGCAATAGTGGCGGAGTATAGCACCCAGGTCCAGCACGACCAACTCGTTTTTCCCGATTCGGCGGGCCGTGGGACGCGCATGGGGCAGTGCAGAGCGGGGTCCGGAGGCAACGATTGCTTCGAACGATTCGCCGGAAGCGCCTTTGCGTCTCATGCGGTAGCCGATCTCTGAAGCGATATCCAGTTCCGTGACGCCGGGGCGAATCAGCAGGATGGCCTCGTCCATCACCTCAGAGCCCAGCTTCGCGGCGTCGCGCATCCGTTCGATTTCGGATGCATCTTTCACGGCTCGAAGATTCTCGACGAGGCCATCGATGGCCAACCACTTCAAAGTGCCCCCTGCGGCCTTTCGCAGCGCTTTCCAGCCCGCCAAAGTCATGCGGGAGGGTGCAACCGCCACCCGTGCGCGCTTCTTGCCCCGGAGGTGCTTTCCCACGGCGTCCAGCAAGGCGCCCTTGTGAATGTGCACTCGAACGCCGTGCGTTTCTTCTTTCGCCTGAGTGGTAAACCGGCCATCCGTAAACAGCGTGGCGGAGGTGCCGTCGATGTAGAGCGCCGCGGAGTCACCGGAAAATCCGCACAGATAATAAATGTTGGGGAGATGGGTTTCGAGCAGCGCGCTCGCGCCCTGTGCGTCAATCACCTGACGAAGACGCTTGATGCGGTTGGGAATATTTGTCGGCATAAAAAAATTGGGAGGAAACCGAGGTCGGTCTCCTCCCAGGTCACGCGATATTGTACCTTGCGAAGCTTAGCCAGGCAAAATTCGAGGAGTCACGAAGAACATCAACTCCTGGGTCGATACACTGATCGAAGTGTGCTTGAAGAGATTTCCGATCAGCGGCACGTTCCCGAGCAGCGGTACCTGGTCGATCGTGGTGTTCTGGTTGGTGATCACGACGCCGCCGATAACGACTGTGCCGCCATCCGCGACGATCACTTTCGTTTGCGTCGATTGCGTGTCCAATCCCGGTTCGCCCTGTACGCTGATGGCCTTGTCGATCTGCGTATTTTCAATGGTCACGTCCAGGAACACTGTGCCTTCCGCTGTAATCTGCGGAGTGACTTCCAGCTTCAGCACAGCGTCCACGTACTGGGTGGAAATCGTATTGTTGATGTTGGTCTGAATCGGAATCTGCTGACCTTGCTTCACTGTCAGCTTTTCATTGTTCTGCGTGATGCCCTTGGGTTCCGAGAGAATTTTACCCACGCCACGACTTTCCATCAGGCTCAGCACGAAGTCGATCGCGTAGTTGTGTCCCTGCGTGGCAAACGTGAAGCCACTGGTGGGCGAGGTCGCACCCAGGCTCGTGTTCAGGGGAATCTGGCCGCCACCGCCCGCGCCAGTTGAAAACGGCGCAGCGATCGAATGAATCACCGGGCTGAGGAAGGCGGGACCACCCGTTAATCCCCCGATGGCCGTGTTTCCCGTGACACCTGTGGGAGCGGAGAACCCAAACTCAGTTCCGATTTCGCGCGCAAAGTTACGGGAAGTCTGCACGACGCGCGCATCGATTTCCACCTGCTGCGATTTGCGGTCAATCTGGCGAAGCAGGTTGTCAATCTTCGGGATCGACGAAGGAATATCACGAATGATTAGTGTGTTCGAACGGATATCCGCGAAGACATCGCCGCGGCTCGTCAGAAATTTCTTAAGCGTGGTGACCATCGTGTTGGCCTGCGCGTAATTCAGAACACGGGTGACGGTCACCATTTCGACGGCGTCGGATTCAGCTTTCGCAAGTTCGCGACGCTGGTCGGCTTCGCGCTTCAGTGTATCCTGCGTCGCAATTCGCAGCACGTTGCCATCAATTTCCTTGGTCAGGCCGTTGTTGCGCAAGACGATTTCCAGCGCCTGGTCCCACGGTACTTGATCGAGAACTAGCGTTACTGTTCCGTGGACTGAGGGATCCAGAACGATGTTCAGCCCGCTGATTTCATGAATCAGGCGGAAAAAGTCCTTCAGGTCCACGTCTTTCAGGTTCACAGAAATCGGATCGCCCGTGAATTTCTTCTCGGGCGCAGCTGCAGGAGCGGCAGCCGGGGGCTGGGCCATCTGAGGATTCTGCGGTTGCGGTGGAACAGGCTCGCTTGCTGGTGCAGCGAAACCTGCGTCTTTGCCCGTCAGCCATGTTGGCAGCGGCATGCTGGGAACTTTGACGGGAGAGAGCTTGGCGGCGGGCTTCTTCGCGGGATGGAATGCAGCGGGAGCCGCCGTAGCTTCGGAAGCCGCAAAAGAAATCGTTACGCTGGAGCCGTCTACCGCGGCGGTGAAGAGCGACTGCTTCGCCAGGTCGATCACCACTCGCGATTCACCTGGAGCAGGCTGTCCGAGGCGAACGCCAAGAACGGGCGCAAATTCGCTCTGCACCTTGTTCTTTTCGACCTTCAACGCGGTCGATGTAAAATCAAGAACCAGACGCGGCGGAGAATCAAGACGCGAAGCCTGGTAATGCAACTCGCCGGTTCCGCTGATGCGCACAGTGGTTTCGTTGCCCGGCTGCGCCACTTCCACTGAGGAAATGGATGCCGCGGCTGCGCCCGTGCTTGCGGGTAGTTGGTGAGCGACTTGCGCGTTCGCGGATGGAATTGCCGCCGCGACGCCTGCCAGCAACAGGCAGCTGAACCCGAAAGCCGGCCATTTGGTCTTCATTGCTTTTCTCCTGAGATTTGGTAAAGGTTCTTGGTTACCGTACGTTCCAGCGGCTTACCAAACGCGTCTTTGCCGGTCTCTGTAAAGGTAATGCCGTCCAGCGAAATTTTCTGCACGGCGCCGTCGTATAGCTTGTCGCCGTCTCTCAAGAAATAAACTCGCTGTTGCGAATTCGAAACCACGGCAATCATTCCCGTAGGACTGTTGACAATTCCGTTGATTCGAAGCGTTTCCACAATCAAACCCGCTTTTCCCGGCGGAAGGTTTTCCGGAGGTTCATTTCCCGGACGCGCCTTGCTGAGCAGCGTGTCAAAGGGATCGCGACGCGATACCGCTTTTTCTTCCGGAGGCTTCATGCCGCCTTTGCCGTCCGCAGCATTTTTCGCGGAAGCGTCGACCGCACCCTTTGCCGGATCTTTTCCCGGCGCAGGCTTTGGCGATGGCGCGGGCACTTTGGCTGACGGTTTCGCCCCAGCCCCGGCCGGCCCTGGCGTTTTAGACGGAGACGCGGGAGGCACCTGCGTACCTGCCTGCGGGGTGGATCCAACAGAAACTTGCTTTAACGTGTCGCGCACAGCGTTGGGCTGAACGTTCGGGTGGTCTTGCGCCATGGCACAGGTCGCAAGAACCGCCGAGAGTGCCAGCGGCAAAAGTGTTCGCGATTTTTTTGCGAGTCGCATAGTCGGTCGGCTCGATTCCGCCTATTTATGGGCAGGCTGATTCTTGCCCGCCGGAGTTGTGGTATCGGGTGCTTTGCTGAAAAAAGTGGTTACGGTGCAAGTTCCAGAAACCGTGGTGCCCGGACGAATGGGGTATCTCGATTTTGACGCGTCCGCCAGGCTTGAGAAAGACATGTCGCCCACGTTAATGATCCGGGAAAGCCGGCTGAGCCGGGTAAAGAAATCCTCAATGCTGAAGTACGGCCCATCCACGCTGATCGTGAACGGCAGTTCATAGTGATAATCCCGCGGTACAACTGCCTGCGAAGTGATGCTCCGCACCTGCACGCCCGACGCAGCTGCCGATTCCTGCAGCAAGCGCATGAACTCGTCGACTTCTTTTTCTTCCGGAACGATCGTTTTTAAGGTGTCCAACTGCTTTTGAAGGGCCGCCATTTCCACTTTAAATTCCGCGTTGCGCCGCTCATACACCTGCAATTCCGCGACCTGCCGATTTAAATTGGCATCTTTCGTATTATTGTCGTCCAGCGTCGTTCGCATCGCCGCTACCGGAGAAAGAGGAATGTATTCCCCTGCACCGAATATGATCAGCGCGAGCGCGAACATGATCAGCGCCTGGAGGTACCACGGATATTCGCGGAACGAGATAGCCATCCCTCCCCCTAAATATTCCCCGTCTTGTGAGACGGTTGTTTACCGGCAGCGGCCGGGACTGGTGCAACCGGAACTGCAGCTGCAGTCGTACTTCCGGATGTTGGCGGCAAACCAAATTGCGCTGTCAAAGTGAATGCGAACACTTCAATGGACTTTGCGTTGGCATCCTGATGCGATTCCTTGATTTCTACCTGCTGAAAGTATCCGGAGCGCTTGAGCTGTGTGATGTAGTTGGCG
>DASRQU010000123.1:0-20613 GCA_035696345.1 Candidatus Acidiferrales bacterium
AGGCCGCGTGTTTGCTGGTCGCTGTCGATGTCGCCCAGCTCCGGAATGCGCTTCATCGCAGCTTCGACGCGCGGAGCCCACTGCAACAAATCTTCAAGATTTTCGCTGGAAAGCGTGTACTGGTATTGCGAACTGCTGATGCGCCCGCCCACCGTAATGTCCTGGTAAGCGCGAAGAAACAATGTGGCGCCGGGAACTTTTGCAAGTTTAGGACGCAACCTCGAAATCACTTGGTAGACCGAAGCGTCCCGCTGGCTCAGCGGCTTCAATTCAACTTCCATCTGTCCGGTGTTCTCCGACCCTCCTCCCATTTCTCCTACGAGGGTTTTTACCGCGGGATCGGCCATCACGATATCCGTAAATTGTTTCAGCTTTTCCTGCAACGAAGCGAAGGACATATCCTGAGTGCCTTCAATTCCTCCGGCCATCAGTCCGGTATCCTGCTGCGGGAAAAAACCCTTGGGTATCACCACATAGAGATACACGCTCAGGCAAATGGTTGCACCCGTCACGGCGACCATGAATAACTGATGCCGTAGCACCCATCGCAACCCAGCCGCATAGGTTTCCGCAGTCCACTGAAACCCTCTCTCAATTACCTGATACATCTTTCCGTGTTTGACGTCTTTTTGCGATTTCAAGAATCGCGCGCACATCATCGGCGTCGTCGTGAGCGACACGCAAAGTGAAACGATGATGGCGGCGCTCAGCGTGACGGAGAACTCGCGAAAAAGCCTGCCGATAATCCCGCCCATCAAGAGCAGCGGAATGAATACGGCAATCAGCGACGTGCTCATGGAAAGTACGGTGAACCCGATTTCGCGCGAGCCTTTCATTGCGGCTTCTGCCGGAGAAAGCCCCGCCTCCAGATATCGCGAAATGTTTTCGATCACCACGATGGCATCGTCCACCACGAAGCCCGTGCAAATCGCCAAAGCCATTAGGGAAAGGTTGTCCACATTGTAGTGCAGCAGATACATAACGCCGAAGGTCCCGGCGATCGACAGTGGCACCGCGATGCTGGGGATGATGGTGGCCCATGCGTTGCGCAGGAAAAGAAAAATGACCATCACCACAAGCGCCACCGTGAGCAGCAGCGTAAATTCGATGTCTTTCACGGAAGCGCGAATCGTCGTCGTGCGGTTGTAATTCGTATCCAATTGAACCGTGGGCGGAATGGACGCTTTCAGCTCCGGCAGCAGAGCCATTATTTTGTCTACCGTTTCGATGATATTCGCGTCGGGCTGCCTTCCGACGCCCATGGAAACGGAAATTTTTCCGTTCGCAAATCCGGAAGTTCGGACGTCCTCGAGCCCCTCGCTGACTTTCGCGATGTCCTGCACTCGGACGGGAGCGCGGTTGCGGTAGGCCACGATCAGCTGCGGGTACTGGTCCGGCTTCAAAAGCTGATCGGTATCACTCAAAATCCAGCGATTGGATTGATCTTCCAGCGAGCCCTTGGGAGTGTTTGCATTCGCCGCCGCGAGTGCTGCTTTTACTTCTTCTAGCCCAATTCCGTAATGCGCCATCGCGTTCGGGTTCAGATCCACGCGTACCGACGGCTTTGACCCGCCCGAAATACGCACGAGCCCCACGCCGTCAACCTGCGAAATCTTTTGCGCCAGAAAAGAGTCGCACAAATCGTAAAGCTGACCTCGTGAAAGCGTGTCAGAGGAAACCGTCAAGTCCATAATGTCAGTTTCCGCGGGGTTTACTTTCCGGTACGTGGGCAGATTCGGAAGACTGGGGGGCAGTTGGCCGGCGGCGGCGTTAATTGCCGCCTGTACATCCCTGGCGGCCGCGTTGATGTTCCGATCTAGATCGAATTGCAGTGTGATTCGCGTGTTACCCAGTTCACTGTCAGACGTCATCTGCGTCACGTCCGCTATCCGCCCAAATTGTCTTTCGAGCGGCGTTGCCACGGCAGACGCCATTGTTTCGGGACTCGCCCCCGGCAGGCTGCCTCGTACAGTAATCGTGGGGAAATCGATGTGAGGCAAAGCGGACACGGGCAAAAAATAAAATGCAACGCAGCCCGCGAGCAGAATGGCAACCGTCAACAAAGAAGTTGCAACTGGCCGTCGAATAAATGGGGCCGAAATATGCATTTTGATTTATTCAGTCACAAGCCACTCGCCGGATCCGGGAGAACCGAAATCCATACACGCGACTTTACCACTGCAATACTAATCCCGATCATCTGAATGTTTCCTGAATGCGGTGCGCGATTCGAGTTTTTCAGTCGCATCCGATCGGAAAATTTCCGCAAAACCCGCTGGTAATTCCTGCGCCACTCGAGAGTTGTCCCAAGATTGATTCCGGCGGAGGGCGCGAGTATCATAGGAGGTTAATGCGTCACGCCAAAACCAGCCACCGCAGTTTGTATTACCTTTCCGGCCTGCGAATTCTGCTCGCGATGATGTGCCTGGCACTGCTCGCGCCCGGATTGTTCGCCGCCGACCCTGATGTTTTCCCGCTCTCCAAAGTTCAACCGGGAATGAAGGGAGAGGCCTATACCATTTTTGCCGGCGATCAGATTGAAAAATTCGACCTGGTGGTGATCGGCGTCATGCCCAACTTCCTGGCGCCAAAGGAATCGATCATCCTCGTGCAATTGCTGGGGCCGAAAGTGGAGCACACAGGAGTGGTCGCGGGCATGAGCGGCAGCCCCGTTTATTTTGAGGGCAAGCTAGCAGGCGCATTGTCCCTAAAGCTTGGGCAGTTTAATAAAGAGCCGCTGGCCGGCATCACGCCCATCGAAAACATTTTGAGCCTGCCAAAAGGTTCGCCCGGCGTTACGCACGCGGACGGTTCCGTTCCCGCTTCCCAAGATCCCGACAAGTTGGAAGCGAAATTTGAAATTCCCGCGGATTGGGCTTCGCGTGCGGGGGTTTCCGGCGGAAGTTTTCTGACGCCCATCGCTTCTCCGCTGGTATTTTCCGGATTCAGCGCCGTGGCCATTCGTCAGTTTGAGCACGAATTCGCCGCCTACGGAATGGCGGCCACGCAGGGAGGCAGCGTTGACGCCCGCTCCGACGACGCTGCGATTCGCCCCGGAGACATGGTCAGCGCCGTGCTCCTCGAAGGCGACATGTCCCTGAACGCATCCTGCACGGTCACAACGATTGTCGACGGCCGCGTATACGTCTGCGGGCACCCGCTATTTGGCTTTGGCAATGTGCAGATGCCCATGGCTCGCGGGCGTGTTCTCACAACGCTTAGCTCGGACCTCGAATCCACAAAAATTGTGAACGTGGGCGGTACCATCGGATCATTCAACCAGGATCGCGTAACCGCCGTCATCGGCAGCCTCGGCGCTTCGCCGAAGTTAATCCCCATCGACATGACGGTGGCGACGCCCGACGGCGACAAAAAGCTTTCTTTCCGCATGATTTCCAACGCGAAGATCAGCCCCATTCTCATGGGCATCGCCACGCTCAACGGTTTAGTGCAGAACAGCGTCTATGGTGAAGGGACAACCTTGCACCTCACGGGAACCATTGACATCGCGGGCCATTCGAGCGTGAGCCTCGACAATCTTTTCCCGCCGATCGATTCTTTTGTTCCGGATGGTTTGCCCGTCTCCAGCACCGTGCAAAATTTGTTTCAAAGAATTTTCACCAACCAATTTGAAACCGCGAATATCGAGCACGTGACGCTGCGCATGGAAGCCAAACCTGAGCGCCGCTTGATGACCATTGAAGGCGCGTGGCTGGACAAGGCCGATGCAGAGCCCGGCGATACGGTTACTGTACGCGTACAATTGCGGCCCTACCGTGGGTCTCCGGTGATCCGCGACGTGAAGATCGCCATTCCCCAGCAGGCAGTGCGCGGCACGTCGATGCAAATTCTCGCCAGTGATTCCGGAACGCTGAATCGCATGAACGTCGTCTCCGGCTCACAATCGCGGCTGGACAGTCTGGAACAGCTCATAACCGTTTTAAATCGAGAGCGGAGAAATAACCGCCTCTACGTCACGCTTCTCGGCTCTGCGCCGACGCTTCTGGTGCAGGACAAGGTGATGCCAAACCTGCCTGCCTCTGAGATCAATCTTCTGGACCAGCGCGGCGGCCCGGCAAGCTCTCAGGTGATTCGGGAATCGGCGGCGGGAGAATGGTCGCTTCCGCTCGACCAGATCGTTCAGGGATCTTCATCTCTTACGATTCAAATCAAGTAAGCAGCAGGCTGGCGAGTGTCGCCGGTTCCTTTAGGAGTCTTATGCGCAATTTATATTCCTCGGCTCGCGGACATCGCCGCGCGAAATTAATTCATGTCGCTCCGTACGGGGCGTCTCTTTTTTTTGCCGCCGCCATGCTCGCCCTGGCAGCGCCCGCACTGGCCGAACACACGCGGTGGTGGCGGCAATCCACGTTCGAAGAATTCGACAAAGGAACGGCCAAAGGGGTTGCGCTGCGCAGTGATGGGAAAATGTTTCTTGCTCCACGATTTGCTGAATTTTCCGATGCGAGCCTCGCCTACCTCCTGCAAGTCCGCTCCGACGCCAAGGGAAATCTATACGCGGCAGGCGGATCGAACGCCAAAGTTCTGCGCATCGACGCCAATGGAAAATCGACCAGCGTTTTCGAATCGCAGGAATTATCCGCGCAGGCCATCGCGCTGGACGCTGCGGGCAATTTATACGTCGGCACATCTCCCGACGGCAAAGTGTACAAGGTAACGCCTGCGGGCCAATCCTCTGTATTCTTCGATCCGAAAACAAAATACATCTGGGATCTGGTTGTGGATAAAGACGGAACTCTTTACGTTGCGACCGGCGACACCGGCAAGATTTTTTCTGTTGCGCCGGACGGTAAGGGACAGGTTTTTTACGCAAGCGATGAAACTCACGTTCGCTCTCTCGCGCTGGACGCGAATGGAAATCTTTTGGCGGGAACTGAGCCAAACGGGCGCGTCTTGCGCATTCCCAAAGCCGCAAACAATCGCCGCGCCTTCGTGCTGTACGAAACGTCCAAGAAAGAAATCACTTCGCTGCTCCTGGCGCCAAACGGCGATCTATATGTAGCTTCGGTCGGAGAAAAAACTCCCCCCGTGCCCGGACAGGCCCGGCCCATGACGACGGATACTTCTACGAACACCAATTTCGTGATTTCCATCGGACCATCGGGGACCACCTCCGGCGCTGCACAGGCTGGCCAGCAGAATCCGTTCACTCCCCTGCCCACCGTAAATTCCAGTTCCGTGTATCGCATCGCCTCCGACGGCTCTCCGGAAGAATTGTGGAGCACGCGGGACGATGTGGTGTATTCGATGGGCCTGCTTCCCGGCGGAAAACTCTTGCTAGGAACAGGAAACGACGGCGCGATCCTCGAGCTCGAAGGCAATCACATTTTTTCAAAGTTGGCCAAAGCCACTTCGCACCAGGTCACTGCGATCGCCTCAGGCCCCGGCGGGAAATTATTTTTAGCCGCAGCCAACCCCGGAAAAGTTTTTACGTTGGGACCGGAAAGCGAGTCTGAGGGAACGTACGAATCGCAGGCCTTTGACGCGCATATTTTTTCGCACTGGGGCCGCACCATGTGGCTCAACGAAAACGCAGCGTCCGGCGGCGCGAACGGTTCGCGCGTTGCCGTCTATGCGCGCTCTGGAAACACTTCGGACCCTGACTCCAACTGGAGCGATTGGACCGGCCCCTACACAAACTCAACGGGCGACAAGATCGAATGCCCTGCTGCTCGCTTCGTGCAATGGAAGGCAGTTTTGCGAGGAGGCGGCGCAAACAGCGCAAATGCTGCGCCCGCGATTGACTGGTTCAGTGTTGCGTACCTTCCAAAAAATATTGCCCCCCAAGTGACAGCGATCGCCGTTCAGGATCCCGGAATTCGCGTGCAGGGATTGTCGCTACCGAGCGTAGGCAGCGGAACGCAGGGTTCAGCGCAGTTGCGCATGCCGCAACCTCCGCCCACCACCTCGTCATCCAACTCTTCCTTCACCGTGACCACGATTTCCACAATGGGATCCTCCGGCTCCGCGCACTTCGATCCGATTCCGCAGGGCACCTCGCAAAAAGGTTTTGAATCGGTGCTATGGACTGCAGAAGACGCGAATGATGACCAGATAGAATTTTCTGTCTATTTTCGCGGTGAAAATGAGCCATCCTGGAAACTGTTGAAAGACAAGCTGGACACTAAATTTTATTCGTGGGACACCACGTCCATGCCGGACGGCGTGTACTATTTAAAAATCGTCGCGAGCGATGCCCCGTCCAATCCGACGGGCGAAGGCCTTTCTTCGGAGCGTGAATCTGATCGCTTTGTAGTGGCCAACACTCCGCCGTCGATCGGGCAGCTAACGGCAGACTCGGCAAGCGCGGGCGTTCGCGTGAAATTTCAGGCCAGCGCTCCCGTAAGTTTTATCGCGCGCGCGCAATACAGTCTGGATGCGGGAGATTGGACGCTGATTTTTCCGGCGGGAGGATTGAGTGATGCGTCCAAGGAAAATTACGATTTCCAACTGCAAAAAGTTTTGCCCGGAGAGCACACAGTGACGGTTCGCGTTTACGACCAGTTTGAAAACGTGACCAGCGCAAAAACAACTGTGCGAATCCCCTCCAACGGAAACTGATTTTTAAGTGGCATAGGCTTCACCCTGTGAATTCCGTCCTTGCAGGGACTAAACCCCACAGGCTAAAGCTTATGCCACAAAATTCCGTTCCTTGGGCCCTAACTCGCCCACGGCTCCTGCACCTGGAATTTAGTTTCAAACCGCTCAATATGAATGCCAACTCCTAACATTTCCTCTTTACTTTCAATCGGCTGCACGCGCACGACTCGGCCGACGCACACCACTTCGCTCGATATTCGTTGCCCCAGGTCGTGCGGAATGCGCAGCGTCAACTCCATAGGCATTCCAATTTGTAACGGCGCGGTCGTCAAAAAATAAATTCCATGCTGAGACATGTTCTGCGACTCCCCGTGTTGCTCCGTCATCTCAGGTTTGTCCAGCACTCGGAACCTCATGGGAACGCAGGCATTCACGCGCGGATCCGTCCGACGATCAGTCGAGCTCATGGTTTCCTCCGGGACAATTGGAAAATAGCGCGAAAACTAATTTGGAAGGGTGTAGGAATTCTAGCGCGTGGTGTTGCGGAAGCAAGAGCATTCCGCCTTAAACAGGAATGGGTGGTTCGACCTGGAACAGACACGGCGCACGCGGGAGACACACCCAGCGACGACCGCGCGACTTACGAAGCGGCGCAGTCGCTGCCGGCCGATAACACGGGCGGCCCCTACGAGAACCGGACTCCGCGCCTTATTTTATGAATGGATTTGCGACAGGCCGAATGACTTGTGACATAATGCGCCGTCCGCGAGGTTTCTAAAATGAGCCCATCCGACACCCCGCATTTTTCTGGGCCTGACCTTCAGGCCATCCGCGACGCACAGCGACGCATTGCTCCCTACATCGAGCAAACGCAGGTCATGATTTCTTATCCGCTCGATGAGCTCGCGGGCGCGCTACTTTATTTTAAATGCGAAAACTTGCAGCTTTCTGGATCGTTCAAGCTTCGCGGAGCGGCGAACGCCGTCTTTTCGCTCAGCGAAGCAGAAGCGGCGCGCGGGGTCGTAACCCACTCGTCCGGAAATCATGGCGCGGCATTGGCACTCGCTGCGCAGATGCGCGGAATTCGCGCGTGGGTCGTCATGCCCCGCAACGCGCCGCAAGTGAAGGTGCGCGCGGTGGAAGCGTATGGCGCCGACATTTCATTCTGCGAACCGACGCTCCACGCGCGCGAAGCCGGCGCCGCTGAATTACTAAAATCCACAGGCGGCACGCTCATTCATCCCTTCGACGATGACCGCGTAATCGCAGGGCAAGGCACCGCCGCGCTCGAATTGCTCGAAGAAATTCCGGACCTCGATATCATTTGCGCGCCAGTGTCGGGCGGCGGCCTTCTTTCCGGCACTGCCATTGCAGCCAAGTCCCTGCGTCCCGAAATTCAAGTGATCGGCTGCGAACCGAATAATGCGGATGATGCTGCGCGTTCCATGGCTTCAGGGAAGATTGAGCCAGCTTCGATCCAGTTCACTCTTGCAGACGGCCTGCGCGCCACGCTTGCCCCTCGCACGTTCGCCATTTTGCGGGAACGCGTCGATCGGATACTTCTCGCCACGGAGCAGGAAATTGTAAAAACCATGCACCTGATTACAGAGCACCTGCGAATCACGGTCGAGCCTTCCGGCGCCGTCGCCGCATCTCCCGCGCTGCACCATCAAATCGAAGGAGACGACCTGCGAATTGGAATCATTCTTTCCGGCGGAAATCTAGACCCGGACACATTGCCAGCGAATACGGAAAGCGAAACTCGCCGCCAGCGAGAATGACCCGGATTCGTGGGCCGTAATTTATGATTCGCGATTCGTAATCGGTTATTTAGAACTCCAGATTTGGAGTTCAGTTTGAAGTTTCGGTCTTGACATCTTCGTGAAGATTTGAAATTTCAATTTGAGCCGGTGGTTGTTCCCCGTCACGCCCTTTTCCAACACTTAAATCTTCCCCCCCCCGCTTTCCGCAATGTTCGGATCGGCTACGCGCCTACGCAGGTGAAACATTTAAGTTTCATGCGTCAGCAAAGGGAATCGCGCAGCGTTGCACTCGGCGGGTTTGCGCCTCGACCTACAGTTTCTAATTCACATTCACAGTAATCGGCACGGAAGTTGCGGTCCCTCCCGTCGGCGTTACTTTTACTGTAATCGTATATGTGCCAAGCGTTGTTCCGGGATTTCCTATTCCGCCCGTGCCGCTGTTGTTTCCGCCGCTGCATCCGGTAACTGCAGCCATAGCCAGGAAAATCACGGCTGCGAAAGTTACAGTGCCGCGACGCTCACGCGACACGACCGCGAGGAGAAACATGCACGCAAGAGCCGCACCAATCTCTGAAATGAGAAGCCCATTCGGTCCCTGACGGTTGGTCGGCGGCGCCAGCAGGTGGCTTGCTGCCGTGCTCGTCACCATTAATGTAGCCGTTCCGGTTTCCGAGCTGGAGGAAAGCGTCAGGGTACCCGGACCCGTGAAGCTGGAATCTGGCGCCCCGAAGCTGCAACCCGGCAAATCGCTGGCACTCGCCGGAGAACCGCTGATACCGCACGTAAGCGCTACGGTACCGCTGAAATTATTGGCTCCGGTCACCGTGATAAGGCATGTTCCGGATTGACCAGGCATCGCAATGGTAATGGTCGAGGACGCGCAGCCAGTCGAAACATTAACGCCGCTCGTTCCTACGTTGACTGTGACGGATGGCGAAACCGCGCTCGCCGAATAATTTCCGTCACCGGAATATTGTGCAGTGATGGCATCTACCCCGGTCGCCAGGGTTGTCAAAGAGACCTGCGCGGCCGCCTGCGCGAACAGAGTATTAGGGTTCACTCCGCCCGAAACCGTGACGGGTCCAGTGCTCAACGCTACGCCATTTACGAAAAATCGTACCGTTCCGCTCGGCTCTTGCGATGAATTCGCTGTCGCATTGCTGGTGGTAGACACGGTTGCGGTCAGCGTCACGTTTGCACCCGACGCCACCGCTGTCTGGCTGGCCGTTACCGATGTAGTCGTCGGAGCCTTCGAAACGACGACCACAGTCGAGGCTGGCCCGCTTGGGCTAAAACTTGGATCACCGAGATAGCTGGCCTTAATTGTGTGCGTGCCTGCCGGCAGCTGAATCGTCTGGTCTTCAACTTCGCCAAAGCTGTTCAACTTAAAATTCCCGCCATCGAGTGAAGCAGTGATTGAATTAACCGTGTCGGTGAGCGTAACGGTTCCAGTCGGACTCGATCCCGTCTCGTTCGGCGCGCAAGGAGTTGACGTCACGTGTAGATCGGCAACGGTGGCAGTCAAAACGTAGGGGGAGCCATACGTGAGCGAACCCACAGTGCTGCACGACGTTCCGTTGGATACGACAATTCCAGAAGTAATCTGGCTTGCTTCCGGCGTGACCGTGACACTCACTGGAGTTGAATCGCTGCCCAGAAAAGTGCCGTCGCCGCCGTAGTGCGCGTGGACTTGATACGGGCCGCCGCCTGGCAACAACGTCGTGCTCGAGTTGACAGAACCGGCGTTGAGCGTAAACGCATCCACTCCCTGATCGGTCGCACTATTTGCGATGAGCGAGACGTCGCCCGTAGGGGTTCCCGTTGCTGGAGCCACCGGCGACACCACCACCGCCACAGGGACACTCGACCCATGCGCGATGCTCACGGCGGTTCCGCTATTCAGTGTAAGCGCGGTGCTTGTGCCGCTGGTGATTACCGTATGCCAGCTGTTCACCAAGTTCGACACGTTGACTGAGCCGAGGCCCGTTGCTTCGTCATAACCGGTTGTTGCCGCAAAACCGGCTTCGCCCACGAACGTGAGGTTTGTGTTGCCGGTCGTCACATCATTGAAAATGCAGGTGCTCGCGGGAAGCGTCGTTATGTTTGACGCGTCGCAGGTTGCATTCGCCGGGGAGGTCGGCGGTTGACCCGCGGCCAGCTTGTACAGCGCGTAGTTTGCAACTCCGACACGGCCCCCCATTTTCTGATCCACGAGCGCCATCACGCCGCCGAACACTTGCGCAGAGGCTGAGGTGCCGCTCAAGATCGCGAATCCGGGACCACCGGGGCGACTTGCTTGGCAGGAACCATCTAGACACAACGCGTATCCGTCGTGGCCGGCAGCTGCCATGGAAACGTCGGGCACGAAGCGGGCATTGGCTGTCGGAATTCCCGTAACTCCCGTCTGCCAAAATGGCTTTGTATTACTAACAACTGCGCTAGCTCCACCTCCACTGGACCAGAGCCCAGCGAGATCTGCGCCGCACTGCGCGACGGAACAGCTCTCATTCCATACATTTTCTGGAATGTAGGATTTGGCGGACCCGTGGGTCACGGCAGTATTCGTGGCATTCCAATACGCGCTCGGGCTCGCCACATCATTGAACTGCGTTCCACCAACGGCAGTCGTAAACGGAGTGGACGCCAGCAGGTTGACCGATGCGCCAGAACCGGAGGCCGCTAGCGCGCTTGGATTCGCGCAACCGTCCGGCCCGCTGTCGCCCGACGCAACCGTGTACGTAATGCCCTGGGCTGCCGCTTCCTCGGCCATGCCAAAGTAAAACGCCGCCGCGCCGGTTGGTCCGTCCAGGTTATCGACAAAATTTTGTATAAACGCAGCTTCGCAAACCGAAAAACTTTCGGTCATAACGTCGGCCAGATTGTTGTCGATGATATAGAACTCAGATAAATCTTCGCCTGCTGCAATATTCGTATTTTCCGAAATAACCAACTTCACCGTAGCCGCGGGCGCCACTGCGCCGGACCACGTCGCGTCCAGAACCGCCTCCGCCTCTTCGCCGCCACCCAAATCGCCAGGGTCCGGCCCGTTCAAAATAATCATGGGAGGGTTGGCTGCCAGTCCAAACATGCTGCGAAAATCGGCAACGTCCTGGGGAATAATATTGGTACGCGCGATGACGCCGATCGTCACCCCAGCTCCCGTCATGCTCGGAGCGATATTGTAAATCGTATTGAAATCCGCGGGCCCGAGGCCATGTGAATTATCCGTGAAGGTGATCTGGGGCGTTCCGTTCGAATCTTTCGTCAGATTCGCCACCTGCGTTGACCTGCTGGACGAAGCGCGCTTCGGAAAATTGTGCAGCGAAGCGAACCCTGCCACGACTGGCGCGAGGGCCGCGGGAATCTGCGGCTCACTCGCATTCGACCAGCGCGCCTCCCCGTTTACCAGGTACTGGTGGATGGAAGTGTGCAAACCCGCCGCGACCTGCGCGGCTGTGCCCGAAAACTCGATCACCGTGCGGCCATGCGAAACCTTGATGTCTTGAAATCCGTACGAGGCCAACCACGACGTCACCGCCTGAATGTCCGCGTCCGCAGGCCCAAACTGCAGTCCGAATTGATCGGGCGTGAGCCACTGATGATACGTGGACGAGCCGGTAACCTGCTGCTGGGTGAGCAAATTCTGCAGCGCACTTTCCTGCGCCGCGCTGCGCTTCAGCACCAGCATGATGCGGTTCATCGGAAGCTCCGGCGGGGCCGCGCCCAGATCGTTTTGCGCGCGCGCAAGCGCATGCGTGTTTCCGCGCAGCGTGACAAGCTTAGACGCATCGATCCGCTCGGTGACGCGCGCGGCAACCGCGCTGGTCTGCGCGGACGCGCCAAGCGGCGACATCAGCACGAGCGCGGCGGCCAGCATGCCGATTGCGCGAACGCTCGTTCTTATGCGGCGCGACCTCGAGTTCCGCGGCGCACATCGGCGTGACTCATCACACAAAGAATTATTTTCGCGCAGCGCGCACTTGCCGGCAGACACATACACACTGAAAGCGTTATTCACGTTTTCCTCTAAGCAAAACAAAATGAAAATCGAGCAAGGCCCCGCAAACCCCAAGACTACGCTGCATTAAACCATTAGCTGGCGAACCTGAAAGTTTGTCAAATTGTTTGATGCGGAATTCACAGAAGGGTTTTCCCAGCGAACAACGGCGAAAATGTTGAAACAAAAGGGCAAAGATGGGCGTGGTCGCCAAAACGAAATCCCATCCATTTGCATTTGTGCAATCTAAGTGTGCCGGACTAGTCGAGCGCTTTCCAGTTTGCAGGTGGAAACGAAATTTGCCAGAAATTCGGCGCAGGCGTGGTGAATTCCAACGGAATCAGAAATCCTTCCGAACTTTCTCGAGCCGCGCGTGTCACACGGCAGCCGATTTTCTCTGAGGTCCGCTCATTCACGATATCCAGCTTCGCATTTTCTTCAAGCGCGCGGGGACTTACGACCATCGCGCCATGGATATTCACGGCCACGGTATGGCAATTGATCTTTCCCGCCTGGCCGTTTTCCGACAACAAAAGCGTTACAGGCACGCGCACAATCACGCGCTGACTCCTGCGCTTTTCTTCTCCCGCCAGAAGTGCGGCACCTTTGCTTGACTGCTCTTTTGTATTGTTCACAGATCCAGTCCCCAAAATCCCATTTGTGGGTTGATCAATTCAATTCCCAATTCCCAGCCTTCCGCGCGCTCCATGCCCCGCCATACGATCACGCCCTGATTCGATTCCTTGTTCACCATATTCGTCAGTCGGATCGTCTGCTTGACTTCGATATTCGACGGAAGGACTACCATGCATCCATACGGACCCACAACCCGGGTCTGCGTCTCTTTGCGCTGAACCTGTCCGGCGCAATTCCACTCCAACGCGATGGGAACACGAGAGTTAAGGCGCTCGCCACGCCGCTTCTCGCGCCCAGTGAATGGGGACAGCCTGGCATTTGCAATAGGCTCAATGCCTCGGCCCGGTATGCTGGGTGCCCGCTTGGCGCGAAAATCGGTCATTCCAAGCCCCCTCAGTGGGCTGCAAGAAGCTATTCACTATCACTAATATCGACGAAAACCTTGGAGTGATAATGCTAGTTTCGTGCCGGAATAGCGTCAATGGTACGCAGGGACAGGGAGATTTTAGGGAAAGGACAGGTTACGAACGTGCGAAATGCGCGGAAAATCGTGAAATTAATAAAATATAATGAGCTGGACGTGATTTAGTAGGACAGGCTTCAGCCTGTCTTCTTTTGACTTGTGGCGCTGCCCCAATGGCTTGTGGCGGAGTTTTCAAAGTTCAAAAGCTGACAGGCTGAAGCCTGTCCTACTGGAACGAAAGGCGGCTGCGGCAATGAAAGTAGGCTTATTTGGGGCGACAGGCATGGTGGGGCAAGGTGTTTTGCGCGAATGCCTTCTCGATCCTCAGATAGATACCATCATAACCATCGGTCGCACCGCGCCTAGGGAATCGGATCCTAAGCTTCGCAACATCGTTCAGGCCGATCTTTTTCACTACTCATCAATCGAACCTCAACTCTCTGGCCTGGATGCATGCTTTTTCTGTCTGGGCGTTTCCTCGGCCGGGTTGGCTGAAGAGCAATACGAAAAACTGACTTATAACCTCACGATGGCCGCCGCAGAAACGCTGTCCCGGCTGAATCCGGGAATCACTTTCATCTACGTTTCCGGGGCCGGAACGGATAGTACGGAAAAAGGCCGGGTGATGTGGGCACGCGTAAAAGGCAAGACGGAAAATGCGCTGATGCGCATGCCGTTCAAAGGCGCGTATATGTTTCGACCCGGAATCATTCAACCCGTGCACGGAGAGGTTTCCAAAACAAAGGCGTACCGGATCCTTTATGTTGTGTTTAAACCGCTTTTTCCGATAATACTGCGGCTTTTTCCGCGCCAGGTTTTAACCACGGAACAAATTGGACGTGCCATGATTAACGTCGCGCGTCACGGTGCACCGAAGAAAATTCTGGAGATTAGCGACATTGCCGCGTGTGCAGGGCCAGGGTCGCCCGCGTACTGAAGCAAGGTTACGGTGCTGATTGCTGCAACGGCGCGCTCCGCTCACGAATGAATCATTCACAATATGCTAGGCTGTGGTGTTTTCCCGAACGTCTCTGGAGGAGCGATGAAACTGGATCTTCTGGCAATTGCGGCGCATCCCGACGATGTGGAACTGACGTGTGGCGGCACATTGCTGAAAGCGACGGATCAGGGCTACAAAACGGGTATTCTGGATTTGACGGCGGGCGAAATGGGCACGCGTGGAACTCCGGAAACGCGCTTAGAAGAGTCCGCGAAAGCCGCGAAAATTTTGCGCGTGGCGCATCGGGAAAATTTGCGCTTGCCGGATGCGAATCTAGAAGTCACGAAGGAAACGAAACTGGCCGTCGCGCGGCGCATTCGCGCGCTGAAACCTCACACCGTCATTCTGCCCTACTGGGAGGGCCGGCACCCGGATCACTACACCGCCGCGCGTCTTGCGTACGAAGGCTGCTTTTTGGCTGGATTAAAACAGCTGCCCATCGAGGGCGAAGCGTTTCGCCCGTTTAAAATTCTGTATTCCACTGTGTATTACCGCGAGGTTCGCCCCACGTTTGTGGTGGATATTTCGCGCTATTTTGACCGGCGATACGACGCGATTCTGGCTTACCACTCGCAATTTAATCCCAAAGCCAAAGATAAAAAATCGAAAGTGGATATTCCTCTGGACCGTTTGCACCACGAAGTAAATTTGATTGCGCGGTATTACGGGCAGATGGCGGGCGTGGAATATGCCGAGCCGTTCTTGGTGAAGGAAGTGATGCAGGTGGAGGACGTCGTAAAGCTGCCTGTGCGTTCCGTGTGAAGTACTGAAGCGGGTTGGCGTCCAAACGCAAAGCTGTTATGGTCGCTCGTTTTCCTGGGCCATGGAGAATCCCGGAAGGACATGCCCGTCCGGGCGCCGCTCGACGCGGACGCGAATCAAGGACTCAGTCGCCGCGCCTGTGGGCCGCAAAACCGCAATCGTGGTCAACGCCTCAGTGTAGAGCTTAGTCACGAGGAAAGTTTCGGCGGTGCCGACTTTCTTCCAGACCTGCCCTACGCGTATTTGGTGTTCCGCGATAGCCATCTTCTGAGGTTAGTGATTGCGACGCCGGGTGTCAATTGTTGGTAAGGTCAGGTATTCCACGGCATATAGGAGTCCTACCACCGCAAATTACGGATACAAAAAGGGAGCATAGAAAACCTATTTTCGCCCGCGCACATCTCACCGCGCAGGTGGACTCTCGAGACGTATGCGCGTAATGTATACTACTAGAGTTAGAGTTTCAGGAGGAGCTATGAGACGCCTCTCAAGCGGGCTGATCGCGATTATTTTTGCGGCGGTGGTTGGTGCGCCGACGGGTTACGCAGCGCCTGGTCAGGCGCAGCAACCCCAAAGTCAGCCGCAACCTCAGACCCAAACCCAAACGCCCACAACGACGGATCCTCCTCAAACGCCTCCTACGCAGGAACAGGCGACGCCTCCCGCTTCTGATGAAGATGCCACGGCGAAAGGCGTGAAGCCAGGTTCCGATAAAGACGTGAATGCAATCGGCAATCGAGGCGTGGGCAACGGCGTAAATTTGTATTCCCTGCAGCGCGAAATCGCCCTTGGGAAACAGGCCGCGATGGAAGTCGAAAAAACCGCGCGCATGATTAACGATCCCGTGGTCACCGAGTATGTGAATCGCGTGGGCCAAAACCTGGTGCGCAATTCGGACGCAAAAGTTCCTTTCACCATCAAAGTGATCGACTCGGATGAAATTAATGCGTTCGCGCTTCCCGGCGGATTTTTCTACGTAAATAGCGGCTTGATCCTGCGCGCGGACGAAGAGGCTGAACTTGCAGGCGTGATGGGCCATGAGATTGCGCACGTTGCCGCGCGCCACGGCACAAAAACTGCCACCAAGGGCGAGATCATGCAGTGGGCGACGATTCCGCTGATTCTGCTGGGCCCAGGCGGATGGGCGGGATACGGCTTGTACGAGGGATTGAACCTCGCCATTCCGATGAGCTATCTGAAATTTACACGTGACGCTGAGCGCGAAGCCGACTTTCTTGGACTGCAGTACATGTACAAATCGGGATACGATCCCAATGCTTTCGTGAGCTTCTTTGAAAAAATCGAAGCAGAAGAGCGGCGGAGGCCCGGCAGCATTCCCAAGGTTTTCTCAACGCATCCGCCCACTCCGGACCGCGTGCAAAAGGCGCAAGAGGAAATCACCACGATTCTCCCCGCGCGGGATGAATACATTGTGACGACATCGGAATTTGACACGGTGAAAGCGCGCCTGCGCAGGATTGAGAACAAGAACAAGCTCGATGACAAGAAAAATGCGGGCGACAAACCGACGCTCCGCACGCGCACCGAGCAAACTCCGCAGGACAAAACCAGCGGAACGCAGCAAGCTCCACAATCGGGAGGCGACGATTCGGACCCGGATCGTCCGGTGCTGAAGAAGCGCACGGATGATGGAAGCGGCACGGGTTCGGGAAGTGGATCGGGCGGATCGGGCTCGGGTTCCAGCACCGGAACTGGTTCCGGCTCAGGACCTGGCACCAATTAAGATTGAGCACCATGTGGCTCGTCGTATCGGCACAAGTGCGCGGGCTTCAGCCTGCCGGGTTTGGTCCTTGCAAGGACTAAAACTCGCAGGCTGAAGCCCGCGCCATTTGAAACGCTACTAAATTAGTTTAACTGGGAAATTACGACGTGCTCGGCAGGTGAACGATTCCCATGCGGCGCATTTCATCCGCATAATACTTGCGATACAGCACGTCCCACTCTTCACTGGCTTCTAGAATTTCTTTTTTCTGCGAACTGATTTTTTTGCGGACTTCCGCATCCACCGCTTCTTCTTCCTTCAGCAAATCCTGCAGGATTTGCAATGCCTTCTGGCGGATCGTGTCGCGGTCGTCGATAAATTCCACGTTGTCGCAGGCGACCAGGACATCGGTAATCACGTGGGAAAGGCGAATGGATTTTTCGCGGGTCAGTCGCATCAGTGAGTTGTTGAACTTCCCTTTCCTCTTGCTGGCTCAGCCTGGATCAACGCAGGATCAGCTTTCTTTGCCGGGCGAGTTCGCCCTTCACTTTTTTATACATTTCCTGGTATTGCACGCCTGTGCGGCGCATTTCATCGGCGTGCTTGGTCAGAATTTCGCGCACTTCTTCATTCAGGCGGTCTTCAATGCTGATTTCGTCTTGCATGGCCGCGCGCACGCGCCCGGTAACGGAGGCCGCGTCCGGCGTCTCAATCACCTTGGCGGCAAGCAGGCGCTTTACCACTTCTCCGGCCATGTATCCGACGTAATCGCGCGACAGCAGCATCGTTAAGGTCCTCTGAAGAATTCGGAGAAGAAGTTTACTGTCCTATGCGAAGAAGTGTCAAGGAAGGTTCGCGGGTGGTGGTGGGCGCATTTGCGGTGCATGCACATTAAACCCCGCCCTCCAAAACTGCCGGCCGCTACGAAAACCGTAGGATGCGCGCTTGTTTCGTAGAGGCCATTCCGTCCCGCGCCCTTCAGGACGGAGTGGGCGGGTCTTGGCCACAACACGAACCTCCATATGCGCCGCGGGAATGCCCGTGGTCGGCGTTTTCAGTCCATTTGTAAAAAATAAATGGCGTGTCTATATTGGTTGGTATGCTTAAGCGAACCATTCCTTCCACTGGCGAGCAACTCCCAATTATAGGAATCGGCACATACAAAGGTTTCGACGTCGGCTCCGGGGGCGATGCACGTGCCGAAGTCGGCGAAGTCCTGCGGACACTTTATTCGGCGGGCGGCAGCGTGGTCGACAGCTCTCCTATGTATGGCCGCGCGGAAGAAGTTGCCGGAGATCTGATTGCCGAACAAGGTGTGCGGGGAAAAACGTTCGTAGCCACCAAGGTATGGATCGAAGGACGCAGCGCGGGAATTGAGCAGATGAAGAAGTCGATGAAATTGTTGCGATGTACGCAGGTCGACCTGATGCAGATTCACAATCTGCTCGATTGGCGCACGCATCTGGCAACGTTGCGGGCGTGGAAACAGGAGGGCCAGATCCGGTATCTCGGCATCACACATTACAACGCCAGCGCGTTTGCGGATCTCGAAAAAATTATGCGCGAGGAAACGCTCGATTTCGTGCAGCTCAATTATTCTTTGGATGAGCGGGACGCGGAGCAGCGCCTGTTGCCCCTCGCACTCGATCGCGGCATTGCTATCCTCGCAAATCGGCCATTCGGACAGGGCAGTCTGCATCGCGGGCTACGCGGAAAAGCGCTGCCGGCATGGGCTCGCGAAGCTGGATGCGACTCGTGGTCTGAACTTTTATTGAAATTTACGCTGAGCCAAAAAGCGGTGACTTGCGCGATTCCAGGTACCGGTAATCCGGCGCACATGGCGGAAAATTGTCGCGCGGGAGATGGGCCCATGCTGGATAAATCGGTCGTCAAAAATCTGGAAGCGTATTGGGATGGGCTCAAGTAGGACAGGCCTCAGCCTGTCTTCTTTTGGGCTTTGTTGCAACTAAAAAAATCAAAAGCAGACAGGCTGAAGCCTATCCTACTGAAAGCTACGATATTTTCAGGAGCTTGCTCATCGTGCCGCCGAGGATAGCGATGCGGTCCGCGTCGCTCAGGCCGGGCTGATTCATCACGTAGTCGACGGGCGCGAAATCCCACGGAAACGGGTAGTCCGTGCCCAGACCGATCTGGCCCGCACCGACCACGGCAATCAAGTGCCGCAACGCTTCCTGATTGAAAACAATCGTATCCACGTAAATCTTTTTCAGATATTCCGAAGGCTTCATTTTGGTCGTTTTATCGCATTCTTTGGGGAACACGCGGCAGCCTTGATCGATGCGCCCGGCATAGCTAGGCAGGAAACCGCCGCCGTGCGCCGCGCAAATTTTGAGATTTGGAAATTTATCGAGCGTCCCTTCCAGAATTAAATGGGAAAGGCACATGGTCGTTTCCAAAGGGTTGCCGATCACATTACTCAGCACGCCATTTCCCTGCACGCGGTTGCGAATACCTGTCGCGTTGGCGCTGTCCTGAGGATGAATGAAGACGAGCGCCTGCAACTCTTCCGCTTTCGCCCAGAAGGGATCGAATTCCGGCGAAGACAATTCCTTGCCGTCGCAGCTGCCACCGATTCCCACGCCCCTCAATCCGTATTTTTTCATGGCCACTTCAAGCTGCTCTGCGGCCAGTTCCGGAAACTGCAACGCGACCGAGGCAAACGCGACAAAACGGTCTGGATGCGTGGCACACAATTCGGCTAATTTTTGATTCTGTAAATCGATCAATTTGGTGACAAGTTCTCTCTCCGCTGAATACCAAAAAGAATTGATGCTGACGGCTTGAATGTCGATGCCCATTTCGTCCATCGTCTGGATTCGCGCGGGAGTCAGTCCCGCGTCGTCGTATCCGCCTATGGCGAGACCGGCTCCAAGTCGGCGCTCAATTTTCGTGCCCTTAAGGAGATCAGTCGCTTCGGGGACGCTCACGTGGCAATGAATATCCACTGTTTTTACGCGGCGGTTGCCCACTATTACCGGCTTGTGCTTTTTACCGCTGCCAACCTGCGGAGGACGCGCACCGGCCATCGCATCGCAGATCGAACAGCCCGTAAACACAACTCCGGCGGAGGCACCCACCACGCTCTTAATGAAATCCCTGCGATTTCGCATCGTGACTCCCTTTAGGCCACCGGCTCGCGGCCTTGGCTATGAGCTCTCTGCTTCTCTGGTCATTTCTCTGTGCGCTCTGTGTTGAGTTTTTGGAAAGCGTTAGCACGCACAGAGAAATCGAGAGAAAAACAAAGTTAACTTTTCATGGAGCGATTATGACCGGAAGTCTATCGGCAGCGGCGCTGCATGTCGATAGCAAAATGAGAGCGCGCTAAATTTTGGAATCGTTGCAGGCTTGCGCGAGCAGCGCCCGTTCTGTCCGGGAAGCGCGGGACAGAGCGGCCGCTACCAACCGCTTTCATAGAGGCCGGCCGAATTTTGGATGGGCACTTTGCGTAATGGCAAAATTGCCCGGAACAATCGAACATACGCCGCTTCGCTGGAACATCGGTCGATTCGCGTTTACACTGGAATGGAGAAACCGGCTACAGGTTTCCAACAATTCGCGTCACGAAACTTCTCCGGAGGCAGAGATGAATTTGCCGAAGCGTCCACTTGGTTCCAGCGGCTTGCAAATCAGCGCCGTAGGTTTTGGCGCATGGGCCATCGGTGGCGGCGGCTGGGCGTTCAGCTGGGG
>DASRQU010000124.1:0-11314 GCA_035696345.1 Candidatus Acidiferrales bacterium
GCAATCGCTACGGAGCTACAGAGAAATAAAATTGCAGGTCGCCGTCCGTGCGATTTGCAACTCCCCATTGCGTCCAGCCTGTCCACGCACCGTTTTGTCCAACTTCTGCGTTACCATCCGGGAAGAACGTGGTGGGCTGAAATCCGTAGCTGGACCCTTTGCGGACGGGAAACGTCTGGTAGGTCGACGTTGCGGAAGCATCAAACTCCAGATGATATGTGTTTCCGGGTATGAGTGTGTACGTCGCGGAGAAGTCGAACTTCAGCCATGCGTAGGATGGCGAGCTGGAGCTACTTAGCGCGATGCTGTTCGCCGGAATGCTCCCCTCTTCGATCAGGGATCCGTCAGCGTTTTCGAGGCGGACCACCAACGGGTCAGAACCGTTCAAGCGTGCGGCGCGGACTCCCACGGACGAAATGTTGAAACCCGACCCGGAGACGGTGAACGTTTCGCGGACGGCATTTGTACCGGAGATCGGCTCGGGCGCTCCGGACCACCCTTCCATGTATCCCATTCCTTCCGTGACGCCGTTCTGAAATTGTAGCTGGTAAACCGGAATGAAACCCACACGTGGCGACCAGTTGCTTCCGTTTGCGCCGAGCAGTACGGCATAGTCAGCCGTGTTTGCGTTAAGTGGGCCCTGCAATCCAGACGTATTCACTTCGTACAGTGCGTCAACCGAGAGAAAATTCACCGATGGGCTTGCATCGATACTCTGGAAAACCAGGTGATAAATGTGACCGGCGGTAACCGAGGGCGGAGTAGCAAAATTGATCGCATAGAAATAGCGGGCCGGTGAGGCCAGGGACAAAACATTGGACATCACGTAGGTGGCCAGCACCGTGGAACTCGGGTTGTGCGATGCGGTTCCGTCATCCGTGTTAAACGTCACCTGAGTGGTTCCCGCGTTGCCTCCCGCATAGCCCGCGTGGTCCGGAATCAGATAAACAAGTGCCTGCTGCACGGTTCCAGAATTCTTTGCCATAAAGCGGTAGCTGACAGTGTTCCCGGAAGGCCCGACCGTAGTATTAGCGAGGCCGTCGGTACCAACACCCGGTCCGTAGAAGCTCGCTGGGGTAGAAGTGGATGTGCCGCCCGAGGAGGCCGAGGCGATCTTGATAAGCAGATTCGCTTTCGCTGACGAATTGAGAGAGTCACTGACTTCGACGCCGACGGTTGAAGTGACGGAAGCATCAGGTACCCCCGAGATAGTTCCCGTGGACGAGCTCAGCGTCAAGCCTGCGGGCATATTTCCCGACGTCGTCGACCATCTGTAAGGCGCCAGTCCACCCTTCACGGCAATCGGAGCGACATACGCAGCGCCGACCTTTCCCGTGGGGAGAGCCGTGGTCGCAATCTGCGGCGGGTTTCCTATTGTCATCTCCAGCGCATTCGACGTCGCGCCCGAGAGTTTGTTCATCGCGGCTACCGAGACCAGTGCGTCCTTGCTTGCCAGTTGGGAAGAAATCTGCGCGGTGAGCTCGGTCGAATTTACGAAAGTCGTGGGCTGCGCCGCGCCGTTCCAGGTCACCTCGGACTCTTGGGTCAGGTTCGCGCCGGACACCACAAGCACAAAGCTGCCCTTTCCAACCGGAATCGCGTTCGGCGAAATGCTCGATATCCGCACCTGGCTAAACCCTGTGCGTGAATCGTGCCCCGCGACGGCCCCGGTGCAGCCATACTGAAAAAGGATCGCTACAAAAGCGGCGATCAAACTCACATTCGTAAAAGCTTTCATTCAGCAGTTCCCCCAAATCAAAAGTCGGCATTTCGCGAGGAGTGCAGATTCGAACGTGAGAAGTACCCAGGGCGTTGGAATAATCTGCAAAACGTCTAGGGGATTATGCGTATTTGGGGGTACAGGAATCTACTGAGAAAAGGTACGGGAAACCCTGTACAGGTGCGGGCCTGTACTGTACCTGCCCTGCGGTCCTAAAGGGTTTCCCCGATACCAAACTTCTGTAAGCCACGCTATATGAGTAGGTTAGCAAAGTGAAGATTTAAGGTCCGTAAAATATGAGACTTTTGGAGGTTTTCTAGGGGTGTCGACTTCGGCAACTGAAACTACGAATTTTTCTGGGAGCGCAGATCCAAATTCCCACTTGCCTCGCGCCTCCGGGAAATTCATCTCCCATGTCCTTACGCTGATTACCGGCAATGGTTTAGCGCAGGTGGTTAACGTTGTGGGAACGCTGTTGCTTGCTCACTTGTTCGCTCCGGATGCCTTCGGTTCCTTCGCGCTATTTTTGACCGTCGTGTCCTTCCTGGCAGTCCTCGGCGGAGCACGCTATGAGCTCGCCATCATGCTTCCTGAAAGCGATTCGGAAGCGGCCAATGTGCTTTTGCTGGCTGTGGTGACGCTCGGCGGTATCACGGTTGCCTCGCTCGTCGTGGTTGCAGCGCTGCATACTATAGTGGGTAGGTTGCTGGGCGACCCGCGCATGGGAGTGTGGCTTTGGACCGCTCCGATTGCCCTGTTCGTCAACGCGCTTTATTCCGTCCTAGGCGTATGGTTCGGCCGCATGAAGCGCTTTCAAAAGCTGGCCGCCACGCGCGTGCTACAGTCCATCGCTATCATTCTTATGCAGCTTCTCCTGCTCGTATATCGTCCGGGAGCGTTTGCGTTGGTGGGCGGTTGGGTCATGGGGCAAACGATTGGCACCGTGCTCCTGGTTTCCCAACTTTTTTACTATGACTGGAAATATATTTCGAGGGTGCGAAACTGGGCACTCGTGCGGGAAAGCGCCGTCAAATACAAAAATTTCCCGCTCTACAAGGCTCCTTACAGTTTTATCGCGAATGGAACCTCGCAATTGGTTTTTGTTATTCTGCGAGTTTTTTCGACACTGGACGTCGTTGGCTACTATTCGATGGCAGCGCGCGCGATCTACCTGCCTGTAACGCTCATCACGTCCTCAATGAACGACGTGTTTTATGAGAAGGCCTCGACGGAGTTAAAGACGGGCAGGCTGGAAGCCTTCGTCACGCGCCTGTTGCGCATCCAGGTGGTGCTTGCCGCGCCCTGGCTTGTGCTGGCCGCTTTTGATTCCAAACTTGTGTTCGGTCTCGTGCTCGGAGGCAAATGGGTTCCCGCAGCAGACTATGCGGCCGTGCTCGCTTCCGTTGGATTTCTGTATTTCCTGACTTCCTGGCTCGATCGGCTGTTCGATATTTGCGGGCACCAGAAGTTATCCCTATTCCTGGAAATGACTGGAAATGTTCTGTCTCTGGGCGGACTTACGCTGGTCTTGTGGGCGAGGCCGGAACACACGGTGATAGCTGTGATGGTGTATGCGGGTGTGCAGGTGGTTTACAGCTCGGTTTGGCTGATCTTTGCGTACCATGTCGCTAACTTTCATCTCAGGGGACTCGCAATGCTGCTTCGAGACGCAGTTATATCCATCACACTTGCGACCAGCGTCATGGCCGCGATCCATGCAATGGCACGGAGTTGGCTGGCTTTCTTCCTTTCTGCCGCGGTCGCCGTCGCACTGTCCGCATTTGGTTTTATTCACTACGTCTCTACCGGACGCGCTTTCCGTTCTCCGTTGCAGAGATTCCAGCAATTCTGGTCTGATAAGCAAACTACTTTAAATGGAAGAGAAGGCGAGGATTTCTGGCGGAGGCAAGCTGGAGAGTTAAAGGAACTGTATGCGTCGAACTCCACCGGACGCGTACTGGAAATCGGATGCGGGGATGGAAACCTGTTTCCGTATTTTGATATACCCCCGGCGAATTACAAGGGAGTCGATTTCACCCCACAATTTATCGAACGGTTCAAGTCACGCGTGCCAGCTGTGACGCTCGAGTGCGCAGAAGGAGCTTCCTACCTGGAGAGCGGCGCAACGTACGACCTGATCCTCCTGAATGGAATCGTGCAGCATTTCGACTTGGCGATGCTGGAACTGCATTTGAAAAACGCCAACGCGATGCTGGGCGAAGACGGCATGTTGATTTGGGGATCGATCCCGCAGCGACGTCATCGCCTTGCTTACGATGCGGGCAAGTGGTCGGGAGCAGGCAGAACGAAGGCCGTACGCTTGGTGAAGTCTTGGATTGAACGTCTGCTTGGAAAGGACGCAATGGGCTTTTGGTACGAGCCCGAGGAGGTATCGGCATTGATCAGCAAATACGGGCTGAATGCGAAATTCGTTCCCTCCGAACTCTACCCGTACCGCTTTCACGCGGTGATCCGGAGAGCGGGATCGAGGAAGAATCTACATAATCAACAGCCGGAGCCTGAGCCGGTGGAAGATTTGGGACTGATTAGAATGAGCCGCTCAGCCTCAACAGGGTTTGAAGCACGTCCGCGCGGCTAAATTTCCGCGCCGCGAGACATGTCTACTTGCGACCGCGTATGATTTTTCAGAAGCGGCGGAGTGCCACGGGATTGGCGGGAAGAAGCTTCAATTCGACTCGGAATGTTGACGGCTGAAATTCCCTGTGCTGAACAAATAAAAGCGCGAATCGCAAGTGTCGCACCAAAATGGATGGATGTTTAAAAACCTCCAGATCGTGCTCTCCAGAATTCCTTGAAAGCGCGAAGGAGCAACTTTGCTACTTCGGCACACAGGGCATGCGGATTCAGATTTCACTTTCATTTTAGAGCTCCAGCATCGTTAAAGTGAGTTTCACTTCGCATGCGTCTTCGGCTCGTCGCTCTCTCAGTTCGCATGCTTGCAATGCATTTCATCCTCAGAGAATCGCCCACTTTGGATTTAATTCCAATCCGCTAAAACCTGTATTCTTTTAAGATTGCTGGACTTCCGTTACCTTTCCTCGTGATTTATTCGCCGCATAACTTATTCCCGACGCAAAGATACAGAGTTGAACTGATGGTCCGTTCGAGACCCTGCCTCTATAAGAGTGTTGCGGTGCAGTTTTTTTTGATTGTAAATTCAGCGAAGCGGCAATCGGGGGAAATCAACTACATGAGTACATTGACCGTTTTTGAGTTGGCGCAATTGGAAGCTGAAGAAACCGTGTGGGTCCCGACGAGGGCGACGAGATTTATCAGCCGGTTGCTCGGCCGAAAACTCAGGAACGCGGCCTGCGCATCGACTATGGAGCGGCATCGGCACAAGCGGCAACCCAAGCCCCCTGCCGTGCGGATGATCACTCAACTCCAAGCTTCCCGAAGGCGCTACACTCCAAACGATACCTCGGTTTCCGCTAAAGCCGCATCCGCCCGCAGAATTTCCAGGAGCCGCCGCACTTCTGGGGGAGGTCCCGAAGTTTCAGGACTGCAAATAAACTGTTCGAGGATTTCTCCAGATGCCGGTTAGCTGGCAATTGGAGAAGAGCCGAATCGCGTGGCCGTGTCCCGAAGGGAGTGACTGCACACGATAGCCCGTGCGGGCCTTTGCAGTTTGACCGTATTGGAAGCTACCCTCGGTCACGCGATTACCCAAACACCACACGCAACCGCATCGCGACCTTAGTGAAGAAGATTTTTTGAAGTGAAGAAGATTTTCGATATGGCATTCAGCTCGCAGGAACTACATTACGAAGTCATTTTTCGGTGCGTTGCGGATATTCTCAATAATAGAAATCAAGCCTTTGCTCATTTCGGATTTCGCGATTACCTGCTTGACTCCCACCTTCATGGCTTCCACTTCGAGTTCGTGCGAAGGAAATAGCGTGCAGATCAGGATCATAGCCTTGGGCACCGCTTTCGCGATTTCCTGTGCGGCGTGCAGCCCGTCCATGCCAGCCATCGAATAGTCGAGAATAACGAGGTCTGGATTCAGATCAATGGCTTTGACGACACCTTGCTTGCCGTCCATGGCTTCCCCGCAGACTTCAACCCCTTCATGGCCCTTGAGAAGAAACTTCAGTCCGGTTCGTGCGATTTCGCTGTCATCTACAATTAATATTCTCATGGCGGCTTTTGTCCTGAAATGAACTCTAGCCCCAGCCTATTTTGTTGTATATACCTTGATAACCGTATATCAACTATTTGCGCTTAAAAGTTATCAGGTGTCTTACCGTGACAATCTGAGGGAGCTGTCAATTGCCATGACAGCGGAAAGCTCTGCAGCGTGCGTCGCATCAATAAACAGGCCCTAGTAGACACAGGCCTTAATAGGCCACTTGCCTGCGTACCGCTTTTTCCATTCGAAGATTGGAACTTTGGGAATTTTCCGTCGCCGTTTCAATTGGAACGCTGACTTGCACAATGGTTCCCGGGCCGGCATTCGCAATTTGCAGCTCGCCGCCGAATTCCTTTACCCTTTGCCTCATGCCGCCGATGCCCACGCCAACCCGGTCCGGCTTTCCATCCATAATTCCTTCAGCAATACCTTTGCCATTGTCACGAACGGTGCCAGTGATCAGGTCATCTTCGCGAGTCAGCGTCACCCACGCTTCGCGGGCGCCGGAATGCCGGAACACATTGGTCACGGCTTCCTGGATAATCCGGAAAATCGCGGTTTCCATTTCCAACGCCAGGCGAGGAAAGCTGGTCGGCTTTACCTCAAGAAAGACTGCAATGCCGCTGCGTTTGGTAAATCCCTCGAGATAGAATTGCAGCGCAGACTGCAAACCGATTTCATCGAGCAGTGGAGGATGCAGAAGATAAGAAATGCTGCGGACCTGCTGAATCGCATGGTCGATCAAATTGCTGATTTCTTTCGCTTCCTTGGTGGACTCCGTGGACCGATTCAACGAAATAATTTTGTCCACCATCATTTTTGCCGCGCTCAGCTCTTGGCCGAGGCTGTCATGCAGTTCCCGGGCAATTCTCCGTCGCTCATCATCCTGCGTAGCGATCAGGTTACTTGAAAGGTTGCGTAGCTCCTTGTTCAGTAATTCCAGTTGGTTCGTCTTGCGATGCAAATCCGCAAACACGCTGACCCTCGCGCGCAAAAGCTCGGGATTCACGGGCACGGAAATATAATCCACCGCGCCGCGTTCGTAGCCCTTCAGGCGATCCAAATCCGTGAGGTGCACACCCGAAATAAAAATAATGGCTGTCTTTTGAAAGCGCGGATGCTGACGAATCATATCCGCTAGCTCAAACCCGTCGATTTCCGGCATGCTCACGTCCATCAGGACGACGGCGATATCTTCCTTTAGCAAATGTTCGAGAGCTTCCCTGCCGGAGTTCGCTTTGATCAGATTTTCGTCCAATTCTGCCAGTATGACTTCGTAGCTCAGCAGCTTTGCCGGCTGATCATCCACCATAAGGATGTTAACTTTTTCCCGAAAAGTCATACGAGTCTCCCACTCAAACAGAATTGGCATGCCATGCGGTCTGCTGCACGGATGTTAACTTGTCTCCACCTGGCGAAAATTCTCACCTGTGCAGCCACATCCGCAACGCCGAAAGGAGTTGCTCCGTATTAACGGGCTTGGCCAGATATTCGGAAGCGCCCGCCTCCAGACATTTTTCGCGATCGCCCTTCATGGCTTTCGCGGTCAGTGCAATAATCGGAAGGCGGCGGAACGATGGATTCTGGCGGACGATCTGCATCGTTTCGTAGCCGTCCATTTCAGGCATCATGATGTCCATCAGCACGATTCCGACGTCCGGCGTCGACTCCAGAATCGAAACAGCTTCGTTTCCGGTTCCCGCAGACAGCACGCTCATTCCGCGCCGCTCCAGAACGCTGCTCAGCGCGAAAATATTCCGTACGTCGTCGTCGACCACCAGCACTTTCTTACCTACCAGCGCATCGTCGGACCGGTGCAACCGCTCCAGCATTTTTTGTTTTCCAACTGGAAGGTCGGCCACCACGCGGTGCAGGAAAAGCGCCGTTTCATCCAGCAACCGCTCCGGCGACTCCACACCTTTTACCACGACGCTGCGCGCCAGCACATGCAAGCGAGCATCCTCCTCGGGCGTCAGCTCCTTACCGGTAAAAACAACCACCGGCAAATCACTGAGGCTGGGCATTTCGCGCAATTTTTCCAGCACGTCGAATCCGGACATATCCGGCAAGCGCAGATCCAGCACCACGCAATCGAACGATTCATTTTCGATTCTCGCAAGCGCTTCAGATCCGGTGGTGACGCTGTGAACGTCGATGTCATCATGTCCGAGCAATTCGCGGATGCTCATTTGCTCCGCGGGATTGTCTTCGACGATCAGCAAACGCTTGCGATGCGGCAGTGAATACACTTTGATGCGCGTCAGTACTTGTCCGAGTTCTTCGGACGTGGTCGGCTTGGTTACGAATGAAAACGCTCCGCGTGAGAGTCCGTGGTGGCGATCTTCGTCGAGCGTCAACATCTGCACGGGAATATGCCGCGTTGTAGGATCCTGCTTCAAGTGGTTCAGCACAGTCCAGCCCAGCATGTCCGGCAGGAACACATCCAACGAAACTGCTGTGGGATGGAATTCGCGAGCCAGGGCGAGCGCATCCGAACCGCGCGAAGCCATCAGGACCTTGAATCCGTTGTCATGGGAAAGGTCGCGCAAAACGCGCGCGTAATGCGGATCGTCTTCGACGACCAGCAGTACGGCATCGTCAGGTTGCAGGTTGTCGCGATCATCGGCTATATGCTCGATCAGCCGGTCCGGATGCAGCGCTGTAACCGGTTGTGCCATGGATGCGGCTGGTGAGGACCTTCGCTCGGGTGTAACCACAGCCGTGGTCGGCCCGACATACGTCTGCGGCAGGTACAGCGTGAACACGCTGCCTTCGCCGGGCGCGCTGCGCAACTGAATTTCTCCGCCGAGCAAGCTGGCGAGTTCGCGGCTGATCGCAAGCCCGAGGCCGGTGCCTCCGTACTTGCGGCTGGTTCCGGCGTCTGCCTGTTGAAAAGCCTCGAAGATAATTCGCTGCTTCTCCGCGGGAATTCCGATACCCGTATCCGCAACCTCAAACGCGACAACCGAGGCCGCGCTAGCGAGAACGGGATGCGATGGGCTCCATCCGCTGTTGGCCACGGAAACGGAAAGGCTGACTTTGCCGTTTTCCGTAAACTTGAATGCGTTCGAGAGCAGGTTTTTCAGAACTTGCTGCAATCGCTTGGAGTCCGTAACCAGGCTGCGCGAGAGGCGCGGATCCGAATGCACTTCGAATTCGAGCTGGCGGTTTTCCGCTTCGTGACGGAACGGCCGCGCAACCATGTCAAACAGGTTGGTGAAGAATACTTCCTCGGCTTCGACCGACACGGTGCCGGATTCGATTTTCGACAGGTCAAGAATGTCGGTAATCAGGTTGAGCAAGTCGGTTCCCGCTCCGTGAATCGTGCGCGAGAATTCCACTTGCTTGGGCGTCAAGTTTCCATCCGGGTTGTCGCTCAGTTGCTGGCCCAGAACGAGAATGCTGTTAAGTGGCGTGCGCAACTCGTGCGACATGTTCGCCAGGAATTCCGATTTGTATTTGGAAGTGAGGGCCAATTCTTTCGCCTTCTCTTCCAAAGCTCGGCGGGCCTGTTCGATTTCCTGGTTTTTGCGCTCCACTTCGACGTTCTGTTCGGCCAGTTGTTGCGCTTTCTGCGCCAACTGCTCGTTCGTTTGCTGCAATTCTTTTTGCTGCGTCTGAAGCTCGATGGCGAGCTGCTGAGACTGTTTCAACAAGCCTTCCGTCTGCATCGTGGCTTCAATGCTGTTCAGCACGATACCGATGCTGGCGGTGAGTTGCTCAAGGAACGCGAGATGCGACGCCGTGAAGGAACTGAGCGACGCCAGTTCGATGACGGCCTTCACACGGTCTTCAAACAGCACAGGCAGCACGATAATGTTCCGCGGCACAGCCTGGAAGAGACCGGAACGAATCGGCACGGCATGTTGCGGCATGTCGATAATCAACATGCGCCGCTTTTCCGCAGCGCATTGGCCGACGAGGCCTTCTCCCAACGCCATGCGCAGTGGATGCCCGTCGTGTCCGTTGTTGGCAAACGCGGAAAGCAAGACCAATTCTGCGGCGTCTTCCGTTTTCATCTGGTAGAGCACGCCCTGCTGTGCGCCGACGAGTGGCGCGAGCTCGGATAGAAGCATGCGGCCCACGCTGGTCAGATCCCGCTGCCCTTGCAGCATGCCTGTAAACCGCGCAAGGTTTGTCTTCAGCCAGTCCTGCTCCGTGTTGCGATCCGTCGTGAGGCGCAAGTTGTCGATCATCGTGTTGAGGTTGTCTTTCAGGTCCGCCACTTCTCCGCTGGCTTCCACTTGAATGGACCGCGTCAGGTCGCCCTTGGTCACGGCGGTCGCGACTTCGGCAATGGCGCGAACCTGGTTCGTCAGGTTGTCCGCGAGCAGGTTTACGTTTCCTGTCAAGTCCTTCCAAGTTCCCGAAGCGCCGGGCACGTTTGCCTGTCCGCCCAGGCGGCCTTCCACGCCAACTTCGCGCGCGACCGTCGTAACCTGGTCGGCGAACGTCGCGAGCGTGTCCGTCATGTTGTTAATCGTGTCGGCGAGCGCGGCAACTTCGCCCTTCGCTTGCACGGTTAATTTTTTGGTGAGCTCTCCGTTTGCCACGGCCGTAACGACCTTCACGATACCGCGAACCTGCTCGGTGAGGTTCGCGGCCATGACGTTCACGTTGTCCGTGAGGTCCTTCCACGTTCCCGCAACGCCCGGCACTTTGGCCTGGCCTCCAAGCTTTCCGTCCGTGCCGACTTCGCGCGCCACACGGGAAACTTCGGCGGCGAATGCGTTAAGCTGATCCACCATCGTGTTGATGGTGTCTTTCAATTCCAGAATTTCGCCCTTCACGTCCACCGTGATTTTGCGTGAGAGGTCGCCGCGCGCCACGGCGGTGGTTACCTGCGCGATGTTGCGGACTTGAGCCGTCAGGTTGCGCGCCATCGCGTTCACCGAGTCCGTGAGGTCCTTCCACGTTCCCGCGACGCCGGGCACGTTTGCCTCGCCTCCCAGTCGCCCTTCGCTGCCGACTTCGCGCGCCACGCGCGTTACTTCTCCGGCGAAGGAGCGCAACTGCTCAACCATCGTGTTCAGCGTTTCTTTCAGTTGCAGAATTTCGCCGCGCACGTCCACCGTGATTTTCTTCGACAGGTCGCCGGTGGCAATCGCGGTCGCCACTTCGGCGATGTTTCGAACCTGGCCGGTGAGGTTGCTGGCCATGAAGTTCACGTTGTCCGTCAAGTCCTTCCACGTGCCGGCGACTCCGGGGACGTTAGCCTGGCCACCCAGTCTGCCTTCGGTACCGACCTCGCGAGCCACGCGGGTTACTTCCCCGGCGAACGCGTTGAGCTGGTCGACCATGGTGTTGATGGTTTCTTTGAGCAGCAATATTTCGCCGCTGACGTTAACCGTGATCTTCTTGGACAGGTTGCCGCTGGCGATAGCAGTTGAAACTTCGGCGATATTTCGAACCTGGCCCGTCAAGTTGCTGGCCATGGAGTT
>DASRQU010000125.1:0-18913 GCA_035696345.1 Candidatus Acidiferrales bacterium
CAGCTCATGGAATCTCTTGAAGGAAAGATTTCGATCTACTACGGAGATACCAAACTCCTCCATTCCAGTGGAGATATTCACCCAGCGGGGTGACATTTTCATCGGGCCGTTAGGGTGACATTTTTATGTTGCTACAACAGATGAGGTTTAGTAGGACGGGCTTCAGCCTGTCTCATTTTGATATTATTTTTTGCACGCTAGACAAAAATTCAAAAAAAGACAGGCTGAAGCCCGTCCTACTGGTAGCCAAACGCACAGAGAGCTATAGCATTCCGGAAAACGTGTTGTGTTCAATCAAGCTAAGAAGTTGTTCGTTGGTTAACGCGAAAACAATATCCAGATTACTTCCGTTGGCGCCAATTTGAATCGCGTCCAGCAGCTTGGACATTTCCGGATTGTCGGCGTCGGTCACCAAGCTGCCTCGAACCAACGCTCCAGACTGCAGCAATTGCGAAAGAAGGACTGCGTCTTTCGTGGAGCTCGAAGCCGCCTGCAATTCGACATCAATCTTGTCAGGAGCTTTCACAGTAATCAGGACTTGTTTTAATTTGCCAATCAAATCGCGCGACTGCGGAAATTGGGCTGCTTGCGGCACCAGTCGCTGGATCGCTCCCGCAGCGCCCGCGGAATTGAGCACGCCCCAAAATATGCACTCGCCATTTGCGCTTTGAATGAGTGTCATCACCGGCTCATTTTGCAAAAGGCTATCTTCGAGGCCATCACGAGTTCGCAGCAAGCGCTTTAACGGCTCGAGCGAGCCGAACGCTATCGTGTGGGAATCCAGCGGCGTGAAAAATATGTTGCCCGCTCCCGAACCTGTGCCGGAGGAATAAACACGATAGTTCCCTGATTGGTAGGCTGGAATTTTCTGGGAGTCCAGATAGGATTCAATCGTATCGATTTCGAAATTTCCAATCGCGACGCCGACCGGCCCGCCTCCTGTCGATGTCGCTGATTTTTCCGCGTTGCCGGGGTTAGAATTGGAAACACTGACTTCCGCCCAGGCTACCTGATCGATGGGAGACGTCTGCGTCATCTGAATGTGTTCCAGAAATTGCTCGAATCCGAAGAGCGCGACGGGTACAACTTGCGCTTCCAATTGCGGATACCACGAAAGCTGGCGCGCCTGGCTCAAGTCCGCATAACCAATGCCGCCGCTGTCTTTCGGAAACATTCCGATCACGGACGAGTCGACCGCTCCCGCATAAACTCTCGCGACGCACGCCAGCATCACAATAGGCAGCACGCGCCATATCTTGTGAAATTGAAATCCGAAATTCACATTTCGTCGACGGATGTTCATAAAGTTTTACTCGCAGTGCGTGCACGATGAGTGCATGAGGGCGGCTTGGATTTCCGCCCTCATGCACACTCTTGAAAAACGAATGTAATTAAACAGTGTTGATGTTTCCGTTCACTCCGTTCGGATAAAATCCGCCGGACTTCGTTCCCGCAGCGGAATTTGCGTACACGATAGAAAGAACCTGCGAGGTAGTTCGCTTGATAGCGAGCGCGTTGGAGTCGGTGGGGAAGAAGTGCTGCTCTGTTGGCGGCACGTCGTTCGAGTCTGTCGCCGGAACCGTGATGCTGTCCTGAACCACATAGAGTCGAATATTTCCTGCGTGATAGGCCTCAACCGCCAGAATTTGCGCGGCGGCCTGGAGATTATTTCCAGTCAGCAGGGTTGCGGCGCCTGCGTAAGCGCTGACGCCCGTATCTTCAAATGCCCGGGCCAGCGTCAGGAATTGTGCCTGGCTGGCGAATCCGATTCCGAGAGCGTTCAGATTGATGACGGGTTCGGCAACGGCGGATGTGCCGAGCGCGGAACGAAGAAATTTCACGTGCAGCGTTTCATCCGCGCTGATTTCGGCGGCAATGTCCGCCACCCGCGAATCGGAAAACGTAACCTTGGCGCCGCCCGTGGCCGTGCTGGCCGCGCCGGTCACTGAGGAACCGAGCGCCGCTCCCGTAACGGCCATGCTATAGAATTCCGCCTCGAGATATTCCAGGTTGAGCGCAAAGTTGAGCACGTCGGTCTGCGGCACCGTCGTCCCTTGTGCGTTGGTCGTTGAGCCAGTGCCGCATCCCACGAGCATCGCGCCGGCTGCAACTCCCGCACCGGCCATTCCTATATTTTTGATAAACGACCGGCGCGCCAGAGCCCGGTTGTAGCGCAGCAAATTCAGCTCCTGCTCCGCTTTTATAGGATCCACATCCATTACTGCGTCCTTGTTAAACATGTTCACCCCTTACGGCATCATCAAGTTTTCAGATCGCCCTACCTTCGCTAGTACGGGAGCTCTCGCACGCCGGATGACGGGGAAGGGCTGTAGAAAGCAATGAAGTTTGCTGTAGCACCCCTTAAGTTGGACGGCTTCAGCCTGTCTTCTTTTGATTTCTGCAGCCTGACGAAAAATTCAAAAACGACAGGCTGAAGCCCGTCCTACTGGCAGGTAAACACAACGCCAGAACAGAACGACGACCAGTATTTTCGCAATTGATCACTTTCCGGAAGCGGTCCCTGATACATTTCCAAGGTGCCTGTGCGTTAATTTGACTATAATTGGAGTGAGTCGGGCCGTGGACCGGTCACATCAACGATGCGATATCTTATACTCAGCGATATTCATGCCAATCTTACTGCGCTTGAGGCTTGCCTCGAGGCTGTAAAAGGCAGGTGGGATCGCGCTTATTGCCTTGGCGACCTGGTGGACTACGGCCCGGATCCAAACGAAGTCACAGAGTTCATAAAGAAACTTGGGCCCACGATCATTCGCGGAAATCACGATAAAGCGGTCGCGGGCATCACCGACCTGGAAGACTTCAATCCGATCGCGCGCGTCGCCGCGCAATGGACCCGGACGCAAATGCTGCCCGCCAATCTGGAATATATTGCGCAGTTGCCCATGGGCCCCGTCTCGCCGGATGGCATTACCATGGTCCATGGATCGTACGAGGACGAGGATGAATATGTGTTCGTGCCTGGGCAAGCGATGGGCGGCCTGATGGAGTCGCCAACTGATGTCACGTTCTTCGGGCACACGCACTACCAGGGCGGCTTTTCGCACCGCGCGGGGCAAATTGGCATGATTCAACTTCGCCCCGAGCAGGGCGCGAATTTCGGCGCGCTGCGCATGGAAGCCGGAACGCGGTATCTATTAAACCCGGGCTCCATCGGCCAGCCGCGGGATGGAGATCCGCGCGCCGCATTCGCCATCGCGGACTTGGAGCATCAAGTCGTTGAATTTTGGCGCGTGCCGTATGATATTGCTGCTGTTCAGAAACGCATGGAAAAAGCCGGGCTGCCTTTCCCGCTGGTTGAGCGCCTGGGCGTAGGCCGGTAAACTAGGTTTCATGTAGCGCCCGCCTTCGGGCGGGCAAGCGTTGCGCGTACAATGCCCGCTGAAGGCGGCCGCGACAAAAGGCGCGCGATCAACGCATGAAATATTTAAGCGCCGCAACACGCGCGAAAGAGAATCAGGAGGGTTTGCGATTTGATCCCCACAGAAGAACGCAGCCGGTTGCCGGTCGCATTTATGGTCGGACTTGTCATCGTCGCCGTCTTGGTAACCGGAGCGGTTCTGTACAGCCACTATGCTGCGCCTGCCATTTCAGAAGATGACAAGCCGGTATCGTTCAGTCCCGAGGCGCAAGCCTACGCGTCGCAAATTCATTTTCTCGAACCGAAGATGAGCCGTGCCGCGAACTTCCTGAATCAGGAAGTGACCTATGTGTTCTGCACCGTGGATAATGGAGGCAGCAAAAAAATTCATCAGATCGAAATTACCGTGGAGTTTCACGATCCATTTCACCAGGTAATTCTTCGTGACAAGCAGCGGCTGTTCCTATCGACTGCTCCACCGTTTATGCCCGGACAGCAGCGCGACGTTCAAATCCCCTACGAACACATTCCTCCACAGTGGGACCAGGTTTTTCCATCCATCGTCGTATCCGGCCTCGAATTTAAATAGCTTCACGTGGCATAGGCTTCAGCCTGTGGGGATTAGGCCTTGCAAGGATTAAACCCTGAACATTTTGAAACGGTGGCAGGACACAACCCGCACAGGCTGAAGCCTATGCCACGTAAACCCGCACTGAGCTAAACTTTTAAAAATCCCCATCCACCTGTCACGAAAAATGACTTCCCCTTTCCCGGCAACTATTCAATAATGCGCGCCAATGGAACTAGCAGCTGACTTACGACGAGCCCTCGCAGGACTTTGCGCCATCGGCCCGCCCGAAGTGCGCGAAAACGGCGAAAAATTATGCGGCCTCGCCGCCCTGCAATATGAAGTCAGCGCGCAAGGCGACGCGGCCCTGCTGCATCTGTGGAGCGCGCAGCAGTCCTTGGTTCGACGCGTCCTGCGCGTCGCTGAAAAATCAGACGACCGCGTAGTGCTCGAAGTCAGCCGGTTCGGATTTTCGCGAAATGCGCAGCTGGAGCTTTTGGCCGTCGCGGCACCCCGCGAACCGCACCGCATCGAGCGCGAACAATTCTCTGCCAGATTGCGCCGTATTCTTACCGATCATTTCCCAGATGAAGTTGTTGAATCGCTGGCCAATTCCGCGGACCTGCACCACTCCATCTCCGGTTCCTACACGCGCGGCCTGATGCGGCGGGGCTCGGAAGTGCATGCTGTGCTGGGCGCCTCGCCAAACGAAGACCCCGCCACGATCGACGGCATCCTGACATTCGGCTTGATCTGGCTGCAACAGGCTCGCGATCGCGCGCGGAAATATTCCGTATACGGATTACGGCTGTTCGTTCCCAAGGGAACTTCCTTCACCACGGCTCATCGCATGGCCGCTCTCGCGTCCCCCGATGAAGTGGAATTGTACGAGTACGATCCGCGCTTCTGGAGCATCCGGCGCGTCGCTCGTTCCGACGCCGGGAATCTCGCCTCTTGGATTGTTCCACGCCGCGAAATTGAGCAAGCCATCGCCGCGGCAATGCCAGTAGGCGAACAAATACGGAAGCTAGCGCCGGATGCCATTCGCCTAAGCGTCGTCGCGGGCAGTCAGGATGTAACCCTGCGATTCCGCGGTACGGAGTTTGCCCGGTGGCGCGCGGGCGAGATGCGGTACGGCCTGGGCGACCGCCAAACGGTATTAACGCCGCAAAAATGGGCAAGCCTCGAAGCACTCGTCCGCCAATTGGAGACGCACCGTCATCCGCTGGCCCCAGACACGAAGCACCGGCTTTATCGCGGCCAGCGGGAACGGTGGCTCGAAACCATGGTCGCAGCCGATCCCGGACGTATCGACGCGCGGCTGGACCCGCGGCACATTTATCCTCAGGTGCCGGCATTCTCATCCAGCGAGCGCGGGATTATCGATCTGCTGGCAGCAACGCGCGATGGCCGCTTGGCCGTCATTGAGCTCAAGGCGTCGGAGGATATTCACCTGGTCATGCAGGCGGTGGATTACTGGCTGCGCGTTCGGTTCCATCATGAGCAGGATGATTTTCGCAGGTTCGGATATTTTCCTGAAGTGCCCCTCAACAACAAACCGCCGCTCCTTTATTTAGTGGCCCCTGGTTTCCGGTTCCATTCTTCGATAGATATCGTGTTGCGATACTTATCTCCAGAGATCGAAGTCTTCCGCGTGGCCTTGGCCGAAAACTGGCGCAAGGGACTGCACGTTGTTTTCAGGCAATAAAACCTCTTTTATTACGGGATTGTTACAAAACAGGATCGTAAAGTGGGCGTAAAAAAAGAGAAGCAGCTTTGGACTAGCCATCGCTGCTTCCCGGGGTGTGTCCTTGAAGTGGTTTGTCTAGTTAGACGCCGCAAAAACGGAAAGGTTGCATAAGTTAGAAAAATTTTAGGAGGGAATTGCGATTTATTTATGTGCGCATCAGGCATCAATCGACTGTGAGCGTATAAACCTTAGTAAAATAAATACTTGCGCCATTTTTCGTCTTTATTTCCGATCAGGCGCATCAGTTGCCGCGAGGTGTGCAGAGTAAACGGACGTGGCCGGCGGGCTAATGCCAGCCCAGCTTCCTCAGGCGTGCGATCCCCTTTGCGATTGTTGCACTGGTAACAGCAGGCCACCAAATTTTCCCATGATGACCTTCCGCCACGCGACCGCGGCATGACGTGGTCCAGCGTGAGCTCAGAAGCCGGCAGAATGCATCGGCAGAACTGGCAGGTGTTGCGGTCCCTGAGTAGAATGTTCTTCCGCGAAAGCGCGCGCGTCTGCTGCGGAATATGCCGGTAAGCCAGGAGCCGGATCACAGAGGGTACTTCGACCGACCGCGACGCCGAGTGCACCCTCGTATGGTTAATCTCTTCTGCCTGCGCCACCCCCTTAAGCATCAGGACCATGGCGCGGCGCACGGCGGTAACATTGATGGGTTCGAAGGTAGCATTCAGGACGAGTACAGGCTCTTGCATGATGGCAGGCTTGCGAACGGCAGGCGAAATCCCCCCAGGCGGGCGCGACTCGCCGCGAACTTCCGGCGGGTGCTTTGGCCGGGGAGGCCTACCGATTTGGCCCGGTGGTTTCATTCCCCAAAGTCCTGGTTCTGCAAACCGGCTTCGGAAGCCGGATAGAGCGGCAATGCCCTGGCAGCGGTCACACCGATCACTCGGGCAGCTCCAGCCCCTTTCAGGGCCCGGGAGCAGGCGTCTAAAGTGGCCCCGGTGGTAAATACATCATCTACCAGCAAAACCCGCAGTTTGTCAACCGGCGCTCGTTCCCATGGGGCATAAGCGCCACGTACCGTTTCCCATCGCTCACGCCGCGTTAGACGTAAGTGATTGGGCCTGGAGCGCGTCCGGACCAGCAAATAGGAGCGAAAAGGGATTCCCAGCATGCGCGCAAGGGGTTTGGCGATCAGTTCCGCCTGGTTGTAGCCCCTTTCGCGGTATCTTGCCCGATCCAGAGGCACTGGCACAACCGCGTCAACATTAAAATCAGGAAACTGTTTCTCAATTGAATTCGCAAGTAGCTCCGCGAAGAAGGTGCCAAGGGGCGTGACGTGCCCGTATTTGAGAAGCAAGATCGCGCGGGACATTCGAGGGGTGTAGGCGCCAAAACTGCGAGCTTCGTCAAAGGCATAAATGCCGGTACGGCACAAATGGCAGAGGGGTGCCGATATTCCGTCAGTCACCGCGTTCGAAACGATGGGCCGACCGCATTTCGAACAGAGCGGCTCGCGCAGCGGCTGCTCAATGGCGCCCATGCAATCATCGCAAATGGGGATGCGGCCGCCAGCGTCCAACATCCGCGCACAAATCCGGCAAGGCGCGGGAAACACGAGCGACGCCAGCGCCGCGCACATTTCCCGAATCCCCGAGCGAACCAATCCGCCGGCATTTGCCACAGTGCGCCAAGACTACCCCGCTTCAAGCCCGGAGGAAAGGAAAATCTGGCATGATTCGTGACAGATTTTCAGGTAGCGCGGGATTCACCCTCCGGAATTGGACCCTGCAAGGCCAAAACGCGCAGGCTGAAGCCCGCTCTACTTGAACCGCATTGCAGATGGAGATAAGGAAAAAAGGCTATCGGAATTCTAAATCCAAACCGCAAACGTCTACAGCAACCCCTGCTCATGCTTCTCCGCGCAGCTCACGCAGTGGCGCGCCCAGGGCACAGCCTCGAGCCGTTTCTGCTGCAGCTCTTCTTCGCACTCCGCGCACACGCCGTAGGTACCATTCTTGATGCGCAGCAGCGCACCATCAATCAGAGCCAATAGATTGCGGTCCACATTCGTCTGCCCGAACAAAAATTCCTTGGTGTAGGAATTGGCAGCCTTGTCCGCAAGATCCACCGTCGGATCATCGTCGGCCGTGCGGCCTTCTTCCTCAGTGCGCGCGATGTTTTTGATCAATTCTTCGCGCCGTGTCTGCAATTTTTTCTTGTAATACTCCAGACGCTTCTTATCCATTATCGGGCCCCACCATTCACCCAAATACCGCTGTCACAAACGGGTGATTGTAGGCCCGCTCTGTGTAACTGTCAAGGAAGCTGGCCTTCGTTGGCAACTGCGTTGCATGGCAGCCGATAATTCGCCCGGCCTAGAACCGGCTGGCCTCTACGCAACTCGCCCTGTGAGCGGCCGCTCCGTCCCGCGCATTTCGGGCTGGAACGGGGGACGGCATTGGATTTACATCGCGAATCTCAAAACACTGAGTCCAGCGGCTTGTGAGATCAGAAGGTTTCTACGTAACTCTCGGTATTGCGGGCCTACCGGTCGTGCTATACTTTGTGGCCCAGCCTGATCCTGAGCAGAATGGTGTGCGAGGGAGGGATTGGACGGAAGAAGTCGCCGCAGGGCCAGCTTTTTAAAACTGGAGGCGCGATTTTTGGAGGTGGGTTTATCGCGGAACGGAGTTTTCGTCAGGCAGACCGAATTCGGATTAACGATCGGATTCGTGCGCGTGAAATTCGCGTGGTGGATGAAGATGGCGGACAGCTGGGTGTGATGCCGCCGTTTGAAGCGATTAAGCTTGCGAAAGAGCGTGGACTGGATCTGGTGGAAATTTCGCCGACCGCGGATCCGCCGGTTTGCAAGATCACCGATTACGGCAAATATCTCTATCAAACCAACAAAAAAGCGCATGAGCAGCGCAAGCATCAAAAGGGCTCGCAGCTTAAGGAAGTCAAGTTTCGTCCCGCGACTGCGGAGCACGATTTTCAGGTCCGCAAGAATCAGATCATCCGGTTCCTTGGCGAAGGGCACAAAGTAAAGGCGATGATTTTTCATCGCGGCCGCGAAATGGCTCACCAGGAAGTAGGGCGTGCGAAAATGCATCGGCTGCTGGGAGAAATCGCGGACCACGCGCTGGTGGAAATCGGGCCGCGCATGGAAGCAAACGTTCTGATGGCGCTGTTGGCGCCGAAGCGCGGAGGCGGTGCGCCGCCGCCAAAACCGGCAGGAGCGCCCGCCGGGGGGCAGTAGAACAGGCTTCAGCCTGTCAGCTTTTCGTTTCACGCGCCAATTTTCTTTAAGATCGAATATATCTAAGCTCCATTTTTTAATTGCGATAAGCACGCTCAATCCCAAAAACAGACAGGCTGAAGCCTGTCCTACCGGGAAAGAATTTAGAGAGGAAACGTCTGTGGCAAAAAAGAAAGTAAAGAAACTGAAGCTCAAGACGCACCGCGGAGCCGCCAAACGCTTTAAGATCACGTCCACAGGAAAAGTGATGCGCATGCATTCCGGCAAGCGCCACCTGCTCGGCACAAAAAAAGCAAACCGCATGCGCCGCCTGAAAAAGTTGAAGCAGGTCCATCCGGCCGATGCGGGCAATGTCCACAAGATGCTGCCGTACGGCTAGATTAAAGTTTGTGGGGGAGCTCTCTTCTGTCATTCCGAGCGAAACGAGGAATCTCTCTTGTTCGAGGCTCAAACCGAAGAAAGACTTCTCGCTTCGCTCGGAATGACAGACGTTATAAATTATGGCAAGCTACAGACACGAAACAGATATTAAGACCATGGGTTTAAGTAATACGCGATAGATGTAATACCTTTTTTTGCTGTGCCAGGCAGAGCGCAACCCGCCACGGTGGGCCTGCCGGCCAGCGGTTCGGTCCAAACAGAGTTCAGGACTGAACATTGCTCGCGAACAAATCGCTTCGTGCGAGATTTTCGTTGAGCTTCTAAACACGCCGTGGAGACGCTTTCATTCCGATTGTGTGCGGGTTCCCGTGCGCGGGGACTTGCCATGATGTAGCGGACTGTAGTGCGCCTCCACATCTGGAGAAAATAAAATGGCTCGAGTTAAACGCGGTACAAAGCGACGCGCGCGTCGCAAAAAATTTCTAAAGCGCACAAAGGGTTTTTTCCTCACAAAGTCGAAGCTGTATCAATCGGCTCAGGAAGCGGTCAATCGCGCGGAGCGTTTTTCCTATCGCGATCGCCGCGTGCGCAAGCGTCAGTTCCGCACGCTGTGGATTCAGCGTATCGGCGCGGCGGCTCGCAACGCTGGAATTTCCTACAGTGTCTTGATGCACGGGCTGAAGGCCGCGGGCGTTGAGATCGATCGCAAGGTGCTCTCGGATATCGCCGTGAAAGATGCCGCCGGGTTTTTGCAGCTAGTGGATCAGGCGAAAGCGTCGATGAATGCAAAGCCGAAAGCAAAAGCGTAGATATGTAGGACGCGGTTGCTGTGGCCCGCTTTCCTCAGAGGCGGGGATTTAGATGTGGCGCATACGGGATGTCGCGTCGTCTAAACCCCCGCCTCTGATCCCACATATTCACTCGGAACAAGCGAGGCGGGCTCCAGCTGCGATGTTTCAGCATTTCTCAAAACTGCATAAGAGAATTCTTGCCAATGGACGCGAATCCAATTTCGGCTGGAAAAATTCTGCCTCCGCTCGACGCCGCTTCGCCCGAGCAGGTAGCGGTGCGCTTTGCGGACCTGCGCTCGCAGTTCGACCAGGACGCGGCGAGCGCCACGAACGAGAGCGGCTGGAAAGCTCTGCGCGATGCATGGGTCGGCCGCAAATCCGGTTTGCTCACGCAGGTCACCGACGCGTGGCTCAAGCCGGCAAAGCCGGAATTGAAACGCGCGATCGGTCAATCTCTCAACGAATTAAAGGCTCACGTGGAAGCTGCTCTCGAATCGCGGCGCGTCGCCGTTGAAGCGGCAGCCGAGAGCGCCGCGAATGCGCGCGAGCGCGAAGATCTTTCTCTGCCCGGCGTGATGCGCGCGCTCGGCTCGCGGCACCCGCTGCGGCAAACTTTTGAAGAGATTGAGCGGATTTTTCTTTCGCTCGGCTACTCCGTCGTTTCCGGGCCGGAGATGGAAACTCCCTACTACAATTTTGAGGCGCTCAATATTCCTGAGCACCATCCCGCGCGCGACAATATGGACACGTTTTACATGGCCGCGCCCTTCGCAGAAAACGCTCAGGGGAACCCCGGCGCCTCGCCATTGCTGCTGCGCACACACACGTCGCCGATGCAGATCCGCACTATGGAAAAGCAGCAACCACCTGTGCGCATCATTGTCCCCGGCAAAGTGTATCGACGCGACAATCCGGACGCGACGCACGGTTTCATGTTCCACCAAATCGAAGGACTCGCGGTCGACACGGACATCACATTTTGCGATTTCAAAGGCACCGTGGAATATTTTGTACGCGAATTTTTGGGACCGAATGTGAAGACGCGCCTCCGCCCCAGCTATTTTCCATTTACCGAACCATCCGTCGAAGTGGATGCGACGTGCGTATTTTGCGGCGGCGCTAAAGGCTGCAACGTGTGCAAGCATTCCGGTTGGATTGAGTTGTTTGGCGCGGGCATGGTCGATCCCGCCGTGTACGGCTTCGTGAATTATGACGCGAAGAAACTTTCCGGTTTCGCTTTCGGCCTGGGCGTGGAACGACTGACGCAATTGAAATACAACATTAACGATTTGCAGCTCTATTTTCAGAATGACGTCCGTTTCCTGCGCCAATTTGCGTAGGTTTATGTGGCATAGGCTTCACCCTGTGGATTTTAGTCCGTGCAAGCACTAAACCCCACAGGCTGAAGCCTATGCCACAAAAAGCACGGCCGCGTGCGACACGTGAAGATGTCGCTGTTTTTTTTATTTTCGCAATTCAAAAATAGACAATGAAAGTTCTCTACAACTGGTTGAAAGAATTTGTTCAGCTGACGGCGGCGCCGGAAGAACTGCGCACGCGGCTGTCGCTGTCCGGGACGGCGGTGGAAGCGCTGGAGCAGACGATCGCCGGACCGCTGCTGGACGCGGAGCTAACGTCGAATCGTGCGGACTGCCTGGGGCATTACGGGGTTGCCCGCGAAGCAGCGGCGCTCTACAGGTTGCCGCTGAAAACAATTGCGCCGCAACTGCGCGAAGCACAAGAAGATGTTTCCACGGCCACGCGAGTGCAAATTGACGCGCCCGAATTATGCGGGCGCTATACGGCGCGCGTGTTGCGCGGTGTGAAAGTCGGTCCTTCGCCTGACTGGCTGCGGCAGCGCCTCGAAGCGCTTGGACAAACGTCCATCAATAATGTGGTGGACGCCGCAAATTACGTGATGCTCGAGCTCGGGCATCCGCTGCACGCATTTGACATGGACCTCTTGGCCGAGAAGCGCATCGTGGTGCGCCGCGCACGCGCGGGAGAAAAAATGCGCACGCTCGACGGCATCGAGCGCACGCTTACCGCTGACATGTGCGTGATCGCCGACGCCGCGCATCCCGTGGCCATCGCCGGAATTATGGGCGGCGCGGACAGCGAAATTCGCTTCACGAGCAAAAACATTTTGCTCGAATCGGCGTGCTTCGATCCGATTTCCATTCGCCGCGCTTCCAAGCTTCTGGGCTTGCGCTCAGAGGCATCGATGCGTTTCGAGCGAGGCGCGGATCTGGAAATGGCGGAGACCGCTTCCCGGCGCTGCGCGGAATTAATTCAGCAAGTAGCGGGCGGCGAACTTCTTGCCGGTGCAGTAGATATATATCCGGGACGGAGCGAAGCGCCCACCATTATTTTGACGCGGCAGGAGTTTCTGCGCGTGATGGGCGCCGATGTGCCCGACGCGGAAATCGAAGCGATTCTCGCCGGACTTGGTTTTGCACCAGTGCGCTCCGATGCGTCTCCGAAAACGTCAGCGTCGCCCGATGCGGCGTGGAGATGCGTGCGACCATCCTGGCGCGGCGATGTGACGCGCGAGATCGACCTCGTCGAAGAAGTGGCGCGCATATACGGCGTGGATAAATTTCCCGTGCGATTGCCGCCCGCAAAACTTCCCGCGTCGCGCCTGGAATATGCGGAAGCCGACGACCGCCTGCGCGAAATTTTAATCGGGCTGGGCTATCAGGAAATTATTACGATTCCCATCGTGGACGAGCCCAGCGACGCACTATTCCGTGCGGAGTCCGCACGGCCCGCGCGCATCGCGAATCCTCTGGCGGAAGACGCATCGGTGATGCGCTCGACCGGTGCCGTTACGATGACGCGCACTTTGGAATGGAATTTAAATCACGGCCAGCGCAATGTGCGCCTGTTTGAGTTCGGCAAAACCTATGGCTGGAATGGAACGCAGCCGGTCGAGACGCGCATCCTGACTCTGGGCGCATCCGGCCTGGCGCGCGAAAAAGGCGTGGCGGAAACTGAACGCGCCTACGCATTTGCGGATTTGAAGGGCGACCTCGATCAGATCGGACATCTCGCCGGCGGAATCGCGTGGAAATCCGGCGGCCCCGAATGGCTGCAAGCCGCCCATGCTGGAACAATTTCTGTGCGAACGAATGGCGCTTTCGCTTCCGGGTGCGGTATCGGACATGCCGGACAAATTTCACGGCGTATTTCCGACAAATATAAATTGCGGCAGGACGCGTTTCTTGCCGAACTGGAACTGGAGCCGTTCTGCGCCGCCTATAAAAACGCTCGCGCCGCGCTGCGTTATAAACCGCTTTCGCGATTTCCGGCGGTGGAGCGCGATTTCTCTTTCACCGTGGCGGACGGAACTCTGTTCGCCGGCATTGAAGAGGCGATTCGCAGCCTGGGCATTGCAGAAGTTACTTCGATTGAGGCAGTCGATTTATTTCGCGGCAAAAATATGCCGCAAGGAAAATTTGCGGTGCTCGTGCGCGTGAAGTTTGAAAGTTTGCGGGCCACTTTGACCGAAGCGCAGCTCACTGATTTTTCTTCGCGCATCCTCGCCACCCTGGAACAAAAACTCGGCGCCACTCTTCGCACGTAAGAATGAAAGCTCCTGTAGGACAGGCTTCAGCCTGTCTTGTTTAAACTCATAACTTTCTATACGACTCGGCCGCCGCAGAGCTTTAGTTTCAGTTCAAAAAGCAACAGGCTGAAGGCCGTCCTACTGAATTGCCGGCGCCACCTTTTTTATGGGATAGACAAAAACAAAAATTATGGCGGTGATTCCTACTACCACGAAGGACATGACGCTACCTTCCGGGCCGACCATGCCGCCTGTGAGCCACGCGGGGCCGTGCAGGGAGGAATTGAGCAAGTGGCCCGGGGCTACGAGGCCGCTATCCGGCACGGAATACAGAAAAGTTTCGCCCCAATCGAAGGCTGCGTGCAAACCCACCGCGAACCAAAGATTTCCCGTGCGCCACAGCGTCAGGCAAAAAAACATTCCGATCACAAACACGCTTAGCGCGCCCACTTTGTCTTCACCCACGTTGTGCAAATGAACTGCGCCGAATCCCGCGGAAAGCAACGTGGCGGCAGGCCAAAATCCAATGCCCGTGGCCAGCGTAAATTGTGAGTAGCCGCGAAATAAAAATTCCTCAAAAATGCCCACTAGAATAAAAACAAATCCCCACAGCACCGCATAGCCCCACAGTTTGGAACCGTGTAAAGCCGGGTCTCCGAAAGAAAATCCACCGAACGCGCGAATCAGAAAAATAATCGCCGAGATCATCGCGATGCCCCACATGACGCCCTGCAGGAATTTTCCGCGAAACGCTTCGGCGCGCGGCAATCCATATGTACCGAATCGCCGGTCTTCCAGCATCGACATGATGCCGGCAGCCAAAAATGTCGCAACGATTCCGGTGAATTCCTGGACCATCATGGAAGCAGCAGTAAAGCCGGACTTGGAAAGTTCGGGCAGATGCAGCGCCGAAATCAGAAACGTGCCGGACAACATAAAGACAATGAGCAGCAGAAAAAAAATCGCGAGGCGCCAGCCGGCGCGAAATTCGTGTTCGTTCCAGAAAATCGCGGTCCTCGCGTTAGGAACTCCTTGGGGCGGCCCAAGCGCGGATTGCGTTGCAAAATTTTTGGGATCCTGTTCGGGCATAGCGAAATTACTCCGGTTCATGTTCCGCGTAACGTTTCAGTCGAGCCAGATAATTTTCGTTGCGGCGCGCGACGGCGTGGCGCGTCACGAGCCAATCCATCGCTCTTCCCAACAAACCGGGCATCGTGTAATCGCTGACCATGCGCACAACGGTTGGTGTCGGCTTGCGACTCGCATCGACGGCGGGCAGTTCCGCGCGGTCCAGTTCCCAGCGCTCCAGGCCTTTCACACCGTATCGATCACTGAAGCGCCATTCAAACACCCGCGCCCGCTGCATTGCCGTCACGACCGCAGTATGTGACACTTCGCGCTTGCCTAAATTTCCGGCGATGTGCACTTTCTGCGCAACCGCGAAATCGGATTCACCGTCCTGCACTTCGAAGCACGCCTGCATGTCCGCGCCATACCAGTAGGGCATTCGCTGCGGGACAAAAAATGCGAAGACAACTTCGGCGGGGGCTGCGATCTGCACCGAGGTTTCGACGCGCGCCATGTCGCGCGCTACTTTAGCACGAGCGCGGCAGGAAATTAATGTGGCAGAGGAGTGGCGCAGGCCTTAGCCTGCGGGGTTTGGCCATGGAAGGACAAAAATTCACAAGCTGAAGCCCAGGCCACTGAAGGCCGCGCCACCTATGTTTTGGGAAAGGAAATGGATCCGGCAGCAGAAATGTGATGACTATGGCGCTCTTGCACAAATACTACGGCGCGCAAATTGGCGCGGTTCCATTCGTGCGCGGTATGAACAGTAGCAGACGACGAAAATTCCTGCGATGGCGTATTGATTTTTGTGATTTCAGAAAGCTGGCGCACGACGCCGTTATGTTCGAGCGCGCGGCCGGCATTTTCTCCGCGCTTCACATCCGTGTGCAGGCTGCTTTCCGCGACTACCAGAAATACCTGAAAATCGTCTCCATGCGCCGCGCCCGTTAAAGCGCTCACATTAATTTTTAGAATATCTCCCGCGCCCCAGGCGAGCTGCACCATGGGCTTAGGCTGCTTACTTGCCGAGCGAATCGCGTTCAGCGCATCGCTATCGGAGCTCCCGACAAATTCCTTCTGGCCGTCGACAATCATCTGTGGCGTGTAAATTCCCTGGCCGCCGAACGTCGAGCTGTAATCATTCTGCCGCGCGGTTGCCGCTTCGGACGAAAATGGATCTTTCCAGCCCAAGCGGTCCCAATAATCGACGTGTTCTTCGAGCGCTATGATGTCCGCGCCGGGGACGGGCTGCGTGCGGCCGAGCCGCGAGAGCAGCGCATCCGCCGGAGGGCAGCTCGAGCATCCTTCGGAGGTAAACAATTCCACCAGCACGGGCGTCGCGGATTCATCGGGCATCACAGGTGCAGCCGAAGACGAGGTGGAATCACTCTTCAAATCGGCCATAGCGGTATCCGCAAAGCTGGAACGCTTCAGCGCGACGAAGCCCAGCAGCGCCAACGCCGCGACTAAAACGGCAACCCGACCCGCTCGCAGATCCATAAATAAAGCCGCTCCCTCCCGCGGACAAACATCTTCCTACGTAGATGAATACGAAGATCGACTGCGGAAGTTACGGTCTTTACTGTCTCGACCGCCCGTAGCCGCCAAAATAATACCGTGCGCCAATTGTTGAATATAGGCCGTAGGGGCCGGACGTACCGAGGTCGGCGAGGCCTAGGTTGTGATTGTATTTGCCGAGCCAGTCCACCTGGTGCTGCGTAATGCGAATCTCAAAATTCTTGGGTAGCTCAAAACCGACACCCACCGCTCGCTCAAACGCGATGCCCGACATCGACGCCGAGTATTTAAATTGCGGCACGTTGCTGCCGAAGGAAAACGTGGGTGTCAGGAATACAAACAAATGCCGCGCAACGGTTTTTCCGAACGGCTGAATTTCCAGGTAACCGCCGAGCAGATAGCGCGCGTAGGCCGCGCAATTTGAATTCGCGCCGCCGGCGGAAATGATCACGGCGTGGGACTGCGAGCATCGACCCAAGTCCGGCTCGTTATGCGGGGGCGCGACGGAAAAATCCACGTAGCCGCGAATCGAGTTGTGCGGAAAAAACATTCTGCCCTCGGGCGCGCCCCAGGAAGGAGGCCGGGGCGCGGGTTCAGCTTCTGTGCTGGCGCCTAAACCAGCGCTCGAGCTGGCGACTGAATTGGCGATGGACAGCGTGCCGATCGCATCCTGAGCAAAAACCGGCGGCCCGGCGATAGCCAAAATAACGAACAAGAACACGACTTTGCGAATTCGGTTTCTCACGCGACTCTCCTTTTACATGCTAAGAAATCGGGCCGGAACACTTATTTGTTTTGGAACGGTCTCACAGCATCGCCCGAGCCTTTTACGAATTCAGGAGCGCGGCCCTGGGACCACGGGTCGTAAGTTTGCGCAAAACGGATGCGCTCATCGAGGGGCGGATGACTGTAAAACCAGAGCTTCACTGCCGTGGAAGGTCTCGGTTCCTCGAGATCGACCTCACCCAGAATTTGAAATGCATGCGCGGCCACCACCGGCGCTTCGGGAATCAAACCATGAATCACTTCGAGCCCGTACTGGTCGGCCTGATGTTCCAGGCGTCGGCTGTAGGCGTTGGAAATGGGCGTAAACGCAAATCCAAAAACCGATAAAAGCAGAAGCAGGACCGGCAGCGCGGCAAGGTCGCCGGGGCCCCGGATCTCCAACGAATTGCCCCAACGCGCGAGCACCCAGTTCAGCGAGCGATAGGCGAGGTTCAGAAAGAATAGGAGCACGGCGCATGCGAAGAGAATTCCGTCGCGCACATGGCCCAGAACGTAGTGGCCCATCTCGTGGCCAGTGACGAATAAAACTTCGTCCTCGCTCATGCGGCGGATGGTCGTGTCCCAGACCACCACGCGCTTGCTCGCGCCCATCCCGGAGACGTAGGCGTTCAGCTGCCTCACTTTGGCGCTTGCCGCCATTTCCAGAATGCGGCTTTGCGGGATTGGAGAGCCCGCGCGAATCGTCATCTGCTCGATTTTTGTGGCCAGCTGCGGCTGCGCCTTCGTGAGCGGCGCAAATTTAAAAAACAGGGGTTCCACAACCACCGGCTCGATGATCGCACCCAGAATAATCAGCGGTACCGCCGCAATCCAGAACCAGAACCACCACTTCCGCGGGCTTTTGCGAATCACGGTAAATAAAATCCACACCATCAGCGTGGCGATGCCGATTTCCACGCCCTCGCCTTTGGCCCAATCCGCCAGCCACGAATCCCAACCCTGAATCGATTGCTGGTATTGCAGCGCCAGGCGATGCTGCCACAATCCTATCGGCAGGCTCAAAACGTCCATCGTCAGAAAAAGAATTGGGGAAAACGTGATGAGCTGTCCGAAATCGTTGTCCGTCCATTGCACGGCCCAATCGCGATATTTCGGGGCGATGCGGAACTGCAAAATCATCACAAGCAGAAGGACTCCGTAGGCGGCGTCGAGAAAATAAAGTTCGTGGCGGGCATGCGCGTAGGCAACGGCTTTCGCTTCCTGGTCTGGACTAAGCGTGTAGCCTTGCACCTGTGCTGCAGCAGTTTGCGAAGAGGTTGAAGTACTGGAAGCGGTCGGCGGCGGCGCGGTTTGCGCGGCCACCGTAGGAGCAATAAAGAATCCCGCCGAGATGAACATAACGAAAACAAAAAAGCACTGCGCGACTTTGCGGCTTCTGCGGTTCACTTGGCTTCCTCTGGTCTTGTCATACTTGGTCCAAGCCACGCATGAAAGCAAGCGCGCTCAGGGCGCGGAGTATGCTCCAACCTGCGGGGCGGACGCAAGCGTGCCATTGCGTACCCTTACAACTCGATTGCATATATTCGCTCGGGCTCTAATTTGCCGATTTCAAATTGTAATTGCGGATTGCGCCGCCCGCCGCGATTCCCGTGTGAACGACGGACGTCCACCGCTCCAGTCGATGATGGCCAGTGCGATAAAGCACGTAGGAAACTCCCACCGAAGCCGCCGTCGCCCCAATTTCAATCACCGCGAACAAAGGATGGTTGTCCACGATCGAATTCGTTAGAAACGCTTCGTTGATGCCGCGACGGCGAAGGTTGATGGTGGACGCATAGTCCAGACCGCGCCCGGCCGCGACGGCGGCAAACAGGAAATCATTCTCGCGATCCCAGAAACGGCGCGCTCCGGGCACGAGGGGCTTCGCGTTTGCGGCAATTCCGCCATTGCTTT
>DASRQU010000126.1:0-6136 GCA_035696345.1 Candidatus Acidiferrales bacterium
CAGCTCATGGAATCTCTTGAAGGAAAGATTTCGATCTACTACGGAGATACCAAACTCCTCCATTCCAGTGGAGATATTCACCCAGCGGGGTGACATTTTCATCGGGCCGTTAGGGTGACATTTTTATGTTGCTACAACAGAAGCGGCCGTTCTCAGCCATGCAACGCAGAATAACATGTTCCGCGTCGCGCCTAAATCCGGGAACGCCAATCTCCCGATTGGCGCATGGCCTCACGCCAATCGGGAGATTGGCGTTCCCAGGAAAGCAGGCAGTCCCTTTCGAAGTACGGGACGTTTCCGCTGAACTTAGAGAGCACACTTTCCAAACATAAATGCACCCGCAGGCTCGCCGCTCGGTGAAATGAGCGGCAAGTCAGCAGACGCAGTTGATTTACTTGAGTGAATTGGGATCCGAAAGATTCTTCGGTGATCGTTTGTTAAGCAGCGAAACAAGTTTTTGTCCCGAGGCAGGCACGGGCGCGGCCCCATCCCGCACAAGCTCCGTTGCGGTTATTTTCTTTCCATACAGTTTTTCATTGGCGTCGTTGTCCGGCCGCAGAGAAGATCCATCGAGAGAAACGCCAGCAAACAATCCCCGCGAGCGCGAATACGAAAGAATCTCGGCGCGCAGTGTTACGTCAGTAGCCGCCGTAGCATCGCGTCCCTTGGGGCCCGCTGCTGCCGCCATATCCGCTCCGAGCTTTACTTTATTGCTCAAAATTGAGGTGGCCCCCCGCGGATTCATCACCAGCAGAACGAAGTCCGTCGCTTGGCCTCCCAATTGAAATCCAACGCTTCCGGCCTCCAGTGCCATCATCGAAGGCGCTCCCCACGGTCCGGTAAAGTGTTCGCCGCCGCGGCAAGACATCGCACCGCGCCCGTAGCTTCCTCCCACAATAAAAGCCGCCTTCAGTACCGACGGAAAAACAATGACGCACTCGGCCTTATCCAGCAAATCCTGCGGGATGTCATCCGGAATGTTCATAACTTCTTCCATCACCGAACCGGAATTTTCGAGCCGGTCCGCTTCTTTTTCATTATCGGCCCGTGCTGCAAACATGGGAGTTGCAGAAAGGGCCAGGAGCATCCCGAGCGAAAGTAATTTCTTCATGATATTGATTCCTCCTCGAATTGTGACAACGCTAGGGCTTGGCTGGACTCCATTTCCATTCTAAAGCTATCGACATTTTTGTACAACGATTGCAAGCGAGCCCGGGTGGCGCGGCGTATCGCGCCGCTCAGGAATCGAAACCCTACATTCGTTCCGGTTCCGTGAATCGCATGGACTATAATCAACTCTTCTAGGTAAAAATCCCGAGGGAGCCTCGTTGGTAGTCAGAAAAAAACTTCGCTCGCTTATATTGGAATGCGCGCTTCTCGGCGCGGTTGTGGGCGCATATTTTCCGTCCCTAGGCGCCCAGTCCCGGCCCTCCAAATCCGTGAACTCCCGAGTGGTCGCCAAGAATATGAAACCCGCGGCAGGAGCGGACCTCGAGCACTTCCGCCAGCGCGTGGATGCCGCGCTTTCCGCAACTGGGCCGGATAAGGGAGAATGGGGAATTTTGGTGGAAGATGCCGCCTCGGGAGAGGTTTTGTACGCGCGGAATCCCGACGGATACTTCATGCCCGCGTCGAATGCGAAGTTATTTACAACGGCGCTGGCGTTGGCCACGCTTGGACCAGATTATCGCGTGCGCACAACCGTAGCTTCACCTGGAACACTCGCTGCGACAGGAGTGTTGGGCGGTGACCTGATTCTGATCGGCCGCGGAGACGCCAATCTCTCCAACCGCAAATTTCCGTTCGGCAAGCGCGAGGAACGCGACGGACCTCCGGAAAAAGTAATGGCTCAATTTGCGGATGCCGTTGCGGCACGAGGCGTAAAAGAAATTACGGGCGACGTGGTTGCGGACGACAGTTTATTCCAGCACGAGAAATTTCCCAGCGGCTGGCTGGTGGACGATATTTTGTGGTCCTATGGCGCCGCAGTGTCCGCCATCGCGGTTAACGATAATACATTTTCGATGGATGTGCGCCCGGGCGCGCTGGATGGAGACCCTGCGCGCTACGACGCCGGACTTGCCGCGGATTTTTATACAGTGGAAAATACTGTCGTTACTTCGCCGCGCGGCTCGGTTGAGAAACTGGCGCTGGCCCGTGATCCTGGTTCGCATCTCCTGCACTTGAGCGGCACGATTCCAGCCGATGCGCCAGTGCGCCGGCTGACGATCGCCATCGAAGAGCCGGCAGAATACGCGGCCAGCCTGCTCGCGCACTTGCTCGAAGCGCGCGGAATCAAAGTCGATGGCCATCCTCGAGCGCGCCATACGATTGATCCCGCTGCTCCGCCGGCTCCCTTGCAGACAATTCTCACGGAGCGCGATTCCGTGCCGCTCTCCGACGAAGTTCGTCTGACGAACAAGAACAGCGAAAATTTGCACGCCGAACTTCTGCTGCTGCTCTCCGCGCATGAAAAAGCGGGTGCGCAAAATTACGACGATGCGATGAATTTCGCTTCCAATTTTTACAGGTCCGCCGGAATCGCTGACGGCGATGTGGTGCTCAGCGACGGCTCAGGGTTGTCGCGCAAAGATCTGGTGACTCCGCGCGCGGTCGTTCAGTTGTTGCGCTATGCCGTTAAACAGGCGTGGGGCGAATTGTACCGCTCGACCCTCCCTGAGGCCGGGGAAGACGGCACACTTTCGGACCGCATGAAAAACAGTCCGGCGGCCACACGCATATTTGCAAAAACCGGAACAATCGGTCACGGCAATGCGCTCTCAGGGTACGCCACAACGGTGCACGGCGAGCGCCTCGCGTTTTCAATTCTCGGTAATAACAACAACATGCACGCGCAGGATGCCAACAAAGTGATCGACGCAATTTGCCTGGCGATGGTGGAAGAGCTGGGGTCGAAGGAAAAAGGGAAGTAGCGCAGAGTCTGGCTCGTGTGGGTCGTGGCTTTGCGTAGCACAGCCACTCTTGGCCGTGTGCACTTTGCAAATCCCGCACAGGCAAGAGTGCCTGTGCTACTCCAACATTCGCCCGAATCATTTTGAGCTGGCCTTTAGGCTCTGAAATCATGACTGAAAATGCCAGAATCATCACCGTCTTTGGAAGTTCGCACCCGCAAGACGGCCACGAAGATTATGCGGAAGCGCTGGAACTCGGCCGCTCGCTCGCCTCTGCCAGATTCGCAGTTTGCTCAGGCGGCTATGGCGGCGTGATGGAAGCCGTCTCGCGCGGGGCAAGTGAAGCCGGAGGACATGTGCTCGGGGTGACTTCGAGTTTTTTCAAATCGCGCGCGAACCGCTGGGTAAAAGAAGAAACGAGTATGCCGACGTGGCACGAGCGCCTTTTTGAACTTGTGCGCCGGGGTGACGGATTTGTGGCCTGCAAAGGCGGCACGGGTACGCTAGTCGAATTGGCCGTCGTCTGGGAAATGCTCAACAAAAAGGCTATGTCTCCGCGCCCGTTCGTCGTGCTCGGCGATTTCTGGCAGCCGATCATCGATCGCGTGAGCGAAGTGGAGCGCGGCCGGGCATCGCGTTTTGGGGAACCGAGAGAACCGCTCGTTCATCAAGCGCCCACTCCCGCGGAAGCCGCCACGTTTTTGGCCACGCGGCTCGCCATTGACTCGTCGCAGAAAAAGGAAGCGTAGGGAAAATTGTCGCGCACCGCGGAAGATGTTCTCGAATTTGACAAGCTGCGCGAACTCTTGCGCCGCCGCACTACCTGCACGCCCGGCGCGCGCACGATCGACGCGCTTTACTTTTCGCAGGATCGCCCCGCGCTCGAAGCCGCATTTGCGCTGATCGCGGAAGGAATTTCCTACCTCGCCGACGGCAGCGAATTGGGCTTCGGTTCGCTGCCCGATCCCGCGCGCTGGCTTACGGAGCTAGAGGCGCCTGTTGCTGTTCTCACGCCACTCATGTTGATTGATGCCGCCGCGCTGGCGGACACCGCTGCAATGTTGCGCGATGCGTTTCGCGACGGTTCGAAGCCCGGTTCCGTGGCGCGGCAATTTCCTCTGCTCTCCACGCGCGCCGCCTCCGTAGCCGACTTGCGCCCCCTGGCCGTAGCCATCCGCCGCGCCATTCTGCCAAACGGCGAACTCAGTGACGATGCTTCTCCCGAACTTCGGCGCATCCGCGTGAGCATGGGACGCACTCGCGAAACGATCCAAAAAACGCTGGAGCAAATGCTGCGCACGCGCGGCAGCGGCGCGGGCGAAGATTACGTCACCCTGCGCAATGACCGCTTCGTCATCCCCGTGCGCGCGGCCGAGCGGCGTCAGGTGCAGGGCGTCGTGCATGCATCGAGCGCCACAGGACAAACCGTTTTCGTCGAGCCTTTTGAAACCGTGGAGCACAACAATCGCCTCGTGCAACTTTCCGAAGACGAGGCTGCGGAAATCGCGCGCATTCTGGCCGAGTTGACCGACCGTCTGCGCACATATCTCGGGCCCCTGCGTTTCGCCGTCGAAACCATCGCGGAACTCGATGGCGTGTTTGCCCGCGCTCGTTTCGCCCGCGAATTTGCCTGTACGCTCCCTCAATTCACGAACCACATTTCTCTCGATTCGTCTGCCAGGGGCCAACACGCGCCGGAATCACCCGCGCTGGAACTAAAAGACGCCCGGCATCCCGTGCTCGCAGACACATTACGGTCGCATGGCCGCGCGGTTGTGCCCATGACGCTGGCGCTGGGCGCGCCGGAAACGGTACTCGTCATTAGCGGACCGAATACCGGAGGCAAAACGGTCGCGCTGAAAACGGTGGGCATTGCCGTTCTGTCCGCGCAATCTGGAATTCCCGTCGCTGCGGAACTCGCTCGCCTGCCGGTTGTTGATCGCGTGCTCGTGGATATCGGCGATGAGCAATCCATTGCCGCCGACCTCTCCACATTTTCAGCGCACATGCTCAACGTGCGCGCGATGCTCGAAGCCGCCACGCCCCACTCTCTCGTGCTAGTCGACGAACTCGGCACGGGCACCGCGCCGGAAGAGGGCGCGGCGCTCGCCGTTGCGCTGCTCGATGAATTTCGTGAACGCGGCTGCCTCACCCTGGCCACAACGCATCATGACCGCCTGAAAACCTACGCTTCGACCACGCCAAATGTTTTGAATGCCTCCGTGGAATTTGACGAAGTGAATTTGCGGCCCACCTATCGCTTGATGGTTGGGGTCCCCGGCGGATCGAGCGGCATTGATATTGCGCGCCGCCTCGGCCTTCCTGCAAACGTAATTGATCGTGCCCGCGCGCAGCTTTCTCCGGAAGCGCACGATGCCGCCGCGCTAATTTCCTACCTGCATCGCAGCCGCGACGAACTCGAAAAGCTGAAGCGCGAAGCCGTGCTCGCCGCGCAGGATTTTGCGGAAGAAAAAAGGCGTTTGCAGACGGAATGGACGGACCGGCAGCGCGCGCGGCTCAAAGAACTCGAGCAGCAATTCGCGCAAACGCTGGAGAAGCACGAAAAGGAAACCGCTCGCGTCATTGAAACTGTAAAAGAGCGCGAACTGCGCGCGCAGCTGGAAAAGCAAACGCACAAGAAACTCATTAAAGCACGAGACGACGCGCGCGAAGAAGTCGATGCTGCGACGGTTTCCCATCTCTCCGATTCTCAGAACGATCTCGGCATCGCCGCGCCTCAATCCGCGAAGCCCGTCATGCAAAGTGATCTTGTCGTCGGCGCACGCGTCCGCGTGCGCGGCTTGCCCACAGCGGTGACGATTCGCCGCCGCGAAGAGAACAGCGCCGAAGTCGAAGCCGGACCTCTGCGCATGAAGGTTGCTCTCGCCGACATCACGGAAATCCTCGGCGAGGACGCATCCAAAAGGCGAGTGTTACCGCAGGGCGTGACCGTACGCACGCGGCCGTCTTCCGAACCTTCCGCCATTGAAATGAATCTCATCGGCTGCACGGTTGAAGAAGCCACGCGCCGCGTCGATAAATTTCTCGACCAGGCAGCGCTCTCCGGCTTGTCTCAGGTGCGCCTCATCCACGGCCACGGCACAGGCGCCTTGCGAAAAGGCCTCGCCGAATTTCTAAAAACGCATCCCCTCGTAGAGACAATCCGCTTCGAAGCCGAAGACCGCGGTGGCCAAGCCATCACGCTGGTCGATTTGAAAGATTAA
>DASRQU010000127.1:0-6181 GCA_035696345.1 Candidatus Acidiferrales bacterium
TGCGCACTCCTCAGATTTTATTTGCCCGCCTGCTGCGCCGTGGGATGCAGTGTAAGCTTCTGCACGCGCCAGTTCGAAATCTCGCCCGCGTACACTTCATTGTCGGTTCTGCAATCGAGCTCATGAACGGCCATGAATTCCTTCATCTGCGTGCCGCCCTTGCCGAATTTGCCGAGAATACGGCCGTCGAGTTCCATCTTGTAAATCTCTCCGCCGTTTTCCATGTCGGTGGTTCCCGTGGAATTGGAGCTGTAAAGATATTGGTGCTGGCCGGGCGTAATGCAAACGGCCCACGGAGAGCCAATGTTGATGTAACCCGTTTTGTAATTTCCATCGTTATCGAAAACGGAGAGGCGCTTGTTGGAGCGGTCGCCGACATACACATTTCCGGCGTGATCCACCTGGATTGTGTGCACGTCTTCAAACTGTCCAGGACCTTTGCCGCGCGATCCAAAGTCTTTTACAAATCTTCCGTTTTTGTCGAACTTTACGACGCGCTTGTTGTTGTACCCATCGGAAACGAAAATATTTCCTTCCGCATCCCATGCCACATCCGTTTCTCGGTTAAACATGGCAAATGGTCCGGTATTAAAGCCTTCTCCTCCGCCGCCCTGCTCGGTCATCGGCGGGGCACCCCCAGGTCGCGTTGCGAGAAGCAGCTGCCGTTCGATAGCGCCGCCGCTTACTCCGCCAGACGATTGATTTTCCGCGACGGGTCCCGGAACGCCGGAGAAATCTTCCGGCTTACGTCCGAGAGTCATCAAAATTTTTCCCTCAGGACTGAATTTCACGATCATGTTGGAGCCTTCATCCACCATCCAGATGTTGTCCTGTGGATCGATGCGCACGGTGTGAGCAAATGCCTGCGCGTAGGTGCCTTTGCCGATCTCGCGCATGAAATTTCCTTTTTCATCGAACTCATACAGCCGCGCCGCCGCACCGCGCCCGAATTGCCGCGACGTGCCAACCGAGTACGCGAGCAGGCCATCGCGCGTGTATACAAAAATGTGGCCCTTCGAGTTCGTCGCCACGCCAACGGCTTCGCCCAGCACAATGTTGTCCGGCATTTTTAAAAGATTCGGCGCGGAATCGAATGCGATCTCCGGAACTGAAATCTGCGCAAACAGCGGGCTGGCAATCAGCACGATTGCCGCGGTCAAAATAGCTTCTGAAAAACGTCGCATAAGAGCCTCCGCAAACGAATTAGTTTCCATTTCAAAGCGCGTCGCGTTTTTGTGCATGCGCCGTCACCTCGCCTACCCCTGTGCTCGTTCCGCTGTTATTTCCCCTGCGGATGCAAATCGAGTTTCTGCACGCGCCAATTGAGAAGTTCGCCCACGAGCAATTCGTTTTCACTGGTGCAATTCATTTCGTGAATCCAGCCGAATTCTTTCATCTGCTTTCCCGCAGTGCCGAATTTCCCGAGGACGTGACCTTCCAAATCCATTTTGTAAATGGGTCCCACGGCGTCCGAGCTGTAAATATATTGTTTCGGTCCGGGCGTAATGCAGATCGCCCAGGGGGCGCCCATGCCGGTCCACACGGCACGCAGCGTCAGGTCGTTGTCGAACACTTGAATTCGGCTGTTGCCGCGGTCGCCGACATACACGTTGCCCTGCTTGTCGGTGGCGATCGTGTGCGGCGTATTAAATTGGCCAGGCTCTTTGCCCTTCACGCTGCCGCCGACGGATTTCAGAAAGCGCCCGTCCTTGTCGTACTTCACGACGCGCGCGTTTCCGTATCCGTCCGACACAAAAATATCCCCCGCGGCGTCCCACGCCACGTCCGTCTCACGGCTGAACGAATACGGTTGCGCGGGCTTTGGCGTGTCTCCCGGAAGCATTGGATGGAAATTAAATCCGCCGGGAACGTCTCCTTCCGCGGATTCCGGCCTGCGGCCCATCGTCATCAAAATCTTGCCGGCGGGATTGAACTTGACGATCATGTTCGAGCCTTCATCCACGGCCCAGATGTTGTCCTGGGGATCGACGCGCACGGTGTGCGCGAACGCAAACGCGTAATTCCGAGGGCTCATCTCCCGCACAAAATTTCCTTCTTGGTCGAACTCAAATAGCTGCGTCTCGCCGCTGCGCGTAAAAACAAAAACGTGTCCTTTGGAGTTCTGCGCGACGCCCGCAGCCTCGCCGAGATAAATATCCGCCGGCATTTTTAATAAATTGGGCGCGGAGTCAAAAGCAATCTCAGGCACAGTCTGAGCGAACAGCCGCGCGCTCGAAAAACAAAGCAGGACAATCAGGCAAAGCTGAGTAAATCGCTTCATGAAAATCCTCCAGATCGAGCGGCGGCACTTAGTGGAATAAAATTGCAAGCGCAAGCCTGTAAGTGAGTTTTTGTCGCGTTTGTACGGGCCGGCGAACTCTCGCTATCGAGTCGCAAGTTCTCTGCGTATCGGACGGATGGGAACCGGGAATTTGCAATTGTTCTTCCCGGTTCCCTGCTTCGCAATTTGCTTCAATTAGAAGTTAAAAAACGATCTTTAGCGAGAATTGGATTTCCCGCATGGGAACCTGCGTCGCCTGGTCAATTTGACCGAAGCTCGGGTTGTCAATGCTCGTGATGTTATCCAGCACATCGAGGTTATCTGTTGGACCCTGCAGATTTGTCCGGTTGAAAATATTGAACAGGTCCGCGCGGAATTGAATATTGAATGCCTCGCCGAACTTCGCAATGTGCGTGTCCTTGATGAAGGACATATCGACGTTGAAAAGTCCCGGTCCGATGATCGCGTTCCGGGGCAGGTTGCCCATCAGATTGGTACAAGTGAGCGGGTCGAACCCGGCTTGGGCGATCGTCATGCCATCAAGGTTAGGATTGTGATTGCAGTTGGCATTCCAATATGCTTGATTGGGCGCTATCGGATAGATGAAACAGTTCGGCTTCAGATACTGAAGGTTGCCCGGCTGAACCACATTCTTAGGAGTGCAGCCAGGCGCAAGAGAGGGTACATCCATAGGTTCGGAGTTTGATTGTCCCAATGGGTCACCATTCAGCCCTGTTAACGGCCACATAGGAACTCCATCGCTCAAACTAATGACTCCGCCAAATCCCCAGCCCTTCGCCAGTAGGTTAAGCGGCCCAGAAAAAGATTTCGGCGTCGGAATTGTGTACAGCCAGTTTACCGAGAGGTTTCGCGTGACGTTGAAATCAGAAAGGCCGCGAGTAATCCCGTTATCCCACCATGGAGTTGCGGCTGTGGGATTGGACGAGTAATTGTCCCCCGCGAAACTTCCGGACGAATTGTCAAAGGACTTCTGCCAGGTAAACGAAACTTCGGCCTGAAGATTGTGGCTCATCTTCTTCGCGTAATTCACTTGCAGCGAATTGTATGAAGAGGACGACTGAAAGACTGTCGACAGCAACAAACCGGGAACAAACGGGTTCACGATCGTGTTCGGAACAATTCCAGTGGGAGCCGGGCTCGTGATCGCCGGGCAGCTATTTGGGATGCTGGGATCGGGAAACAGCCAGCCAGCCGACGTTTTAGTCGGAAAGCACGTATTCAGAGTATCCGTCTGGAAAGGATTATGGATTCCCCTTGATCCTGCATAGGCGATGGTAAGCGAAGAATCCGCGGTGATCTGCCTTTGAACGTTTAGGTTCCACTGCATGACATAGTTACGTTTGGGGTTGGGATTCGTGTATTGCCACCTACCGGTTCCGGAGGCCGATGATCCTGAAGCAGTTACGTCACCAGGCAGACCCTGCGCGAACGCGCCTTGTGTAAGAGGGCAGGTTAGCGTTGAAACAGTGTTCGGAACCGGGCAAGAGGTGGGGTTCGTCATATCCAACTCTGCACCGGAGGGAGATGCTTGCAACGCGTTCAAACCGAACATGAATGGCAACGGAAGGACATCGAAGACGCCAAATCCTCCGCGAATGGAAGTCTTGCCAGAGTTAAAGGGATCCCAAGCAAAACCCACCCGAGGCTCAAAATTTTTAAGCGTGGGATTGGAGTCAAAAACCTTGTTCCTTAGCGCCCCACAGCCGCTGGGCAAACCGGTGATGGTTTCAACACAGTTTCCGGGGTTGGACCACAGTTCTGGGAGAAGCACGTACTTACCGTTTGTTTCATATGGAATCGTTGACATCTCGTAGCGCAGCCCCACGTTCAAGCTAAGGTTCGAACGCATTTTCCAGTCGTCTTGCACGTATGCGCCGAAGATAGACGCTCGGTTATAGTGCTTTGTGTTTCCTGCCGTAAAGGGTGGATCGGTCGGCATGCGCACCGTATAGGGTTCGTTCTGCAGGAAGTTAGTGAGGGTCCTGAATCCGACACTTCCGTTTCCATTTCCATTCACGAGGTCGGTGTGGTTCCGAATGAATTCGAACCCAAGTTTCAAGGTGTGCTTCCCTATTGTCTTCGAGACGTCGTCAAAGAACTGGTAGTTTTGGACCCAGTCGCTGAATCCACCTTCAGGACTAAACCCTCCGGGAGACGTTAATCCCGAAAATCCTGCCCCTCCCCCTTGACCAGCTAAGCCGGGGGCGTTTCTCCTCGACGTAATTCCAAGAGTCTTGTCGACCAGCGCGGGTAAGGCAAAGGAAATGCCAGGGTTCGTCACGATCGATTGCGTCCATCCAAAGCGCGCGCTATTCACCAAGGAAGGGCCGAATACGTGGTTTTCTTCCAGTGCAGCCGACATGTTGGGCAGGATATAGCCTGTGGTCGTAAAATCAAAAGCACCGGGCTTCGCCCAATTGGAATAGTCTCGATAGACGCTCGCGTCAATGCTGTCTTTGTCGGAGAGCTTGTAGTCAACGCGCGCAGTGCCGTAATCATCGTTCACGGCTTGCGCGGAAGTCGTCAAAAAGTTTCCGGTCGTCCCTGCACCGATCAATCCGTTATTCGGCAGTGGCGAGAGAGCGTTGATGTACTTCTCGACAAAGTTGTCTACGCATACGGATGCGAGCGGAGAAAGCAGCGTGGAATTCGGCAAGGTACATGTCGTTATCGGCGTGCCACCGATTATTCCGAGCCTGGCGTTTGCCGAGAGAACTTTTGCGGTTACCGGTATTCCTTTTCGCTGACGAATTCCCTCGTAATCAGCAAAAACGAAAAGCTTATTCTTGATAATTGGACCGCCGCCCGAACCGCCAAACTGGTTGCGAACGAATGGCGGCTTACTCGTGCCGGAAAGGTAGTCCGACGAATCGAACGCTGCGTTTCGAATAAACTCGTAAACACTCCCATGAAAGCTGTTCGTTCCGGACTTGGTGATGGCGTTGATGACTCCGCCAGATGTGAAGCCGTATTCCGCTGAATAGTTCGCGGTTAGCACCGTAAATTCCTGAATCGCGTCGACGCCCAAGCTAGCGCCAAGTACGTTGCCGGGACCTGCGTTCGAATAGTCGTTGACGATAACTCCATTCAACCGGTAGACGTTTTGCGTGGGCCGGTTTCCGTCAATCGTCATCTGGTTTCCCAACCCGCGCAAATTGCCGCCGGGCTGTGTAACCTGCTCATGTGGGCGAACGGCAACCACGCCGGGCTCGAGGACAGCAAGCGAAGCCCAGTCCCGGCCATTCAAGGGCAATTCCACGATCTGTGCGCTTTGCACGTTGCCGCTTAGAGTGGCGTTTTCCGTTTCGATTACAGGGGCGGCTCCAGTGACTTCAACCAGTTGGCTCATTTCACCAACTTTAAGGGATAGGCTCAATTCCTGTTGGGCCCCTACCGTCAGCGTCAACTTGGTCGTCGTTGTGTTAAAACCTGTGGCCGTAACGGAGACATCGTATTCGGCCGGTTTAAGATTTACGAGGTTGTACGCCCCAGAGCCATTGGTCGTCGTGTCTGTGACGATTCCCGTAGCTCCATTTTTGACAGAAACTTTTGCACCAGCAACTGCGCCACCCTGCGCATCTGTAATGGTGCCGGACAGCGAAGCGCCGGCAACTTGTGCATGCAGCGGATATGAATATGCGAAGCAGAAAACGAGCAGAAACACAAATACCAGGAACCTGGTACCTTTCGGATCCATAGATGTTCCCTCCGATTCAGAGTCAATCACCCACAGCGGGACCCCTGCCGGACATATGTTCAGTTATTCAATTGTTTGCGCCGGGTCGAACACACCTGGTAAACACCCTCACCCAAATTCGACTCCCGGCAGAACAGCGCAAAGTTAAGCACGGCTGTAGCACGGTGTTAGAGAATGTGTCA
>DASRQU010000128.1:0-3545 GCA_035696345.1 Candidatus Acidiferrales bacterium
ACCGTCGGGCCACTCCGGCCGGCCACCGTCAACCGCATCGTTTCCCCTTTCGTTTCATCCAATCAATTGCTTCAACTGTGACGATGGTTCGCACCGGGCCAAATTTTCCGGGGTGATGCGCCCCGGAATATTCCAGAGGAAAATTATTCATGGCTGAAGAGAATCGATCCGCTCCTGCAACTGACTCCCACAAAGAAACCACTGAAGATCGATCACACGGGTCGAACCAGCGTCGAAACATTATCATCGGCGTTGTGGTTTTGGCTGTGCTGGTGGTCGGCGGCATATTTTTGTGGCGCTATCTCGGCAGCTATGAATCGACCGACGACGCGCAAGTGGACGCGCACCTGTACCCCGTGAGCGCACGTGTTGCGGGCTACGTGACGAAAGTAAACGTCGCGGACAACCAGATTGTGGAAAAGGGAACGGTGCTTGTCGAGATCGACCCCAAGGACTACGAAGTTGCCGTTGCCGAGGCACAAGCGAATCTGGCCAACGCAGAAGCTACCGCGCAATCCCTGAACATTACCGTTCCCATCACCACCGTAAACACCACGAGTCAGTTAAGCGTTGCAACCTCTGGCGTGGAGGACGCGAACACGGGCATCGCTACGGCCGAAACGCAAGTCTCCGCCGCTCGCGCGCAACTGGAAGCCGCGCAGGCGACCGACGCCAAAGCGCAAAGCGATGTGGCCCGCTACAAAATGCTGGCCGAGAAACAGGAGGTATCGCAGCAGCAATATGACCAGGCGATTGCCACGGCCAAAGCAAGCGCGGCTACGGTGGCCGCCGCGCGCGACAACGTTGCCGCTGCGCAACAGGCCGTGCAGCAGGCGCAAAGCCGCCTCAAACAAACGCAAGCCAACCGGCAATCCGCGCAATCCGGCCTGCAGGAAGTCTCTTCCTCCAAAGCGCGTGCGCGAGCTGCCATCGCCAACGTGCAGCAGAAGCGCGCTGCTGTCGAGCAGGCGCAGCTGAATTTGCAGTACGCGCGAATCGTCGCGCCCGTCAGCGGCGAAGTAAATAAAACAGTGGTCGAAGGCATGAACGTGCAACCCGGCCAGCAACTGCTCACGATTGTTCCGCTTGAAGAAGTCTGGATCACCGCCAATTTTAAAGAAACCCAACTGAGAAAAATGAAAGTTGGGCAGCGCGCGGAGATTCACGCGGATTCCAGCGGCCGCACTTTCCGCGGCCACGTCGATAGCATCTCCGGCGCAACGGGTCCGTTATTCAGCCTGCTGCCGCCGGAAAATGCCACCGGGAATTACGTAAAAATTGTGCAGCGCATCCCCGTGAAAATCATTCTCGAGCCGGGAGAAAATCAGGATCACCAGCTTCGCCCGGGCATGAACGTCGTGCCCGATGTTTATTTGCAATGAGCACTGCGTCAACACCAGTAGCCGGGCAAGACACCTGGCGTCCGAAATTTAATCCGTGGCTGATTGCCGTGGTCGTGGCCATGGCTGCGTTCATGGAGGTGCTCGACACGAGCATCGCCAACGTGGCCCTGCCCTATATGGGCGGAAATCTCGGCGCGAGCAACGATCAAAGCACGTGGGTGCTCACTTCGTACCTCGTTTCCAACGCGATCATTCTTCCCATCAGCGGCTGGCTCGCCGGCGCGATTGGACGAAAACGCTTTTTTTCTATTTGCCTTTTTCTTTTCACGGTGAGCTCGCTGCTCTGCGGAATTGCGCCGACTCTTGGTCTACTGCTTTTCTTCCGCGTGTTGCAAGGGCTGGGCGGGGGCGGGTTGCAGCCGATGGCACAGGCCATTCTGGCGGACACGTTTCCTCCCGAGCAGCGCGGCCTTGCTTTTGCGTTGTACGGAGTCACGGCCGTCACCGCGCCAACCATCGGCCCCACGCTCGGCGGCTGGATCACTTTCAATTATTCCTGGCGCTGGATTTTTTTCATCAACTTGCCCGTCGGACTCCTGACATTATTTCTGGTTTATAAGTTCGTGGAGGATCCACCGTATCTCGCGCGGATTAAGGCCGCGGGCGTAAAGCTCGATTACATCGGCATCGCGTTGTTGACGCTCGGCGTCGGCGCGCTGCAAGTACTCCTCGACAAAGGCCAGGAGGATGATTGGTTCGGGTCGCATTTCATTACCGCACTGATTATTACGTCTTCGGTTTGCCTGATCGCGCTGATCATCTGGGAGTGGTATCAAAAAGCGCCGATCATCGACGTGCGTTTATTCAAGAACTTCAATTTCGCCAGTGCCAACTTGATGATGTTTACGTTGGGCATTGTGCTCTTCAGCAGCCTCGTTCTGATGCCGCTCTTCCTCCAAGCGCTTATGGGATACACGGCCCAGGTCGCGGGCCTCGCGATTTCCGCAGGAGGGGTGTGTCTGCTCATCGAGATGCCCATCATGGGGAAATTAACCACGAAGATTGAAGCGCGCCGCCTGATCACCTTCGGATGGGCGTGCCTCGCGGCGGCGATGTATTACTCGACGATGCGAATCGACTTGCAGATCGGCTTCAACACGGCATTGTGGCTGCGCGTGGCCCAGGTTTTTGGAATGGGTTTTCTCTTCGTGCCGATCACGCTCGCCGCCTACATCGGAATTCCACCGGAGAAAAATAATGCGGTCTCCGGCATCGTGAATTTCATGCGCAATATCGGCAGCAGCGTGGGCACGTCGATCGTCACCACACTGCTCGCGCGCCGCGCTCAATTTCATCAGGAGATCTTGATCAACCACACCATCGCAGGAAACCCGCAATTTCAGGGCGCGGTCGGCGGCCTCTCGCAGCGTTTGGCGCAAGCAGGCCTCGATCGTCACGGTGCGCAGATGGCGGCCTACGCGAGGATTTACCACTCGTTGCAGTCGCAAGCCAGCGCGGACGCCTACATTGACACCTTCATGGTTCTGGCCATCGGTTCCGGCATCATGTTTTTTCTTTCATTCGTGTTGAAGAAGAACGATCCAAAAGGCGGCCATGTAGTAGCCGAGTGATTCTGCGCAACCGTTATTAGGACCTGTCAAATTTCCGTAAACGTTCATGTGCAATCGAGCCGGAATCCTTTCAATATGCGTCATTGCCAACCTAACTTTGACGTTAAAAAATCTTCATCCACTCGGCCCCGTACGGATTTGAGTCGTTTTTATCCATTTGGCAATAACTAGCACATTTTTACCATCCCAAATTACCCTCCAAGTCGATACAAATACTAGACTTAACATGTTTTTAGCTGTGGTCCTCAGGTTGCACCAACCATGCCAGTTGCACGACGGATTTGTCAGAGCGAGTACCGAAAATTAAGGATGCCACGGATGATTCGGTTTAAACAGTTCGGAAAAAGCGCGCCGACAATGGCGCGAAGTGACAACAGAAACCGGGGATACAGCCTTGTCGAGATCATCATGGCCCTGCTCATTGGATCAGTCCTCACGGCGGTGGCCATACCTTCGGTCCAATCAGGAATTAATAATTATCGTATTAATAGCGCCGTGGCGATGGCTAAATGGGCCATCCAGTCGACTCGTTTTCAGGCGCTTGCTAAGGGTTATCCCTATCAGGTCGTCT
>DASRQU010000129.1:0-18546 GCA_035696345.1 Candidatus Acidiferrales bacterium
GACATTGTTTCCGGACACGGAAGAACTTGTGCGGGCGACGCAGATTCTGGTGAAGGAAGGGTTCGTCGTACTGCCGTATACGAACGACGATCTCGTTGTTGCGCGCAAACTGATCGATGCCGGCGCGGCGGCCGTGATGCCGCTCGGTGCACCGATCGGATCGGGAATGGGGATCCAGAATCACGCCAACTTACGGATTTTGCGCGAGCGCATCACCGAGGTGCCCATGATTGTGGACGCGGGCGTGGGCACTGCGTCTGACGCTGCAGTGGCGATGGAACTGGGCGCGGATGGCGTGCTGATGAACACGGCGATTGCAGAGGCGCAGGACGCGGTGATGATGGCTGAGGCGATGCGCGAGGCGGTGTCCGCGGGGCGCAAGGCGTTTCTGGCGGGGCGCATGCCGAAGAAACTTTACGCGTCGGCGTCGAGCCCGCTATCGGGCGTAGTGCGGTAGGAACTAGTTGCTTTGCATGGCATAGGCTTCAGCCAGTGCGGGTTTAGTCCTTGCAAGCACTAAAATCGCACAGGCTAAAGCCTATGCCACGTAAAACTACAGCGTACGAAACGCCAGGTGCCAGATGGTGTCCACCAGTGCATGGACGATGGCGGCGGTAAAAATGCTGTTTGTTTTGCGCCAAGTGCGTCCGTAAAAAATTCCGGCGATGGCGGCGAGCAGGGCGTAGCGCCAATTTGGAAAAACGCCATTGTTATTGATGTGCGCGAGGCCGAAAACCACGGAAGCAGCGAACCATCCTAACGTCGTGTTGGAAAATGTGCGCGACACGGAATTCTGCAGCAGTCCGCGAAATAATAATTCCTCAGGCCACGCCGTCAGCAGAAAAATGGAAATTGCGTCAGATGGCAGCGATTTCCAGTGCGCTTGGTGAATATCGAATTGAATAAAATCCAGATAAATTCCCAGCGGAATTACAAACACGACAATCAGGCCGAAGTTTTGCAGTACCTCTCGCGCGGCTCCCCGCCCCCAGACAATGTTGTAGCCGACGCCGTCAAATTGTCGCACGAAGAGAAATGTGCCGAGCGCCACGCTCACCGCGAGCAGCATGGTTGCGACGTAGCTGACAGGGGGCCCGGGATAGGGCCACAGTGCATTGAGAACATGAAATTTTAACGGAATAAAAATCGTGAGCATCGCAGCGTAATCCTGCCACGCGCCCGCTTTCTTGGTGCCTGCAGAAATGGTTACCAATACAGGCGTGAGCGTGTACGCAGCCGCGAGCAGCGTGCGGTGCCAGGTGAAATTATTTGTGCCTGCGAGATAGATCAAGTACGCCAGAAAGGGCACAATAGCTACCAGCACGCCGACGTGATTGCCAACGCGACGCGCTACCCGTTCGCCGAAATCGCCTGCGGCGAAAAGCAGCAGGATCGCCTGCAAAAATGCCAGAACGCAAAGCGTGACAATATACGTGCGGCCTCGTTGGCCATGCCACGCGCCATACACGGCGGCGTTGGCTACGGCTGTTGCCCAAAGGCCAATTGCGGTCCAAATAGAAAGCTGGCGTTCACCCGGCACAGCACGATAGTGTATCGCACTCGATGTTTTGCGCACGTGACGAGGCCGTGCTTACGTAAAATAATTTTCCATGCCTGACACGACTACAAAGCGAATTGCGTACATCGACTGGCTGCGCGGTTTTGCATGCCTCGTGATGTTTCAAACGCATTGCTACGACTCTTGGTTGAGCCCGGCGGCGCGCGACACGGGATTTTTCAGAATGTCGCAACTCGGCGGCACGCTTCCGGCGCCCATGTTTCTTTTTCTTGCCGGGACTTCTTTTGCGCTGGTGCTGGAAAAGCTTCGGCAGAAGGGTGCCAGCCCTGATGACGTGGCGCGCACCACCATCCTGCGCGGAGGAGAAGTATTTCTTCTGGGAATGCTTTTCCGGGTGCAGGAATTTTTACTGGGGCAGCCGTGGGCGCGCCGGACCGATATCTTGCGCGTAGACGTGCTCAATGTCATCGGCGTATCGCTCGTGATGCTGGGGATCGCCTGCCGTATCGCGGCGATTGGCGGCGAGAGCGATCCGGTTCGGTTAAGGCGAAATACGATACTGACAGCGATTCTTTGCGCGGCGGCAATCGCCATGTGTACGCCGTTCGTGTGGACGACGGGGCGGCCGCGTGCTCTCGCCTGGTGGCTCGAGTCTTACCTGAACGGGGTTCACACCTTCGATAAACCGCAATCCTGGGAATTTCCGATCTTTCCGTGGTCCGCGTTTGCGTTTGCCGGATTGGCTGTTGGGTCTTTTTTGCTTTTCAATTGGGCGCGAAAAAACGAATCGCTCGCTCTGATCCTCGCTGGAGTTAGTGGTTTTCTGATGATCCGGCTTGGACTCTGGCTGGATGCGCGGCCCTTGACTCTTTACAGCGAATACGATTTCTGGCATACGAGCCCGAATTTTGTTTTGGTGCGCACAGGAATCGTGATGATCATTTTATTTTTGGGCTACGCGTGGTGCCGGTGGGGAGCAGGGGAGTGGGGCTTCAGTCCCGTAATTGAGATGGGCAGATGCTCGCTGCTAGTGTACTGGGTGCACATTGAATTCGTGTACGGAGGGCTTTCGGTGGTGCACAGACGCGTGTCCAGTATTCAAACGGCGACGCTAGGACTTCTGGTCATCTGCCTCGCGATGACGCTGCTGGCTGTGGCGCGCAACCGTTTTCCGAAGTGGAAGCCGCAAATGCTGGCGATGTTTCGCGGTGCGGACGCATTTAAGTAGCACAGGCTTCATCCTGTGGAGTTTTGTCCTCGTAAACATTACTGGGATCAAGAAGTCTGACAGGCCATCCGAAAAATCCATACGCTGAAACACGTGCTACTTGGAAGATGCCTTGGGTGAATCCGGAACTTTAAAAATCATCTCGCCGGGACGGGCCAAACCCATTTCCTCGCGGGCGATTCGCTCAATTGATTTTGGATCGGACTTCAGCGAAGAAACTTGATCGGTCAGCGCCTTATTCTGCTCATTCATTTTGACGATTTGATCGTGGATCTGCTCGATTTCTTTTTGCGTGCGGCGCATGGCCAGGAAGCCGTGCGGTCCGAAAATATCGTGCACAAAAAGCGCGAACAGCGCGAGCGCCAGAATCTGGCGCGTGTTTTTCTTCGCATATGCGAGCACATCGGTCGTTGAGATTGCTCGAATTTCCTTAAGTCTCATCAGGCCTTGGCTTCCTGCGAGGAATCATTCACCCAAGCTTCCGTCTCGTTCGCAATTTGTAAAGATTCTTTCAATGTGGACGCTTCCGTATAAACGCGCATCAGCGGCTCTGTGCCGGAAAGCCGCAGCAGCACCCAGGAACCGTCATCAAATTCCATCTTCAAGCCATCGGTGCGATCCAGACTCTTTACCGGCCGTCCCAGGAATGTTTTGAAATCTGTCTTCAGGCGCGTCACGGCTCTGGCTTTTACGTCGTCCGGCAAGTGTAGATTGGCGCGCTGAGGCCAGTATTCGCTGCCCACGCGTTTAAAAAGCGCTTTCAATTGTTCTGACAGAGAAGCGCGACGGACGGCAATCATTTCCGCAACCAGTAGGCATGCCAAAATTCCGTCTTTTTCCGGCGTGTGGCCGCGAACCGTCATGCCTGCGCTCTCTTCTCCTCCCATGGCAATTTTATCCTGCTGGATGAGTTCGGCGATGTATTTGAAGCCTACGGGAGTTTGAATGACGGTCGTGCCGTGCATGCGAGCTACCGCGTCCATCAAATGGGATGTGGCGACGCTGCGTGCTGCGGGCATTTTCCATCCGCGCGTTTCGATCAGGTAGTCATAGACGAGGCCGAGAATGTGATTTGGCTGTATCCACGTGCCGTCGGAATCAAGAATGCCGAAGCGGTCGGCATCGCCGTCGGTCGCGAGTCCGACGGCGGCCTTGTTCGCAAGCAGCGCGTCCTTCGTCTTCTGCAAATTTTCTTCGGACACGTCTGGCCCCGAGCCATCAAACAAGACGTCGCGATGCGTGCGCAAGGCGGTCACTTTTACGCCGTGGGAAGAAAGAGCTTCGTCCAGGTAGCCCGCGCCGCAACCGTGGAGCGCGTCCGTGACAACGTTTAACTTGGCGTCGCTCAGGGCTCTGAAATTTACGAGCTGCGCGAGGCGTTGCAGGTATGGGCCCCGCGGATCGATTTTTTCAAAAGTACTGTCGTTCGGTTTCGCTGCAGCGCGTTCGCCGAGTTTTGCTGCGCGCGCTTCAATGTCTTTGGTTACTTCGGGTAGTGCGGGTCCGCCATCCGGACCGGAAAATTTCAGGCCCTGGTATTCGGCGGGATTGTGGCTGGCGGTGAAATTTATGGCGCCGTCCACTTTGCTGCGAATAATTTCGTGGGCGATTACGGGTGTAGGCGTTGGATCTTCGCAAAGCAGAACGCGAATGCCGTACTCGCGAAGAATTTGCGCGGCCGTTTGCGTAAATTCTTCGGCGAAAAAACGTGTGTCGTGTCCGACGATCAACGTGGCCCGTGGATTGCGGCTGCGCACGTGCTCCGCGATCGCGGCAGTTGCCAGCCGAACGTTGGCAAACGTGAAGTCATCCGCAATGATTGCGCGCCAGCCGGAAGTTCCGAACTTAATCGTGGTCGCCATATTTTTAGAAAAAATATTTCCTTCGGTCAGGTATTGTAGCCTTTCATTCCCGGATGAGAAACATGGAAATGAAGTTTTCGAAAAAGAGTAACTGGGCGGGAGGAAATGTTGACGGACAAATTTGTGGTGCTGGTGACTTGCGGTAGCACGGCGGAGGCAAAACGGATCGCGCGTGCGCTGGTGGAGGAGCGTCTGGCGGCGTGCGTAAACATTCTCCCGGGGGCGGTGATGTCGATTTATCGATGGAAGGGAAAAGTGGCGACGGGACGGGAGCGTTTGCTGCTGATTAAAACTTCGCGGAAGAATCTCACGAAGCTGCAGGCTGCGGTGGAGCGGCTGCATTCTTACGATGTGCCTGAATTTATTGCGCTGCAGGTTGCGGCTGGGTCAGCGAAATACCTGGCGTGGATAGGGGGCGAGTAGGACAGGCTTCAGCCTGTCTGCCTTTGAATTTTTGTTGAGGACTAGCGCAGCCACTCTCGGCTGTGTGCACTTTACAAAATCCGCACAGGCAAGAGTGCCTGTGCTACTCAAACATCCGCCCGAACCACTTTTCCGAGGCAAGTTGAAGTCGTTCTACTTAAATCTTCCTCAGCGCTTGGTCGAGGTCATTGATTAGGTCTTCTACGTCTTCGATTCCTACGGAGATGCGAATCAGGCCGTCGGTAATTCCGATGCGCTGGCGCACGTCGGCTGGGACCGAGGAATGGGTCATGGTCGCGGGGTGGGAGATCAGCGTTTCGACTCCACCCAGACTTTCCGCGAGAGAGCACAATTTTAAATGGTTGAGGACTGTGCGCGCGTTTTCCAGGGTTACGACGTCGAATGAAATCATCGCGCCGAATCCGCGCTGCTGTCGCACGGCGACCTCATGCTGCGGATGCGACGGCAATCCGGGGTACAGTACGCGCTGCACGCGCGGGTGATCTTCGAGAAATCGTGCTACCGTTCGCCCGTTCGCGTCGTGCTGCTTCATGCGCACGGCCAAGGTCTTGATGCCGCGCGAGACGAGGAAGCAGTCCATGGGCGCGAGACCTGCTCCTGTGGAGCGCTGCAGAAAATAAATTTTTTCCGCGTCGTCCGCGCGCGTGAGAATCACCGAGCCGCCGACCGCGTCGCTATGGCCATTCAAATATTTGGTCATGGAATGAACGACGATATGAGCGCCGAGTGCGAGTGGCGATTGCAGGTAGGGGCTTAGGAACGTGTTGTCCACTACCATCGTGGCTTTGTGCGCGCTAGCTACCTTGGCGATGGCCGCGAGGTCGGTGACGCACATCGTCGGGTTTGTGGGCGTCTCCACGTATATCATTTTGGTGTTCGGTTTTATGGCGCGCTCGACGCGCTCCGGCGAAGACGTGTCGACGAAGCTGAATTCCAGTCCCCACTGAATTAGAAATTGCGTGGTCAGGCGAATCACCCCGCCATAGACGGCCTCGGAAATGATGGCATGGTCTCCGGGACGGAGCAGCCGGAAAACGCAATCGATGGCAGCCATGCCGGACGTAAAGACATAAGCCGCGCTGCCACCCTCGATCTTCGCCATGGTGCGTTCCAGCGCTTTGCGGTTGGGGTGATTCGTGCGCGCGTAGTCGTAACCCTTTGTCTTTCCTAGTTCTTCCTGGATGTAGGTCGAAGTCTGGTAGATGGGCGCGACGATTGCCCCAGTTGACGGGTCCGGTTCTTGTCCCACGTGGATAGCGTCGGTTGCGAATCCCATGAAAAAATCTCCTTGAAGTTGCTGGCGAATCGAAAGTAGCGCATGGCCGGGGTGGAGTCAATGCAAGCGACTAACGGAGATGAGTGCTCGCCTGACGCTATACCGTAACCTCTCCATTCTGCCCGAAAGACCCGGGGCAGAGTGGCCGCTACGAAGCTCACCCTCGAAATGCGCGGCTTGCTTAAACGGAGAAAAAGGAGAAAAATGGGGCAGCCCATGCCTCCTCTAAACCAAAATGTCGGGTGCGGACAATGATCGTGAAAAATAATTTTCTGAAGTCTTCGCTGCGTGCGATCGCTTTGCTCATTCTCTTCGCGGCGGTCGCGGCGAGCGCACAGGACAAACCGGCGGACTCCGCCGGAAACGCGGACTCCGGTCCGAAGGACGCTCGAATCACGATCGTAGTGACCGGCGGGGAAGACAAGAAGCCTGTGGACAGCGCGAGCGTCTACGTCCGCTACGTGGAGGAACATAAGCGCGGCAAGGATAAAAAAATTGAAATGAACCTGAAGACCAACCAGTCCGGGGTTTGCCACGTGCCGGTGAATCCGCCGGGAAAATTTCTGATTCAGGTGATCGCGGAAGGATGGAAGACCTATGGAGAGTACTACGACGCCTCGCAAACGGAACAAACGATAAATATTTCTCTCGTCCGTCCTCCAAAATGGTATTAGAAAATTTCCCTAAAATATTTTTTGTCCTCGCACGAAAAAATATGCTTCATCTTGGTGCAAACCGCATCAAGCTCATTGTTTTTTATGACGTACGCGAACTCGATACCCCTTTTCCACAAAGTTTTCAACACAACTGTTGAAAACTTTTTATGGAAAAAACTTTGTGTTGCTTTGACCGCCGCGTGGCGCAGTGTTAGATTACACGCCGGGGAATTTCTCGCGGAACCATCGCATGTCGGAAAAACCATATAAAGGATTTGTGATTTGGGATTTGCTTTGGAGCAATCTGGGCGTGCGCCCGTTGCGTTCCGCCCTCAGTGTCGTAGCTCTCTCGCTGCAAGTCTTCCTCGTGCTACTGATTGTGGGTCTCACCTCCGGCGCGCTCTCGGATTGGCGGACTCGCGCGGAAGGTGTGGGCGCGGACATCATCGTGCAGCCTCCCAACTCTTCCATTTTTTTTGCGTTTTCGAGCGCGGTGATGCCGGAGTCGATCGCGGGGCAACTTTCGGCGCTGCCTGGAGTTAAGGTCGCCGCGCCGGTTTCAATCGCCGTGGACCAAAAAAATCTTGGCGTGCTGTACGGAATCAACTACCAGCAATTTTCGAGCCTGAGCAATGGCTTCACGTTTCTTGCGGGCGGACCGTTTCAGGCGCCGGATCAGACGATTGTCGACGATCTCGCGGCCGGTTCGAAAAAACTTCACGTTGGGCAAAAAGTGATGCTCCTCGGCCACGAATTCACGATTTCCGGTATCGTTGTGCACGGCAAGGGCGCGCGTTACTTTATTCCGATTAAAACGGCGCAGGATATCTCCGGCGCCGAAGGACGAGTGTCGATGTTTTTTGTGCTCAGCCAAGGCAACACGGATGCCACGCGCGCTGAAATCGTAAAACTTTTTCCCACATACAAGATTCGTTCGATGGCGGAGTTTAGTACTCTGATGACTTCGTCCAACTTGCCTGAACTGAAGCCATTTATCCGATCCTTTGTAATTCTGGGAGTAATCATCAGCTTCCTCGTCGTGTTGCTCACGATGCACACGATGGTCTTTGAGCGCACGCGAGACATTGGAGTGCTCCGCGCGCTCGGGTCTTCAAGGCTGGCTGTGTGCGCGATGATTCTGGGTGAAACGCTGGTGATGGTAGCGCTCGGCTCCGTTTGCGGCGTGCTCTGTACCTACAGTGTAGTCGCCATTCTTCACAAGACCTCTCCCACGCTGCAAATTGTCATCGAGGGCGGGTGGATTGTACGTGCGATCCTCCTCACGATCGGCGGGGCGATCGCCGGCGCAGCATATCCGGCGTTACGCGCCGCGCAGAACGATCCTGTCGACGCCCTGGCATACGAATAGCCCTCTGCTTCTCGCAGGCAGTAGTCACCCGTGGAAAAGTTTTAGGTTTCAATTCATTGGCGGGGGCGATTCTATTTGCTCCTGATTGACCAGTTCTGATACAAGATTGGTCAGGCAAACAGAATCGTGACGTGAGACGGTTGTGAATTCATATCTGCGCGGGGTCTAGCCAGCTAGTCTTTATGCGAGAACTAATTTGCAGAAAGGCGCAAAATAAAATGAACTTTAAAAAAACGATGATCGTCCTGTTCGCGATGCTAACGGCAGTATTTCCGGTGGCCGCTCAAATGGGAATGGGCATGGGTATGGGCGCACGAGTGCCCACGCTGAGCGGTATATGGCATCCTGTCGTAGGAACGGGTGCCTCCTATGAGGTTACAAAATCCGATGGAGTAAAAATTCCGTACGAGATATCAATCGTTGGAAAAGACGACGTTGACGGTAAGCCCGCGTATTGGATGGAAATGTCGATGGTGGACCCGCGGACATCTTCAAACGTGTATGTGAAATCCTTGACCACCGTAAACGAAAACCACGTAATCTCCTCACGCATGATTATGCAGATGCCAGGGCAGGATCCCATGGAGATGGATTCAACCATGGCTGCCCAGGCCCGGCGTATGCAAGAACCGCCGTCAAGCGACATTAACGAGAAAGCGGAGATCGTGGGAACGGAATCGGTCACGGTTCCGGCCGGCACCTTCACGTGCCAGCATTATCGTATGAAGGACGGTTCCGGCGATGCATGGGTCTCGGACAAGGTGAGTCCGTGGGGACTGGTGAAGGGTGTGGGCAAGGGCGAAACAATCGTGTTGACCAAGGCCATTACCGACGCCAAGGATCACATTACCGGCACGCCAAAGAAGTTCGATCCTATGCAAATGATGCGCAACCGACAACAAGGTCAATAACGCGTTGCCTCTGGAATGGCTTGCTTATTGACTGCGTTCAGTAACGCATGATCGTCTAATCTAAACTGGATAGCAGGGGCTTTTAGGATTACAGACAAGTTTTTCTGTAATCCTTTTCTATTTTCTAAATCAATACCTTGGGAGATTGGATGCCTGCAGCCGAAAGCAAATTTCTTGCCGCGCGGATACTGGAACGTCGAGACATTTCACCGGACCTCTGGGCGATTCGAGTTGATCCCGGCGGAGCGTTTCCATACAGGGCAGGGCAGTGTGCTACGTTGGGCGTGGTCACGCCCGAAAAACATCACGAGCGCCCGTATTCGATCGTTTCCGCTCCGCACGAAAAAACTCTCGAATTCTTTTTTGAGCTCGTTCCCCACGGACAGGTGACGCCGCGACTGAACGCGTTCCGCGTGGGGGACGAAATTACGCTTCGGAAATCAGCGAAAGGAAACTTCACGCTGGATGAATCCGGCCGCTACACGAACCATTTTCTTGTCGCTACGGTTACCGGCGTCGCGCCCTACGTCAGCTATGTGCGCACACTGTATTGCCGATGGAAATCCGCAAAATTCGCGGGCGAACACAAACTATTCATTGTCGATGGCGCGAGCCGGTCGTGGGAACTAGGGTATTCCAAAGAACTTGAAACAATTGCGTCGGAAGTCCCGTGGCTGACCTACGTGCCAACCGTGAGTCGCCCTTGGGAAGATCAAAACTGGCGCAGGGAAACGGGCCGGGTCGACGACCTGATTCGGAAATATACGGACAACTGGAATTTAACTCCCGACGACACGAAAATTTATCTGTGCGGCCACCCGGAAATGGTTGAGAACGTAAGAGGGATAGTGCGCCGCCGTGGCTGGCTGGAAACGGCCATTCAGGCAGAAGCCTATTTCGTTCCGCCGCGGCGGGACTACTCCGCCGAAGCCGAGGAGTAGTGCAGCGCCTGCCTTCAGGCGGCGTCCGAATTTTTTTTGGTCGACTGAGCCAGGAAAGCGCGAACTCCGAAGCACGCGCGTCAAAATCGATCGATGGCAAAGGAACCTTCCGAACTACCACCGCTGAAACTTAAAATAAATCACCGCCAGCGCCGGCATGCGCATGTTAATGGAATAGGAATGATTGTTCCAAGGGATCGCCTCGGCGTGCACGCCTCCCAGATTTCCCATATTTGTTCCCGCATATTTTTCAGCGTCCGTGTTCATGATTTCGCGGTAAAAGCCGGGCTCCGGCACGCCCACCCGGTAGCTTTCCCGCGCCACGGGCGTAAAATTCGCCACTACGATCATGAAATCGGCCGGATCCTTTGCCCGCCGGATGAACGACAGAACGCTCGAATCCGCATCATTGCAATCGATCCATTCAAAGCCATGCCAATCGAAGTCCACCTCGTGCAGCGATCGCTCGTTGCGGTAGATGCCATTCAAGTCCGCAGAGAGGGTCTGCAGGCCGCGGTGAGTATCCCACTCCAGCAAATTCCATTCCAGCGGCGCATCATGATTCCATTCGCTTCGTTGTCCGAATTCGCTGCCCATGAACATCAGCTTCTTTCCGGGGTGCGCAATCATGTAGGCAAAAAACAGGCGCATATTGGCAAACTGTTGCCAGAGGTCGCCGGGCATTTTATTGATCAGGGAACCTTTGCCGTGAACGACTTCGTCGTGAGAAATCGGTAGCACAAAATTTTCAGTGAAGGCGTACAGCATGGAAAAAGTCATGCGGCTGTGATGATATTTGCGGTAAATCGGATCCACGGCGAAGTAACTGAGCGTGTCGTTCATCCAGCCCATGTTCCACTTCAGACTGAATCCCAAGCCTCCCAAATATGTGGGCCTCGACACCATGGGCCAGGACGTCGATTCTTCCGCGATGGTCAGGACGCCCGGGTGCCGCGCGTAAATCACCTCGTTCAAGCGCTTGATAAAAGCGATGGCCGCGAGATTTTCCCGTCCGCCAAATTCGTTGGGAACCCATTCGCCTTCCTTGCGCGAATAATCGAGGTACAACATGGACGCCACAGCGTCCACGCGCAGCCCGTCAATGTGATATTTGTCGATCCAAAAAAGCGCGTTCGATATCAGATAGTTTTGAACTTCGTTTCGCCCGTAATTAAATACGAGCGTTCCCCAGTCCGGATGGCGCCCCTGCCGCGGGTCCGCGTGTTCGTACAGATGGGTGCCGTCGAATTCGCCGAGGCCGTGGCCGTCGCTGGGGAAATGCGCCGGCGTCCAGTCCAGTAAAACGCCTATGCCGGCTTGATGAAATCGGTCGACGAACGCCATGAAATCTGCGGGCGTGCCATAGCGGCTAGTGGCTGCAAAATATCCCAGCGTCTGGTAGCCCCACGAGCCGTCGAAGGGATGCTCCATCACCGGCATCAGCTCCACGTGCGTGTAATTCATCTGCTTTAAGTAGGGAATCAGCTGATCCGCGAGCTCGCTGTAAGAAAACCAGCGCCATGGATCCTGCGCGTTGCGCCGCCACGAGCCGAGATGAATTTCGTACACGGCGATGGGCGAAGAAAGCCAATCGTTTCTCGCGCGCCAGTCCATCCAGCCCGCGTCATTCCATTTGTGGTGATCCAGGCGCGTTACGATCGATCCCGTGTTCGGCCTTAGCTCCGCGCGGAATCCGTAAGGATCGCTTTTCAGCAGGGGTGCACCGCCTGACATCGGACGGATTTCGTACTTGTAGGTCGCGCCCTCCGCGAGTTCGGGCACAAACAATTCCCAAACTCCGGAAGGGCCGCGATTGCGCATCGGGCTAATGCGTCCATCCCACTGATTGAAATCTCCCACCACGCTGACGCGCATTGCGTTAGGAGCCCACACGCTAAATTGCACGCCGGCAACTCCGTCAACAACCTCTGGATGCGCGCCCATCTTTTCGTACTTCTGATAGTGCGTTCCTTCGCCCATCAGGTACAAATCAAAATCGGAAAGCAACGGAGGGAATGCGTACGCATCATAGATTTCTCGCGCGGGCCGGCCGACCTCCTCAAGTTTCCATACGTAGCTGCTCGGTGGGATCGGTAGTTCAGGAGCTAGCGGGAGGACGGCTTCAAATAATCCATCCGCGTGCACACGAGCGGCCGGAATTGGGTCCGACGCGCCTCTGGGGAGGACGAAAGCGTACGCTGCATGTGGAAAAAAGCCGCGAACAACGAGGCGCCTGTTCTCATGTTCCTCCATGGTCTCTTCCACGATGTGCGGACCGAGCAGGTGGAACGGGTCTCGATTTTCTGCCCGCAGCAGAAGGCCGAGATCTCTGTCGAATTCGCTTACCGGTTCAAGATCCGCCGGCAGTTCCTCTGGTGATGGATTTACTGTGCTCAACTCGTCCTCGATCTACGGAGAAACAGTTCCCCTATGCCCAGCATTCTATCAGGGGCAATGCCGCTTGGGAGTAATTTAGATCAAAACTGGCGACCCACAAGGCCTGCTCAGGGGCATGTTTAACCCGCCGCGGGAGAGAAAAATGCTTCCTTCCCTGACCACTAAGAGAAACAGTTCTTCACATTCCAATACACGAATATTCACAGATAACCATAACCCTATTGTAATCAGTACGTTATTTGATTACTTTTATGGCACAAGGCTTGCATTGTTTATGGTGCAAGCGCAGTGGATTGCTTAATGCGGCCATGGGGCCGCTAACGCTGTGGGCCAAAGGTCGCCTATGACAACCTCGTTTCCGACGATGCTCAGCCTCGCAAGAATCATTCCCATCGGTGGTCTGGTTCTGGCTTTTACCTGCAGCCCCGCCCGAGCACAAGGCTCGCTTTCTGGAACCTATAATTGCGTGAGCGTGGAAGTGAACGGAACAGCTCACCCTTGCAAAGCGCCTTCCATCGAAATGAATTCTGACGGCAGCTACCAGATCCTGGCGGAACGCGGCACGTACGAAATTCTAAAGGGTCACTGGCTCGCGCTGTCGACGTCCAAAAATCATGGGCGGGCGCGGCTTGACGGTAGCCGCACGATCATCTTTGAATTCGAATCCAGCGGGAAGAAAAGTAAGATCACATACCGCCGCAAATACCAGCGGCCGCCCGCGTGGGTGTCTAGTTAGGCGTTGAAGTTGGAAGTGGCGGATTGCTCGCGGCGCGAAAAGGTGCTGCTTGCTTTCAGTGATCGCCCGGTTCGGTGTCCCACGGTGCTGTGACGACCTGGTACAAGTCTATTGCTGTTGTTTGCTATTGAAACTGTGCTGACTTTTGCCCGTTTGTTGTCCCTCAACGACGTTCCTCTAACTACCCTGATTACAATTCCCTGCAAGGAATAAAAAATTCCGCCCTGCCAGTCTGTTGGGCTCCCAGTTGCCTTTACAGAAGTGCTTGCGATTGAGCGAACCGTTTTTCGCAAGCAAAAACAAACTTACCGGGGGGGGAAATGAGCATCTTTGAACAGGGCGATGTGGAAGAAGTACCGGCACAGAGATTGTGGCGCGCGGTGATCGCGACTACGGTTCAGGAGTGGGTCAGCGGACCGCTGCGCATGAAGCGTGAAGCGGAAAAGTTTTTGTTTGGAAACAGCCCGGACTACCGCTCCGTGTGCTATTCAGCAGGCATCAATCCCGATCATCTGCGCGTCCGCCTGGAAAAATATAAATAATTCCAGCGCGCCTTTTTTGCTTAGGCGTCGCTGTTTTGTTGACACTCGAATTCGTGTTTGTATAGGCCGTCAGCACTTCGGGACGGTGACTTTCGTGTTCCATGCTGAAGTGAAAATCGCAAATATATTCAGCAAGCGAGCCGAACACACGACAGTATATCGCTCGCGCGGTTTGACGAACCATCACGCTTCCGCTATCATGCATTCGCGGGGTGGAGCAGCCTGGTAGCTCGTCGGGCTCATAACCCGAAGGTCGTTGGTTCAAATCCAACCCCCGCAACCAAATTAAACCTTCTGCATCCGCTTCGCGATTCTTGCTGCGCGACTATTACCACACATATACTTTTGATCGTCGTTTTGGATTAATATTTCTCGCACAGGCTTCGCATTGCCATCACGCGGAACGCGCTAGCCGGCGTGGACGTTGGTGCGATGGCTCACTGCGTCGCCGTCTCCGCGTTTTAATCCGCTGAAGACGATGGTGGATAGGAGCGTCATGCCGCCGAGGACGAGGAACGCGTGGTGAATGCCCTGGATAAACTGGGCGGGATTTGAGCGGGAGTGGTCGGGGATAAAGAAAACCGTTACGAGTGATGCGGATGCGACGCCGAAGCTGATGGCCATCTGCTGAGCGGTGCTGGCGATGGAACTGGCAGCACTCTCGTCTTCTATCGTAACGTCGGCGTAGACCAGGGTGTTCATGCTCGTATACTGCAACGACGTGCAGAAGCCGTATACGAAAACTTCCGCCACAATCACCCAAATCGGAGTGCCCGCTCCGATGGTAGCGAAAAGCCCAATAAGGAGGCCAATCATCAGGGTGTTGGACACCAGGACACCGCGATATCCAACGCGCGCCAAAATTCGCGGCATAAGTACTTTTAAAGTCATCGCGGCAATCGCTTGCGGCATCATGAGCAGGCCGGATTGAATGGGCGTGAAGCCGAGTCCGACCTGATACAAGAGTGGAAAGAGAAACGGTATGCCGCCGATTCCAAGTCGCGTTACGAAGCTGCCGCTGACCGCCGCACGAAACGTGCGAATTCGAAACAACGTGAGGTTGAGCATCGGATAGGCCGACTTCGTCGCGTGAAATTTATATCCCGCGAGAAGAGTGATCGAAAGCGCGAGGAGTCCCAGGATTTGGGCTGTGTCTAATGTGTGCTCGCCGAATACTTCCAGCACGTAAGAGAGCAGCGCGACGCCTGAACCGAAAAGAAGTAGTCCTGTCACATCGAGCGGCTTAGTGATATTGCGGTAATCCGGCAGGTGCCGGTAAGCCATCCAGAGTCCGGCTATGCCAATGGGAATATTTACGAAAAAAATGAAGCTCCAATGGAAGTATCCGACGATCAATCCGCCCGTGAGTGGGCCGAGCATCGGGCCAATGAGCGCGGGAATGGCGACGAAGCTCATGGCGCGAATCAGTTCGTACTTGGCGAACGTCCGCACGATGGTTAAACGGCCCACGGGCACCATCATCGAGCCGCCACAGCCCTGCAAAATGCGGCAGGCTACCATCACGTGGATGTTGGTCGAGATGCCGCAAAGAAACGAGCCGAGCGTGAAGATGCCGATGGCCGAGGCAAATACGCGGCGAGTTCCAAATCTATCGGCCATCCATCCGCTGATCGGAATAAAAACCGCGAGGCTGAGTGTGTAGCTGGCGAGCACGGACTTCATGCTGAGCGGGGCCACGTGGAGCGCGGCGGCCATGGTGGGGACCGCGGTGTTGAGGATCGTGGTATCCAGCGACTCCATAAAAAACGCCACGGCGATCAGCCAAGGCACGAGGCGTTTGCTGGATTCGGCCAAAGGCGGCGGCGAGGAAGGCGGCTCGATCGAGCTGGGCAAGCTTGCATTCGCGGGAATTGGTTCCATCGGCCTCTGTTTTCTATTCGCGGGTCGTCACTTCGCTATCGATCGATTATCGCCGATTCGCATCGTGATTACACGGAACCTGGCAGGCTCAAGCTAAAATATGTGCCGAGTATCAAGCTTCCGTCTTCAAGTACGCATGGCGAGCCTGTTGGGGGCCTTTGCATCGGCTTGACGCTCTCGGGGCGCACATGCTATTGCAGTGAGTGGCTTTGCGTTGATAATTAAAAAATTCATTCTCAATCCATAGTTTGGGGGAAATGCGATGACACGACGGCGAATGTTTGGAATCACGCTGGCAGTTCTTGCTTTTTTCGCGATTGCGTGGCGCACCGCCAGAAGCGCCGCGCCTCCGGAGAACGCGACGGAGGAAATTCTCAAGGTTGATGAAGAGAGGAACCAGGCGCTGCAAAAGAGCGATATCGCGACGCTGGACCGCATCTATTCCGACGATCTGGTCTACGCCAATACAAACGGCATCCTCTTGACGAAAGCGCAACACCTGGCCGATCTGCAAAAGCGCGCTCTCAATTTTAAATCGTTCAAGCACGATAATATTCAAGTCACCGTGCATGGCGACACCGGCGTGCTGACCGGAATCAGCACGTCGGAGGTGAACTATCAGGGAAGCATGGACGCGCATCCGCGAAGATTTATAAATATTTTTGCGAAGAAGGACGGGCACTGGCTGTGCGTCGCGCACTTTGAGACGGCCATCTCGGCCACGCGGCCGCAATAGACTGCGCAAAATTTCTAAAAGACTGTCATTCCGGGCGAAGCGAGAAATCTCTCCTTGTCGGCGACTATAAATCGAAGAGAGATTCCTCGCTTCGCCCGGAATGACAGATGTTTTACGTTTACCACAAGCAGATAAGACAAATCTGCGCACAACAAAAAAGCCGGGCTCATCGCCCGGCTTTTTTTGTTGTGCGATGTGCCAGCGGCTAGAAGTTGACCTTCAAGCCGAATTGAATCTGGCGTGGATCGGTCGAGGTTGCGTCGATTACACCTGCATTGTTGGCTGCGCCTCCGTTGCTAGAGTTGAGAACTGCCTCGTTGTCAAGCGGCGGAAGGAAACTGGGGTGGTTGAGGACGTTGAACATTTCGACGCGGATTTGCGTGCTGATCCGCTCGGTTACGCGAATGTTCTTAAAGATCGAGAAGTCCATGTCAAACAGACCAGGACCAACGATCTGGTTTCGTCCGAGGTTGCCAATCAGGTTCTGGCATGGGACCGGTCCCGATGAGGGTGCTGGTGCTCCAAACGAGTTAGGCGTGCACAGTGATTTCATGGATTGCGGAACGGTAGGAACAGTGAAGCAATTCGTGTTGAGGTAATGCAGCCCTCCAGCCGATTTCCAATTCGAATTAACGGGGTTGCATCCAGAGACGAGGTCAACATATCCCTGGTTGGTGTCGCCCTGTGAACGGTTATAAGGATCGCCGCCAATTACCGGGGTGAACGGCGAACCGGTCTGGGCTGTGACGATGGCACCGACTTGCCATCCGCCCAGGACTGACGACAGAACTTTGGAGTCCTTGCCGATTGTGGGAATGGTGTAGATGAAGCTCACTACCCCGCTCTTCCCGATGTTGAAATCGCAGAGGCCCTTCGTCAGGTGGTGGTCAAAGTAAAAATAGTCCGGAAGCGAATTCTGGAACGGGTCGTTGAACGCCATGTTCGAACCCGTATCTTCGCATTTGGACCAGGAAAAACTGCCCTGAAGTTGGAGGCCATGTGCCAGGTTCTTCGTAACTCCAACCTGTAGACCCTGGTACCAACCTTCGTTATCCCATAGTCGTGCGCGAATGCCGCCCACAGCCGAGTCAAGCTTCGGGACGAGAGGCGACGGAATGGGGAACAAGTATCCGGCGGACGTCTGTGTCGGGAGTTGGTAATTGATGTTGTCCGGCAAATCAGGAAGGTGAATGCTACGCGAGCCGACATAGCCCACCGTTACGGTGAGGCTGGATGTGACCTGCCGCTGAACGTTCAAATTCCAGTTCATCGCGTAAGCCTGTGGCGGATTTTGAGGCACATACACCACGTTTTTCGTATTGGCGGAGAAAGTCTTGGAGCACACCACCGGGAAATCTCCGTTGGGGCAGTTTTGATCGTTTTGGGGCGCGATACATGGACCGTTGCAGGGTTGAACAAGTCCACTCGCGCTCACTTGGGTTGTGAAGGGGAATTGCGCGGGCAACGTCTGCGTGTATGTCCAGGGAATCGGCAAGATATCAAATATTCCGAACCCGCCGCGGACAGCCGTTTTGCCGTCCTTGAACGGATCCCACGAGAATCCGATGCGTGGTTCGAAATTCTTGAGACTTGGGTTGCCGGACCAAAGGGTGTTAACTGCCGTCGGGAGTTCGGTGCCGATCGTGCCGGGGGCAAGACTCGTGAGCACTGCGAACCGATTGGTGGCCTCGGTTGGAAGAGTAACTGGCTCGTAACGAAGGCCGAGGGTGAGTGAAAAATTCGGCTTCAATTTCCAATCGTCCTGAGCGTAGAAGCCCATCGCAGTGTTGCGCGCGCCGACCTCAAACGCGTTTCCCGGTTGCAATTCCTGGACCTTGGAAGGCTGATCCGCAAGGAATGCCTGTAAATTAGCAAACGTGAATTGCCCATTCGGACGCTGGAAAGTTGAAGCGTTGAACTGAATGCGTTCAATCGCAACTCCGAATTTAAATGAGTGCTTTCCCTTTTGCCAAAAAGCGTCGTCATAGAATTGGAACGAGTTCGCAACCAATAGATTTTGCGACGCGCTACCGACGGAAGCCGTGGAC
>DASRQU010000130.1:0-27221 GCA_035696345.1 Candidatus Acidiferrales bacterium
CGCCTGCGGATTCTGCGAATAAAAATATCTTCCGGGAGAAAACACGACGCCGCGTTCGCGCGTGTGAATCAGCAATTCGTTCGAATCGAATCCCGGAGGCAACTCGACCCAAACGCACATGCCGCCCTCAGGACGCGTCCATTTTGTGCCGGAAGGCATGTGCGTCTCGAGTGCCTGCTCGAGCGCCGCCAAACGGCTGCTATAGGCCTTGCGCGTGCGTTCCAGATGACGCGTCAGGCATCCGCGGCGCACGTAATCCGCAAAAATCGCCTGGGCCAGGTGACCGGTATGCAAGTCCGTGGATTCCTTCACAATTCGCAGCCGGTCAATCACGTTCGAAGGCGCGAGAATCCAGCCCACGCGCAATCCCGGAAACGCAATTTTCGAAAAACTATCCACTTGGATGACCACGTTCGAACAGTCCAGCTGTTTCAACGAAGGAACGCGGTCGCCACGCGCACGCAGGCGGGCGTAGATGTGGTCTTCGATCACCGGCACTTGAAAGCGCGCGGCAATTTCCAGCAGGCGGCGCCGCTCGGCCACCGGCAGCGTTGTGCCGGTCGGATTGTGAAAATCCGGCGTGAGCACGATTAACTTTACGCGATTCTGCATCAGCACAGCTTCAATGGCGGAAACGTCCACGCCAGGAACCGTTCCGGGGCTCGCTTCCGTTCTCACCGGAACTCCCAGAATTCGAGCGCGCGCAGATTTAAAAATCGCGAACGCACCGGCGTAAGCGGGATTCTCCAGCAGCACCGTGTCGCCGGGACGCAAAAATGCCTTGCAGACGAGGTCAAGAGCTTGTTGGCAGCCGTCTGTGATCAACAGGTTTGCATCGGCCGCTTCGTATCCCTCGGAACGCAGCATCGCGACGAGCGCCTGCTTTAGCGGCGGATAACCATCCGACGAGCCGAACTGCAAGATTTGTGTTCCCTCACGCCGCCATGCCGCGTTCGAGCATTTCCGCAGTTCTTCAATGGGAAAAAATTCGGAGGCGGGCCGCGCCAGTACGAAGGAGATGGTGCCGCGAGGCGCTGGCTGCATCAGACGCGAAAGATTTTCTTCGCCCCTGTCGTCGGCGAAAAGAGATTCCCAGCGCAGGCCTCCGTCGACGGACACCGGATGTGGCACCGGCGAAATTTTGCGCGTCACGACTTCGGCGCGAATGAATGTGCCACGGCCCACGTGGCCGCTGATGAGGCCCTCGGATTCGAGTTCGGCGTAGGCGTTGGCGACGGTAGTGCGGTGCACGCCAAGTTGCACGGCAAGCTCGCGGCTCGCTGGAATGCGTTCTCCGGGGCGCAAATCTCCCCCGTGGACCAGCGCGCGAATTTGATCGCGCAGTTGCACGTACAGTGGAACGTGGCTTCCGGGTTGTAATTGCAGTGGAATCATTGGCTCATCCAATGCGGCCAATTTATAGTAACTTGCTGCGGTGTAAAGAGCCAATTTGTCTTTCGCGCTTTGGTAGGACAGGCTTCAGCCTGTCTGGTTTAGACCTTGCCAGGCTGGCACAATTCAAAAGAAGACAGGCTGAAGCCTGTCCTACTCGTGCGGTACACTACTTCGCGCCCAGACTGAGGAGGCACGGACCGAATGGCAAGCAAACCGCTCGCAGGGAAAATTGCGATTGTCACGGGATCCAGCAAAGGAATCGGGCGCGCAATTGCGCTGCGACTGGCGCAGGATGGCGCGATCCTCGTGCTCGCCTCGCGCACGGAGGCCGATCTGGCGAAGGTCGCAGCGGAAATTAAATCGAGCGGCGGCACGGCGACCTACTTTGCCGGCGATCTGCGCGATGCCGCAACGCCCGCCGCACTGGTAAAGGCTGCACTCGACGCACACAGAGCGATCGACATCGTAGTGAACAATGCGGGCGCGACGAAGCGCGGCGATTTTTTTGAGTTGAGCGAAGCGGATTGGGCGGATGGCTTCGCGCTGAAATTTCATGGCGCGGTCCGGCTCACGCGCGTTGCGTGGCCCCATTTGAAAGCGCACGGCGGTTCCCTGCTCAACATCATCGGCTCGGGAGGGCGCACGCCCGGCGCGGAATTTACGATTGGCGGCGCGGTGAATGGCGCGTGTTTGTCCTTCATGAAAGCGATGTCCGATTTAGGGATTCGCGACGGCGTGCAAGTGAACGCGATTAATCCAGGGCGCGTGAAGACGGAACGCCTGCGAGCCATGCTCGAACAGGAAGCCGCAGAACATGGTGGCGATGCGCAGGCGGCCATTGAAAACATCATTCGCAACTCCAAAATCGTCCGACTTGGCGAGCCGGAAGATATTGCCAACCTCGCGGCGTTCATGGTGTCGCCGCAATCGCGATACATGCAGGGTGCAATGGTCGATATCGACGGTGGGCAAACCAAAACCCTTTAAAAATTTCAGCAGGCGCGCACTCCTATCCGAACGGAACGTGATAAGCTCGCGTTTCAGGCGGCTTTTCATGTCCAAAACAAAATTCCATTGGAGCGCGCTCGCCTTCTCCGCAGCCATACTACTATTGCTTGCGTCGCCAGCTCGTGCGCAAACGACAGATCAAATCGCTAAGAAAAAAGCGATTGCGGATCTTCGGGAAATTGCTTACGCGGGAGACATAAACGCGCAACTGCAGCTGGGCGTGATTTACCTCACGGGCGACGGCGTGACAAAAGACGATGCGGAAGCTGTGAAATGGCTACAAAAAGCCGTCGATCAGGATAATCCGCTGGCCGAGCGTTATCTCGCCGAAATGTATTTCAAGGGCCGCGGCGTTCCTGCCGATCACGAACGCACAGCGCGACTACTGCAAATGGCTGCAGCGCAGGATGACGCGCAGAGCGAATACAACCTCGCAGTGCTATACACACAGGGCGATGGCGTGCCCAGAAATTTAAGAAGCGCGCTCGAATGGATGCGCAAGTCCGCGGATCACAGCCTTGCATCGGGACAGCAAGGGTTGGGCACGCTTTATGAAAACGGCGACGCAGTGCGCGCCGATCCCATCGAGGCCGCGAAGTGGTACAAAAAAGCCGTGGACCAAAATTACGTGCCCGCCATGAATAGCCTTGCCCTGCTAATGGCCACGAGCAAAGAAATGAGCGTGCGCAATCCGCAGGAAGCGGTGGTTCTGGCCACAAAGGCCGTCGCGTCCGGCGCGAATCCCGACTACCTCGACACGCTAGCCGCCGCCTATTTTGCAAACGGTCAAAACGATAAAGCTGTCGAAACCGAAGAGAAAGCGCTGGCGCGCGATCCGGATAACGAGTCGTATAAGAAAGCGATGCAGAAATATCTAGGAGCGGCGCACGGTGTAAAATGATCCAGAAACCAGCTTATAAATGCGTGCCCCCGCGAACCTTTCGCACCCTGAATGGGCATAAGAACCCTCCACTCATTCAAAGCGGATAAAGATCGCCGCGGGTACTAACCCCGTAGCGTTTCCGGGGCTGTTCACCTTCGCGCAGTTGGCGCGAGAGCGTAGCCTGAGTTCGCCTGAGGAAGAAGGAGGCTGTTTTGAGATAAATTCAGTTCAGCGTACTGAAGAATTATTTCGCCTGCTCGTGAATTTATAAACGTCTTCCTTCAGAGACACTACCCTTCGACAGTAATCCTCACTTAAATAATTTATTAAATAAAACTTTGCGAATTTGTTTTTGGGTGTAGCATGGCGCCACTTGGGCCCCGTCTTGAAAAATCATGGGCAGCCGTCCGGGCATGCACCCGGTTGGACGTCCGTTTCCTAAAAGGAGATTTACTCCATGAAACGTACCCTGTTGTTACTTTTCATTTTTGTCGTTGCCGGCGTGATTAGTGCTTCCATCCTGAAAGTCCATGCCCAGTTCGGTCCCCCCAGTCCGGAACGGCAAGCTGCCATAGCCAAGCAACTAGCCCTGGAAGCGGATACTCCGAAACTGCAAATCAAAGAAGAAGTGCTTCCCCTCACGATTCCCGATCACACGATCGGCGAGACCGAAGGCGTTTCCATGAATTCGAAGGGCCACCTGTTTGTGTATTCGCGCACGGGCAAAGGCGGCAGCTCGCGGGGAGGAACCGCCGCGGAACTTTTTGAATTCGACCAGAATCTGAAATTCGTCAAGCTCTGGGGGCCGGATAACTATGCGGCGTCTTTCGCTCACTCCGTCCGCGTGGACAAGTATGACAACGTGTGGATGGTGGACGAGGGTTCCGGGATGATCGTCGAGTTCGGCCCCGACGCCAACGTGAAAATGACTCTCGGCCGCAAGCCGGAGGCCATCGACTGGATGGAGCGGTACGTCGAACGCGGCGAAAAAGTCACCGAGCGATATCCAGTCGGGAACATGGGCACGTTCAACAGGGAAACAGATATTGCGTGGGACAAGGACGACAACATGTTCATCAGCGACGGCTATGGAAATTCACGCGTCGTGAAAATCGCCAAGGACGGCACTTGGGTCAAAGCTGTCGGAACGCACGGCAACGGCCAGGATCAGTTCAATACCCCGCACGGAATTTCCGTGGACAAGAGTGAAGGGCTCGTCTACGTGGGCGACCGCGGGAATTACCGCATTCAGGTGTATGACACGGATCTAAATTTCAAAGCGAGCTACGGCGGCATAGGCATGCCCTGGAGCGTGCAGGTTACACCAAAATATCTTTACAGCGGCGATGGGACGGGAAAAATCTATCGCCTCGATCACAGCGGAAAATTGCTGGGCTGGGCGCAAACCAGCATGGGACACGGGCAGAACGGATGCTTGATTCACGAGATGCACGCGGTGTCAGACAACGTGTTGATCAAGGGCGATTGCTCGACGTGGACGGTGGAGAGAATTACGATTAAGTAGTGATCGATATGGGTTTCTGCGGCATAGGTTTTAGACTGCGGGGGTTGTGTCCTTGCAAGGACTAAATTCCACAGGCTGAAACCTATGCCGCTTTAGGCTACTTCGGGTATTCCGATTCGTGGAAGACTACGATTAGCCATTTGCCATTTATTTTTTGAACGACCCAGTCGAGGCCCCCTTTGCGTGGAGGATTGTCTGAGCCGTCTGCGGCTTTCGTTCCGGTCATTTCCCAGTCCGCATCCATTTCGGCAACGTTCGGCGTGATGAACTTCACATTTTTCACTGTGTCGGTGCGGTGCGCTGTCTTCAGAACGCCATTTAGCAGATTCCCATAATTTTGCTCGATGTCTTTGCGGCCGTGCTTGCTTGATCCGCGCATGTTGGTAAAGTCTCCTTCATCGGCAAACAGCGCTCCGATGGCATGTGCATCGTGTCCGTTAAAACCGTCATCGTAAGCTGATACGACAGCTTTCACGGCGGACATATCTTCATCGGAAACCTTTGGTTGCATCTGCGCGGAATATGCCGCAAATGACAACGAGCAAGCGGCCAGAACTGCTGCCGCAAACTTAGCGTAACGGAAATCCATCGGACCCTCCCCTAATGGAATCGAAGAAAAGCGGAAACCAGCGCAGTGTCCCGCGTGTTGGACGGAATCTTATCGCTTCAAAGTGAAGAAAAGCAAATGGAAGGCGAGGACGAGCGCAAAAATGACGGCGCATGGCAAGATTCTAGCTAATGGATTGATTCAAAGGAAGATGAATACAGAAATCGCGATTTGATAATAATAACTATATTTACTTGCTCGGTGTGCTCTGGCCCAGCTTGCGGAGACGATCCTGCAATTTTCGTCGCAAGACGGAGGGTGTATTGGGGTTGAACGCCACGAGATACCACAGCGGTTGGCTACGATCCTTCGCGAGCCAAGCTAAGGTGGTGGAGTCCGCATTGGGATGTCGCGCCACGTTTTCGCGAATCGCCGCATAAGGATGTTTGGCGAGGCGGCTAAGCGTCTTGGAAGAAACTTTGGGATGCTCGCTGATCAGCCGCAGCAGGTAGTAGTCGGATTCAGGGGCTTCGCGCTCCAACTTGTCCAGCATCTCGGATTTGGACTCCGCGTTCAGCACCAGACCCACTTTTTCGTCCCAGGAAGAATTGATGTGGTTCAGTTCGCGGGTGCGCTCGTGGATCAACTCTTCCAACACGCGTCGCTCTTGATCCAGACGAACCTGCGGCACGGCGGTCGTCTCGAGCGAATCCAGAACGCGGAGAAGATGTTGGCGCTCCCCAAAGACAATCTGCGTCGTCCGTGGGGTAGACCCCTTGGAAGGCGTCTGCACCAAATCAGAGCGTCTCATTGCTACCTCACTCAGTAATATGGAGTTCGCTTGCCAGATTTGCCAGCTCATCGTCTTGGATGTACAGACTCCTTGAGTCAAGATACAGGCCAGCTTCGATCTGCCGTTTCAGCCACTTCCCGGTGACGTCTATTTTTTGCTCGCGAGACAAGCGGTTTCGCCCGCGCTCAAATCGGGCTAAGCTCGCACCGGAAAGGCCCACAACGGCCTCTTCCCCATTGACGCGAAAGAAAAACAGCTCTGGCCGGTCCCCTTGGGTCAAGAATCCTGAACGCACAAATCGGACTTGAATGCTGTTGCCGTCCGAACCCAAGACCTCGAACCTTTCGTAGATGGGCTCGTAAGTCATCACGAATTATCAGACCGGTTACCCGCTGTGTAAAGTTTCAGACTAAGCGGAAGTTCCATCCGTGCAACAAGGGTTTCATTGGTTACGCGCCCCGTTCGCGTTTCGAACGCTCGTAAATTCGATGATTGTCCTACTCTGGGAACACGGCGCAATCGATTGCCATTCCTGGCTGGACCGCGTAATTTATAAAATAGAAGGATTTATGGAAATGAGCGCCCCGAGAGGTGTCACGATGTCGGCATTTGACGATCACAAAGAGGAGATTGAACATTACGAGCAAATGCTGGGGGCGCATCGCGGGCGCCTGGCGGTTACGCTTGACCGGGTGACAAACGCGATGGTGCTTGTGGGGCAGCACGGTGTCTACTGCCACAGCCAGCGCGATCCGACCAAGCCGATGATGGACATTCAAATTATTTCCGATGAATTGCGTAAGGCGAAAGAGCTGATACAAAGCGTGATGGAAGATTTGCGCGTGGAGCGGGAGAACCGGTTAAAAACGAATTAATTTTGTTAAGAATCGCTAATCGTCACTGCAGGGCTGACGCGATGGTTTTACGTGGCGCGGGCTTTAGCCTGCGGATTTAGGCCATGCAAGTACTACCTCCGCAGGCTTAAGCCCGCGCGACTTACCTTCCTACCAAAAATGGATTTGTGGCGCGCTCTTCGGCGATAGTCGTCTGTTCGCCGTGACCTGGATACACGACGGTGTCGCCGGGGAGTTCAAGAAGCTTTCCTTTCAGGGAGCGGATAATTCCGGCGAAGTCGCCGCCCCACAAATCGGTGCGGCCGATGCTTCCGGCGAAAAGCGTGTCACCTGCGAACAGTTGTCCGGTTCCGTGACTAGCTTTGCCCTCAGTTACGGATTCTTTCGGCAGGTCTGACGGCATGAAGAGGCAAATGCTGCCGGGCGTATGCCCCGGGGTGTGTATGATTTGCGCTTCGTAGCCGCCCCATCGAATGATGTCGCCCTCGCGGACTAACTGATCGATGGGCGAAGTCGGCGGAGTTTTCCAGCCGAGCCAGTTGGCCTGCATATCGAGCATGCGGTACAGATCAAGGTCATCGCCATGAACATAGACAGGGGCACCGGTCACTTCATGCACGCGGCGCAGGCCGATCACGTGATCGATGTGCGTGTGCGTGACGGCGATGGCGATGACTTTCAGGCGATGGCGCTCGATGACTTCCACAATTTTTGCGGCATCGTCGCCCGGATCGATCACAATCGCTTCGCGCGTTTTGGGATCGCCGAGAATGTGACAATTACATTGCAGCATTCCGACGGGCAAAATTTCGTGAATTAATTTTTCCGCTTCAGGCATAGGGATAAATATAGCACTCTGGGAATCGTCTTTATTGTTCACATCACGACCGGCGCAGAATAATTCTGTAATCCGAGCGGAGCGAGGAATCTTTCGTTCTGCTCGCGCGCGAGCAAGATCCAAGTGAGATTCCTCGCTCCGCTCTGGATGACAGGTTATTGAATCTATTTTTCCCCCAGTGCATACCGGCATCATTCGACGCAGCAACAGGCCGAAATTCCTTATCTGTTATGATAGGGCTCTGAATTTTTGAGGTTATATTAGTTTATGCCACTGGAAACACCATTACTGGAAATGCACAAAAGCGCGGGCGCGACCATCGGCGAATATTTCGGCACGCAACTGCCTGCGAGCTTCGGCAAATTTGCCGCCGAATACAAATCGTTGCGCGAAACTGTGGGGCTGGTGGACACGAATTACCGCGCATACTTTTCATTTACAGGGCCCGACCGGCAACGCTATGTCAATGCGATCCTGACATCCAACGTTCGCGACTTAAAACCCGGGCAAGGCGCGGTTGGACTTCTGCTGAATCCGCAGGGGCACATCCTCGCGGAAGTGGAAACGCTGTTGTTCGAAAGCAACCTACTGGCTTCGTGTCACGCGATGATTCGTGAGCGAACGTTTGCCACGTTCGACAAATTCATCATCATGGACGATGTAACGCTCGAGGACATCACCCCCTCAACCGGCACGCTCGATCTCGTTGGGCCCCGCACGGTTTCGCTGCTCGAAAAATTAGGGGTTCCCGCTTTCAAGGACATGCACGTTCTTGCGCACTCAGAACTTTCTGTGGGCACAATTCCCTGTCGAGTGGAGCGTCGCGAAATTGGTGGAAACGCCGCTGCCACGATCATCACAAATCGCGACAAGCTTCCTACGCTATGGAATGAACTTGCGGAACTCGTTCACGCGGAGGGCGGCGCGCCTGCCGGAATGGACGCGCTGAATTCAGTGCGGCTGGAATGTGGAATTGCGTGGTTCGGACATGACTTCGATGACAAGCAGATTCCGCATGAAGCGGGGCTCGAGCACTCGCACATCAGCTACGAAAAAGGGTGTTATACGGGGCAGGAAATTGTTGAACGCGTTCGCTCGCGCGGCCATGCCAACCGCAGGCTTGCGGAACTGCGTTTTTTTTCCGACCTGCCACCCGGTGCGGGAACCAAATTGCTGTTCGCCGGAAATGAAGTTGGCAGCGTGACGAGTTCGGGCTCTTCTCCTCTCCTGGGGCAGCCGATCGGGCTCGGCTATCTAAGACGTGAGCAATCCGCGTTCGGAACTTCGCTGGATGCATGTGGAATCGCCGCGGAAGTCATCACACCCCCCTTTTCGCAAAAAAAGCATCCGCCAGAAAACACCAGCATCTAAGTGCCTTACAAAGCGCCGCATAACGGGTCCATTGAGTAATTGTTCAGGTTCCGATACTGTTCTCTCTTTTCCTGTTGGTTTCATTGCTCGTCCGGAGAAACTTGCGCATGAAGGTTTCGAGAATCCTGTTAGCGATCTGCGGGCTTTTTTTTGTGGCGAATGCGCTGCGCGCAGTTGCTCAGGAAGGGCCGCAGGCGGACGGAAACGAAATTCAATTCTGGACTTCAGGCGGACATGGTACGAATGGGATCACGCAGCACACGGGAATTTGGACGGGTGGCTTCCGGTACGGCTGGGTGATTACAGATCCAGTCGGACCGAAGTTCGTGCGTGGGCGATTCGAGTACGCGGTCGACGCGGTCCCCGTGTTCGCAATTTTTCAACCGCAGCATACGGCGTACGGGGTCGCGATCGATCCGTTCGCGCTGATCTGGAATTTCGATAAGCCAGGGAAATTTGTGCCATACATCGATCTGGATGCCGGAGCACTTTTTACCAACACACAGGTTCCCGTCGGAACTTCGCGCATTAATTTCACGCCTTCCGCAGCGCTTGGGGTTCACTACCTGGCGAAGAAAGTAACGTGGACGGCGGACCTGCGATTCGTGCATATCTCCAACGCGGGTTTAAATTCCGTGAATCCCGGGCTCAATACGGTCCAATTGCGACTCGGCGTGGGCTGGTTCACGCACCCGCCCCGCTAGGCACTTCTCTCCATGTGACCCGACGTTTTTCTCAGTGTTCTCTGTGTTAGGTTCCTCCGGATTTCAACACATAGGACACGGAGGCAAACCCCCGCAGAGTTGCACAGAGAAAGCTTGAGAATTTCAAAAAATTGATATGCGGGGGAATTAAATTTTAGGCGATGTTGAGCGCGCGCTTGAAACTGCCGCGTTCATTCGTGATTTTTTCCTGCAGCTGCAGGATAGAATACAGCAAAGCCTCGGGACGCGGCGGGCATCCGGGAACGTAGATGTCGACCGGGATCACCTGGTTGACGCCCTGCACGATTGCGTAATTATTAAAAACGCCGCCGGAAGTGGCACACGCGCCCATGGAAATTACCCACTTGGGCTCAGGCATTTGCGCATGCAGCTGTTTGATGACGGGCGCCATTTTTTGCGAAACGCGGCCCGCGATGATCATAAGGTCCGCCTGGCGCGGCGATGGACGAAACACTTCGGAACCAAAACGCGCTACGTCAAAGCGCGACGCGGCCATGGACATCATTTCAATCGCGCAGCAGGCCAAACCAAATCCCAGCGGCCAGATGGAACTCTTGCGCGCCCAGTTCACTGCCATATCCAGCGATGTGAAAATAATTCCTTCGTCCTGCATCAGCTTGCCGAAATCGTCCGGCTTGGTTAGCGACACGTTTTTGCCGACGGATGTGCTCATGGCCCTCGTCCTTCTCTCTAATTTCCCCTTTATTTTCTCATACTATCGAGTTCCGTGCCACCTGGCACCGCGATTGTTGACACGCGTGCACCCTCGCCGTACTCTATTGAAATTGATGTGCGCGTTGGATTTTTATCGCAACTGCCGCCGGAACGGACACTATGGACCTGTTTGAGGAAGTCATAAAGCTGCGACGCTCCGGCAATCGCGGAGCGCTGGCTACCATTGTCCACACCAACGGATCGATCCCCAGTTTTGAGAGCTCGCGAATGCTGGTGCGCGAGGACGGCTCGATCGCGGGCACCATTGGTGGCGGATGCGTGGAAGCGGAAGTCTGGGCGGCGGCGAAGGAAGTAATGCAAGCGGAAGCGCCGCGCAAGATGACCTTCAGCCTGAACAACGAAGCGAATTACGATAACGGTCTCATCTGCGGCGGCACTTTGGAGATTTTTGTGGAGCCGATACTTCCCCAACCCATCCTGTATATTTTTGGCGGCGGGCACGTTTCAATTGCGCTCGCAAATGCCGCGAATACGGCTGGCTTCGGCATCGGGATCATCGATGACCGCGAATCGTTCGCGAATAGCGAGCGATTTCCGATGGCGCAGGAAATTTACACGAGTTTTGAAGAAGCATTTGTGAAGATCAAGCCCACAGCATCGACCTATATGGTGATCGTCACGCGCGGGCATAAAGATGATATGCATGTGCTGCGCTGGGCCGTTGGCACGTCGCCGCGTTACATCGGGATGATCGGCAGCAAGCGCAAAGTCATTTCGGTTTACAAGGCGCTCGAAAAAGAAGGTATTCCGATGGAAAAATTCGCAGGAGTTCATGCGCCTGTGGGACTGGCCATTGGAGCTTTGACGCCCGAGGAAATTGCCATCAGCATTGCGGCAGAATTAATTGCGATTCGCCGTGGCGCGCACGATCTTGCGAGCAAATCTGTAAAACTGGATAGCGTAGCCCCTGCCGAGGTGCACAGCGAACGCTCTTAACTTTTTTGAGTCGTGTAGCGGCTGCCTTCAGGCGGGAATCTCTGCACGATCCTCAATGGCAGCCGAAGGGCGGCGCTGCAAAATGGGTGAAACCCTGAGTTTTTGCACAGGGACTAAAGCCCGGAGGTTCTTCGGCTTTCATGTCGCGGCTGAAGCCGCGAACCACTAACAAATTTATCAGGCAATCAGTGATTCATTTGTTGTACAGCTTGTAGTTATCAGAGAGCCTGAAATTAAAAGGACCCCGTTTGCTTGCCGCCGTTATTCTTTCCGCCGGAGCATCGACCCGGATGGGAAGACCGAAAGCACTGCTCCCCTACCGTGAAGGGACGTTTCTCGAACATTTGATTCAGGTGACGCGCCATCCGCAGATTGGCATTACGCGCGTGGTGCTCGGAGCGGGCGCGGAAAACATTCAGGCTGCGGCGAAGCTCGACGACTCCCTCGTAGTGGTCAATCCAGAGTGGGAGTTGGGACAGCTTTCGTCCATCTGGGCCGGGGTGCTCAGCCTCGAGGGCGTAGAGACGGATGGAATTATTCTGTGTCCAGTAGATCATCCTCTGGTTAGCGCGCGCCTGGTGAGCGAACTCGTGGAACGATTTTACGAAGCGAAGAAAGCAATCGTGCTACCCACATATAAGGGCAAGCGCGGGCATCCGATGATTTTTTCAAGCCAATTATTTGGCGAATTGCTCGCGGCGCCGGCCGAAACGGGTGCGCGAGCAGTGGTATGGGCGCACGCGGCGGATGTGCTCGAAGTGCCGACGGATGAAGAAGGGGTGATCCTTAATTTGAATGATCCGGATATGTTGAAACGGACAACGGGCTTGCCCGCTTAGGCAAGCGCGGAAAGACTCGCCAGGCGAGTGGTTTGCGTGGCATAGGCTTCAGCCTGTGCGGATTTCGTCCAAGCATGCTTCAAACATTTCAGATTGTGAGGCCTCGCAGATACTAAACCCGCACAAGCTGAAGCCTATGCCACGTAACCCGCCCCACTAGTTCGCTTCCCTGGTTGTCACCGCGTTTCCACGGCGGTCTCTGTGTAAAAACTGTTGCTGGTTAGACGAGCTTGGCCACGAGCGCGTGCACCGCATCGCGCGCGAGTTGCGCGCCGTGTAGCGTCGCGGGCGGCAGGCCGCCCAGCGCTTCTGAAATCTGCTCGGAAGTGATGGTGCGCGCCTCGGCAGGGGTTTTTCCACGCAACAATTCGGTGAGGAGTGAAGAGCACGCCAGAGCGGTTACGCATCCGCGTGTACGAAAGCGCGCTTCGGCGATGCGGCCTGATTCCATGCGCGCGGATAGTTCGAGAATGTCCCCGCAGACCGGATTTTCCACCGAAATTTTCGTCGAGGGCACGTCGAGCGTGCCTGCGTTGCGCGGGTTTTGAAAATGGTCCAGGACGGCTTCGCTGTACATGGCAGGAGTATCGCGCGGGACGCCGTAAACATCAATGTGGGAAGTTTGAGGGCTCGTTGTGGCATAGGCTTCAACTTGTGTGGTTTCGCCCTCGCAGGGCCTAATTTCCACAGGCTAAAGCCTATGCCACTGAAACAGCTTTTCCGGATGGGCGCGCATCTTAGTTCCGGAAACGCACTATCCGATACATTAACTTGGCCGGAAAAGAATTTGCCCGTCCGATGGATTCCGGGCATCATCGAGTGACGCAAACCAGCTCTTGCGGCTTCCGTGCATGGTCGCAGTGCGCGAAAAACCAGTGCGAGCGCAAGCCGGCTTGATGGCATTTATCCGACGCAGGAGGCTTTACGTTTAAAACTCCCAAGAATCGATTCCGGCCGTTCATTCCCATTTTACTCGCGCCCGTTTTTGCGGCGGGCGTTATTCATGCATGGAGCGCGCCACCGGCTGACAAAGGCGATGGAATTTTGCTGTCCACGATGCAATCGGAACTGGATCGCGCGAAGTCGTCTCTCGCCAAGTCTGACCCTTCGCCTTATTTCATCAGCTACGAGGTTTACGACCAGCGTTCGCTGATGATTTCTGGAACTTACGGCACGATCGTCAACTCCAACCTCGGAAATCACCGCTGGGCGGACGTGGAGATGCGCGTCGGATCAGACGAAATGGATAACACGCACAATGAGAATCGAGACTCGGGAATCAGCTCGGGTCCGCTTCCGTTGGCGGATGACCGCGACGCGATCGCGCGCACACTGTGGGAACTTACGGACCGAGAATATCGAAAAGCCGCGCCCGCCTTTGCCAAGGTGATGACGAACAATTCAGTGCAGGCGGTGGAAGAAGATAAATCCCCCGATTTTTCGAAGGAAACATCACAGGCGCATGTGGAAAACGCTGCAACTTCGATTTCGTTTAATCAGAAGGAATGGGAAGAGAAAATAAGGAAATATTCCGCGCTCTTCCGGAAATATCCCGAGGTCTACAATTCATCCGTGTCGCTGCAGGTGGAGCAATCGACTTCTTATTTTGTTTCGAGCGAAGGCAGCAAGGTGGAAACTCCGGGCATTATGGCGAGGCTCGTGGTGGAGGCCAGCACGCGCGCGGACGATGGCATGGAGCTTGTACGATTCGAGACGTTTGAATCGTCGAAGGCCGAGGGATTGCCGTCTGAAAAAGAAGTGATCTTCAAAGAAGAAAAAATGGCGTCTGATTTGAAAGCGCTGCGCGTGGCCCCGCTCGCGGAACCCTTTGACGGTCCCGCGCTTTTGTCCGGTCGCGCATCCGCCGTATTTTTCCATGAAGTGCTGGGGCATCGCCTGGAAGGACACCGGCAGCGCGGTGAAACCGAAGGACAAACGTTTACGAAAAAAGTGAACCAGCCCGTGCTGCCCACTTTTTTAAGCGTTTACGACGATCCGACGGTCGGCACAATTAACGGTGTCCCGCTATCCGGCACATACTCACACGACGATGAAGGCGTTCCGTCGCAGCGCGTGCCGCTGATTCAGGACGGAATTCTGAAAAATTTCCTGATGTCACGCATGCCGATCACCAATTTTCTGCAGTCAAACGGGCACGGTCGGCACCAGGCCGGGTTCATGCCCACAGGACGCCAGGGCAATCTGATCATTCAGTCCACAAAAACGGTAAAAGATTCGGACATGCGCGCGCAGTTAATCGAGGAAGTAAAAAAGGAAGGCAAACCCTACGGACTTTACTTCGAGGACGTGCAGGGCGGATTTACGCTGACGACGCGCGAGCTTCCGCAGGCCTTTCAGGTGCTGCCGGTCATTGTGTGGCGCGTGTATCCCGACGGGCGGCCGGACCAGCTCGTGCGGGGCGTGGATATCGTGGGCACTCCCCTCGCGTCGCTCAATCGTATTTTGTTGACTGGCGACAAGACCGAAGTATTTAACGGAATTTGCGGAGCGGAATCGGGCAGCGTTCCGGTGTCGGCTTCTGCGCCGGCGATGCTCTTCAGCGAAATGGAAGTGCAGAAACGGAGCGCGGCGCGCGAGCGGCCCCCAATTTTACCGGCGCCGGGATTTGAAGAACTGCCGGGCAACGCATCCGCGCCTGCGGGCGGTGCGCGATGAAACCTTCTTGGCACAATCGCACCTCGCGTGTAGCGGCTTTTGCCTTTGCGATAATTGCCGGATTGCCGCTCGCAGTTTCCGCACAGCAGAAACCGCTGCCGCCCGAGGCAATGTCGGATCCGATTTTGCGCGCGCTGCAAGTGGAGCTCGCACGATCCAAATCGCAATTGAAAATGGACAACGTGGACGCGCCCTTTTACATCGAGTATCGCGTGTTTGACGTCGAGCAGTTTGAGGCGAGCGCAGCGTTCGGCGCGTTGCGCGAGCAGAACCGCACACGCCTGCGTTTGCTGCGCGCGGTCGTGCGGCTCGGCGATTACAAGCTGGATAGCTTTATCAATGCTGGCCAGGGAGTGAGCGATATTTTGCCGCTGGACAATGATGAGCTGGCGATCCGCCACCAGGTTTGGCTGGCGACCGACCAGGCTTACAAACGCGCGGGCGAAGCATTCTCCAACAAGAAAGCGCAGCTCAAGCAGCTGAACATCGAGGAGCCGGTAGACGATTTTGCCAAGGCCCAGCCGGTGGTTTCCATCGGGCCTACAGCAAAGTTGGAAGTGGATCCGGCGAAGTGGACGAAGATGCTGGAGTCCGCGACCTCGGTCTACAGAAACGACACGGCGATTCAATCGCTGCTCTCCAGCCTGACCTTTACGACGCTCACGCAGTATTTTATCAACACGGAGGGCACGGTCACGCGCCACGGCTCGTCGCACTATCAGATTTTGTTAAGCGCCAGCGAACAGGGTCCAGACGGGATGCGGCTGGACCGCGCTCCGCAGTTCACGGCCAATCGCGTCGAAGAACTTCCCACGCCTGAAGAGTTTCAGCAGGATGCGATCAGCTTGCTGGCGAACATGAAGAGTCTGCGCGAAGCTCCCATCGTGGACGAAGAATATCGCGGCCCTGTTCTATTTTCGGCCGACGCCGCAACCGACATGTTTGCGGAATTGGTGGTGCCGAATATTTTGGGACGCAGGCCGGCGCCGGGGCGTCCTTCGCGTACGATCGGCGCGTTTGCCAGCAGTTGGCACGCGCGCGTGCTGCCCAATTTTATTTCGGTGGTGGACGATCCTACGATCGAATCGCTTGCGGGGCATGGGCTGAGCGGCAGTTACAAAGTGGACGACGAGGGCGTTCCCGCAGCGCCTGTTACGGTTGTGGATAACGGGACGCTCACTAATTACTTGATTGGACGCGTGCCGATACGCGACTTCCCGGCGTCGAATGGACACGGGCGCGCATCGGCCAATGGCAACACAGCGCCGGCGCCAGGCAATTTATTTTTCAAGCCTTCCAAGGCGAGCTCCCGCGAGGAACTGAAAAAGCAGCTCATCGATGAATGCCGCACGCGCGGATTCCCCTACGGGTATTACGTGGACACGCTGGGGCCGCGGCTCTCGCCGCGCATGCTTTTTCGCGTGTGGGTTAATGACGGGCACGAAGAATTGGTGCGTGGAGCTGTGTTCAACGAGCTGGATATTCGTGCGTTGCGCAGCGATCTCGTGGCCGCAGGCAACGATCCCCTCGTCAGCAATCGCACGGGAGTGCCGTTCATGACGATCGTGAGTCCATCCGTGCTGTTTGACGAACTCGAAGTGAAGCGCGCGGATAATTCGAAAGAAAAGTTGCCGGACTATCCGGCGCCGGCGCTGAAGTAGGGCGGGCTTCAGGCAGCGGGGTTTTGGCTCGCTGGGACTAGCTTCCGCATCCCGAAGGCCGCGCCACTTGAGTCGCATTCTTAGTAGCACAGGCTTCAGCCTGTGGGCATTGCAGCCTTGCAAGGACCAAGTTCCACAGGCTGAAGCCTGTGCTACGTAAGCCGGTGCTACCTTTTTCGGCATTTACGATTCAAATCAATACAGTTCATGAAATGCAATTGCAGGATTTGCGGGAACTGATAAGATAGGAATCGGACATCGGCACATGAAATCCTTCAGCAGCGGCCACATCTGGTGCTGCTCGTGCCCGGGGTGAGCGAAGCAATTCATCCATATTAGATTTGAATTGACGCTGTTGGATTAATGCCGCTCGATTGTGCAGACCGCTTACAAGCCACGTTGTCTTGTCAGCCGAATCCCTGGAATGCGCAATTGCGTCTAAATGAGTGTAAGATATCGTCATAATTAAAACTTAATGCTGCAAATTGAGCCCGGGGGCCAGGAATCATGGAGAAAGATAGCGACATCAACGTATTGGGTATGGATCCCCAGGAAATGCAGGAATGGGTCGAATCCTTTGACCAGGTAGTTCGGGAAGAAGGGCAGGAATCGGCAGTGACCCTGCTGGACCGCCTTCGAGGACGAGCACAATCCCTTGGCATTCCCCTCCCTTTTACTGCAAATACTCCTTACCTGAACACGATTTCACCCGAAAATCAGGCCATTTTTCCAGGCGATCAAGAAATTGAACGCCGCATCAAGAGCCTTGTGCGTTGGAACGCGCTAGCCATGGTGGTTCGCGCGAACCGCGTCGATCACAGCATTGGCGGACACATTTCCACCTTCGCTTCCGCCGCGACGCTGTACGAAGTCGGCTTCAATCATTTTTTCCGCGGGCGTACCGACGAGTTTGAAGGCGACACGATTTACATGCAGGGCCACGCTTCTCCCGGCATTTATTCCCGAGCGTTCCTCGAAGGGCGCCTCTCGCAAAAACAACTCGAGAATTTCCGGCGCGAACTGCGCGAAGGCGGCGGACTATCTTCCTATCCGCACCCGTGGCTGATGCCCGATTTCTGGGAGTACCCGACCGTTTCCATGGGCCTGAGCCCATTGATGGCGATTTACCAGGCGCGCTTTAACCGTTACCTCGAAGATCGCAGCTTGAAGCCGCGCACGGACGCCAAGGTGTGGGCCTTTCTCGGAGACGGTGAGACGGACGAGCCCGAAACGCTGGGCGCGATCACGCTCGCGTCGCGCGAAAATCTGGATAACCTCATTTTTGTGATCAATTGCAATCTGCAACGCCTGGACGGACCTGTGCGCGGCAACGGAAAAATCGTGCAGGAACTGGAAGCGGCTTTCCGCGGCGCGGGATGGAATTGCATCAAGGCGCTATGGGGAAGCGATTGGGATCCACTTTTCGAGCGCGATCACGAGGGTTTGCTGGCAAAGCGCCTGGGCGAAATGGTCGACGGCGAAATGCAGAAGCTTACCGTGGAATCCGGCGCCTATGTTCGCCAGCAAGTGTTTGGCGGCGACCCTTCCCTGCTGAAAATGGTAGAGGACATGCCAGACGAGGCGCTGCGAACGCTGCGCCAGGGCGGCCATGACCCGCGCAAGGTGTATGCAGCGTACAAGGCGGCCACCGAACATCGGGGCTCACCCACTGTCATCCTGGCGCGCACGATCAAAGGCTACGGCCTCGGCGAGAGCGGCGAAGGGCGCAACATCACGCACCAGCAGAAAAAATTGAATGAAGACGAGTTGCGCGAGTTCCGCTCGCGGTTCGGCATTCCGGTGAACGACGAGCAATTGGCCGAGACGCCGTTCTATCGTCCCGCGGACGATAGCCGAGAGATCCAATACTTGCGCGCGCGCAGGCAGGCGCTTGGCGGTTACGTTCCCACACGCAAGATTCGTTCGAAGCCGCTGGTTGCAGATCACGATACATTGTTCAAGGAATTTCATTCCGGCAGCGATGGCCGCGAAGTTTCCACCACTATGGCGTTTGTCGGGATGTTGCGGCAGATGCTGCGCGATCCGGAAATTGGCAAGGTGGTAGTGCCCATCGTTCCGGACGAAGCGCGTACGTTTGGTATGGAGTCGTTGTTCCGGCAAGTTGGAATTTACAGCAGCCGCGGGCAGCTCTACGAACCGGTCGACGTCCACACGCTGCTTTATTACAAGGAAGCGAAGGACGGGCAGATTTTGGAAGAAGGCATCACCGAAGCGGGCTCGATGGGCTCGTTCATCGCGGCCGGCTCAGCGTACGCCACGCACGGAATCAACACGATTCCGTTTTTTATTTACTATTCGATGTTCGGCCTGCAGCGCATCAGCGATTTTATCTGGGCTGCAGCGGACATGCGTTGCCGTGGATTCATGCTGGGCGGCACGGCAGGACGCACTACGCTGGCCGGCGAAGGATTGCAGCACCAGGACGGCAACAGCCACATCCTTGCGCTTCCCATTCCCACCATGCGCGCGTACGATCCGGCGTTCGCTTTTGAGATTGCCGTGATCATCCAAGACGGCATTCGCCGAATGTACAAAGACGGCGAGAATATCTTCTACTACATTACCGTAATGAACGAAGCGTATCCGATGCCCCCCATGCCTGCGGGCGTGGAAAACGGAATCCTGAAAGGCATGTACAAGTACAAGGCTTCGGAAAAGAAAACGAAACTGCGCGCGCAACTCTTTGGCAGCGGCGCTATCTTGCGCGAAGTGCTCAAGGCGCAGGACATTTTGGCCGAAAAGTACGGCGTGTCCGCCGACGTTTGGAGCGTCACGAGCTACAAGGCTCTCTACATGGACGGAATCGATGCAGATCGCTGGAACCTGCTGCACGCGGGTGAAACGCCGCACGTGCCTTACGTTACGCAATGCCTGAAGGATGCGGACGGCGTACTGGTAGCGGCGTCCGATTATTTGAAGGCGTTGCCCAGCCTCATCACCCAGTGGACGCCGCGAAGGTTGGCGATACTTGGTACGGATGGATTTGGCCGCAGCGAAGGGCGCGAAGCGTTGAGAGATTTCTTTGAAGTGGACGCGAAATTTATCACTCTCGCCACTTTGAACGAGTTGTTCCGCGAAGGGAAAATCGAGGGAGCGGTAATTCAAAAGGCCATCAAGGATCTGGACATCAAACTTGATAAGCCGAACCCGCTTTTCTCTTAAAAAATATGGACGTTGCAACTCTTTCGCTCGCGCCGGACAGGTCCAAAAGACCTGACGTTACAGTAGTCGCAGCGCTCATTCTTCGCGATTCCAAAATTCTGGTTTGCCAGCGGCGGCGAGACGATACACACAGCCTGCTGTGGGAATTTCCAGGCGGCAAGATTGAGGCCGGGGAAACTCCGCAGCAGGCTTTGCTTCGCGAACTGCGCGAAGAATTGGGAGTCGAGTCCAGAATTGGTCGCGAACTTTTCCGGGCTCGCCATAGCTACCGCGAATCCGGTCCCGAACTCCAATTAATTTTCTTTCAAGCGCACGTGGACAAGGCTGCGGTGCTGCAGAACCTGGTGTTTGAAGGTTTTGAGTGGAGCGATTTTTCCGCGCTGCCTAACTACGACTTTTTGCGGGCAGATAAAGAATTTGTGGCGCTGCTCGCCTCGCAAGCGATTCCACTGGATACGCCTTCGTAGCCTTTGGTAGGACAGGCTTCAGCCTGTCTTCTTCTCTGAACGGCAAGCACAACTTTTACGAAGTAAAATACAGCTGCCAGTATCTTGAATTTTAGAAAGCTGAAATTTAAACCAGACAGGCTGAAGCCTGTCCTACTCAAACGCTTCTTCCGCCGTCCACCACTAGCACGTGCCCCGTTATAAAATCAGACTGAACTAAGAATATTACGGCGTCATCGATGTCTTTTGCGGTGCCGGTGCGGCGCAAGGGCGCCAATCGTATGAACTTTTCCTCCAACTCCGGGGCGTCGTCCTCGAACGAAATCGTGCCGGGAGCGATTGCGTTCACCGCGATAGCCGGTGCGAGCGACTTGGCAAGGCACTTCGTCAGCATAATCACGCCGGCTTTGGAGACGCAGTAATGTGTATAGGACGGCCAAGCGCCAAGTGAAGTGAAATTGATGATGTGGCCGTGCCCGCCGCGGCGCAGCATCGGGGCTGCCGCCTGGCAGCACAGGAATTGCGATTTCAGATTTGAGTCAAGCATGTTGTCCCACTGCTCATCCGTCAGATCCTCAAATTTTACGGCAGCGAATGTGGCGGCATTGTTGACGAGAATGTCGAGGCCCCCAAATTCGTTCTCGATGGTTGCAAACATTTTGACCACTTCGGCGCGCTTGGAAACATCGGCCTGGATCGCGAAGCTGCGCCTGCCCATCGCTTTGATTTGATCGACGACTTCAGCGGCTTCGCTCGCAGAGTTGCGGTAATTCACTACGACGTTCGCGCCTTCCGAGGCCAGGCGGAGGGCGACGCTTCGTCCGATGCGCTTTCCTGCTCCAGTTACGAGCGCTATTTTGTTCTGGAAACTTTTTTCCGCCACAGAATTTCTCCTCTAGTTTAATGCTGGTATCGTAGCGCATTGGCTTTTCGTAGAACAGGCTTCGGCCTGTTTTCATTTGAATTTTGCAAGTACATCGCAAAGTCAAAAGAAGACAGGCTGAAGCCTGTCCTACTTAAGACGTTTGCCTCGGGTTGAAAAATGGATATGATGTGTCGGCCTAAGCCAAAACTGACACGCGAGGTCAATCAAATGGATTCCATTCTTAAGCAAAACGTGACGCTTCAAGTGAGCGACGGAACATCGATGAATGCGTATGTCGCTTCTCCGTCGAGCGACGCCAAGGCGCCGGGGCTGATTGTGTTTCAGGAGGCGTTTGGGGTGAATGCGCACATTCGCGACGTGACCGAACGGTTCGCCCAGGAAGGCTATGTGGCGATTGCGCCAGAACTGTTTCACCGCACCGCTCCGGGGTTCGATGGGGCGTACGACAATTTTCCGGCAGTCATGCCGCACCTCCAGGCGCTGACGCCCGACGGGATCATTGCAGATGCGCGCGCAGCGTTTGACTGGCTGCAGAGCAACACGCAAGTCAAACCGAACACGAGCGCGTGTGTGGGCTTCTGCATGGGCGGACGCGCTTCGTTTCTCGCGAATTCGGGGCTGCCGCTCAAGGCTGCGGTATCGTTCTATGGCGGCGGAATAGTTCCCTCGCTCCTGCCGCGCGCCGCAACACAAAACGGACCGATCCTGTTCTTCTGGGGTTCGCTCGATACACATATTACAAAGGATCATGTGCGCGCGGTGGTCGATACCATGCAGCAATTTGAGAAAACGTTCGTGAACGTGGAATTTTCCGATGCGAATCACGCGTTCTTCTGCGATGCGCGTCCCGCGTACAAGGAAACCGCGGCCAAACAGGCTTGGGTGCTGACGCTTCAGTTTTTGAAGACGTATATGGGGTAAGGGCTTGCGATTCGTGAATTGGAATTGGTAATTCGTGACTCGCAAGCACGATCGCCGCACAAACGGTCTTTCGTTGCCGCGACTGGAAGAGAAAAAGATTTAAGATAGCGCGAATTACGAATCATGACTCATGAATCACGGAAGCACTGGAGTTCACTGCATGGATCAGCGCATGCTCGACACGCTCGCGATCAAGGAAATAGTTGAAAATTGGGCTGTGTTTCGGGATTCGGGCGATTGGGAACGGTTCCGGAGCGTGTGGCACGAAGAAGGCGTGATGATGGCGACCTGGTTTCAGGGGCCATTCGAGGAGTTTATCCGCGTCAACAAAGAAGGCTGGGACAAAGGCGTCAGCATTCTGCATTTGCTTGGCGGCACATCGGTGGAGATTGCTGGCACGCGAGCGATTGCGCAAACAAAAATGACGATTTCGCAGCGCGCCCCGGTGCATAACGTCGTGGTGGATGTGCTTTGCACAGGGCGATTCTATGATTTTTTTGAAAAGCGAAATGATCGCTGGGCGATTGTGCTGCGGCGGTTATTTTACGAAAAGGATCGCATGGATCCTGTCGATCCCTCGAAGACCGTCCAACTGGATCCGAATATTTTGGCGCAATTCCCCGAGGGCTACCGGCATCTTGCGTACCTGCAGTCAGGCCTGGGCTTCAAGGTAAAGAAGGACATGCCGGGGCTGCGCGGGCCGGATGCGGATGCATTGTATGCGCTGGGGAAAAAATGGCTGGCCGGCGGAGAAATTTTCAGTAATAAAACGTAGACCGCATTTCGAACTCAGCGATCGCGCGTACGGACGATTTATTTGGAATTCTACGCCGGCAAGACATCTGTTCAACGATGCCACTAGCGGTTACGATTTCTGGGAGCGTGTGCGTGAGCCGAACCGTCAGCCATCGTGAACGCTTCAAACGCTGAAAGCGCATTGGAGCGGTTTGCCCCCGCCATGTTCTGCACGCGAATCAGGCGAATAGCGACTCCGATTTCTCCGTCACGTAAATTTTCAACTCGGACGACTTCTCCCAGATATTCCAGATTCAGGCTGCCAAATGCAGGAATTACGTGGAGTTGGTTTCCGACCGCGTAACAGTTTCGCTCCGTCGTAAAGTAAAATCCGCTTCGGCTCAGATCGCGCATGCTGCGAACTTCTTCAAAATGCCCCTTCCCTTGATCGGCGGGTTGCACGTAGACAAGCCGGTCGACTTGCGCGCGTGGCGCGCCTCGGCGCTCAAACCGTTCGGACGCAACGCTTTCATCGGATTCTGTGGCGCTTGTGCAAATCTCTTGCTCTAAAATCTCTTGCTCTAATAAGTTCACGACAAACTCCTCACTCCAAACGCCGAGACGGAACGAAATGAACCGTTCGTTACCTGCGGCATAGGATTAGCCTAGAGGGCGGACAAAACGGCGTCGATAGTTCGTTCGTACTAGCGTATCCAATTGTCGGTTAACGAGTTGGAGACAAATCGCGGTATCTTGTTGGTACGTATACGCTTATTTCACGCGTAACTTGAGCCGGACCGCACGTTTCTCTCTTTTGTGTGGCCAGCGGCACGACGCCTACGACTCAGAACGCCGGAATTGTAGTTCACGCCTCGAATACAACGCGAGCAGAAGCGCACTCACCCAGGTCCCGGCAGCGATATAACCGGCGAGGACGTCGGTCGGATAGTGGACGCCTAAATAAATTCTCGAAATGCCGATCGCCAACACCAGAAGCGCAGCAATAAACCAGATCACCGTCCGCCATGCAGCGCTTCGGATGCGCGAGCAGATGAGCCCGGCCAGGACACCGTAAAAGCAGAAAGAACTCAGTGAGTGGCCGCTCGGAAAACTGTACGTCCAAGGCGGCAATCCTACGAAAGGAACGGGGCGCAGCCTGTGGAAAACTAACTTGAGTGAAACGTCCAGGATCACGGAACCGCCGGCAGCCATCGCCAGCCAGACGGCGGGCCGGTATTTTTTCGTGGCGATCCAAAATGTGGTGATGGCTAGAAACAGCACGGACAGAAAGCCGATGGAGCCAAGAAACGTCACGACCTGCATGAATGTCGTCATCCGCGGACTGAAGAATTCATGGACTTTCAGGCGTACCGCCATATCGAATGTCTGCGTCTCGCCTTCAAACACTTCTTCTGAAAGTGACGCAAAAAGGACGAGTAGAACGACGGAACTCGCGAGGCTTATCACTAAGGCGCGCCAGGAGCGCAAAACGCCGCGCAGGTCGCTTTCGTTCGCAGCGTTATCCGGAACTTCGACACGGTCGATGGTCATTGGTTTTTGGAATGGGATACCATGCCCACATGCTATCGTACGGCTGTCTTTAGCATAGGTAACAATCGCACAAATTTCGAGAGATCATCATGGCTAATATTTTATATGGAGTGAACGGCCAAGGCTCGGGACATTCCAGTCGCGCGCGCGAAATCCTCACCCATCTGGAAGGCGCAGGGCATGCCGTTCACGTCGTTTCGTTTGACCGCGGCCTGAAAAATCTGGCGAACGATTTCGACGTCACGGAAATTTTCGGCATGCGATTAACTACGGTCGATAACCAGGTCCGTTATCGCAAAACAATGTTGACGAATTTGCTGAGCGTGCCTCACGCTGCCGCGAGTGTGCGGAAATTAAATCATCTGGCAAAGGATTGGAGTATTCAAGCGGTGATCACTGATTTTGAACCGCTGTCTTGCCACACGGGGCACAAGTTGGGCCTGCCCGTATTGTCCATCGACAACCAGCATTGCCTTACGTTCGGGGAAATTTCATATCCCGCGAAGTACAAAAAGGAAGCTGCGGCCGCGAAGATGGTGACGCGCATTATGACGCCTAAGGCGGACGCATATTTCGTCACTTCCTTTTTTGAGGTGAAATCTAAAAATAAAAAAACATTTTTCTTCCCGCCCATTTTGCGAAAGGCGGTTCTGGAATGCAAACCTTCGGAGGGGCAGGATGTTCTGGTCTATGTCACTTCGCCGGCGCCCGAAGTGATTTCCATTCTGAAAGAAATTCGGCAGACATTCATCTGTTATGGATTTAACCGCGAGGGTCGCGAGGGCAACGTATGGTTCAAGAAGCCGAATAGTGAAGGCTTCCTAACGGACCTCTCCCGCGCGCGCGCCGTACTCGCGAATTCCGGGTTCTCGCTGATCAGTGAGGCGCTCCATCTTCGCAAGCCGTATCTGGCATGGCCGGTAAAGAATCAATTTGAGCAGATTTTTAACGCCTACTACATTGATAAACTCAGTTTCGGAAAATTCTGGGACGAATTATCGAAGGAGAAAATCGAATCATTTTTATTCAATCTGGATTTCTACCAAGAAAGCCTCGAGAACTATCCGCGTAACGACAACTCCGCGCTGTTTAAAAAAGTCGACGAGTTCCTGGCCTACCCCGCGTCGTAAGGCCGCTAGATTTCCTTGGCCTTTTTAATAAGTGCTTTGGGCGAATAGGCGTTGGCCTTGTACTGGCTCAACATGCGGTGCGTGTTGAAGAAACTGGCGTTCAGCGCAATGCAGGAGCGCATGATTTCGCCATACGCGTCCACCGCCCGGTAGTACATCGGAATAATCTGGAATTCCAGCTTGTCATAGAGCGACGCGACTTCCGCCACGGATTCGTCGCCCACAATCTTGGTATCGAAGCCGATGGCCCACCCTGTGACGCCTTCGACGCAGCCTTCCACCCACCAGCCATCAAGCACGCTCAAGCTGGGGACGCCATTCAGCGCGGCCTTCATTCCGCTCGTACCGGAAGCTTCCTGCGGGCGCTGCGGCGTGTTGAGCCACAGGTCGACTCCGGCCGTGATCACCTTGGCCAGTGCCATATTGTAATTTTCCAGGTAAACGACCTTGATATCGCTGAGTCCGGCGGCAGCCTGAATTACGCGGCGGATCAGATCTTTTCCGCCCTGATCGTGCGGATGCGCCTTTCCGGCGTATAGGATTTGAATCGGACCGGCCGATTGCGAGATGCCTTTTAGTCTTTCAATATCCTTAAATAATAAGTCGGCACGTTTGTATGTCGCGGCGCGCCGTGCAAATCCAATCGTAAAAACCGAAGGATCGAATTGCACGCCGGTGCGTTTGTGGACTTCTTTTATCAGAGCCGCCTTGGCGAGGCAATGCGCGCCCTTGATGTCTTTCACCGGAATTCCCACGGCATAGCGCATGTAGGCATTGTCGCGCCGCCATTCGGGGATTTCGCGGTCAAACAAATCCTGAAATTGCGGCGACGCCCAGGTAGCGGCGTGAACGCCGTTGGTGATGGCATGAATCGGAAACTGGGGGAACATGTGTTGCGAAACTTCGCCGTGGCGCATGGCCACGCCATTCACGTAGCGCGAAAAATGAATGGCCAAGTCGGTCATGTTGAGCATGTTCGCGTTGGTGAAGCCGGCCTGCTGCAGCAAATTCGTTCGGTACTCGCCCAGGACCTGGCGGACAAGGTCCCAATTGAAACGGTCGTGCCCTGCTTCCACCGGCGTGTGCGTGGTGAACACGCAATGGCGGCGCACCACTTCGATGTCCGCTTCCACGGCAACGGTGTATTGGCGCAGCTTAAGCTGCTCTTCGAGCATGGCCAGCGTGAGGAACGCAGCATGGCCTTCGTTCATGTGGTAGCTGCCAATGTGCGACACGTTCAGGTTTCGCAGTAGCGCAACGCCGCCAATGCCAAGCAACACTTCCTGGCAGATCCGGTAACGCTGGTCTCCGCCGTAGAGCGAATCGGTAAGCGTGCGATCGTATTCCGAGTTTTCCGGCAGGTCCGTATCCATCAGATAAACGGGAACAACAAACCCCGAAAGTCCGTGTACCGCGTAACGCCACGCTCGCACGTGGACATCGCGATCTTCGATGCGAACGGTAAAGTCCGTTTTTGCCGATTGCAAAACATTTTCCGGCTGCCATGGGTCGGCTTCCTCAGACTGGTTGCCTTCGGCATTAAGATGCTGGCGGAAATATCCTTTTCGATAGGCCAGCGAGAT
>DASRQU010000131.1:0-11098 GCA_035696345.1 Candidatus Acidiferrales bacterium
AGGACAACGCGCCCCTCCGGCGTAAAAATCACGATGCCCTTTGGATGCTCGCCCAATCCATTTTGCGGAGTGCCATTGTCCACCACCCGTTGATACGAAACCATTTTCCAGCTTCCGACCAGCGCGCTTTGATCAGCGGTCGCTCGCGGCTGCGGCGAAAAACTCAAAAAACCGAGTCCCAGAGCAAAAAAAAGAAAACGCATCATGCCTCCAGAAAGAAATCGTTTTGATCCGCGAGGGCATTTATCCTCGCATTCCGGTTTCAGTTAGGTTTGTTTGCCACATTCTACACAGTCGATTGCTTGCTAAAATAAAGTATCCGGCATTTTCAATTGCGCGATGGGCTCGAAGTCTGGCGTACTACGGTCTTTCGTTTCATAGAATACGGTGCTTCCAACATTTCATTCGCAAGCTTTCGTGCTAGCATTTTTGCATGAAATGCGAAAAGTACAATGAACTCGCCCAGAAAGTGGAGTCCGTTCTGCAAAAGCTGGTAGACATTACTGAGGCTCAGCGGGGAGCGTTTCTGGAGCAGAACCATCCAAGGTTCACGAAGCTTGATAAGGAACTCGAACTCACCGTGGGTGAAAAAGAAAGAGTGATCGGCGCGTTCCGGCAGCACCAGAAAGAGCATGAGTGCCAACCGAAAGTTTAACTTTCAGTCCGTCAGGTCTGAGGCAGAAAATAAATCGATGCCAAGAAGTTTCGGCTCTCGTCAGAATGCATCCGATGCTCGAACACGCCTGGCTGACGCTGAATCGGAAGTCCGGTTATGTCTTCGCGCTGGAAGTGCCGTTTGAATCTTTGATCAGCCGTGCAAGAAACACATTCATCAGGGAGTTTGTCCCTCCGCCATCTCCGCTCGCGACGATGTCAGGCACGAGCTTGAAGCCGCTTGACGCCAGCGCCTTCGCCGTTTCAATCACGGCATAATTGTCCGAAGTCATCGACGCGATTTTTAGTTTGATGACGTCCGCTTCAGCGGTTCCCACGGCCAGAGTTTTCCCCGCGTCCGCGTCGCCCGTAACTTTTGTCACCGTGGCGTCAGCTTCCGCGTTCACCGTTTTGGCGCGCGCCTGTCCTTCTGCCTGTTTAATCGTGGCATCCGCGGCGAATCCGGCGATGGTCACGCTGCGTTCCGCGGTCACGATGCTGGCCTGCGTGTCGGCCATCGCTTTCGACTTCTCCAGTTCGCGGCGATTGTCTTCGGCGAGACGTTGCGAATCGAACGTGACCTTCCGCTGATCCGCAATCTTTCGATCGGTCAGAGTCTTCATCAATTCTTCCGGCGGAGTAATGTCGCCGATCAACGTATCCACCGCGCCTACGTTGTATTCCTGCAACGCGTCCGAGATGGATTTTCTCGCGTCCGCTTGCCGCGTCTGCCTGTTTTTCAGGAAATCGATCACATCGGAATTTTGCGCGGCGTTCCGGAAATAGTTTCCGATGGTCGGCTCCAGAACTTGCGTGACGAGATTCACCATGCTTCCAAATCGGGCGATCACCTTTGGCGCGTCCGCTCTCGGGATGTGGATAATCTGGCTCACGTCCAGATTAAATTTAAATCCATCGGAGGAGCGCACCGTAATCGTCGAGAGGTCCTTATCGAGATTATGCGCCTCGGATTTTCCGTCGGCCCAATTCAAGACAACGTTTGCGGTGGGCACCAGTTCCACGCGTATCGTATACGGATTGATCGGATACATTCCCGGATCGAGCGGATCGTTCCAGACGCCTTTTTCTCCCTTGCCCACAATGTTGCCGTGCTTGAATGCGTCTCCCGTAACGTCTTTGCCCGGTTCTCCCACGTACGCGATAACCACGCCAACGTTGGCAATGGGAATCGCCGTCATCGGCTTGATCTCTACCGTCGCAAACATCGGGTTGATGAAATAGCGGCCAGCGAGGATCACCTGCTCCTGCAGTCCCTTGTAGCCGCCCGCGTCGATAAAAGCCTGCGCGTCCTGAAAAGAATTGTGGTCTTTTACTTCCGGACCCGCGATCTCGCCCGTGTTCAGCGGTCTGCCGTCCTTGATGGTTACTACACCCACGGCATTGACTGGAATTTCCAAAACTTTAGACGTGTTCACCGAGAATACGGAAGTGTTGATGCGGTACGTCCCCGGCGGAATGATCGTAATTTGCGGACCTCGCTGCCCGCCTCCCTGAAGAAATGCTCGCGCATCCTGGAACGCCTTGCACTCCACTTTCTTGCCGAGCACTCTGCCTTCGATCAGAGGAGTGCCGCCGCGCGCTTCGACCACGCCAATGCTGTCTTGCGGGACGACCAGAAAATCCTGCAGCTTGATGCTGTATTGCCATGGCCACAGGAAGAAATGCAGACCGGGCGCGAGCGTGTCTGCCTGGATTCCCGCTTCGCCGTTGAGCGCCACGATCTGGCCCTCGGCCAGCGTGCGATTCTTGCCGACCAGAGCGTAGCGTTTGTCCACAATCCCAACGCTGCTCTGCGGGATGAGTACGACACCAAAGAGCCGCATGATTTGCCGTTCGAGAAGCACCACCATGACTAACAGGAGGATCCACCAGTAAGAAGCTAAAAAGTGCCAGTACGCGTCGGGAGTCATGGTTCCTCCTAGATTGGCCACGGATGTGCCAATTGAAAACTCAATGTTGTTTAGGTCGGCACTCTTATACACCAGCAGGGCGCGATCCTCACGATTATTTTTTACTTATCGGTGACATTACTTCATGTAATTTTCGTCTCGCAAAGTATCCTCGAGTGGCTCCAAACCACCGGTACATCCTCGAGATCGGTGCTCGGCGAGAGGAGGGAAACGACGCCGCTATCTCGCAGGCGATCATTCTGGAAATTTTGACGCCATACAGCGAATTATTTTTTGAAGCCTATACAACTTCAAGTGAGGGAATTCGGAATTGTGGAGTTCCGACAAGTCTGGATCTCGCAGGGTTGGCGTGTTGGCCGAATTCGCCATCCGCTAACCTCCACGCAGCAGTATCTGCAATCACCGAATAGCTAAGTTCCCCGCTAATGGCCTCGTTGCTTCGGCCACCGCCGTTGCCGCCGCCGTTTCCACCGTTGCTTCCAGCGCTGACGGTCAGGTCACTCGCGGCTGCCGAATATGCTTTGCTCACGCCGTCACTCAAACCTTCAAAGACGCAATTACCGCCAGACTGACCGTGACCAGTAAGAGTGCATACTCCACCAGGTCTTGCGCCACTTCTCAGTTCCATAAGTGCTTCAGCATTCTTTTCACAAATTCTCCCCAACCAGAACTAGTAGTAGATCCCCTGCTATTGTGTTGGCATGTAGGGTGCCATTGTGGCGACGAACGTCTCGTGTTACGTAAGTCACACAAATAAAAATGGATACTTTCAGGGAAAGGTAGAGGCAGAATTCTAAATGTAACTAATCAGAGTCAGGGAATTGGTTCGTCAGCTCATTTCCAGATACGGGGTCCGCCGGAACCGCGATTGAGACCGAACTGACGCGCTGGAAACTTTGGTGCCGGCTAAAGTTTCGATCTGGGCGCCTGAATTATTCTATTTCAGTTTGTTCCCGGTTATGCAACCGCGATTGGGGCGCTTATCACAGCCTTCGCTCCGGAGTGATCTGGCTGGGATCGACGCAAAGTTCCAGCAAAGCAGGGCGCCGCGATTCCACAGCGCGTTCGAACGCGTCTGCGAAAGCGCCCGTCGACTCTACTCTTTCCGCATACGCCCCAAAAGCGGAAGCGAGGGCCACGAAATCCGGATTTTTCAACTCGGTGCCTGAAATGCGGCCGGGAAAGCGAATCTCCTGATGCATGCGAATGGTGCCGTACATGCCGTTGTTCACCACCAGGACGATGACAGCCGCATTGTGCTGTAACGCCGTTGCCAGTTCTTGTGGATACATCAAAAAGCATCCGTCCCCCGAAAAGCAGACCGAAAGCCGATCGGGAAATCGAAGCTTCGCTGCGACTGCGGCCGGAACGCCATATCCCATCGCGCCGCTTACCGGAGACAGCTCGGTTCCGAAACGCTTATATTTAAAAAAGCGATGCACCCAGATCGCGTAGTTTCCCGCGCCATTGCTCACGATGTCACCCGGAGCCAAGCGTTCGGAAAGATAGGAAACGACCGCTGCGAGATTCACTCCGGCAGGGGGAACTGCGGCAGGAACTTTCGCGAAATTCAAATATTGCTGGCGCGCCTCTTGCGTCCAGGAACTCCACACCGGGTTTTCAATCTTGGGCAGTGCCGCGAGAGCTGCGGCAAAATTCGCCGGCCCGGAATTAATTTGCAGATCCGCCTGGTACACGCGATTCAATTCATTTGGATCGGCGTGGACATGGATTAATCTTTGCTGAAGCGTGGGAGGTTCGAGCAACGAATAGCCGCTTGTGGTGACGTCGCCCAGCCGCGTACCGAGCGCAATGAGCAGGTCCGCCGCGCGCACCCGCTCAGCAAGGAACTGTGGCAGGCCGAGACTCAGATGTCCCGCGTAGCACGGATGCTCGTTGTTCAGCAGGTCCTGCCGACGGAAAGAGGCCATCACAGGCAATTGATTGGCTTCGACAAATGCTTGTAAGTCGCCGCAACTTTTCTCTGACCATCCGGAGCCGCCCAGAATCATCACGGGCCGCTGGCTGCGGGCGAGCTCAGCTCGAAACGCGTCGAGGGCGGCTGCGTTCGGGACAGCCTGCACAGCGGTGAACCGTGCAACGTCCGCGACGTCGCATTTCTCCGCGAGCACATCTTCAGGCAGCGACAGGACGACGGGTCCTGGACGGCCCGAGGTTGCGCATTGAAATGCTCGCATCAATATTTCAGGGATTCTCGCCGGGGCATCGATCTCAGCCGTCCACTTGGCCAACGGAGCAAAGCACTCAGCAAGATCCACTTCCTGGAAGGCGTCTCGGCCTCGGACGGAGCGTTTTACTTGCCCCACAAAAAGAATCATGGGCGTGGAACTCTGAAAGGCGGTGTGTACGCCGACGCTTGCGTGTGTTGCCCCTGGGCCGCGGGTTACAAAGCAGATTCCTGGCCTGCCAGTCAGCCTGCCATCCGCTTCTGCCATGTTGGCGGCTGCGCCCTCGTGTTTAGCGACGACGATCTGGATTTCCGGCATGTCGTGGAGAGCATCAAGCACGTCCAGATAGCTTTCGCCCGGAACGCAAAACACTCGATCAACGCCGTGGATCCGGACCGCGTCGGCCAAAATGCGGCCTCCGCTTCGGGGAGTGGCGGAATGTTCTACTTCATGCGGTGTAGTCTCGTTCCGGCGCAACTCGATCTGGTCGAACATCGGTTGTGAGCCCCCTGCCTCGGGCTACGAGAAAAGTGCCAGTGCTGCTCCACCTAACATACAAGGAAACGGCGGAAAAAAATCGTCTGCACAAGAGTATAAACAACAACCATCGAAGTCGCGGAAATCAATTCGGCGTTCTTGACGAACTTTACATGTAGCACCGTGTAGCGGCACCGCAAGCCGTTGACGGTGAATGTTCACGGCGAACCGTGCCGACACGGTGGAGGCAACGCCAACGGACGCGGTCGGAATGTAGATGTTAGGTAAAGAAGTCTTAATTTCCGGCGTGCTCAGCCAAAAAACTTAGCACCGCTTTGTGAAACTGCGCGGGCTGCTCAAGGTGGGGAATGTGCCCGGCGTTCGGAACAATGATCAGAGTGCCGTAAGGGACCTGGCGGATCACTTCCTGCGCGAGTTCGGCGACACGGCCGAGCGTTGGCTTCACTTCATCGCTCGCGTAACCGATGAGTACCGCGACGTGATCTTCCTGGCCCACCACAAGCAATGTCGGTGGCTGCAGCAATCGATAGTCATAGAGGACAGGCTGCTCATAAATCATCTGGTAGGCGTTGGCGGATGCCTTCGCCCACCGCGGGAACTCTCCGCTTTGCGCCACGCGGATTTGCACTTCCGCCAGCGGGCCATAAGTGTCTGGATCGGGATGAGCAAAGTAATGGGCGAAGAAGGCCCGTATTTTTTCGGGGTCCGTATTTTTTAGCTCGTCCTGAAAAAGCGTTTCATCCGTTTGCGGTGGAATCTTTAATCTGTAATCTTCCAGGCCAACCGGGTCTTCCAGCACCAGCGCCGTTACACGCTGCGGATACGTTCTCGCAAACCTCACGGCGAGCATGCCGCCCGTCGAGTGTCCGAATAAAACGATTTTTTGAATGCCCAGCGAATCAAGCAAACTGGCCGTGTTCGCGGCCAATTTTGAAAAACTGAAATGTAAATCCGGCTTTGATGATTTGCCCCAGCCAATCTGATCCGGCACAACGACGCGGTAACCGGCATTCGCGAGCGCGTCAATCGTGTTCTTCCAATAGTAGCCGCCGAAATTTTTTCCGTGCAGCAAGACGGCTGCTCGTCCATTGGCGAGCGCGGATGGCGGAATATCCATATAGGCCATGCGCACGACTTGGCCTTCCATCTGGAATTGCATGAAATGAACAGGGTACGGGTAGTCAAAGTTTTCCAGGGCGATGCCGAGCGGGCCAATTCTCTGATCTCGATTCGCGTTAGCGGCGGATTGAGCAGCTCGCGCAGACATGGGGCACAACGAACTTCCGAACAGCAAGGTTGCGGAAAGAACTGCGAGCGACAAAAACTTCGTATGATTATTTTTCAAAGCAGATTTCTCGCGATAGGATTCACCGGATTGCCTCTACTCAAAATTGAAACTTGCGGAAGAAGGGACTCGAACCCCTACGGCCTTTCGGCCACCAGCTCCTAAGGCTGGCGCGTCTGCCAATTCCGCCACTTCCGCGCGGCGCGCCAGTATAACACCTTGGTGGTGCTTGAGGATTGGCGGGTCAAAGGCTCTAACAGAGAGATGGCTGCACCTTTGAAGACGTCACAAATCGCGTGCAGTCTGAAGGGCCGCCCGATCCCCACGTGAGCTTGCTTCCGGCTCGTTTTTGACTCGCATTAAAATTGTGTATAGCTTGTGTGGCGAGCGTAGCAGTGATAGCCTTCGCCCGATGATGGTCGGTTTGCTTGCCGATCAACCGAGGGGGGAAATCCTATGGCGTTCTGCAGCAAGTGCGGTACGGAAGTCGGAGCGGGGGCTGCTTTCTGCCCAAAGTGCGGAGCTGCGCAAAGTAGCGGCGCAGCACCAGCTGCTGGGGCAGTCATCGAACCTGTGCAAGCTTCACAATCGGGCTTGGCCGAAAATGTTGCCGCAACCCTATGCTATGTGCTGGGTTGGGTCACCGGAATCATTTTTTACCTCATCGACAAGCGCCCCTTCGTTCGATTCCACGCGGCGCAGTCGATCGTTACTTTCGGCGGACTCCACGTCCTGAATATCGTGCTGGGGATTGTTTTTGGTGCAGGGCTCATGTTTCGAGGCGGCTTCGGCACCTTCGGAATTGCGTCGGCATTTTACAGCGTGATCGGTTTACTCACCTTCGTACTCTGGATTTTGCTCATGGTGAAGGCCTACCAGCATGAAAAGTTTGAGGTGCCGATTGCCGGCGGCATCGCAAAAGGCTTCAGCGGCACATAACGTGTTTTCGCCTTAAATACTACCTTTGCCGTCCGAGAGATATGGCCGGCGCACCCGGCAAGCCTGCCGATGCGCCGGCGACCTTCGGCCACAATATTCTTTGGGTTCGATTGCACATAGGCCACCGGACGAAGCAGGTATCTCCGATTCCCTCGAAATCGCAGCGCTTCCTTTTCGTCTTGACATTCACGCGCGTCCCAGCCATCTTTTAGGGCTTTCACATTACGTCGATTTGCGAGATGGGGCCTACGATCGAGTGGCGAATCCGGTAAAAGTCCGACTGTGTTTTCATGACCGATGCTTCGATGGAGCGGCTTCCGCGGCCGTTTTTTATCGCTTTTTCCGCGAATGTTTCCATTCGGACGCGGAGTTTCATTTCAGTGGGATGGCGCATCAGGCGCGGAATCCATTTCCAGAATCGCTGTTTGACGGAGATGAAAACGCCATCGTTGATTTCAAGTACTCCAGTTCGCCGCGCGTGACGTGGTGGTTCGATCATCACCAGAGCGCGTTCCTTACTCCCGCGGATGCCGAGAATTTCCGGCAAGACCGCACTGGCCACAAATTTTACCGACCCGAATACAAATCTTGCACCAAGCTCTTGGCGGACGTAACGAGCGAGAAGTTTGGCTTCGATGTGAAGCCGCTTGCCGAACTGATACGCTGGGGCGACATAATTGACGGCGCGCAATATCCCACGCCCGAGTCCGCGGTTGCGGTAGCGGAGCCAGCCACAAAGCTCGCGCTCGTCATCGAATCCGCCCCGGAAGAAGGGCTCGTCTCAAAAATTATCCCAGACCTGTCCACGCGTCCCCTCGCCGAGATGATCGAATTGCCGATTATCGCCAAACATCTCGGCCCGTTGCTCGAAAAGCATCGTCAGTCTATTGATCTCTTAAAAAAGCGCATCGAAAATCGCGGCGGCGTCCTGTATTTCGACATCACCGACCTGCCCATCGACGGCTACAATAAATTTATTCCGTACATGCTGTATCCCGACGCACGTTACACCGTGAGCGTGCTCTCTTCGGCGTCTCGCGCGAAAATTTCTCTCGGCTCGAATCCATGGAATCCGGACGCCGCCGAGGACAACCTCGCCAGTCTCGCGGAGCAATACGGCGGCGGCGGCCACCCGCGCGTAGCCGCTATTTCGCTCGATCCGGGCGAAGTCGAGCGCGCGAAGCAAGTGGCTAAAGACATCGCCGAAAAATTACGCGACTAATTTTTTTCGTGGAACGCATGTTAAGCAGTCAGAATTTTTGCCCGTCATGCTAAAATGAAAAGTTCGTGGACCGGTAGCTCAATGGTAGAGCAGCTGACTCTTAATCAGCGGGTTGTAGGTTCGAGTCCTACCCGGTTCACCAAATCACAATAAACATGCGGCTTCAACGACGATCCACCGCCTGACCGTTCCGCCCCGCATTTCCGTGTCAGTGCCCTTGTCAGTGTTCCGCAGGAGATTGGCAATGACTGACCATCACATCCAAATCCTGATGCTCGCGGTTCAGGCTGCGGCGCTCATCGGCCTGACGATCTATTGCCTCGAGACGAAAAAGATTCGGGCGGCCTCCGAAAACCAGGTCAAAGTGTCGCAGGGGCTTTTTAAGAGTTCGATGGATCAAGTCGAGGCGCTGTCGAGGCCGTGCATAATGTTCCAGGCAGAATTGCGCGACGGAGCCGATGCGATATTGGAAAGGCACGGAGCCGCCGGCAGTTTGGTTGTGCGCTCTGACTAGGGCAGTTACATTATTCAGAACGTCGGGAACGGCGTGGCACTGAAACTCAAGTACTACATCACAAGGGGCATTCCGGAATTCGACCAGCCACACATACGAAAGATGAGATACATGCCCGCGATCCTTGCCACGTCACGCGTAGCATTAGTTGAAACCCTTGGCGGCTACAATGCCGAGCATGACGCAACGTTCGAGTACGAGAGCATCGGCGGTAGGAAATACCGTTCAACAGTGAAACTAAACCACCACGTAATCACGCAATTCGTTTTTGAAGAAATCACGAATCGATGAACGGAATCCGCCATAGCCCCACGCGGCCATGCACGCGCACCGGCTCGATCCTGACAGAGTTGCGAATCAGCCAATGCCAGGCATCCTCTTGCGTCCAGCGCGAACGCGAGGCCGAAACGATGTCGTACAGTTCCACGGTGCCCACCACACAGCCGTGTGCCAGCAGATCGAAGCTAGGCGCGCGCTTTCCACTTTGCCGTAGACAGGTGGATCCCAAGCGCATCGCGAAAATTCGTGCGCCAACTCCGATTTCCACGTCCTTGCCGAGCAAAAAATTGCGGTACACCACGGCTCAGGCACGCACCTGCATCATTTTGTGGTCATCGATGCAGACTCTACGGGGACAGAAATTCGTGGATATGCAACGCCAGAATTGTTCTTTTCCGGGCCTACGTAATTCGTGTGAAAAAAGTTCCGGACGTCGAACTGGAGGTCAGTGGCGTACGTTGGGATCGTGCTCAGCGAAGCGTAGCCACGTAGGTAAAGAGACGGCGAGTATCCCCAGTCGAGCGTGCAGGGGAACGCTTTTTCGGGAGGGTAGGCCCAGAATGGCGAAAAGGGATGCAGAGTCAGGCCAAAATGATCGGCATAAAATTTCATCCAGGTATGCGTTGTCATCTGCAGGGAACCCGCCCTTGCATAGAGGTCCACAATAATTTCGGCGGCTGGCCTGGAAAATAGAAGCATTCCCGCGCCGATATCGCATTGCACCCCGTAACCATCGCGATATTCAAGCACATGGCTTTCAAACGACCTCGCGGTTGCCGAGCCGCAGGCAATTCCGTCCTCGGCGCCGCGGGAAAAAACCCGCATCAGCGCTGCAAACCAGCCGGGACGAAATAAAATGTCATTCTCGATCAGCCCGACATAGTCGTAGCCCAATTCCAGAAGGCGCGAGAGGCCGAAACAGACGGCGCGATCCGGCCCTCCTCCCACGCCGTAGTTTACTTCCGCCAGTCTCGCGTTTTGAAATTTGTAATTTTTGGCGAGCGCCGGGACGCCAGGTTCCTTGCTGTCATCATTCCAGATCAGATCGAATCCGCCCTCTGTGTCGAGGCTCTGCAGCGTTTGCAGTGTGAACAGATATCGATCCTTGCTGCTGAGGGCAAAGCCGACGCGATCGCCGGGCCTGGGCGCGCGTGGTTTTGTTTTATTTTTCTTTTGCAGGGCGCGCAGAATCTCGACGATTTCGCGGTCGGATTTTTTGTTAAGGTCGACGCGTTTCACTTGCGGCGCAACCGCCCGCGACGTTTTCACCGGTGTCATAGATTGGCCAATTCCCGGCATGCATTCAGCCACACGCGCATCGAGGCCGCGATCGAGTGGATATAATCGCGCGCAGAATCGGTCCAGATAAATCCTGTCCATCGTGAAACACTATCGTCCAGCTGGTGGCTCAGGCTGAGATACGCTTCCGAATACGACTGGCCGTCGAGGCGTAGCTCAACCAGCCACGGAAGCAAATCTTCAAGCATCCAGATGCCCGCCAACTCCCGCGTGGCATCCTGCATGTAGCGGTGCGCGTTCCGGCGATGCTCGGCCACAGGCGTGCCGGCGCGAATGCTGTGTCCTAGA
>DASRQU010000132.1:0-31565 GCA_035696345.1 Candidatus Acidiferrales bacterium
ATTCAAGCGACGGAAAAATTTATATGCAGTCGGCATCCGGTCGCGTGGCCGAGGCGCTTGCGGAGCAGTTCGAAAAGGTTTACCTATGCGCGAGAGTTGTGCACGGCGCGCCGCCGGGCCCTTTCGATTCTCCTCTAGACGCGGCAAATATTGAACTGATCGAGCAACCATATTGGAACACCACGGCCGAATCGCTGCTGCATTTTGGCGGGTTTACTCGTGCTTACTTTAGGACGTGTGCCCGGGCGGACGTGTTGTTCGTTCGCGGCCTGTGTCCGTACATCGCCGTGCTCTATCTGTGCGCATGGATTTTTCAGAGGCCCATCTGCCACTGGATTGTGGGCGATTCCGTTGCGCTCCTACGGTCAGCAGCCAGAAAGGACCGCGCGGCCGATTTTCTCGCACTTCTCTTCGCTCGGTTGGACAGGTGGTTTACACGTATCGGCCGCTGGTTAACGGGCGGAGCATTCGTCTGTAACGGCCATGCGCTGACGCGGGCATATGCCTCTCCGCGAACTACCGAAATTGTTTCGAGCACAATCAGGAACAGCGAGTTTTTTTCACGCATCGATACGTGCCAGCACTCGGTGATCCACATTCTATTCGTTGGTTTCGTGCGCCCGGAGAAGGGAATCGAATATTTGCTTCACGCGGTCTCACAGCTAGACAGCTGTATTGCATGGAGGCTGGAAATTGTTGGGCGGCGCGAGTATCCCGATTACTTCAAGAAATTGCGCGAGATCGTCGCGGCGCGTGACCTCAGTCGGCAAATTTGCTGGACTGACTATGTCCCGAATGGCGCGCCCCTGTTTAATATCATGCGCTCCGCGGACATATTGGTATTGCCTACTCTGTCTGAGGGCACTCCACACGTTTTGGTCGAAGCCCGCGCCAACGGACTACCGTGCATATCGACGTGGGTGGGAGGCGTGCCGGATACGGTCACGCACGGCTATGACGCACTGCTCGTCCCTTCAAAAGATTCGCGAAGGCTGGCTCAAGCGATTGAACAGATGATTTCCGACGGTGAATTGCGGCGGAAGTTGATTTGTAATGGCCTGGCAAAGGCCCGCACCCAAACGCTGGACCAGTTTATCACCACGGTTTTGAAAGAATTAGACTCGGATGGGTCCCTGCAAAATGCTCCCGTTCCGCAGGATTAGGTTAGAAATATGAGAATCATCAAATATCTTTGGTTTCATCTTGTGAGCTTGGCGACCGGTTGGCTGCCGGATCTGCGGCCTGTGCTTCGACTGCGCGGGTTTTTAATGCGGCCTGCGTTTCGGAGTTGCGGAAAAAATCTGCAAGTGGCGCGGCGCGTGAACATTAACTTCACAAATCGCGTGGACATCGGCAACGATGTTTTTCTGGGATTGGGCTGCTGGCTGAATGCCGCGGCCGGAATCATATTGGATGATGAAGCGCAAGTGGGACCTTACGCGATCCTGATCACCGGCGATCATACTTTGCAGGAAGGATCTTATCGTTTCGGCCCGCGGAGTTTTGCGCCGATTCGCATTGGCACTGGCGCGTGGATTGCCGCACACGCGACGGTCACCAAAGGGGTTCACGTAGGACGCGGCGCGCTCCTCGCGGCAAACTCCGTAGCCACCCGCGAAGTTCCGGCATTCACGATCGCAGGCGGGGTCCCCGCGCAACCCATTCAAAAAAAGACACGCATGGGAGTGGTGCGCTGAAAAAATTACCGCATCTCATTTTCGCCAAGTTTATATGGTTCTTACACCCATTTTGTATCTTGAAATAGGAATTGCGACGTTGATCGCGGTCGGGGTCCTCTGGACGCGAATCGAGTACGGGCTGTTCCTGTACGCATTCGCGCTCGGGTTTCCCGATGTGGCTTTGCCCGTAGGAGACGCCATCAATATTCGCGTAGACGACGTGTTGATTTTGATATTTCTTGTTCGATCATTGCTTTGGACCGCGCCATCCCTGTCGAAAAATCAGAAGAGCGTTTTCAAATGGCAGGCTGTGTTCTTTGCGTTATGTATCTTGTCAATTGCGGTCGAGTCCGCGCTGGGAAATCCGCCTGGCGCTTACGAGCCGGCAAAAATGGCGGGATGCGCGGTTATTTTTTTGGTCTTGCCGCGGCTGCTGCAATCGGAACGACGGTTTCAATTTTTTATCAGTGGATTGATGTGCGGCGGAATTGCCCTGGTGCTGCAGATTCGCATGCATCTGGGTGATAATTCAGCCGCAAACATTGCGAATTTTCAGGAACTAAAAAGCGCCGCGACTTTCAGCACGTGGAATCCGAATACGATCGGGCAGGCGGCCATCTTACTCGTTTTCGGCGCAGGGCTTGGAGCTGTACTGTTTTCCAAATCATCTATGGGCAAAATGGTGTGGGCAGCTGTCGCCATTGGGTTCGCGCTGGTTCCGGCGATGGTATTTGTGCGTGGCACGACGCTGAGCATCGTGGTTGGCATTGTGGCGTTTCTGATTCTTTCGCGCCAGTGGAAGTGGGTGCTGGCATTCGCAACGGTTTGCGTTTGCGCGTTGCTGCTTATCCATGCGCGGCAACCTGAGTTGATGGAAGACGCCACTTCCGTCAACGTCTCCACAGGCGAAGGTTTCAGCCACCGGTTTGATCGCTGGGGCATGGCCTTCCGGGCGATTGAAGCAAAGCCGGTGATCGGCCAAGGTTTCGGACAAGAATTGCCTTACCTGCTACTAATTGGAAGTGAAGGGCGAGCGCATGATGCCTATCTTGCGGTTTGGCTCGAACTGGGCATGGGCGGATTGCTCTTGTTCTTGATAGTCATTTTTCAGTTTACTCGCGCTGCAACTGTTCTCTTCCATAGTGTTCGATTCCGTTCGCAGGGCGCATTAATTTTGGCGCTCATTCTCACTCTTTGTCTCGATAGTATCGCCTTGCCCACGCTGTATTGGGAAAAGCTTCCGACGATTGCGTTGTCTCTCGCGTTGGCACTCGTCGGGTTGTGTGAAAGAGATGTATCGCCAGAGCAATTAAAAGAAATTCAGTGGAACAATTTTCAGCAGTTCGCCCCGCGCATGTAACGTCTCCCTGTCCAAATACGAATGTCTGAAATTGTTCCGCTGAAGAGAAAGGCGGATGACGTATGCAATCGAACGAGCCTCTTCAGATTTCTGTAATTGTCTCCTGTCGGAATGAAATCCGACATATTAGGACATTTCTGGGCTGCTTGTTTCACCAGGACTTGCGCGGCTTGGAGATGGAAGTGCTAATCGCCGATGGCATGAGCGAAGACGGAACCCGCTCTGTGCTCGAAGAATTTGACAAAAAATACTCCGTGCTGCGCGTCATCGATAATCCGGAAAAGATCGCGGCGACGGGCTTGAACCATGCAATCTGGGAGGCCAAGGGAGAAATTATCCTGAGAATGGACGTGCATTCACTTTATGCACCGGATTATATCCGGACGTGCATCGCGGTGCTTCAGGAAACCCATGCCGACAACGTGGGCGGCCCGGCGCTGACTCGCGCACAGGGATATATTCCGGAGGCCATCGCCTACGCTTTTCATGTACCGTTTGCCGCAGGCGGCGCGAAGTTCAGAGATCCAGACTACGAAGGGCCCGTGAGCACGGTGCCCTACGGTTGCTGGCGCAAATCCACCCTGAACGCGGTGGGATGTTTCGACGCGGAACTTGTGCGCGGCCAGGACGATGAGCTGAACTACCGCATTGTTTCGGCGGGCGGCAGAGTGTGGCAGTCTCCCAGAATTGTTTCATGGTATCAACCCAGAACGAGCCTCAGCAGGCTGTTTCGGCAATTTTTTCAAAATGGATTCTGGAAAGTGGCAGCGGTGAGGAAGCATCGCAGGCCTGCGTCGATCCGAAATCTGGTGCCCGTGAGTTCCTTGTTCGCGGGGATTCTCTTGCTACTATGCGCCGAGGCGGCAAGTGTAGCGCGCATGCACGTTTTACAGAACGCGTCGGTTGCGGCCTTTCTCATTTTTTCTGGTTCATACCTCGGAGTGTCAATCGGGTCCGCCGTGCTGGTCGCGCGCCGCAAAGGGTGGAAATTTCTGCCGATCTTGCCTGTAGTGTTTGCCACCTATCAGTTGCCGTACGCGCTCGGATTTCTAGCCGGGGTTTTTTATCAGGGGCGCGGCCCTCGACTGCCCAAGTCGTCTCCAAAGGCAATTGTACTGAACTCCAGATAAAAATTCGTCGGACCAAATCCTGTTCAAACTATATCTGATGTCGGAGGCTATTCCCGTGGCCCTTCCTGTCTACCAGCAAGTCTTTTCAATGCAAGTGCGTTCCGAAATTCCCGAATTGTTGGTAGATCCAAACTTGCACAGCTTTCCACCCAGTTACCCTGCGTCGCCTGATACCCGCAATGGGCCGGCGGCGAAAGCGACCACCGCTACGAATCGGGTAGCGCCGCACCGGGCCGGATCGTTGTCACGCTACGACGGACGCGCTGTGTTCGATGCCGTGTGCGCTGCGGCGGGACTGGTCGCCATGGCGCCGCTCTTCGTTATGATTGCCGTTGCGATCAAGCTCGATGATGGTGGTTCCATTTTTTATTCTCATCTGCGTATCGGCCGGAACTTTCAAAAATTCCGGCTCTACAAATTCCGCAGCATGATCAGCAGCAATGTTGAGGGAAGCACGGTTACTTCTCCGGGGGACGCCCGCGTGACTCGCATAGGAGCGTTTCTCAGAGCATTTAAATTGGATGAGCTGCCGCAACTGATCAACGTGTTGATGGGAGACATGCAACTTGTGGGTGCGCGGCCGCAGATGGAAAAATTTGTCAAAATATTTTGCGATGAATATGGAGAACTCCTGGAATCGCGACCGGGGATCACAGACCTGGCATCGCTGATTTTCCGCGATGAAGCAAAATTCTTTTACGAAGGATCCATCGAAGAGCAGTATGTAAAACGCATCATGCCGATTAAATTGGAAGTCTCACTTAAGTATGCGAGGACGCGAACTTTCTTTTCGGATATGGATATTATTTTGCGAACCGTTTTGGGTATGTCCTGTCCGCCAACAGCGTGGGAGAACACAACGTTTGATCCGGCCAAGCACGCATACCCGGAAATTATTTCCAGAAAATCTTCATGAATGTGCGCACCTGATTTCGCGAATGAATTCCGCGGAAGAATTTCTGAAGGTAAGTATTGTTTGCTGGCGTCGTCCGTGAAGAGTTCCAAAAGAGGAGCCGGAAACCTGATTCAATCTATCAAAACGATGAATTGGACAAAATCGGAATCCGCCCCTAATCTCACTCATGAGCAGATCGTATTCCTGACCACTCCGGGGCCGAGTGAACACCCACATTCGGCCCTCCTCCCTTAAAGAGTTACCCTCCGTTAAATCCGCTAAGTACCTTCCCTCCTGCCGTTTAGTGTTTGGTTTCTATTGATCGCCTTCACCCCTGAACTTCTAATCACAATCCTCCATTTTTTCATCCAATCGTTATCGCTGAACCTGCGATAATTAAAGAGCAATATTCCGCTTACCAGCGTCAGGATCCGGTGTTTATAAGGATTAAGGAACTATGCTACGAGGCAAAACCAACGTTCCGTCTACGGTGAAGTGTCCCGGCTGCGCTACTGCGCAGACGCGCGCCGCACTCGAAGAAAACCTCTACATCTGCCCTGGTTGCAATCACTATTTGACGATGCCGTCGAGAGCGCGAATCGCCTTGTTAGCCGATACGCGCACATTTCGGGAACTCGACCGCGATCTGGTTTCGGTCGACCCGCTGGGATTCACCGATCACAAGTCGTATCGCGTGCGGTTGCAGGATGCTCGTCGCGAAACTGGTGTTCGGGAAGCGGTGACCGCTGGTTTTTGCCGCATTGGAGGCCAGCAAGCAGTGCTTGTCGTTTTTGACTTTGCGTTTCTGGGCGGCACGATGGGCTCGGTGGTGGGGGAAAAAATCGCCCATGCTTTCGAGGAAGCCACGCAACGCAGAATCCCATTGGTCAGCGTGGCGGCCAGCGGCGGAGCCCGCGTGCAGGAAGGAATGTTCTCCCTGATGCAGATGGCCAAGGTCGCGGCCGCAGCTTCCGTACATGACAGGCACGACCTGGCCTTCATCTCCATTTTGACTGATCCGACGTTCGGCGGCGTAACCGCGAGCTTTGCATCGCTTGGCGATATTCTGATCGCCGAACCGAACGCTCAAATTGGATTCGTGGGGCCCCGCGTAATCGAACAGACGACCGGCGTTGCGCCACCCAAGGATTCGCACCATTCGGATACGCTGCTGAAAGCGGGGCTGATCGATCTGGTGATCGGGCGCCGCGATTTGCCCGCGATCACTGCGTATCTGATTGGCCACCTGAAGCGCAACAAAGCGATGGAGCCGGGCGTAAAGCAATTGCCGCCGCCTGTAAGATCCAAGCACATCACGGCCTGGCAAAAAGTGAACCTTGCGAGGCATGCGGGGCGGCCGACCTCGAAATATTACATTGCCCACATGACCTCGCGTTTTCTGGAACTCCATGGCGACCGCTGGAGCGGTGACGATCCTGCGGTCGTTGGCGGCATCGCTGAGTTGGATCGCGAGACAGTGATCATCATCGGTCAGGAGCGCGGGGCCACGCCGGAAGAAAAAATCAAATCGAATGATGGCAAAGCGTATTCCGAAGGCTATCGCAAATCGCTGCGCCTGATGCGGCTGGCCTCAAAATTTAAAATTCCCGTGATTACACTTGTAGATTGCCCGAACGCGCAGGCGAGCTATGAGTCCGAGCATCGCGGGATCGCATATTCGCTCGCGCGCAATCTGGCCACGATGGCCAATCTGCCTACGGCCATTGTCTCCGCAATTATCGGGGAAGGCGGGAGTGGCGGAGCCCTTGCGATGGGCGTTGCGGATCGCGTGTTGATGCTGGAGAACGCAATTTATTCCGTGATTTCACCCGAAGGCGCCGCGGCGATTTTGTATCGCGATGCGGGCAAGGCCGAAGCAGTGTCGGACGTTTTGAAATTGACAGCGCAAGACCTGCACTCCCTGGGAATTATCGATACCGTGGTGCCCGAATCCGAGGGAGGTGCACATCTGGATCCGGCCGCGGCGGCAGAAACCCTCAAAGCCCATTTACTGGCTGCCCTACGCCCGCTCACCGAGCTTCCAATGCGACAACTTCTCGACGCCCGGTATAAAAAGTATCGCCATATCGGAGAGGAAGGGAAGTATTGGCAAGAGCAGGTTCGCAGTGGCATCAGCGACGTGTTTGGGCTTTTAGCATATGCCGTATCCAAGATGGAAAGATCGATGCATAAATCTAGCCGAAAGCCCAAGCCAGCGGATGGCACGCCGAGGCGAAGGTTAGATAAGGCAAAACTGGCTTCTGCCACGGGCTTGAAGCGGGCAGAGCGCGAGTAAAAATTCAGCGAGAGCCCGTCTGCGGAAAAAATCGTTTGGGTGAAATTTTGAGTAGCCCAGGCAGTCGCCCGTGCGGGTTTTGCAAAGTGCACACAGCCAAGAGTGGCAGTGCTACTCGACGACTCACCGATATTTGCTTTGGGGACCGTCGGCGGGATACGGTTTTGAGATGATTTCTATCGGTTGGTGATTTGCGGGTTCGTTTCGCCCGCGACTCCGCCAAAGGACATCCAGAATGAAAGCCTTAGTGAAGAGCCGTGCCGCAGAGGGGTTGTGGCTCGAAGATGTTCCGGAGCCGTCGCCCGGAATCAATGATGTGAAGATTCGCGTGCTCGCCACGGGAATTTGCGGCACCGATCTGCACATTTACGATTGGAATGAGTGGGCGCAGAACACGATCCGCGTACCGCTCGTGATTGGGCATGAGTTTTGCGGCGAAGTGGTGGAAATGGGATCGAACGTAGCGGATCTTCAGCCCGGCGATTTCGTCAGCGGCGAAGGGCATGTAGTATGCGGGCGTTGCCGCAATTGCCTCGCGGGACGGCGCCACCTGTGCGCGCACACGCAAGGCGTCGGCGTGAATCGAGCGGGAGCGTTTGCGGAATATGTTGTGCTCCCGATGATGAATGTGTGGAAACACACGCGCCCCATCGCGCGTGAAGTTGCCGCGATCTTCGATCCATTTGGAAATGCCGTGCATACTGCGCTGTCATTTCCTGTGCTTGGGGAAGACGTATTGGTGACCGGGGCGGGCCCGATCGGCATCATGGCTGCCGCGGTGGCGCGGTTTTCTGGTGCGCGGCACGTCGTAATTACCGACGTAAATCCGAACCGCCTCGCGCTGGCGGAACGCGCGGGGATTGAGATCACCGTGGATTCGCGAACGACGCGCCTGCAGGAAGTGCAAAAGCGGCTCGATATGCGGGAAGGGTTTGACGTGGGACTTGAAATGTCAGGTTCACCAGAGGCATTTCGTGAAATGCTTAAAAACATGTGCCATGGCGGAAAAATCGCCATGCTCGGAATCCCAGCAAGCGAGATCGCCATTGACTGGAGCCACATTATTTTCAACATGCTCACAATCAAGGGGATATACGGCCGCGAAATGTTCGAAACCTGGTACAAAATGACCGTGATGATCGAATCCGGGCTGGATATTTCTCCCGTGATTACGCACCGTTTTCCGTGGCAGAAGTTTGAGAAGGGCTTTGAGGTGATGCGCACGGGCGAAGCGGGCAAAGTAGTACTGGATTGGTCGAACGTCTGATCCGAGGGCAGTCTGGACGTTTTTCAATCCCAACAAGACGATACTCCAATTTCTCTGTATAATGTTCGGGTGCAAACAGGCTATCCCGGGGGATGGGGTGGTTCTGCAAAATTTGAAAAAGTTGTAAGTACAAGTGTAGCCCGCTTGCTCGGCGGTAGCGCATGCGGTTCATTTTAAACGAGTGGGCAGCCAGACTTATTCCGGACGGATCATCATATGAAGAAAACAGGCGCGCAGATTCTTTGGGAATGTTTGGAACAACAGGGCGTGACGACTGTATTCGGCTATCCGGGCGGCGCGATTTTGCCCGCCTACGATGCGTTGAAGTACAGCAATATTCACCACGTACTGGTGCGCCATGAACAGGGCGCAACGCACATGGCGGATGGTTATGCCCGCGCGACCGGACGAGTCGGCGTCGCTATCGCGACCTCAGGCCCGGGCGCGACCAACATGGTGACCGGCCTCGCCACCGCCATGCTCGATTCATCGCCCATCGTGTGCATCACGGGCCAGGTGGGAAGCAAGCTGATCGGCTCGGATGCATTTCAGGAAACGGACATTACGGGCGTTACTCTCCCCGTAACAAAGCACAATTACCTGGTTACCCACGCGAGCGAAATCGCGCAAGTGATTAGCGAAGCGTTTTATGTGGCAAGTTCAGGCCGGCCAGGTCCGGTTCTGGTGGACATCACGAAAGATGCGCAGCAATCGACCTGCGAATTTGACGGCAAGCCCATCCAGCCGCAACTTCCTGGATACCGGCCAGATCTTACGCCGACCCAGGACGAATACCGGGAAGCGCTGGAACTGATAAAAAATTCCAAGCGGCCTATGATCCTCGCGGGCCACGGAATCATTTTGTCCGGAGCCATGGACGAAGTTCGCACGTTCGCCGAGAAAGCGAATATTCCGGTGGGGCTTACGCTGCTGGGGCTTGGAGCATTTCCGGCGTCGCATCCATTGAGCCTCGGAATGATGGGCATGCACGGCGAGGCGTGGCTGAATACGACGATTCAGGAAGCCGATTTGCTGATTGCGTTTGGAATGCGCTTTGATGATCGCGTTACGGGAAATCTAAAAACGTACGCCCCGAACGCGAAGAAAATTCACATTGAAATTGATCGCGCGGAAGTGAATAAGAATGTGAAGGTCGACGTCGCACTGGTTGGCGATTTGAAGGGCGTTCTCCGTGAATTGCTGCCGCACATCAAGCCGCAAGAACACCGCGAGTGGCTCGCCTATATCGATCGCCTGAAGGGCGACTCCGCGGTCCGCGACATTCAGAACCTGCCGGACAACGGTCACTTGTATGCCGCGCACGTGATCAACGATTTGTGGCACGAAACGCAGAACACGGATGCCGTGATCGTTACGGACGTGGGCCAGCACCAGATGTGGGAAGCGCAATACTACAAGCATGAGCGGCCGCGCACGCTGATTACCTCCGGCGGGCTCGGCACGATGGGATTTGCGTTGCCCGCGGCAATCGGCGTGAAAGCGGCGCGACCCGAAGCGGATGTTTGGGTAGTGGTCGGCGACGGCGGCTTCCAGATGACCATGTGCGAGCTAGCGACGATGGTGCAGGAAAATCTGAAGGTCAACATTGCGATCATCAACAACGGCTATCTGGGAATGATTCGGCAGTGGCAGGAATTTTTCTACGAGAAAAATTACGAAGCTTCGCCCATTCTCAGTCCCAACTTTGTAAAGCTGGCGGATGCATTTGGGATTCGCTCAGTGGCCGTGACGCAGCGCTCCGAAGTTGTGCCCACGGTGAAGATGGCGCACGAACATAAAGGGCCGGTGCTGATCGACTTCCAGGTGGACAAGGAAGACGCCGTTTACCCGATGGTCGCCGCGGGTGCCGGGCTGCACGAAATGATTCGCCGCCCGAATCCGCTGATTGAAACCGCGACGGACGCGTGAGAGAAAAATGCTAAATACATTTGTGGTGCACGTTGAAAATAAACCGGGTGTGTTGACGCGTGTGGCGTCGCTGTTTCGCCGCCGCGCATTCAACATTGACTCGCTCACCGTGGGGCGCACGGAAAAGCCCGAAGTTTCACGCATGACGATCGTTGTGGATGCGGATCGCGATCAGGCTTTGCGCGTCGAAGCCAATCTCTACAAGCTGGTGAATGTGCTTCTCGTGGAGAACATCACTGGAAAGCCGTCGATTTGCCGCGACTTGGCGATCATCAAGCTCTCGGCGAAGCACAATGAGCGGTCGGACATTCTTGAAATCATCAATGTGTTTCGTGCGCGCGTCGTGGACTTTGCGGCGGACTCGCTGACCATTGAAATTACGGGCGGCGAGGAAAAAGTGGACCGCTTGCTGGAAGTACTGCGCCCTTACGGAATTCTAGAGATGGTGCGCACCGGTATCGTAGCCATGCGGCGCGGAACGAAAGGCGACGAAATCGCAGCAGCAGCCGCCAGTGCAACGGCCGGAAGAACAAGCGGCGCGGCGACGGTAGCTGCGGACGACAATGTTTCTTACTCTGTTTAACTGACCTGTGCCCTTATATCAGTAGAAGGTTTCGCACAGAGTCAGAGAGAAAAGAGAAGAAATGCGGAGCTCGAGCGCGACCTCCGGGGTTTCTGCTCTCTTTCATTTCTGATCTCTAGTTTTGAGCACGGTCTTAAATTCGCTACGCAATCTCCTGAATTGTCTCTACGTGGATCGTGTTGTTCGCCGCATCCACAATTCCCGTGACCTTCACTTTTTTCCCTTCGTATTTGCTGGCCTCTCGGGTGTTATCCAAGATGTAGGACAACTTGTTCGCCGCGTCACTCAAAATGAAATTGTCCCGATCCTTGATCACTGTCCCGGAAAAAATTCGAGTTTTTTCTTCGGACTGCGCCTGAGTCGCTCGCGAACTTGGCGCGGCGACCGCAATGCCGGGAATAACGGGCAACAGCATCAGAAGCCCAGCCATGGAAAGCAGAATCTTTTTCATAAAGCACCCCTTGCGTCGCGTTCGGCTGGAGTCGATAAAGGTGCAAGATGCATGCCAGAACGACACATTTCGTATCCTGCTGCATTAACAGGATTTATTTTTATCGGCTGGGGATCGACGCGAATTTTTTCCTGTTCGCCGGAAGATATAACCCGGTCCACCGGTTCGAGCTACACTGCGAAATTATTGTGGCGCGCCGTCGTGCAGGCGGATTTCTCGATGTGACACGCGAGAAAAAGCCGCCGGCACAAGGCCCTACCAGAGATGGTAATAGCCATCGCGGCGGGTAATATCCAGTTTGATCCCAAACAGGCGTGATATTTCCTCGGTGTTCAGCAAATCCTTTTTCGGACCATCCGCCTGAATTTTTCCTTTTCGCATGAGCACGACTCGGTCGATCTCCGGAATCACGTCAGAGAGATGATGCGTCACAAGGACGACGCCGATACCCGATTGCGCGAGTTCGCGCATGGCCTCCCGCAGCCCGTGCTGGGCATATACGTCCAGACTGTTGCTGGGCTCGTCGAACAGAAGCGTTTTAGGATCATGCACCAGAGCTCGGGCAATGAGGATGCGCTTCGCTTCGCCAGAGGACATCTCTTCCACGGGCCGATCGGCCAGATGCGAGACGCCGATCCTTTCCAGTGCCGCGTCTGCACGTTTCAGGTGTTCGGGTTCCACGGTCAGGTGGTCGAAGATTTTTGTGCTGCTGAAAAATCCGGAGAGCACCACTTCGCGGCCGCAGGTTTCTCCCGTAACGTCCGTCATCAAGTCGTTGGAAACGATGCCGAGCACGGAACGCAGCTCAAAAACATTCCAGCGTGCCTCGCCAAGAATCGTCATCGACGATCCGTCGCGGATCACCGGGTAGCATTCGCGCGTAATGGTTTTGATCAGCGTCGACTTCCCACAGCCGTTGGGGCCGAGGATCGCGACGTGCTCGCCGGAGTTGATCCGCAAACTAAAATTATCGAGGGCAATGTTGTCGCCGCGGACGACCTGTATATTTTGCAAATCGACTAATGCTGGTTCCATGGGCTCTCCAAAGCTCTCCATAATATCGAAATTCTCTCTCGCCCACACCTACGAATCGAGCCGCATCGTGTTTCGCAGCGCCGGCATGTTGCCGGCAAGTTCTCGCTCTCTATGGCGATAAAAAATGTCGGCAGGGTGCGGGCGCTACGAAGTTCGAAACCGTCACGCTTTCGTCAGCCGACGAGGAACGGAAGCCAAACTAATACGTTGTGAGCGTAAAATAATGGGGCATTCTGCTCATTTGGGAGCCCTCATGAATCGTGGAAAAATTTTACGCCGGACTTGGATCGCGATTATTTTTTTGGTCGTCAGTGGCGCGAATGCGCAGGAGCACGGGCCAGCGCAAATCCTATTTGAATTTGCGAACCGGGAGCGGGCGGCGAACGGGCTCCGTTTATTGAAATGGGACGTCGCGCTCGCTGCGGCGGCGCACCAGCACGCGCAGCGTATGGCTGCTCAGAACACCCTGTCGCACCAGCTTCCCGGCGAGCCGGACATGCTGGCGCGCGCGAAACAAGCCCGCGCGCGCTTCAGTTCACTGGCGGAGAATGTGGCGGAAGGACCCAGCGCGGAAAATATTCACAAACAATGGATGCATTCACCGCCGCACCGAGCCAATCTGCTTGATCCGCAGCTGAACTCAATCGGGATTGCAACGGTTGAGCATGGGGGTATTTTATTCGCGGTAGAAGATTTTTCGCTCGCCGCTCAAAAATTATCGGTGCTAGAGCAGGAAAGAATTGTTGCGGAAAAGTTGACGTCAAGCGGATTGCATTTGCTCAACTATGAAGCCGACGCGCGTCGTTCCTGCACCATGGATAATGGCTACGCCGGAAGCCACACTCCATCTTTCGTTTTGCACTATGCCACGCCAGATCTGCAGACGCTGCCGGATATGTTGAATCAGCGGATTCAAACAGGAAAATATCATTCCGCCGTGGTTGGTGCATGTCAGAGCGATGCAAAACTCGGATTTTCCAGTTACAGGATTGCGGTTTTGCTTTTTGAATGAACGGCAGCCTTGAATATGGCTGGCTTAGTGGTCTTCTTTCTTGTCGTCATCCTCGGCGGTCCCAACCTTTTGTGACCACGCACATATCGACGCAGTCTCCGCAGGCGTGACGTCGGTCCCCTTGTGCACCGCACGGTAATCCGCAGGTGGCATTTTTCCTTCGCGCACAAGTTTGCAGACGAGACCCAGGTGCTCCTTGCCTTCCTGCTCATTGATCTGTGCTTCCCAGTCCTGAAGATTTACATGGCTCCTGCCCACATTTACGTCGCGGATTACATACCAGGAGACGGGAGCGATGTTGCTGTACCACGGCCAAACAGTGGAGTTGGAATGGCAGTCGTAGCAAGAACGCTTCAGCACATTTAGTACTTCCGGCGGAACGTCCACGTGGGCTTGTAACGTACGCGAGGGATTTACGGGAGGATTCGTTCGGCTCAAACGAATGAATTGAATCAGGACAAGAACCACAATCGTAGCGAGAACAATCTTGGCGGCCGAAACACGTTTCATAGAGATTTTCTCCCGAAAATTACTGAAAAATCGGCATGCCTGAATAACCTAGCAACCCATATCCGGCATGCCTGCCATTGGACGGCAGTTTCCTGATCCTCGGCCATCCGTGAACCCAGCGAACCTGAAATTAAACAACTCCGGCTTGGCACTCGACTCCATGCCGGGCAGGTACAGTCGCAGTGTAATGGTCACGGGAAATCTTACTCTATCGCTTAAGTCGGCCTCCAGCGTTTCCTTTTTACTGCCGGGGACGAGTGGAATCTTAGGTGCAGTATCCGTTTCCCCGATCTGAATGGAGCCGCGGACTCGCTTCATCTCGGTCTCGTTCAAGGGCTTTGTGTGTTCATCATAAAGGTAAATTCGAAATATTCCTGGTGAGACAAAGGTTCCTTCCAAGTGATGCTTGTAATCCATGGACATGAAGAATGTCCCGCCATGCTTTGGATTGTGGTCTCCATGAGGCCCTTGCTCCGGTAGGGGCAATGTCAACGAAGCCCATGTCAGGCGATTGTGCAGTTTCGGATGGCCGGTTGCGATAGGTGAGGCAGCAAGCGTGAACATGCCAACGCTCAGAACGATACGGCTAATGAATCGTCGCATCCAAACCCTCCTTGAATCTTGAATATTGAAATCCAGTTCGATGAAACGCCAATTCATCCTCGCGCTGCACCCCTACGAAATCGTTGCCACTGTACCGAAGAGATGCCGCAAGACTTGTGACTTAGATCACGCGTCAAAACCGCCATTCGTGTTTCGAATCTGCAGGATTCGTTTTTTCTACGCCACATTTCTGATTGCTACGAGAAGAAGTATGAATTGGACGCGTTCTCCTCGCGCACCTAAACTCCTCGCGCTGGTCAGGGTCTGTCTTTCATCAGGCTACCGGCGGAAAAGGAGTTATTTATTCATGAACAAGACTTATGGGGTGTGCTTGGGATTGCTGGCGCTAGGGTTGGTAGGACTTGGGACTCCTGCCGCTCATGCGCGTGGACGCTTGGCGACGGGCGGAGCGGTAAGCGACAGCGGCGCCGCTGTAACAGCTACTGCGAGCACCGCGACCGCTTCAAGCCATTCAGACAGCGTTTTAGTAGCGGAAAATGATGTGAATGACACGGCAACTCCTGCGGCCGATGCGCCTCAGGACCAGACGCCGGCACCGGCAGCGGCTCCGGCAGCCACGACTCCACCAGCTCCGATGCCTCTTCCGACACCGTCGATGTCCGGACCGCTGGCAACTGCCATTCCGCACGAGATCCCTGCGGGACCGTTTGGAAAAATCGAAGTCACTGGCGTCCTGAGCGGTATCGGTATGTTTGGGAATAACCCCGTATTCACCGGTGACGAGGGTCATGTGGACGTGAGCAACGCCGCGATTTTCATTCAGAAGACTAGCGGTTGGTTCCAATTCTTCCTGCAAGGCGGCGCGTACAACTTGCCGGTGGTCGGCACCCCGTTCCTGAAGACGACCACGACGACGGCCTCGGACTTCGGTGCGTTGCCGGTGGGGTATGCCAAACTGGTGAAGGGCGGTTTCAGTTTTGAAGTCGGGGCTTTGCCAACGCTGATCGGCGATGAGTACATTTTCACCTTTGAAAATATGAACATCGAGCGCGGGTTGCTTTGGAACCAGGAGCCCGTCGTAAGCCGCGGTATCCAGCTCAATGACACCTACAAGAAGCTCACGTTGTCTTTCAGCTGGAATGACGGCTTTTATTCGAATCGCTACACATCCTTGTCAGGTTTGGCTGCTTTTGCCATCAACGGCGCAAACACGTTGACCTTCGCGGCAGGAGGCAATGCGGGATCCTATGTCAGGACTGGTCCTAATTCTTTCCCGACACCTGGATTTCAAAACAACGAACAGGTCTACAACCTGATTTACACGTACACGAAGGGCTCCGTCACCATCAGCCCGTATTACCAGTACACGGTCGTGAAATCCAACAACGCCTTGTACGGTACCGGTGCACACACGAATGGCGGCGCGCTCCTTGCGAACTATAACTTCAAGCACGGGTTTTCGCTTTCCGTCCGCCCGGAATATATCAAATCGAGCGGGAGTGCCGTTACCGGCGAAGCGAACCTCTTGGGTTACGGCGCAGGAACCGGCGCGTTCTCTTTCACTGTGACTCCGACTTGGGTTAAGGACGCCTTCTTCCTACGCGGAGACATGTCGGTCGTTCACCTTTCAAACTTCGTCGCTGGCTCGTCGGTTGGATTCGGAATCGGTGGCACCAATACCAACCAGTTCCGAGGCGTGATCGAAGCCGGGTTCATGTTCTAAGACTCGCACACCCGGAAAGGGAACAGTTCGATTCAGGCTCTTTTCAATTACCGCTTGGCGGTTTCGGTGGTGCACGAAGCCGTCAAGCTCTTCTCAGTGATTGCCGCGCGGTAAAGCGTGAGGTCCGCGCTTTCTCGCGCGGCAATTTACTTAAACCGGTGAAACGCACTGGCCGAAGTTCACAGCGTCCTCGGGAAAACTTTTTCCTCAGTTCGATTGGCGGGAAATGGCACGGGTGGCCAAATTGCTACCGTTCAGGCCAGGAAAACCATGCGTCACAGACTGGAATTGTCAGGCAGATTAGCCCTATAGTGTAGGGCGCTGCCATGACGCAGCGAGGAGTTGAATCTGCAGTCGAGTCTGAGGACAAGAAGATGATGACGAAGCTTGAAGCGATTGTTCAGCCGTCCCGGTTTGAGGCAGTCAAAGAGGTGCTTACCGAACTTGGCATTGGCGGGATGACCATATCGGATGTGCGCGGGCATGGGCGCCAAAAAGGGCACACGGAAGTCTATCGAGGGCGTGAGTACACGGTTGATCTTCTGCCGAAAATCAAAATTGAAATCGTCATTCCTGATAATTTAGTGGACGCGGCGATTGATGCGATTTTGCAAAGCGCATCCACCGGAAAAATTGGCGACGGGAAGATCTTTACGTCCAAGGTCGATCAGGCTATTCGTATACGGAATCAGGAACGCGGAGTGTCAGCACTTTAACAGGGTGTAAATTTCCTGGATTTTCGGCGAATCGTTTGCATTGGCGTGCATGGCTGTATCCGATGAATTCTTCAGCGCAGCGTGGGGGTCCCGTAAACCGGACATGAAGCTCGAGAGAACGAATTCCAGTTTGCAGGACCTGTACGCGGAAGAATCCGCGAGAATCCAGAAACGCTTTGAGGAAACAGGCGACGGAAAAGCAGCGATCCGCGATCGTACGGCGCTGATTGATGCCGTGGTTACCGAACTCTGGAACGAAGTCACTGCCGCCAGTGGACCGATTAACGGCTTTTGCATTGCGGCGATGGGAGGCTACGGCCGGCGGGGACTATTTCCGTACTCAGACATCGACCTGCTGTTTCTGTATGACAAGGAAGGCAACGAAGAATTCCTCAGCAAGAAAGCCATCGCGCCGCTCAGCCAATCGCTTTGGGATTTGCATCTTCGCGTAAGCCCCACCACACGCACCCTCGCCGAATGCGGAAAGCTTTACCGTAATAACATCGAATTCAATATCTCGCTTCTCGATTGCCGTTACATTTGCGGCGATGAGAAGCTGTTTGAGCGCCTCAGAACGCGAGTTCTGCCGGCAATGGTAAACCGCGAAGCTGAAACGCTGATGCAGGAACTCACCGGTCTGGCCCATGAGCGCCATCAAAAATACGGGCAGACTATTTTCCACCTGGAGCCAAATATTAAGGACGGACCCGGCGGACTGCGTGATTTCCAGGTGGCCTGCTGGCTTTCGCAGATCGCTGAAATGAAGCACACACGCGAATGGAAAGATCCTGTCGATCTTCTGCCTGCTCCGTTGCGTGCCGATGCGGTGAAGGCGATTGATTTTCTGGATGCCGTCCGATGTTACTTGCATTACCGACAGGGCAGAGACCTCAACGTACTGACGTATGAATTGCAGTCCCAGGCGGCGGCCAGCGGCATTGGCTTGCACGGGATCAATGCGGCGTCGCCCAACGAATGGATGCGCAGCTATTTTCGACATGCCCGCGCGATTTATCGATTGACCGTCCTATTCGATGAAGTTCCGCGGGCAAAAACAATTTGGGTGCGCTGGTGGGGGCCGCGCCGTTCGCCCCTTTCGACGTCGGAATTCAAGGTTCAGGACGACCGGGTGGCACTGCGCCAGTCGAACTCCGTGGAAGATCCCAAGACATTGTTTCGTCTTTTTGAAATGGTGGCGCAGCACAATTTAAAGCTGACTGCAGAAACCGAAAACGCGGTGGAGGCGGCGCTGCCACGGATTCAAAAATGGAATTCGACAGCTCCCGATTTATGGGAATATGTACGCAAAATATTAGTGCTGCCCTATGCCGCGCCCGCGCTACGCGCCATGCATCGCGTGGGCCTGCTCGATTTGCTCTTCAAGGAATTCAAAGCGATCGACTCGCTTGTCATTCGAGACTACTATCATCGTTACACGGTCGATGAGCATTCGCTGGTGACCATAGAAAATCTGCATAATCTTTCCGCAAAAAGCACGGGCATGGAGCATCGCTTCGCCGATATTCTCGCGTCGCTCGAACACCCCGAGTATCTGTATTTGTCGCTGTTGTTTCACGACGTTGGCAAAGGAATGCCCAACGAGAGCCACGTGGATGGGAGCCTGGAAGCGGTAGAAACCGTGTTTGAGCGCCTGCGCGTTGATTCTTTTGGCCGTGAGATTGTGACATTCCTGATTGCAAACCATCTGCGCATGTCGGCTACCCTGATGCGACGCGACATTTTTGATCCGGAAGCCGTGCACGATTTCGCAAAAACCGTGGGGACCATCGAGCACCTCAAGATGCTGACGCTTTTCACGTACGCGGACATCAAGGCGGTAAATCCCGAAGCGCTCACGTCATGGAAGGCTGAAATGTTGTGGCAGCTCTACGCGGCCACCGAAAATTATCTAAATCGCTCTGTGGACGACCAGCGTATGTATCTGGCAGGGGAGGACGCCCAACAGTTGGAGAGGCTTGTACCTAAAGGTGAGGATGCGGCGGAAGCGGAGAGGTTCAGAAATTTCCTCGACGGCTTTCCGCGTCGCTACCTGCTAACGCATTCATCGGCTGAAATTTCCGCACACTACCGGATGTATCGCCGGCTGGGCCACTCAGTTGGGGAGATCAGCATTACCAAGCGTGACCAGTACTACGAACTGATCCTGGTGACGAAGGATCGCCCATTTCTGTTTGAAAAAGTGGTCGGAACGATTTCTTCCTGGGGCATGAACATTCTAAAAGCGGACGCCTGCGCGAACCGCAGCGGAATTGCCTTGGACTCGCTGCGCTTTTCGGATCGCTTCCAGACCTTGGACCACAACCCTTCTGAAATGGGCCGTCTGAAACAGCAGCTCATTGCCGCTATTTCCGGAGAACTCGACGTTAGCGCGATGATGAAGCGAAAATTTCAACCGGAAAAGCGGCCGCCGAAAGTCAGCGTGGACACTCGAATTCACATGGATAATGATTGCTCTTCCCATAGCACGGTGGTTGAGATTGTCGCGCTGGACCGGCCCGGCCTTCTATATGACATCAGTTCCACATTTGCCGAGCACAGTTTCAATATAGAAGTGGGCCTGATTGACACTGAGGGCGGCACCGCGACTGACGTTTTCTATGTCACCCAGGATGGTGCGAAGCTTTCTTCCGAGCGGCAACACGAATTGCAGACGGAACTGCAAAACCGCTTGTAGCGCTGTTTAGGGCTCCGTTAATAACGACCTCTCAAATCAGGGAATTTTTGTCAAAAAACCCTGTTCGGGGCGCCCAAATCCGGCCCCACCCCCCGGGAGGTACATCCACAGTTCACCTTAGGAAATAGTTAGGACCATTTACGAATTCGTGATATCGTGCAGATGCGTTTGTTGCTCTTGTAAAACCTTTAGAATCGATTTAAAGGGGCAGCGGGTACAACTCGTGGCCTTTTTTTGAAGTACGGCTGGAGGCGGTCGAGAAGCACCAAATAGCTCAAATCAGTGAAAAGGAAACACCGTGAAAGAACAAGGAACAGTAAAGTGGTTCAATGCCAGCAAGGGATTCGGATTCATCCAGCGCCAGTCCGGCGAGGACATCTTTGTCCACTTTTCCGCGATTCAGGCGGAAGGGTATAAATCGCTGAACGAAGGCCAGGCGGTTGAGTTCGAAGTTACCTCCGGCCCCAAGGGCCTGCAGGCAGCGAACGTCACCAGCCTGTAAGACATCGGGGCGAGACGGCCGACCGCCGTTTCGCCCCATTTTTGTGTCTGCTTGACCCCTCGCAGGATGCCGCGCATATCCATTTTTCCACTCTTTGGACAACAACAGCATAACCGTCAGGGATACCCTAAGGGCTAGCGAGCTTGCTTGCACGATCCCACGGGCTGAAGCCTGAGCAACTGGGGCTAGCGGCGACCGGTTAAACGGCCCAACAGAGAAATTTTCGAGGAACTTCTAGGCATGCCAACCCCCAAGCGGAGCAGGCGCTCTCGCGCCTCCCGGTTGTTAGGGTCAATTTCCAAGGCGCGAGCGTAGTGGAACTTGGCTTTCCACGGCGCTCTCAATTGCTCGAGCAATTCACCGTAGTGAAGGTGCGCTGCAATATTGCGGGGATCAAGATCTATAGCTAATTCAAATTGCTCAACCGCTTCCCGATGGTATTCAGGAATGGCCGAGAGACACCTGCCGAGCATAACTCTGTGACTCGCACAACTTGGCTCATATTCGATCGCCCGGTGCAGCCAAAGAATGCAGCCAGAAAAGTTTTTTTCCGCCATGCACTCTAATGCCTTGTCTAGATATACCTGCGCGGGCTTGCCCGGGCTTAGCGGTTTCGCTTCGACTGCGCGCGCCAGACTTGAGTCATATTGCTTCTTGGTCTCACCGTCTGACAACGTTCTGTAAGCCGTGGCCAAGATGTCCATAAGCACCAATAAGCGGGGCGTCCATTCTGGGTGATCCATGTGACGGTCCGGATGATACCTTCGCGCCAATTGATAGAAATGGCGCTTCAGTTCGTTATGGTTTGCGCGCGGATCCACCCCTAAGAGCTGGTAATAACTCGCAACGGCCACAGATTGCAATACTCGGTCCACTTCCGCAAGGAAAGCGGCGGGATCTTCCGTAAAAGGGGGCGAAAACGCGGCCCAGTCATCCGGAGCTGACTCCAGATTCCAGATGTTCAATGGAGTATCAAATTCAACGCCAACCAAATACATGCCGCCCAGCCGGGACGATTTCCGGCTCCAGATAACGCGCCCGCGGTATGCATGAGCAGTATCGGCGTGGTCCTCATTGTGCAGAGCGAGCTGGGCACGCACGTTGGAGAGTTTGGGAGGCCGGAGACTGGAAAAGTAGTGAAACCCGTGGCAGCTGATGGTTATGGTCTCGACCTTTTCAGAAATGGATTCATCCCCGCCATTTGTTACGGTGACGACAAGCGGAACACTGGAGGATATTCGCGTACTTCGGCGTTTTGCTCCGCTGGTCGAAAGTGGAGGAACCTGTTCTCTCACAGAGAATAAATTCTCCTGAGGGATCGACCAGCTCAAAACTCGCGCGCGTCGATTTATCGATTTCGGCGTTCGTGGTGCGTTCCGACGCTAGAAGCGAATCGGGCTGGGTCCCGACGCTTAAATACCTGAAGCAAGTATAAGACGAACTCCGATTTGTGAAAAGGCCAATCTGGGGTTCGGATGATTCGGTGAATCGTCGGGCGCAAGCTAATCAAACAAAAGGCATTGCCGTGATTGCCCGGTGGAAGACCTTAAGCGACGCGAGCCGTTAGGTGCCGGGAGTCCGAATAACATTCCCGGGTTTGCCGAATCCAACGTGCCAACAGAACAATATTTCCGCTGACCGGCGAGACGTGAACGTAAAAGGTCTCGCTGCTACTTTCAATTTCGTAGAAGTTTTCACGCTTGGGGTCACGCACCGCCGGGACGCCCACATTCAGCAAATACTGCAGATGTTCCACGGCGCCCGGATCATATGCTCGTGGGTTTTCTACCTTCGCTCCTTGGTTGGATTTAAGCATCTACTTCTCCTCGATCAGCCCGATCGTACATGGTCGAGCTAACACAGTTATAGGATGAACGAATCTGCGAAATGTTCCATCAATCTTCGATTAAATTTAGCTGAAGTTTCCAAGATCAAAACATGCGCGGGCAATTGCTTTCAGGATTACAACCGCCGGGAGAATAACGTATAATCCAATCGCTTTTAAAGTATTGACCGAATTGGCACTTGCGTGCGCGAGAGTCGATTGAGATATTCAAACCATGCCGAAAACAAAAACGATAAAGAAACGCACCAAACTGGGGACAGACAGGAGACGCAAACACAGGCACTGGCAGGTAACTGTGTTTTACAAAGACGGGGAACGGTTTGCTCGTGTCTACACAGATAAAGTCAAGGCGTCAAAGTTTGCCGAACGGCAGCGGAAATCACCTGTCGTGAAGACCGCGCGCGTTTTGCAGGTCGGCTGAATACGCAATTTTAAATCAAAAATCGATTTCGCGTTTCACGAGCCGGAGACGTCGCCGGGCGGGCGAAGTCATCTCAGTCAATCGTCGAGGAACTTGTCCTCAATTGGGTCTCGTGTTAAAGTCTCGTAGTTTTTGGGCGGCCGTAGTATAGGGGTAGTACGGGACCTTGCCAAGGTCCAGGCACGGGTTCGAATCCCGTCGGCCGCTCCATTCCTTCTTACGTGGTTCAAAAATTAAACCGCATGCTTGCCTATCTGTGTGGGCCAATCGAATTCGCGCCGGATAGTGGCAAGTTGTGGCGCCGCAAACTTACCCCATTTCTGCATGACGATCTCGGGCATCGCGTCTACGATCCCGCCGAAGACGAAAAGAAGAATCTTACCGACGAAGAAGCCGAGCATTTCAGGGAGTGGAAGCGGACGGATATCGACAGGTTTCGCCACGTGCTCCGCAAAATCATCCAGTACGATCTTGATATTGTGGAGAATCAGGCTGACTACGTGATTTGCTTTCTGTATGCCGAGGGGGCCGTCCTCGCTTCGGGAGGAACTTCGGCGGAGCTGACGTTTGCCCACAGGCGGGGAATTCCCGTTTATCTGGTGACGGATGTGGTAATCAGTGAAATCAGCGGCTGGGTGCTGGCCTGCGCGGACCGGGTATTTGCGAATGTCGATGACCTAAAACGATTTTTGCGTGAGCGGTACGGCAAAGAAAAGCAGGCGGCACTGTGACGTGTACAAAGATTTCACAAGGCGCGCTCGTGGTTCAACAGCGCCACGCGGATGCGCGGAGCAATATGTTACTCTGCGTAAACCGCAACCCAGGAGAATGCGCCACGTGGACATCGTAAAAGGGAACATGGGCTGGATTGAGGTCATCGTCGGCCCTATGTTCTCGGGCAAGAGCGAGGAATTGATCCGCCGCTTGAAGCGCGCGGAAATTGCGCGCCAGCGTGTGCAAATCTTCAAGCCGGTGATCGACCAGCGCTACTCTCACACGGAAATCGTTTCGCATTCCGGATTTGAGCTGCCGTCTGAAATTGTCACCAACGCGATGGACATGTTTGAAAAAGTTGCGCCGCGCACCGAAGTGGTGGGCATCGACGAAGGGCAATTTCTCGGCGATGGCCTCATCGATATCTGCATGCGCATGGCGGATGCCGGAAAGCGAGTGATCGTCACTGGGCTGGATACGGATTACCTGGGGCGGCCCTTTGAGCCTATGCCGCGGCTTCTCGCGGTGGCGGAAGAAATTGTGAAGTTGCTCGCCATTTGCGTTCAGTGCGGCAATCCGGCGGTACACACGCAGAGGCTGGTAGCGTCGGACGATTTGATCGTGGTGGGAGCCGCTGGGATGTATGAGCCGCGATGCAGACGGTGTTTTGAGCCGCACTTGGCGCATGACCGAGTCGAGGCGAACAAGAGTTCTGTGTCGGGGAAGGCATCTTCGGGTGCACGGACAATCGGGTAGTCGAGGAAACTTCTCCGCGACTCAGTGGATTTTCTCTGTGTTCTCAGTGTTAAGGCTTTTGAATTTTCTACCCCGCCGCTAAAAACTAAAAAGCCTTAACACGTCGGGCACGAGACAATCCATTTAAGAAATCGGGGAATTCCTAGTTCACCTCAATCGATCGCGAATTTCCGCCGCAAGAAGCTGGTGTTCTTCACACCCTAAAAGTTCCATTCCCGCACGCGTTTCGATTGTTTCCGTGAGATTGCAGACTCGGTCGATACGCGCCAAAGAAGCCTCCCACTCATCGTTGTCGAAGTGTTCTTTCAGATGCGCATTTCTGACGGCGTCAAGCTCGGGTCTCACTGCGTTCCAGTCGTGGCATAACATCACGACGTCACTGCCTGCGTGAATGCTTTTCACAGCGGATTCGCCGGGCCCATATCGTTTTGCGATTGCGCCCATACCCAGGTCGTCGGCGAGAATAATTCCATCGAAGTTCATTTTCTTGCGCAATACGTGATGCAACATCAGGCGCGATAGGGATGCCGGACGTTCTGGATCAACCTTCGGCAATAAAATGTGCGCGGTCATGATCAGCTGTGTTCCGGATCCGATGCATGCGGCGAAGGGAACGAGTTCCGAAGTTTCCAGGCGAGCCATCGTTCCCGCGAAAACTGGAAGATCGAGATGCGGATCGACTGCGGCGTCGCCGTGTCCCGGAAAATGTTTCGCGCAGGAAAGTATGCCGCCTCGCCGCAAGCCGCGATCGAAGGCAGCACCCATTCGCGCGACGAGATCCGGCTGGGAGCCGAAGCTTCGATCCCGGGTGACCGGACTTTCAGGATTTACGTGCAAATCAAGCATCGGAGCGAAATCTAAATTGCATCCCACGGCGCGGAGTTCCGCGGCGATGGCTCGCGCGATTTTCTCCGCCGCGTCCGCATCTCCTAATCTTCCGATTTCCGTGGCCGACGGCCACTGGGTAAAAGGCTTTTTCAGCGCAAATCGTGTGCCGCCTTCCTGGTCGATACCGATCAGAACTGGCCTTCCGGCTGCGTTCCGGATCGCAGAGGTTAATTTCAGCAAATGCTCCGCGTTTGAAAAATTTCGCTGGTAAATCACGACCCCGGCAAGACCTTGGTCGAGATATTCCGCGAGTTCGCGCGGCAGGGAATCGCCCGGAAAACCGACCATGAAATGTGCAAGTACGGAATCACGCGCTTTGGTTTTCGATTGGGCGCTGTTGTTCATCTGTTATGATTTCGCGAAAATGTGGCGCCTGGATACAAAGAATGAGGCTAACGGGACGAAGGGAACAAGTCAAAGTGCGAATTGAATCGAAAGCACCAACGCGAATCGATTTGGCCGGCGGAACGCTGGATATCTGGCCGTTGTATTTGTTTCATGAAGGAGCTTTGACGGTAAATTGCGCAATTACCCGCTACGCATCGTGCGTCATTGAGATAATGCCCGCGTCTTCCCGGCGCATCGTTCTCACTTCGCGCGATACGCGGCGCACAGAGTCATTTGCATCGTTTGACGCGTTATGCCGCGCCCATAAATACAAATTGCCGTTGCTGGTCAATCTCGTGCGCGTTTTTCGACCGGCGGGCGGGTTCACATTGACCACAAATTCCGAAGCGCCTTCAGGAGCGGGCATTGGCGGATCTTCCGCCATGGCCGTGGCGATTTGCGCGGCGTTGGATAAATTAACGAACGCAAAGTTGCGCCGCGAAGACTGGATCCACTTAAGCCGCGATGTGGAAGCCATTGTCATTCGCGTCCCCACCGGCACCCAGGACCATTACCCTCCGGCCTTTGGCGGGGCTTCCGCGATTGTGCTGGCACCGGGCGGCGAACGCCGCGAAAGCCTGCTCTGCGACCTCGACGAACTCGAAGCGCGGCTGGTGCTGTGTTACACAGGAAAACCGCGGCAGCACGGAATTAACAATTGGGAGGTTTTTAAGAGACACATCGATGGCACACGCCGCGTTGCCCGTAATTTGGAAAAAATTTCCGTTATCGCCCAAGCCGTGCGCACGGCGATTGAGAGAAATAAGTGGAAAGAGGTCGGCAAATTGATGCACGAAGAGTGGGATTTCCGCCGGCGTAATCTGCATTCCATCTCCACGCCGCTGATCGATAAGGTCATCTCAGCCGCCAGGCGGAATGGAGCGTTAGCGGGAAAAGTTTGCGGCGCGGGCGGCGGCGGCTGCGTCACACTGCTGATTGAGCCTGATGCGCGAAAACGCGTCGAATCCGCGGTGCTCGGCGCGGGCGCTAAATTATTGCCCATTCAAATCGATCGCGCCGGTGTAACCGTATCGGACTAAAGTGATATCCGCGATAAATTCTTGAGATACCCGGAACAAAGTCATTGGTGCTAAAATGCTGCCAGAAGGTGCGCGATGGACCGGTTGGCCTATATGGTCGCGAGTGTGGCGCTGTTGCTGAGCGTGGATTCGTCTGGACTGCTTCGCGCGCCTGTCCCCAACGGCCCCAAGAACATTCCCACGTTTGAAAACTCCGCAGATCCACAAGCGGCTTCGTCGACAGACAAGCAGTCCCGATCCAAGAAAAATGACGCCGCAGCCGATGACTCGAATTCCAATACGCCCGTCGGTTCGCTCCAGCCGATGTCGCGCCTATCTCTCGTGCGATATGTGGATGGCGAAGTTGTGCAGGTCGTCCGCCCCATTCCAGCAGGGAAAAAGGGATTTCATTTAAAGGCAGGCGCGCCGCTGAATGAGAATGCGCTGCGGATGGCTGTGACATCGGCGGGCTCGGCAATTAATCCGGGAGATCGCGCGCAAATTACGGACTTAGATTTCAAAGAGAAAGAAATCATCGTGGGCATCAACGGAGGCGGCCGGGGAAGAAAAACCCGACTGCGCGATCGCATCCATTTGGAAGTGGGCGGCGTTATGAGTACGAACACGACGCCCGATACGCCGGTGAACACGAATTCGGGCGCCACAATTTACCTGGACTTTGACAAGCCGCTGCCGGAAATGACCGCCGATGAGCTCGAGAAGTTTCTTTCCGGCGTGCTGGATTTTTCAAAGCGCCATTCGGCCGCCGTGCAGTGGGTCGATACGCTTCCCCCGGACATTCAGAAAGCCATTCAAGATAAGCAGCCGATCGTGGGAATGGACCATGATATGGTCCTCGCGGCAATGGGCCGGCCCGATCGAAAAGTTCGCGAAAAGACTCCCGACGGTAGCGAAATTGAAGACTGGATCTACGGCAAACCGCCGGAGAAAACAATCTTTGTTAGCTTTGAAGGCGACAAAGTCACCCAGGTCCACCAATTTCCACAGTGATCACGAAAGTATGGCGTCGCACCGATAAAGAAAGCACGCACTTGGGTGCCGCATCCTTTGCGTTTTCAAAGGGTGCGGTTTCTCCGGTCGGTCCAAGTGCGGAAAATGACGGATCCGGCGGTCGCACAAAAATCCGCACCCGTGCGAATTGCGCAAGAGTACGGCACCGAAACTGTCCCGGAGACAGCTTCTAAGTCGAATCAGTGGAATTACTTATTCGATGTACCGGTTCAGGGAACCTGTTTGACTTTTGTGGGTGGCACACCTAGCATCTTGGATTGCATGGGAGTGATCTGAACGGCAGGCGCGTCGGTACTGCCGGGCTAAAGTATAAAATTAAAAAATTCGCATTGGTGATGCAACGGGTTCTGTAGTGGAATGAAATGAAAACGGTGCTTGTGGTATTCACTCTTCCGGAGGAATCATGTCGATTAAAGTAGGCATCAACGGTTTTGGACGAATTGGACGCAATATCATGCGCGCGTCGCTCGGAAATGCCGCGATTGAAATCGTGGCGGTGAATGACGTTACCGATTCAAAGACTCTCGCCTACTTGTTGAAATATGATTCCGTGCTCGGAAATCTTCACCACAAAATTACGCACACCGAGGATTCCATTTCTGTGGACGGCAAGAGTTTTCGCGTGTTCAAGACCAAGGACCCCGCCGAAATCGACTGGTCATCCGTAGGCGCGGAAATCGTAATTGAATCAACGGGACTGTTCACCAAAGCATCGGACGCCGCTAAGCACAAGCGCGGCACCGTAAAAAAAGTAATCATCAGCGCGCCTGCGACGGATGAGGATTTGACTCTTGTCCTTGGCGTGAACGACAAATCGTACGATCCCGCCAAGCACAATATTATTTCTAACGCCTCCTGCACCACTAATTGCCTGGCTCCTGTTGCGAAAGTTATCCAGGATAGCTTCGGAATTAGTTGCGGCACGATGACCACGATTCACTCCTACACGAACGATCAAAAGTTACTCGATTTGCCGCACAAGGATTTGCGCCGAGCGCGCGCCGCGGCTCTTTCTATGATCCCGACTTCCACCGGCGCGGCCAAAGCGCTTCATCTCGTGATTCCCGCGCTAAAAGGCAAGCTCGACGGATATTCGATTCGCGTTCCAACTCCGAACGTAAGCGTCGTGGATCTGACTGTTTTTACCGAGAAGCCTGTGACCGTGGCCTCCGTGAATGAGGCGCTCAAGGCCGCAGCTGACGGTCCCATGAAAAACATTCTGGAGTACACGACAGAAGAACTTGTTTCTATCGATTTCCGGGGCAATCCGCATTCGTCGATCGTGGACTCCGGTTACACGCGAGTGGTGGGCACGAATTGCGCAAAAGTTCTGGCGTGGTATGACAATGAGTGGGGATATTCGAGCCGCTGCCGCGATTTGATTACGCTGATTGCGTCCAAGATGTAGGACGGCGTGTTTCGTGAGTTGTAATTTGTGATTCGTGCGGCGCGCAGAAATATTGTGCGCGCCGAATTCTGAATAAATGTTTTAACTATGGGCAAACTATCAATCCGCGATTTACAGATGGGTGGGAAACGCGTCTTCATGCGCGTGGACTTTAACGTTCCGCTCGACGGCGCACGGGTAACAGACGACACGCGGATTCGGGAAACGCTGCCGACCATCGACTTTGCACGCCAGCAAGGTGCAAAACTTGTTCTCGCTTCTCACCTCGGTAGGCCCAAAGGAAAGCCAGATCCGCAATACAGCCTGCGGCCGGTTGCGGCGAAGCTTGCCGAATTGCTTGGAGCGTCCGTGGATTTCGCGGCGGACTGCGTTGGAGCGGAGGCCGAGGCCAGGAGTCGTGCCCTTACGGACGGGGGCGTTCTGCTCCTCGAAAACGTGCGCTACCACGCGGAAGAGGAAGCCAATGACGAAAAGTTTTCGCGTCAGCTCTCTGCTCTGTGCGATGAACTATTTGTGTGCGACGCGTTTGGCTCGGCGCATCGCGCGCATGCATCCGTTGTGGGCATCACGCGATTTGTGAAGCAGGCCGCCGCGGGCTTGCTGATGGAGCGCGAGCTCGCCTACATGGGCAAAGCTCTTTCCAGTCCGGAGCGGCCATTTGTTGCGGTGCTCGGTGGAGCGAAAGTTTCCGACAAAATTGAAGTCGTTGAAAATCTGACGCGCGTTGCGGACAGCATGCTGATCGGCGGCGGCATGGCTTACACATTTTTGAAATCCCAAGGGCTGCCAATCGGCAAATCATTGGTCGAGGCGGACAAGCTGGACCTCGCGCGAAAACTTCTGGCCGATGCCAAACAGCGAAATTTTCAGCTGCTGCTGCCCACTGATCACGTGCTCGGCAAACAATTCAAGGCAGACACGGAAACGCAAACGACCAGCGTAAATGCCACGCCCGAGGGTTGGATGGGCCTGGACATTGGACCCCAAACGATCGCGAATTATTCCGCGCAACTCGCGCGCGCAAAAACAATCGTGTGGAATGGACCGATGGGCGTGTTTGAAATGCCCGCCTTTGCGAAGGGAACTCTGGAAATCGCTCGCGCGGTCGCCGCGGCAACGGCAAACGGCGCGACGTCCATTGTCGGCGGAGGCGACTCCGTGGCCGCAATCCATGCAGCGGGATTAGCGGATAAAGTTTCGCACATCTCGACCGGTGGCGGCGCATCACTGGAGTTTTTAGGCGGCAGAAAATTGCCTGGCGTTGAAGCGCTCACCGAAAAATCTTAATTCAACCAACACGGAAACTTTGCCGGGTGGTATAGCCCGGCTCGGCCAAAAAAACGTAGCTTGCCGGTAGAAAATCTTCCAGTGCCACGACGCGGAAAAGGCGGACCATGCGGCGACCTGTGATTGCGGGAAATTGGAAGATGTACAAAACACAGGAGCAGGCACGCGCATTTTTTTCCGCGTTCTCACCGCTCATAAAGAGCAGCGAGCACTGCGAAATTATTGTGGCCCCAGCCTATACGGCGCTGGCCGCCTCGGTAGAAGCAGTGCGTGGGACCGCAATTTCCATCGCCGCGCAGAATATGCACTGGCAAGAGGAGGGCGCCTGCACGGGTGACGTATCCGCGGAAATGCTGGTGGAAGTCGGATGCCGCGCCGTGATTATCGCCCACTCTGAACGGCGCCAATTTTGCGGGGAGACGGACGACACGGCGAATAAAAAGGTGAAGGCGGCTTTAGCTGCGGGATTAACCCCGATTTTGTGCGTCGGGGAACTGCTCGCCGACCGCGAAGCAGGCAAAACCGAAGATGTTCTTGAGCGCGAGTTCCATGGGGGCGTCGCTGCGTTGACCGGTGCCGAGTTCTCGCGTATTATCCTTGCTTACGAACCGGTATGGGCGATTGGTACGGGCCGCACAGCGACGCCCGAAATGGCAGCGGACGCGCATCGGTTCCTGAGGCAGTTGGCGGCGGCGAATTTCACTTCCGAACGGGCTTCCGGCTTACGAATCCTCTACGGTGGCAGCGTCAAACCCGACAACATCAGGGGATTGATGGCTCAAGTGGAAATTGATGGCGCGCTTGTGGGCGGCGCGAGTTTGAATGCGGAGGCGTTTGCCTCCATTGTGAATTTCTGAAAGTAAGGAACAGGAAATGCCAAAAGAAGTGAAGTGGGCAATATCGATTGCTGTAGGTCTCGGTCTTCTGGCGCTTGGCTGGAAGATGTATTTTATTCTCATTACGCTGCACGTGATTATCTGTCTGTTGCTGATCGGCGTGATCATGCTGCAGAGCGGCGAAGCGGCTGATTTGGCGGGCGCTTTTGGCGGAGCGGGCAGCCAGACGGCATTCGGACCTCGTGGAGCGGCTACGTTTCTCTCCAAAGCAACCACGTGGTGCGCCATCATGTTCATGCTGACGTCCATGGCACTGACCATGCATCAAAATTCGACTTCGGTTGCCGCAGGCAGTTCGGTGCTGCAACAGTTCTCAAAGTCGTCGAAGCCAGCGCCAGCATCTCCAGCGCCAGCTCCATTGGCTCCAACCGCGCCTGCTCCTGCGCCGGTTGCTCCCGCGCCAACGAAGTAGGGCGTTTTGATATTTAGTTCTGCGGCCGCAGTTGCCGTGAACGCTGAAAAATTTAGATCACCCCGGGCGGAAGTGGCGGAACTGGCAGACGCACCATCTTGAGGGGGTGGCGCCGCAAGGCGTGGGGGTTCGAATCCCCCCTTCCGCACCAA
>DASRQU010000133.1:0-2753 GCA_035696345.1 Candidatus Acidiferrales bacterium
GATGGCCCGGGCCCGGCTTTTGCAATGCGAAGTGGAAAACGGAAAACTGGAAGAAGAGATTGAAGGCAGCACGCACACGTGGGAACATGCCCAGGCCGCACGCGACTATGCTCGAGAAGCGGTGGAATCGGCCAAACACACCCAAAACCATCGCCTGCTGGCGCGCGCTTACATCTGGCGCGGGCTCACCGCTTGCCATCCCGCGATTCATGATATTGACGACGCGAAGCGCTGCTGCGAACTTGCCAGCTCGTTTTTGAAGGCTGTCGATTATGACGATCTATGGGAAGAACTCCAGCTGCTGAAGCAGAAAGTGATGCCCAAAGGCAGCATCGATCCACTGCTCCGAGCGTGGTCACAGGGAATCACAGGCGAGGAGACGTTCCAGGAGTTGACTGAGCAATTTGCCGAAATCGTGATTCCCAAAGTCTGGGAAAAAGAAGATAGGAAAGTCGCGCGCGTGGCCAAGCGGCTATCAGTCTCCCCTAAGAAAGTGCGCCGAATCCTGGCCCGTGCAGGGAAGCGCAAAAAGTAAACGTTGGTCTATGGTTCTTTATTCAGAAGATCAAGTTCGCAAGGCTATCAATATTGACGACGTGATCCGAGTCATCGGGGCGGCATTTGTTCGCGGTTTTGCCACGGTGCACATGCCGGCGCGAACCATGCTGAAAATGGATGACGCCATTCTGCTGGTGATGCCTTGCTACGACACCGCGCTGCATGCGGCCGGAGTCAAGCTGGTCAGCGTGAGCGCGAAAGCGCGCGTTCAGGCGGTCTACGAATTGCTCGATCCCCAGACCGGCATCGCACTGGCCCGCATGGAGGCAAACTATCTGACTGACGTTCGAACCGCTGCGACCTCCGCGGTTGCAACCGAGCTGCTGGCGCGCAAGGATGTGGAGACGCTCGGTATCTTTGGCAGCGGAAGGCTGGCAGTGGCGCACTTTGCCGCGCTTCCACGCGTGCGGAATTTCAAGCGATTTCTGGTTTGCGGATCGGGGCGGACTGATGTCGCAACATTCTGCGGCAAAATGAAAAATGAGCTCGGAATTACTGTAGAGCCGGCGAACGCTGAAACTTTGGCGCGAGAATCAGACGTGCTGTGTACCTGCACTCCATCGCCTAGACCCTTATTCGACGGGAATTGGCTACGGCCCGGCACGCACCTGAACCTGGTGGGAGCGTTTCAGCCCGAGACGCGCGAAGTGGACGACGTGACAATCAAGCGCTCTTACGTGGTGGTGGATGCATACGGCGGCGCGCTGGCGGAAGCCGGAGACTTGTTGATTCCTATCCAGAATGGAACCATCGAGCGCTCGCATATCGTTGCCGATCTGCACGAGATTGCATCAGGTAAAAAGCCAGCTCGTACGAACGCGGAGTCAATTACATTGTTTAAGAGCGTGGGATGCGCACTGGAAGATTTGGTGACGGCGCAGCTTGTCTATCGGAACGGCACCGCAAAGTAGCAAATACAATCAGTCACAAATGATAAAGAAAACATACGATTTTGCGGTGATCGGCGCAGGTGTTTTCGGCGCGTGGACAGCGCACTTTTTGCGCCGGAGCGGTGCATCCGTCGTATTGCTGGATGCCTATGGACCGGCGAACAGCCGGGCCAGTTCCGGCGGTGAAACTCGCGTAATTCGTATGGGCTACGGGCCGGACGAACTTTATACGCGCTGGGCCATGCGATCGTTGCCGCTGTGGCGCGAGTTAGCCGCGCGTACTGGACGCGAAATCTTCCGCCAAACCGGCGTGCTCTGGGCAAGCAATGACGCTGATACTTACTTGAGAAGCTTGTGCGGCGTGCTGGCGCAGGCCGGAGTCGACCACGAAGAACTCAAGGCCGAAGAGATCGCGCGCCGCTGGCCGCAACTCCGCTTCCCGGAAGTGACCTGGGGTGTGCTGGAGCCGGCAAGCGGACTCTTGCTGGCCCGCGACGCAGTGCAAACTCTGGTGAAGGAACTGGTGAAGGGCGGCGTCGAATACATTCCATCGTCTGCCATCGCGCCGTCGGGCAGCGGCAAGGTGAGCGAAATTCAGAGCAGTAGTGGCGAAGCAATTTTGGCGGGAACATTCGTGTTTTGTTGCGGCCCGTGGCTGCCGAAGATTTTTCCTGAATTGCTCGGAGAACGGATATTTCCTACGCGGCAGGAAGTATTTTTTCTGGGAGCGCCCTCGGGAAGCTCGGAGTTCCATCCGCCCAAAATGCCGGTGTGGCTGCATCGCACGCATGCCAGCCTGCCTTATGCGCTGCCTGACATTGAAGGGCGGGGGTTCAAAATCGCTTTTGACCGCCATGGAGAGCGCTTCGATCCAGACACCGGCATGCGCTTAGTGCCACAATCGTCCATCGACGGTCTGCGTGAATATTTGCGGCAATATATACCTTCGCTGGAACACGCGCCGATACTCGAGACGCGGGTTTGTCAGTACGAAAATACATGGAACGGTGACTTCCTGATTGACCGGCATCCGCTGTTCGAAAATGTGTGGCTTGCCGGCGGCGGTTCAGGACATGGCTTTAAACACGGGCCAGCGCTGGGAGAATACCTGAGCGGGCGCATCCTGCACGATGCGCCGGGCGAATCGCGCTTTTCTCTTTCGGCAAAACTGACGGCACAGAACCGCGCGGTTTACTAAACTGTTCGACTCCAGTTTGAGCGAATTCAGCGAGGTTGTTATAATCAAAAGCGTTCCGTACGCACAAAGTCTTCAGAAAGTCCCACCGAAGATGCACGTATGTAACC
>DASRQU010000134.1:0-9962 GCA_035696345.1 Candidatus Acidiferrales bacterium
CGTACTTTAAGGGCTCCATCGAAATCGATCGCACCGGCTCCGCCGGCAGCGACAATGACCTCGACAAGCCGTCGTACACACGGAATGCCTCAACCACGGCAACTCCCGCGCACGCGTCGACGACGAAGTCAAACAGCTAAGAACCCCCGCTTTTCAGCGCCCGCCCGCGGTGTCATGCCTGGATGCATGACACTGCGCGGCGATCGGCGTCCCGCCGCGGCAACTCGCCTTTACTAAGGGCGTGCACTAGTCTTGTCGCGAACCATCTGATCGGCAAGCTGCACCAATCGAACACTGTGAAATAGTTTCCGTTCGGTTCCGCCCTGAAGTTTGGAATTTAGCCGTCACGCTGACCCAATTAGCGGCCCTCGGTGACCCGGTTACATTGCCGAGTGCGCCTGTGAAATCAAGTTGACTAGTCGCAGGCAATTTCTCACACCGGATTCGGTAGAATTTAGGAAAAATCGGCCGTCCCGCTCTGTCTGCTGGAATCACCTTATATTTCTCGGGTGCGCTGTCCACAGGTCCGACGGGTTGCCCTCCTTCGATCCGTTGTACGTGAACTTCGGGGGAAGGATTGCTACTTTCAACTTTGCATTCGCTCAGTCCGCGTAGCTGCCGAATTTCAGTTATAATGAGATCCGTCGAAATCTCCGCATCAAAACCGTCATAATCCATTCCAGTTAGGTTCTTAATCGAAAAATGCAAGTCGGAGTAGTTAGGATCCCATTCTATCCCGTCAATTACAGAGTTCGGACCGTACTGTGGAATAGTCGAACTCGCCGTCACTTCAAAGGGTGCTGGACGAAAAATCCATACATGGGATACTGCCGCAATAATCGCCAAGTAAAGGACGACCAAAATCGTGCGAATGCGAGGGCGCAGTCCTCGGAAAGAATTTTCATACTGCAAGTCAATTGCAAATAAAGCGAGGCCTAGATAAAAGAAAAAAACGCCGTACGGAAACAAACTCGTGCTAACTAAGAAAACCCCAGTCGTAGACACTGCGAAAGGCACACCCATCCTAATAATTGCATACTCAAGCAATTTAGATCTTTTTTGTTTTGGTCCTGGTCGACCACTTTTTTTTATTGGGCTGCTTATCGATTTTGGAAGTTGTTGTTGCGTTTCGGGTCGTTTTCGTAGGGTCTGGTCTTTGTTTAAGCGCTCTTTCTCTGCCCGCTCGATTGCCCTTTGGTGGCTATTCCCTCCCGTACTCATAAGCACGCCATCATACACCCGGGTATGCCGCAGGAGAATTGCCGTTAGGACGCTAAACATGTATGTCCGTGGTCGAGGAACGAGAAACGCATCTTTTGAATTCAAGAATCCACAGCCAACGCCAACCACACTTCGATTGACAAACACCCTCATACCCGATAGTCTCAACGTTTGACTATTCATGGAAAGGTGTGGCTAAGCACATGCGTACGTATGTACCCCGGGGACGGGACACGGAAATTATCGAACAGGGCGGCGGCTGGTTTGTTCTGGACGCCTCCGGCCAAGTCATGGGACGTTTGGCTACGCGCATTGCGCGAATGTTGATCGGCAAGGATAAGCCCAATTACACGCCGAATCTGGACTGCGGCGACCACGTCGTAGTGGTGAACGCGGACAAGATTCGCCTCACCGGCAACAAGCTGGAACAGAAAATCTATCGCCATCACAGCGGATATCCAGGCGGGTTGAAGGAAGTTCCGGCCAAGCGCCTGCGGCCGACTCGCGCGGACTGGATGCTGCGGGAAGCTGTGCTGGGCATGCTCCCGAAGAACAAGCTGCGGGCGCTGCGCGCGAAGAAGCTGCGAATTTATTTGGACGAAAAGGGTTTGGCTCGCCACGCGGGGCAAAAACCACAAGCGGCTCCTGCTCTTTAATAGCTTTTGTTTTTTTTCACGATCCCCCATTTCGTTCAACGCGAAATTCCTGGGATTTTGATTTCTGCTGCGCATCCGGCAGCCTCGTACTAGAATTGTCGGTAGTCTGTGGCCGGTAGATTTGATATTTGGGTGTTGAGGAGGAAAGTTGAGTTCCAGCGGACAGCCTGTTGAGGGCGGAAAACAAACATTTTACGGAACCGGCCGGCGCAAGGAATCTGTCGCCCGCGTGTTCCTGAAGTTCGGCACGGGCCAGATCACTATTAACGGCCGCACGCCGGATGCCTATTTCTGCAACGTGACGTGGCGCAATCGCGCCGTCGAGCCGTTGAAGTTTACGGAAACCGCGACTTCGGTGGACGTTGTCGCCACGGTGAATGGCGGCGGCGTTGGCGGGCAGTCGGGAGCGGTGCGCATGGGTCTCGCGCGCGCGCTGTCGATCTTTAATCCCGAGCTGCGCGCCGGATTGCGCAAGAATGGTTTCCTGACGCGCGATTCACGCATGAAGGAACGCAAGAAGTACGGGCAGAAGGGCGCCCGCAAGCGCTTCCAGTTCAGCAAGCGCTAAGTTTTGTTAAGGGTTCTGTCGCGTCCCGCTCAGCGGGACGCGACAAATTCACGCGCCGGCAAGGAGCCGGCAATAGGGTGTTCGGTTTGGTATCTATGTGGCACAGGCTTTAGCCTGTGCGTTTTTAGGCCTTGCAAGGACTAACCCCGCACAGGCTAAAGCCTATGCCACAAAAAACCAGACTCGCAAACATCTATCTCCTGAGGAGGAACATTGGCAGTTGAAATAACGATGAAAGAATTACTGGAGGCTGGAGTTCACTTTGGCCACCAGACCCGCCGTTGGAATCCGAAAATGAAGGAATATATTTTCGGCGAACGCAATGGAATCCACATTATCGATTTGCAGAAGACTTTAAAGCTTTTCCGCGAAGCGGCGCGCTTTGTAAGCGAGCAGAGCGGAAACGGCAAAACCATTTTATTCCTGGGCACGAAGCGCCAGGCGCAGGAAGCCGTGGCTGAGGAAGCCAATCGCTGCGGCATGTTCTACGTAAATCATCGCTGGCTGGGCGGCACGCTGACCAACTGGTCCACGCTCCAGAAGTCCATCAAGCGTCTGAAGACGCTGAAGGCCATGACCGAAGACGGCCGCATGCAGCAGCTCTCCAAGAAGGAAGCTGCGCGCCTCGACCGGGAAATGAAGCACCTGAAACAAAATCTTTCCGGCGTGGAAAATATGTCCGCGCTGCCCGACGCGATGTTCGTCATCGACTCCAACGCCGAAGGCATTGCGGTCCGCGAAGCGCGCCGCATGGGCGTTCCCGTCGTTTCCATCGTGGATACGAATTGCGATCCCGATCAGGTCGACTGGGTCATTCCGGGCAACGATGACGCGCTGCGCGCCATCAAGCTCTTCACATCGAAAATTTCCGACGCGGTGATCGAAGGCCGCCAGGCATACGAACGCTCGCAGATCGCTCAGGAAAAAGCCGCGACGGATGCGGCAACAGGCGGCGACAACGTCGAGTACGTTGACACCAGCAAATACGAATCCTACGAGAAGCAGGAAGGCGATTTCGTCGAGCCGGGCACAGAGGCCGCCGCGGAAGTTTTGCCGGAAGCTGAGCTCGAACCGAATCATTCTGTAAAAGCCGCCGAATAAGGCAGAATTTCTGATCCCGCGCGCATAACAGCGGCACGGCTGTGCTTGCATACAGAGAAATCGCAAACGGCAATCGCAATCGGAAATCGTTGCTAGAAAAGGAACACCAGAGCCATGACAAATCCAACCGAATCGGTCAATATTTCGGCGCAACTTGTAAAAGAACTTCGCGAACGTACTGGCGCGGGATTTTCCGACTGCCGCGCGGCGCTCGTCGAAGCCAAGGGCCAGATCGAAGGCGCGATTGACGTCCTACGCAAAAAGGGTCAGGCCGCTGCGCAAAAGAAAGCGGCGCGGCAGGCCAGCGAAGGCCTCGTAGGTCACTACATTCATGCCGGTGGGAAAATTGGCGTGCTCGTCGAAATCAATTGCGAGTCCGATTTCGTCGCACGCACCGAAGATTTTCAGCGACTCTGCCACGACGTGGCCATGCACATCGCCGCGCTCGACACGCGTTTTGTGCGCCGCGAAGATGTGACCCAGGAAATCCTGGACCGCGAGCGCGAAATCTACAAAGCGCAGGCCAAGGCCACAGGCAAGCCGGAAGCGGTCGCCGAAAAAATCGTGAACGGCAAAATGGAAAAGTTCTACGAGGAAAATTGTCTCTACGAACAGCATTTCATTAAAGACGAATCGATGACCGTCGGAGAAATGGTCAGCCAGATGGTTCACAAGCTCGGTGAGAATATTTCCATTCGGCGCTACACGCGTTTCAAAGTGGGCGAGAGCGCATCCGCATCCACCGAAGAGCCATCAGCCGCCGTTTCAGCGAGCTAAATAGTTCCTAGAGTGGCGCCAAAATCGTCGAGCACTCTCTGATCTCTCCTTCTTGCTCCGCGTCCTCTGTGTTCAGTTTTCCGGTTTTTGACCGAGAAAAAAGCTCAACACAGAGCGCACGGAGAAATTCCTGAGAATCCCGCGATGAATTTTTGCTAGAATGCCCAGCGACAGCATGAGCAAAGACGACCGAACATCCAACCCAGGTACCTCCACTCCTGCGCCGGTTTACAAGCGCATCGTTCTAAAACTTTCCGGAGAATCTTTTCAAGGTTCTCAAGGTTTCGGCATTGACGCTGAAACCGTGCACGCCATTGCCCGCGAAGTAAAAGAAGTGAATGACCTGGGCATTCAGATGGCAATCATTGTGGGCGGCGGAAATATTTTCCGTGGCACGCGCCAGAAATCGCTGTCTATCGATCGCGCGACGGGCGATTACATGGGCATGCTGGCCACAGTAATCAACGGACTCGCATTGCAGGACGCGCTGGAAAAGCAAGGCGTCGTCACTCGACTGCTCAGCGCCATTGACATGGCTCAGGTGGCCGAACCATTCATCCGCCGCCGCGCCATGCGCCACCTCGAAAAAGGCCGCGTGGTCATCTTCGCAGCGGGCACAGGCAATCCGTATTTTTCTACAGACACAGCCGCCGCGCTGCGCGCCATGGAAATCAAGGCGCACGTGATTCTAAAAGCCACGCGCGTCGATGGAATTTACGACGCCGATCCGGAAAAAGTCGCCGGCGCAAAAATGTTTGATCGTATTACCTACCTGGACGTAATCCAAAAAGGCCTCGCCGTGATGGACTCCACCGCCATCTCCCTGTGCATGGACAACCGCATGCCAATCATCATTTTCAACATGAACACGGCGGGAAATATTCGCCGTGCGGTGATGGGAGAAAAAGTGGGATCCACGGTGACCGCGGAATAAACGGGGGCTCAAATAAAATGAGCGCAATTACCAACATAAGAGAAGCGATGGTGCAGGCGCGTGCGCGCATGGAAAAAGCCGTCGAAGATTTTCGCAAGGAACTGGCCGGCGTGCGCACGGGCCGCGCGAGCGTCGCGCTGCTCGATCACATCCGCGTCGATTACCACGGCACGTCGATGCCGGTGAACCAGCTTGGCGCGCTTTCCGTCCCTGAGCCCATGTCCATCGTGATTTCGCCGTGGGATCCGAGCGCCGTGCCGCTGATCGACAAAGCCATCCGCACGTCAGACCTCGGCCTCAATCCCACGAACGACGGCAAAGTCGTGCGAGTGCCCATTCCGCCTTTGACCGAAGACCGCCGCAAGGACATCGTCAAGCACCTGCACAAGGTCCTCGAAAATCACCGCACCGCCGTGCGCAATATTCGTCGAGACATCAAGGAAGCCGTCGACAAACTGGAAAAAGAGAAAAAGATCAGCCAGGACGAACAAAAGCGCACCCTCGATGAACTCGAAAAAGTTACCCACTCCGAAACCAAAAAAATCGAAGACATCTGTGCAGTAAAAGAAAAAGAAATTCTGGAAGTGAAGTAAACCAATCGCCCCGAGCGGTCGATGCCCTGGGATCGTTCGCTTCACAAGCCTGAGCGGCAGTAAATCGACATTCTGAATCCCCGATTGACGCGGGCGACCCACTCGTCAAAACCCGCACCCTTGAAACCCGCAAGGGTGCGGCACCCGATTTTGGCGGAGTACTTTCCCGCTATTTTTAGGGCCTGCGAGGGCCCCATATTCGAAATTTAAATGCATGAAAACGATAAATAAATTCGCCAAAAATATTTTCAACAGCCATCTCAGGATTTTTGTTTGACATACGTGCCCGCCTTGCCTATACTATCGGCTTCGTCAGGGATTGTATTGCCCTGTAGTGAAAGGGATAGTCTTCAAGCCCCGGAACAAAGCAAGACGGATCGGGGTAAGAAGAGCGGCCGGAATGGGACGCCAGTCCCGCAAAGCCGAGTAACCCTCTCCGCTTCGACCAGAAAGTAGAACCTGCTCACTGGTAGTAGTTTGCGGATAGCTGTCGGTTGCTCCGGATTCGCCACTATGCTCTTTCCTGAATAAATCCACGACACCCCGTGTGGCCCCAAAAGGCTATGTGGAAAGTGAAGTGAAATCTAGCTGTTTGAGGGAGAGCCGTGCCGACGTTTGCACAACTGGTACGAAACGGACGCGATCAGATCCGGACCAAGACAAAGTCCCCCGCGCTTCAGGGCTGCCCTGAAAAGCGAGGCGTTTGCATTCGCGTATACACCCAGACGCCCAAGAAGCCCAACTCCGCGCTGCGTAAAGTTGCGCGCGCGCGTCTGACCAACAGCATCGAAGTCACCACCTATATTCCCGGAATCGGCCACAACCTGCAGGAGCACTCCATCGTGCTCGTGCGCGGCGGTCGCGTGAAGGACCTGCCTGGCGTGCGCTATCACGTGATTCGCGGAACGCTCGACGCTGCCGGCGTTGAGAACCGCAAGCAAGGGCGCTCCAAGTACGGCGCTAAACGGCCCAAGGCGGGCCAGGCCAAGTAAGAGCACGTAATTCAGGAGAGTTTGCGAATGCCCCGTAAAGGTTTTGTTCCTCGTCGTGAAGTCGCGGCCGACTCGGTCTACAGCAGTGATCTGGTGGAGAAGTTCATCAACTGCATGATGATGGACGGCAAGCGCTCCACAGCGCAGCGCATTTTCTATGGCGCGATGGAGCAGATTGGCGCGAAGACCAGCGGCGAAGCTTTGGCCACGTTCAAGAAGGCCATTGAGAATGTGAAGCCGGTGCTCGAAGTAAAGACGCGACGCGTGGGCGGCGCGAACTATCAGGTTCCGGTGGAAGTGAATCCGTTTCGACGTCAGTCGCTGGCCATTCGCTGGCTACTGCTGTATGCGCGCACGCGCTCGGGCAAGACGATGACCGATAAGTTGGCAGAAGAGCTTTTGGACGCGGCAAACGCCCGCGGCGGCGCGATGAAGAAGAAGGAAGACGTGCATCGCATGGCCGAGGCTAACAAGGCGTTCGCGCATTACCGCTGGTAATTGCGCCGTAAGGGCACGACATATCGTGCCCCTACTGAAAACGAACTTCAGTCGACTGCAAGTTTCAAGGGATGTAAGGCGTCAAGGGATTGGGTGGGTTTCAAGATTCAGGGGAGAAAGTCGCGGTAATCCAGACATGGCACGCAAAGCACAACTCGCAGAAACACGTAACATCGGCATCATGGCGCATATCGACGCCGGAAAAACCACGTCGACCGAGCGTATCCTGTTTTATACGGGTGTTACCTACAAGATTGGTTCCGTGGACGAGGGTACGGCCACGATGGACTGGATGGAGCAGGAACGCGAGCGCGGCATTACGATCACATCCGCCGCGACCACTGCTTCCTGGAAGCGCAACGGCAAAGATTATCTGGTTAACATTATTGACACGCCTGGCCACGTAGATTTCACGGTCGAAGTCGAACGCTCTTTGCGCGTCCTCGACGGCGCGGTCGCCATTTTTGACGCCGCGCGTGGCGTGCAACCACAATCGGAAACCGTATGGCGCCAGGCCGACAAGTATCACGTGCCGCGCCTCGCGTTCATCAACAAGATGGACAGCACCGGCGCGGATTTTGAAAACGCGATCAAGACGATGCGCCAGCGACTGGCTGCTCATCCGGTGGCCATTCAGTGTCCCATCGGCAAGGAAGATCAATTCATCGGCGTCATCGATTTCCTGGAAGAAAAGGCGATTATCTGGTTGGAAGAAACGCTGGGCGCGAAATTTGAAGTGTTTGACGTAGCCAAGCTATGGGATCCCGAATTTCTGGCCGACCGCCCCGAAGTTGTCTCCGCTTTGAAGTTCTCCGCCGTGGACGAAGAATATTACAAAGCGCAGCGCGAAAAATCGGTGGAATACATTGCCGAGCACGACGATACGCTCGTTGAAAAATATTTGAACGGCGAGAAAATTACCGCTGACGAACTGCGTGCTTCGATTCGCCGCTCAACCATCGCGTTGAAGCTGGTTCCCGTACTTGCTGGTTCTGCGTTTAAAAATAAGGGTATTCAGCCGCTGCTCGATGCGGTCGTGGATTTCCTGCCGTCGCCGCTCGATGTCCCCCCCGTCGAGGGCACGACGTCGGATGACGAAGTGGAATTGCGCCGCGCGAGCGACGAAGATCCGTTCTCTGCGCTGGCCTTCAAAATTATGTCCGACCCGTTTGTCGGGCACGTGACCTTCATTCGTGTTTATTCGGGCGTTTTGAAGTCGGGCAGTTACGTTTATAACTCCACGAAGCAAACGCGCGAACGCATCAGCCGGCTCGTGCGTATGCATGCCAACAAGCGCGAAGAAATTGACGCGATTTATGCGGGCGACATCGCGGCCTGCGTGGGCTTGAAGAGCGTAACCACCGGCGACACGCTGTGTGATGAAAACAAGCCCGTCGTACTTGAGAGCATTGAATTTCCCGCCCCGGTTATTTCCGTCGCAATCGAGCCAAAGACAAAAGCGGACCAGGACAAGCTGGGCAACGCCATGCAGCGCCTGGCGCAGGAAGATCCCACGTTCCGCGTGCACAGCGACGAAGATACGGGACAGACGATTATTTCGGGCATGGGCGAATTGCACCTGGAAATTATTGTGGACCGCATGATGCGCGAATTCGGCGTGCAGGCTACCGTGGGTCGCCCGCAAGTCGCCTACCGCGAAACGATTCGCAAGCGCGCCCAAGCCGAAGGCAAATACATCAAGCAGACCGGCGGACGCGGTCAGTACGGCCACTGCGAAATCGAAGTCATGCCTCTGCCCTCATCCTCACACGAAAACATGCATGAAATGTCCACCGACGAACTGGACGTGCTCGCGAAGGAAGTCGGCGGGTCGGGTGGCAAATGGCGCTTTGACAAAGAGCACCGCATGCTGTTTATCGACAAGACGGTGGGCGGCTCGATTCCCAAGGAATTTATTGCGCCGATTGACGCGGGTATCCGCGAAGCCATGGAAAACGGCATTCTTGCCGGTTACGAAATGGTGGATATCGCCGTGCTTCTCGTGGACGGCAGCTACCACGATGTGGACAGCTCCGAAATGGCCTTTAAAATTGCCGGTTCGATGGCCTTTAAAGAAGCCTGCGGCAGGGCCAAGCCCGTGTTGCTCGAACCGATCATGAAGGTGGAAGTCGTTACTCCCGAAGAATACATGCCGCAAGTTTTTGGCGACCTGAACGCGCGGCGCTGCCAGATTCAGGGCACGGAAAGCCGCGGCGGCGCGAACGTGATTCGCGTCGAAGTTCCCTTGGCGTCCATGTTCGGCTATGCCACGGACGTGCGCAGCCGCACCCAAGGACGCGCCAGCTTCACCATGCACTTCTCGCATTACGCGGAAGCGCCGGCGGCGGTGGCCGAAGAAGTGATTGCGAAGTCGACAGGCAAAGCGACTCGGTAACGGATCTCGCACTTTTTTTTAAAAGTTTTTGCACGCGACCAGACAGTAGATTTTGACATAACGTTCACGCTGAGGAGCTGACAGAGCGATGGCGAAGGAAAAATTTGAGCGCAATAAGCCGCACCTGAATATCGGGACGATCGGGCACATCGATCACGGCAAAACGACGTTGACGGCAGCGATTACGAAGGTGCTGTCGAAGCACAACCCGAAGGTGGCCTTTCGCG
>DASRQU010000135.1:0-18321 GCA_035696345.1 Candidatus Acidiferrales bacterium
GAACGGCGGGCGGTAACGGTGCGCGAGCAGTTTCCGTCGAGGTGGTGTCGGTATGCGCCGCTTGAGAATTTGTCGCGGGCGCATTCGCGATCGGTGTGGGCGTCGCGGCCTTCAACATCTCGGCGCCCGTTGGAATGCGCATCCACTGGCCATCACGATTTTCGAGAATAAGAGTGTCGCCCGGCGGCGGAAGAGGTGCGGCTGGCATTACCCGAGCCGCGCGCGTCTGCACGGGCGGCGTTACTGGTGCGGATTCGCTGTAGTCCGCGTCGCTACCCTCGTAATAATCCGAGTAGAAAAATGGAGCGAAGGGGAAACCGAATCCATTTTCAAAACGGCGGTCTCGTTCGCGACCAAAATCGCGGCCCCGATTCGCCCTCAAAGAAGACCCAGCCCGAACGCCTGGGGACGATCCGCGAATTGCGCGTCCTTGGGCGTGCGCCAAAGGCGCAAACATCATAGAAAGAATTGCGAGGAGAAAAGCGCCGGTCTGGCGAGGGTTCATTCGAGTCGCTACCTTTTTTGATCTGACGAGTTTCCCTAGGCGAGCTCGTCCGAATCCATACTAAGAACCAGCTTACGCCCGGTCGCCGCTCGATGCAATCTGCGCGATTTTGAGCCGTCGTCGGGTCTGAGTCATTCGCGCAGAAAAGCTGCCCGCTCGAAAATCGAGCGGCCGCTACGAAACCGGTCTCGTAGCGGCCCGTGCACTTCTGGACGGAGAGGGCGACTTTTTGAAATTTCACTTAAGGCAGTGAAGGCAGGTGACAAAATTCGTTCACGAGCCGCGAATGACGATTCACGAATCGCAAACTGCCGCCTCACAAATCCGCGTCCTTCGTCTCCCGCGCACCGAGCAATCCCGCAAACGTCAACACTGCCGCCCCCGTTAAGTAATATCCCACAAACTGCAGTCCATAATTTTTAGCGAGCCACGTGGCGATGTACGGAGCGAGCGACGCGCCAAAAATTCCCGCGAACGTAAACGTCAGCGAACTGCCTGTGTAACGAACAGAAGTTGGAAACAGCTCGGATAGTACAGTGCCAAGAGGCCCGTAGGTCAAGCCCATGAGCGAAAGGCCGAGAGTCATCATCACGACAGCCCCGGTGGTGCCTGCCAAAAACAATGGTGCCAATACCAGGCCAAACGCGCCAATCGCCCCTGTCACCCATAGCAAAGTGCTGCGCCGCCCTCGCTCCGCGAGCAATGCGCCGACAGGAATGAAAAGCGCAAAAAATAGGACGGCCACTAACTGCATCACCAGAAATTTCTGACGGCTGTAGTGCAGCGCTGTGGTGCCCCAGGACAAGGCAAAAACCGTCATCAGGTAAAAAAGCACGAACGTCGTGATTGCCGTGAGCGTTCCAAGGAAAAGCGTCTTTCCGTGATCTTTGAAAACCGTGATCATCGGAACCTTGACGCGCTCTTTGCGATTCAACGCATCCTGGAAGACGGGCGTTTCGGTAATCGTGAGTCGTACGTAGAGTCCGACCAGCACGAGCGCCGCACTCGCCAGGAACGGGATGCGCCATCCGAAATTAAAGAATTGCTGGTCTGTAAGAAATCTGGAAAGCACCAGAAAGATGCCGCCGGAAAAGAGAAATCCGATGGGAGCACCAAGTTGCGGAAACATTCCGTACCACGCGCGTTTCCCAGGCGGAGCATTTTCAATTGCCAGCAGCACCGCACCGCCCCACTCTCCCCCGAGGCCCAGACCCTGCCCAAAGCGAAAAAAGGCCAGCAGCGCGGGAGCGGCGACGCCGATGGTGATGTAGGTAGGCAGAGCTCCAATTGCCACCGTAGAAAGGCCCATCGTGAGTAGGGCCGCAACCAGGGTTGCCTTTCGCCCAATGCGATCGCCGAAATGTCCAAAGAGAGCAGAGCCGATTGGCCGCGCAAAAAAAGCTATCGCAAACGTCGCGAGCGACGCCAGGGTGGCGGATGCAGGGTCGGTGGAAGGAAAAAATAATTTCGGAAAAACTAGAACCGCGGCAGTCGCAAAAATATAGAAATCGAAGAACTCAATGGTCGTGCCGATCAGGCTGGCAAATAGCACCTGCGTAGGCGAATTAATCGACGGAGCGGGCACCGCAGGAGACCGCTCGGCCACGTTTGAAATTCCAGGTTTGGATGTGTCACGCAAAAGATGATTAGCTTACATCATTTGGTGCGATGTCGAAACCGTGGCGGGCGCAGGAGGCGTTTCAGGAACGGCGATCAAGAGAACTGCGAAGGCAATAAGCGCAATTCCGGCAAGCCCCAGAAAAGAAACTCCAAAACTAAAATGTTGAACCAGGCTTCCGCCAATCGCATTGCGGGTGGCTGCGCCGATGCCCACCATCGCGGCCAGCGCTCCCGCAGCCAGGTTGAACCGGCCAGTGCCCGTCGTCCTGTCGTTGATCACTGGGATCGATACAATTCCAAATATGACGTTCACGGTCGGCCCCAGAAATGGACCCGAGCATAGTCTTCAGAGATTCTCGCAATCCCTTCGTGAAAGACATCGGGCCGGCCCCTGTACATGGAATGGAAGAAATCACCGCGAATCTACAGGATTGACAAGGCGTTCCGGCTCAGTAAGAATGTGCGCAAGTAACCCAAATTTCGGGAGGCTCGACGTGGCATATTCGGCCCCTAGCATCGAAGAATTTCAGGCGGGAACTGTCGTCAAGTGCGAGCCTATGTCCACGGGCACAACGACGCAGCGAAAACGCAAACCGCATATTCTTGCTGTAATCAACGAGTGCTGCACGGGCTGCTCCGGCTCGCCCGCTTGTGTGGAGTACTGCCCCGTCGCGGAGTGCATGTACTGGGCGCCGGATGAAGATCACGCGCCATTTGGCCGCATCATTGTCGACCCCCTACTGTGCATCGGCTGCAAGCTTTGCACCAGCAAGGGCCCGGACGGCGCATTTCTCGAAGGCTGCCCGTGGGACGCGATTGACATGGTTCCGCTCGCGGAATTCGAAGGTGCAAATGGCGCGCTGCCGTTCTAACAAAGTGAGTACTGACCAGACAGAGTTTTTCCAAATTGAAAACTCAAAACTTTACAATCCTACAGTTATAAATATTCGATTTAAGGGTGGAAATTTCAAATCTGAGATTTAAAATTTGAAATGTTAAGTCCGCGAAAGCATAAAAGCGTTTGTAATTCTGGCGCTTCTCAGATCGAAGCCTTTTCACCAGTCAGCTCTCACCAGTCACGAATCACGCATTCGACTTACTTTTTCTCTGCCCGCGCGGCAATTTCCTTCGCCGTGAGCGCGGCCTGCTGCTGAATCTGCGGAGGCATTCCATTCGCGCCGGTGCTGTAGAGATTTACCGCGGGCAAATCTTCGTCCTGCCCGACTAAATAGAGTGCGCGCAGGGACTCCCAAACCATTTCGGGGCTGGGATCGACCAGCAGCATCGGCTCGCCCGCTTTCACCGAACTGTTCTCAGCGGACATCCACTGATGAATCGTGCCCGGAACCTCAGAGCGGACTTCGCTGTTCGTGCCGCCGTCCGCGATGTGGGCCAGCAGGGTGCCGGGATTTATGGCGTCGCCCGGTTTCATGCGAATGGAAAGCGTGCCGGACCGTTGCGCGGCCACTGTGTAAGGTTCAAGCATTCCGGCAATTAGCGCGTGCCCGGAAGGATCGGCGAAACGCACGAGGGACAACGCAGCGTTGCGCTGCACCATTGGATTCGAGTCCGCCAGTTGCTTTAAAAGCGCAGCGTGAAATTGCGGCGATTGGTTATCCTGCCCCATCACCCACGCGGCCGTCACGCGCAATTCATCGCTTCCCTTTTCTGAAAATTTCACAACTTCGGGATACCAGATTTTTGCAGACTCGCGGAGCCCCGCGTTGGGACTCGTAATTCGGTCCGCGATCTGAGAGAGAGCGTGCTGCGAGCGGCGCGGGTGTAAGGCATCGGAAAAATAAGAAGCGAGGTCGGCGTCGTTCAGCGGGCGCGTAAACGTGGTCATGTACCACAGCAAGAATGGCATCAGCACGAACGCGAATGTAAGCACCAGAATGGCGACGAGCCACTTCTTAGCCATCGCAGGTTTGGGAGACGGATTAGAAGGCGCGGCGGAAACCTCTGCGGCATTTATTACGGTCGTCATGGGAATTTCACCTATCTAATGAGTTGTTTATAGGTACCTTCATACTCAATTTTAGCGTTTAAGAACAGCGATTTTTATTGGCGCAGAGTCGGTTTGCGTACGAAGTTGTGTGTGCGCGGATATAGAACCACAGGCTGAAGCCTATGCCACAGAAAACACTTTATTCTGTCATTCCGAGAGCGCGCGGAATCTATTTTCGACTCAAGCGCGAGAATATCAAGGACGGAAATATTCCTCGCTGCGCTCGGAATGACAGAGCTTTTGTTTTTTTCTGCAACCCGTGAAGCTTGCGCTAGTGAAACCAAGCCTCTGCCCGTCTCAACCCTTATACAATCGTTTCGCTACGGGCGGGCCGGTAAGTAAATTTGATACAAAACCACGTAAATCAGTACGCCGGTGACGGAGACATATGCCCAAAGCGGCAATGTCCATCGCGCGATGCGCTTATGCGCCGGAAAATTGGAGCGCAACGCACGCACGAGGGACATGATCACCAGCGGAACAATGATGATCGCGAGAACGGTGTGCGTCGTCAGCATCGTCAGGTACGCGTAGCGCGGGGCGCCCGCGCCGGGAAAATGGACGGGGCCTTGCCCGGTCGCGTACAAGTGATAGTGATACAGCACATAGGACACCAGAAAGATGGCCGACGTGGCGGTCGCCGCCAGCATGCACATCTTGTGCGCCAGGATTTTCTTTGCGCGGATCATCGCATAGCCTAGCGTGACGAATACCGCGCTCGCGCCATTGAGTGTTGCGTTTAATGCAGGTGGAGAGATCAACTCGCTGAGCCTTTCCTGCGTGCAACCGACTTAACCGTAGTCTGCGCTTTTATTTCACACTGGAAAAATCAAAAGCCACAGACTGAAATCGCTGTTACTTTGCGTTCTTGCCTGCTCGTTACTTTGCTGCGGCGTGGGGCGTGCCGTCGCCATCGTGGCGCTTGCCGATCCAGCCCTGCTGCTTCGCCTGGACCAGCAATAATATGCCGAAAATCAGAATCATCATCAGCGAAATGCCCAGCGCCAACAGGCCATCGATCCCGCCGAATAACCCCCTCGAAAATCCGGCGGCAATTCCCAACGCCGAGAGCACGATGATCACTATGGACATGATCGCCAGCTCGGCTTCATTTTCCCGTCCGTTCATGGTTCCCCGCATGCGCGAAGTGCGCGACTGGATTTAGTGTGTGAACTTGTCGTAAATCAGGAGGCCCAAAAGCAGCGGCAGATGAAGCACGGTCGCATGCATAAGCCACTTCACCCGGCTGTTAGTTTTTGAGGCCGCAGCCCACAAGCATACTTCCACCAGCATCAGGCCCAAAATCAAAGCTCCAAAAAAATAATGCGCCCCGGCAAGTCCTGTAACCGCAGGCAACAGGCTTACAGGCACAAGCAGCGCAGCTGTCACCAGAATTTCGCGGAATGTGCGCTTGCCGTCCGGGTCTGCAACCGGAATCATTTTTATTCCGGCGCGCCTGTAATCTTCGCGATAAACCCAGGCGATGGCGTCAAAATGCGGAAACTGCCAAAGGAAAAGCATGGCAAATAAAAACCACGCTTCGATGTTGAGCGTGCCTCGCGCCGCGGCCCACCCGATCAGCGGCGGCACCGCCCCTGGAAATGAGCCGATAAACGTAGCCATCATCGTACGCTTTTTTAGGGGCGTATACATGCCCAGATACATCACGGAAGTGGCGACGCCCAGCATGGTGGCTAAGACGTTAGTGGCCAGCGCAAGGTACAGCGTGCCAAATCCAATCAGCGAAACTGCGAACCAGAATGCTTCGCGCGGATTCAATTGCCCCGAAGGCAAAGGTCGCGACGCGGTCCGGCGCATCAGGGCATCGGAATCGCGCTCGATGTAATGATTCATGGCCGACGTGCCGGCGGCAATCAGCGTCGTCCCGAATACCGTGTGCGCCATGCGCAGCCAATCCAATGGGCCGTGCGTCCCGAGGGCGTATCCGGCAACAGTCGTCATGACTACCAGGAAGGAAACGTCAGGCTTCGTCAAAGCCATGTAAAGCGCGGGACGGCTTGCGTCCGATGCCGCTGCGGTAGTTACTTCTGTACGTTCTCTCATCTGCGAATGGTCTCTCAAGATCTTAAAATGGCCCTATTGGGCAACCTGCTGCGAAGCCGCCGCGGATTCGGCAACGGGAGCACCAGCCCTGATCATACGATAGCTAAGCAAAGCTGTCACCAATGTGACGGCCAACACCAAAGCTCCCGTCACAGTATGTACCACAGTGAATAGGACCATCACCGGGATCGGTTGCGGAAAATGGGCGGCGTACAACCGCGACCAGTAGGCCCCCACGCCCAGCAGTAACTGCACGCCAATCAGGATGTGCAGATAACGTGCGCTTGAACGCAACGCGGGAATTCCTGCGAATCTCCGCTTCAATGCCCCTGCCGTCATGAAGATCAAAATTGTAACAATCACCGCTCCGATGAGGTGAGGAATAATTCCAAACCCTTTGTGCCGAAAGGCAGCACCCATTACCAGCTGAAGAAAAACGGCTGCGAGCGTCCAGACAATCAGCGTTCGAACGCGCGGCGAGCCCGGATCATCGGCCTCCACTTGGTTGCGACTCCACCAGGCGCTGGTAAAAACGGCGATGGACACCACGGTGGAAAAGAAAAGCTGTGCGAGCGTCGCGTGCGCCGCGGACACCGCAGGCAACTGATAAGTGAGGACGGTTGCGCCACCAAGAATTCCCTGCGCAATGACCCCGCCAAGAGCCGCCAAGCCCAGCCACCGCATCCATTGTCGTTTTTCAGCCCTCCACAGCCAAGTCGCGAGTCCGATGGTCAGAACGCCAATGCACGTGGCAATTACGCGATGCGTAAATTCATAACGAATGCCGCCGACCATGGGCGGAGTCAAAGAGCCGTACGCCAGCGGCCAATCAGGAATGGAAAGTCCGGCATCGTTCGAAGTAACCAGGGCTCCAGCAACGAGCAGGAGAAACGTGCAGCACGCAGTGAGGACTGCGTAGCGGTGCAAGGCTTTATTGTAAACAGTATTCATGAAGACAGCGGGCTCCGCGATTTCTGTTGGAAATGATTCGCGTACGATTATAACGCCCGCACCCGGATATTTCGAACGCCGGAACGAAAGTTTCTGCAACGATATTTCGTCCCGTCCCGGCGCTCAGATTTCCTGAGGTACTCTCTGTGGCTCCCCGCGTTTCCTCGGTGTTCTCTGTGTGATGCCTTGAAGGCTATAACACGGAGGCCACAGAGAAATGCAGGAGCGGACCGGAGAATTTTCCAGTCCGATTAATCTCCGGCAGCCGCGGCTTTAAATGTAAACGTCACGGCCTTGGATTCTTTGGGACCGATCGTCACTGTCTGCTCGCTCGGCCCGTAGAGTTCATGCCATGCGACCAGCGTGTACGTGCCCGGCGGAAGATTTTTCAAATCGAACTTGCCGTCTTTGTCCGTTACTTGGAAATACGGGTTCGGCAGCACGGCCATGTAGGCCTTCATCCAGGGGTGCACGTTGCACTTTACCGGGATGGCGACCTCTTCGCGACTGAATGACTTCTCGATCGGGGCGGCCCCAGGCGGCTGAGACTCGTTCCACTCGCGGTTGTCCTTCGGGATGGGGTGGATGTTGTGCGTGGTCTGGTCGGCGTTCGTAACATCAAGGTTCTGCCCGACCTGCATGGCCAGGACATGGGGATGGTATTGGCAGCCCTGTTGCTCGATTTTTGCCGGGCCTGCAGGAGCCGGGAAAGAGTATCCGTCGAGGCCGGATTTCACATACACGACGACGTTGGCCAGCGCTCCGCCATCACCCGTGACAACTTCTTCGCTCATCGCCGGGCTCGTGCGCGCTTTGGAGCACGACGGCTCCGCTGCCATGTTGATTGACTTCATTTTCGGTGCGGCGCCGTCCAGCTTCACGGATCCAGTGACTTCTCCGGCCGTTGCAGCGTCCACCGCTTTTCCCGCGGGTGCGCTTGCAGCCGGCGCGGGTGCTTCTGATGTTTCATCTTTTTTTCCGCCGCAGCCGGTGATCGCCATGGCGAACGCCCCGACAGCTAGCGAGTACATACCCAGTTTGGTTATCTTCACGAAGGGTTCCTCCTGTGTAATCGGTAAAAACGATCTCTATTTCCACGCGTCGCCATTTGCACCACGACGCGTCTTCTGTATGGGCGCTGAATGCCGTGCCCATAGTTACGCCGAGCCATCCACCCAAAAATCTCTACTTCCCTGCTCCGCCTGAGCCGCCGCCGGAAGGCGTTCGACCCATTAGTGCGCGCTGCTCTTCGGGAGTCAGCTGGAACATATAGCGCACCAGCAAGTTCGCCTGATCGCCAGTGTATCCCTTGAAACTCGCGGGGAGCGGTCCCGAAAAAACCCAGTGATCGCCGTCGCGTTTGAACAAGCCCGACGGCATCGCTGTGCCCGGAATGATCAGCGCAGGATTGGTAATCCAGCGCTCTGTCCATCCGGGTTGCAATCTTTCCTTCGCAAAAAGGAAATTGGGAGCGATTGCGTTTTTATCATGTCCGGCGTCGCCTGTCGCGTGGCACTTGAGGCAAGGCGCCGCGGAACTGGTAAACAGGTCCCGCGCCATTTCCTTTTCCGCATTGGTGATCGGCTCGATCCTTTGCGGAATGTAGGGTTGCGGCTGGCTGGAAATCGCCTCAAAGAACGAGACGAGCGTGCGGATCTCGTCGTCGGACAGGAAGAACGTCGGCATGCGCACCTGCAGGTACGAGCGCACACCGTTGCGATTCATATCCGTTGTGCTCAGCGACGGATTGTTGAGGAACGCCTTCAGCCAGTCTGGGCTGACGCGCGCGCCTTCGCTCGTCAGAACCGGAGGCAGGTTTTGTTTATTTTCCGCCTGATATTGCGGCAAGCCCATCAGTACGGATTTTTGTCCGATGCCGATTTGATGGCAGCCGATGCAATTATATTTCGTAACGATCCACCATCCTTTTTGGATGGCGGCACGCTGGTCGGCTGGCTTGTACATATATTCCGGCGGCAGCGTTGGATCGGTCGAGCCAAGGAGGAACGTCGTCAACGCGTCAATGTCTTCCTTCGTGACGTTCGGCTTGGGCATGCGCAGCCGGTCCATCGGATCGGGTTTGTATTTGCCGCGATCGTAGATCGCAGGGTCGGTGAGTTTATTTTCGAAATAACCCTTTAAGTCATACCAAGGACCGCGCACAGATTTTTTTCCGTCGGGCTGCGTTCCTAGTTTCGCGTCCTCGGTCAGCAATGCGAAATCCAGCCGCTCAATTGGCTTGCTGCCTTCGTTCGTGAGTTCGGTGCCGATACGCCCTTCATCTTCGAGGCCGGAAATTTCATGGCAGCCTGCGCAACCGTAATGCTGAATGAGTTCCTTGCCATGCTGCTTGAGTTTCGGATCATCCATGAAATCAGCCGCCGGAAAGCTCGAGTCCGGATGTTTTTGAGTGATGAGGTAGCTCGCGATGTCTCGTGCTTCCTCTACAGTTAGACGCAAGCTGGGCATAACCGTCATCTGCTGCACGACAAGTTCGTGGCCATCGTTCGGGCTGCGCGAATGATCGAGGTCAAACACGAAAGGCAAATCGTGCGTGGCGTAATCTTCCGGACCAAGGTCTTTGTGTTCGAACGGGCTGTAAGGACGCGTGCGCACTCGCGGATTCAGAATCCAGCGCACGAGGTAGTCGTAGTTATCCTTTTCTCCGACGCGCGAAAGGTTTGCGGCGAAATCGCCGCCCACCATGTTCGGCCCCTCACCCATGGAGTGGCACGCTTCGCAGCCGCGCTCTTCGAACAGTACTTTTCCGTTGGCCGCGTTACCCGGTGTTTGCTTCGGAAGTTCCGGACTGGTGATGGCCGATTGCCAGATGTATGCGGAAATCGCTTGAATTTCGTCGTCTTGCAGGCGGAACTGCGGCATCTTCGTGGTCGGCCGCCATTCGTGGGTGTGCTTCAGCCAGTTAGGAATCCATTCCTTGTGAATCTTCATCCGGACTTCTTTGAGGTCTGGACCGACTTTCTTGATTTCGCGGAGCAGATTGTGCGAACGCAAATCAAGTTGTTCGATTTTTGCGTCCATTCCTGACATGGTAACCGTCAGGTTCGTTGCTTCCCCGTAGTAACGGTTTGCGGCGTCGTTGTCCGGAGCGGTATCGCCCTTTTTGTTAAGCTGCGCGACTTGCAGACGATCGGCTTCTTTTTGACTTTCAAGTTGCGCAATCGTTTGCCGCGCACTGACAAGTTCTTCATCCTGATTATCAAATCCCTGGAAGCGATGGCAGCCGATGCAGCCCTTTTCGCGATACAGCTGCTTGGCACGGTTCAGCACGGGAGCGTGTTCGGTGACCATATCCGACGCGTGGCACTGCTGGCAGCCGGCATTGAAGTTTTCTTTGTAATACAAAGGCCATAGCCAGTGTTCGTAGCGGCCGTGCCCTTTTTCCACCGTGTCCAGCGCGCGGCCATTTCCGCCGTGGCAGGGCGAGCAGCCGAATTTTTCCAGCGGATGATATTTCATCAGGTCCGGATCGGGATGGCTCGTAAAAGGTGCTTCATTACTTTTTGCCATACCGAGGTCCGCTTTCGTTAAGGTCATGGTGACCGGAACTATGAGCGGATCCGTACCCAGGTGGCAGGACTGGCAGCGATCGACAAGGCCCGCGCCGCCAAGGTTGTTGAGCGAAGTCCCCGTGGGGTTCACGTTGATCTGGCGAATGTGAACGTCCATGGTTTTCATGCTCTGGCTTAACGTAAATAAATCTTTCGCGGCAAGTCCCGGGAGTTGTTCTTTTACGTAGGCGTTCAGCTTGTCTTGCGCATCCTTCGCGGGCTGATCGACGTCGCCGCGCTGCGCAACGAGCTTGGCTTTCGATTGCATGATCGAGACGAACAATCCGTTGAGCTGCTCATAATTAAATTGTCGCTGCTCTGTTTTGTTACTGCCAGCCTCTACGGGCCAAACAACCGGATAGGTCTGGGCTTTTGCTTCGTTCAAATCTTTTAGCTTGGATTCCTTCGCGCTTTTATCTTTCTCGTCGATTTGTTCCAGTTGATAGGTGAGTGAACCGACGAGGCCGCGCGAATTGGTGAACGCGTCAGTCATCGCAGCGCGTTGGCGGTCCAGCAAATCTATCTGCTCGCCGATCTGGCGATCCGTCGGACGCGCCGCGTCGGTCGCCGCTTTTACGTCGCCCATGAGCTTCGTGTATTCGGGCGTCGAGTAAAACTTCTGCTCATCCGTCCGGCGCTGCTTGTACTCTTTGTCCAAATACGAAGAGTACGCGCTCGAAAACTCGCCCTGGTACTTGCGCCAAGGGCGCAGCCCGTAAAATTCATCGTACAGCGACCAGGCAACGGTCAGCATCAGGATGAACATCGAGATCAGGACCAAGCCGGCCATCGGCCGGTTTGTGATTGGATCATCAGGAGGAAGAAGCTCAGGCACCCCGTGCCTCCTTATTATTCTGATTCAGGCAGGCAGTCAGCCCGGCCTGCAAGCGAACAACATGTTCGTTGTTCGGCACAAATTCCTTCGTCCGCTTCAAACACGCGAAATGCTGCGACAAATACTGAGTCATCAAATGCTGAACCAAGGCGTCACCCACACGTACTTAATGCGCAGCAGTAGCCGGAGCAGAATTTTTACCGGCAAGCTCAGCATCAAAACCAGAAACAATTCCATTGTGGCCATCTGCAACAGCGTCATACGCTGGAAAATCTTTTTCGTGAAATCGGTGAGCAGCACAAGCCGGTGCACAAAGTATCCGGCCACGAGAAAATAAAAGATCATCGGAAAGATTCCAAAGATGATCCGCGCCAGAATCGGTGCGTAGCTGGCATTCGACGCCGGCATGAAGTGGACGAGCCAAGACCCGTTGATCCCGAAGATCTGATCGACGTTCCGGTTCACGGCGAACTCTACTCTTTGCGCGTCCCATGTTTGCCCTGGCCAGAACCACATCCAGCCAGGGCCTCGTATGAAGGTCCCTATAACGATCATTAAGACCCATAAACCAATGAATCCGAACAGAAACGTCCAGATGGCGAATTTCCGCTGTTTATAGGTGTAATAACCGTTGCCTAGAGGATTTGCGTCAATATACGGAATCACCATCAGGCCGACAATGATGAGCGTCGGCATGATCACGCCCGCGATCCACGGATCGAAATAGACGAGCATTTCCTGCAGCCCCAGGAAATACCACGGGGCCTTCGCGGGATTCATCGTGACGTTGGGATTCGCGGGCTCTTCGAGAGGCGCGCTCAGCGTGATAGACCACACCATGAGCAAAGCCGTCACTAATATGGCGGCAACAAGTTCAATGCGCATGAGGTACGGCCAGGTGTGGACTTCGCGCTCCCACTTGGGGTGCCACTCTTCCGTCTTGCGGTATTCGGTTTTGGCGAGCGCTGGATCGGCAGAGAGTTTATCGATGAGCCGATCGTTGTCGACCGCCTGTTTGAAGGCGTACCAAACGTAAAAGGGGACCAGGAAAAGTAGTGCGACGATCGGCACGTTATCCGGCGCGGATGCAACTTCCCACATCTGGTGCCAGTTCATATTGGCCTCAAACCCCGCTGTTTAGTTTGTTGTTGCGTTGTTACAGATCTTTTGGCCCGGTGTGCCTGCACCCAAATTTAATTGTCCCTGTTTTCCTGTTAAACCATTCCACTGGGGCGCAAAATTACCGGCCTGTGGCCCTTTTCTTCTTTGATTTCGGATTCGAGCATCACTGGAGCGGGCCCGGAGATTCCACCATCCTTGCGAACGCGCCAGAAATGCAGCGCCATAAAGATGCTGGCGATCAGCGGAATCGCGATGCAGTGCCAGATGTACGCGCGCAGTAGCGCGTTGGCGTCCACGATCGATCCGCCGAGCAAGGCGAAGCGCACATCGTTGTACGGCGACATTCCCAGCATGGCGCCGAACGGTCCCTCGGTGCCTAACAATGGAGTCGCTCTGGCCATGTTGGTTCCGACGGTGACGGCCCAGAAGCCCAGTTGATCGTCAGGCAGCAGGTATCCAGTGAACGAAAGCAGTAAGGTTAAGACCATCAGAAGAACGCCGATGCACCAGTTGAATTCACGTGGGCGCTTGTACGAGCCGGTGAGGAACACGCGGAACATGTGCAGCCACACGGCGATGATCATCAGGTGCGCGGCCCAGCGATGCATGTTGCGCAGCAACTTGCCGAACGGAACATCGTTCTCCAGATACAAAATGTCGCGGAAGGCCTGCACCTTGCTCGGATGGTAGTAAAACATCAGCAGGACGCCGGTGAACGTGAGCACGATAAAGAGGTAGAACGTGATGCCGCCCATGCCCCACGTGTATTTGTACTTTACGGCGTCGCGATTGACCTTGGCCGGATGCAGGTGAAAGAAAACATTGGAGAGAACGGAAAGGGCGCGGTTACGCGGAGTCTCATCGTGCTTGACGCGGAAAACGGAGCGGAAAAGTTGGCTCTTTTCCGGTTCTTTCAGGGCCTCAAGTTCATCCTTCCCCTTTACCTTGATCGTGGTCTTGAGATCGGTGATGTCCTGTCGCACACGGTCGATTAACCCGGTGCCCTTCTTTTCGCCGTTTTCTTCGGCCATCCCTTGCCCCCTAGAGAGTGTGTCCCAGGTCCCGAGATCGAGTAGGACAGGCTTCAGCCTGTCTGGTTTTTAGATACCGAATACAATAAAAAACAAGTGCGACAGGCTGAAGCCTGTCCTACTAAACCGGCAAATAGGCGCCGGGGTCGTTGAACTGATTCACGCCTGCGCGCGGATCGTCCATATACAGCCTGCTTGTGTCGACGATTAACTTCCCTGTCGGGTCCATATCAATGTGCGCGCGATCCATTGGTCGCGGCGCCGGCCCCTCAAAATTCACGCCCTCGCTGTCATAACCGCTTCCGTGGCAAGGGCATTTGAATTTATTCTCCGCCGGCTTCCATTCCGGCGTGCAGCCGAGGTGTGTGCAGCGCGCGAAAATCACGAAAATGCGGTCCGGTTCCCGAACCACCCAAGCGCGATTCGTCATCAGGTAACGTTGATCGATGCCAATCGAGAAATCTGCCGGATAACCGATATTGAAAATCGTGTTGGGCTCGTACAAAGCGCGCGGGAAGAAAAACCGCAAAAACATGAGGAGATTGATGCCCAGGTAACCGAAAAGCATGCCCCAGATCACGCGCCTCCGCATGGGATCCGGGGGCTCTGCGCTCTCTTTCGCCTTCGCCACGGGTTTTGCCGCGGGCGGCTTGGCTGGTGCGGCTGCAACTGGCTTCGCTGCCGGGGGAACTGCAGCGTTTACGTCTAAGGGATCGGCCATATTCGCTATGAATCCTCTCGATAAAAATAGAGATCGAGACAATAGCTGTACAGGGGCCTAAAAACGGATGAACTCGACAACTTCTTATATTTCCGCGAGGGCCTTCATGTCAAGGTTATTCCTATGCTCAGGATTATTTATTTTTGTGCAGAAAATTTCATTTCGCGCCGCATCGCCGGAGGCGATGCGTAGAAACATCGCATAAATAAAGGGCGTTTTTGCATTCTCAAGCAAACAAGCGGCACCAGATATGTTTTTTTGTGCGGACAAAATAATTGAATCCGCGCGAAATCGGCAGCCCTCGCAAACTTATTCTTCTAATATTATTCGGATTTTTCGCCGAGAGAACGCTGCACGAGCTCGGTGAGCGCGGAAATAAATGTGGGCGAGTCCCCGACTGCGGGCATCATTTCAAATTGCTCGACTCCGCGATGCCGGGCCTGTTCGCGCGCTTCCAGATTAATTTCGGAAAGCGTTTCGATGTGTTCCGTGACGAATGCAATGGGCACGACAAGAAGTTTTTTTTCCCCTGCCGCGGCCAGCGAATCGATGGTATCCGTGAGGGAAGGCGTAAGCCATTTGCGGCGTCCTACCTTGCTCTGAAAGCACAGCGTGTGCTTATTTGTCCAGCCGCCGCGCTCCATCACCAGTTTCACGGTGTCCGCGACCTGGCGCGCGTACGGGTCGCCGCGCTCGATCAGGCTCAGGGGCAATCCGTGCGCGCTGAAAACGATGTGCGCGCCGTCTGGCTCGTTGAAATGCGTGAGCGATAAATTTAATTTTTCGACGACTGCCTGAATGTACAGAGGATGGTCGAAAAACTTTTCGATCACGTGTTCGCGCGGCGCATTTCCGTTCGCGCCTGGATGATACACGCGCTTCCACTCTTTCAGGCTGCTCGATGTGGTGGCGAAAGAATAGTGCGGATACATCGGGAGCAGCACGAGGTCCGGCGCGTTCCACGCGTTTACCTGCGCGGCGGCTTCTGCGGAGAGCGGATTCCAATAGCGCATGGCAATAAAACATTTCGCGTCGTAGAACGGGGCGAGAGCTTTTTCCAACGCGCGCGCCTGGCGTTCGGTGAGTACGCGGATTGGGGAGTGACCGCCAATCGCGTCGTAGTTTTTACTTACGTCGGCCGCGCGTTTGCGAGCGATGTAGCGCGCAAGAGGCCGCCGCGCAAACCATGCGCCAAAAAAATTGATAATGTCCGGATCGCAAAATAAATTGTAGAGAAACGGCTCCACCGCGTCGGCGGAGTCAGGGCCGCCAAGTTGGAACAGGACTACGCCGATTTTTCTCTTTTCAGTCACCGTGAGTTTTCGTCCCGAACTTTTAAAGTGGCGATCAATCGTCGGCTAGCACAGCCACTCATGGCTGTGTGCACTTTGCGAAACCCACACAGGCAAGAGCGCCTGTGCTACTCAAACAGCCGTCATTCACTTTCCGTCCTGCTTCAGACGGCGCAACTCTTCTCCGAGCTGCGACATGCGTCGCGCTACAGACAGGACGTAGCCGCAGAAGATCAGCCAAATGGCGATGTAGGCTGCGGTCAGAAAGTTTAGGTTCTTCATGTGTTATCTCCCAATCTAATTCTGTGGCGCGGGCTTTTTACCCTGAGTGTTCCGAAGGGCAAGCTGCGCGATTTTAACTACGGTCGCTCGACAGACCATCAAAATAGCGCGCACGCTGAAGCCTACGCAACTCAATCGCCGGTTCGCGCGGACTCCATACGCAGCGCGTCCACAGCGGCACGAAGCGCTTCCAGGCGATAGCGCAGGCGGATCAAGACGATCATTACTCCAGAAGTTGCCGCCCACGTGAGCAGGAGTACCCAGCCCATGCGCGAGTCCAGCTTGCCGCCATCGCCAATCACCGGCTGCGGGTGCTGCGTGCGAAACCACCAGATCGAAAAATAAACGAGCGGTATATCGAGCGCCGCGAATATTCCGAACACCGCGGAAACCATCGCGCGGCGTTCCGGTTCCTCGACGAGCGAGCGCAATACCAGATAACTAACGAACAAAACCCACAATAAGAATGAAGAAGTGAGCCGTGCGTCCCATGTCCACCAGATTCCCCACACAGGCTTCGCCCAGATAGGGCCGGTGACCAGCACGACCGTGAAAAATGCGACGCCGACTTCGGCGGACGCTACACTGAGCCAATCCCACTTCAGCGCGCGGGTGCGCAGGTAGGAGACGCTGCCAATGAAGACCATGATAAAAGAGACGAATCCCGACCATGCGCTGGCCACGTGAAAATAAAAAATGCGCTGCACGATGCCCATCGTGCGTTCCTCGGGCGCCCAGATCAGCGCGCCGTAGCTGGCCGCTGCGAGCAGCGCAAACATGAGCACCACCGACGGCACGGAGATTGCCGGACGTGTTGAGGGAAGAGTTTGTAACGTCTGCGTCCGCGAACTCATATCATTCCTCCAACAAATATTCGCCGACCATCCATGCCGCTGTCAAAAAGATCACGTCAAAGCATGCCAGAAATGTCAGCCAGACGAGCGACAATTCGGATGGATCTTGCAGGACGCCGATGGTGGCTTCGGTGCTGGCAATCAGCACAGGAGCCAACACGGGTAGTAACAACAGCGGCAAAAGCAGTTCGCGCAAGCGCGCTTGCGCGGCAACGGCTGAAAACACCGTGCCCGTTGCGGCAAGGCCGATCGTGCCCATCGACAACACCAGAAGCAGTTGCGGCAGCACGGGCAAGATCGCCACGTTGTACAGAACTGCGAACACCGGCAATAAAATCACTTCGACGAGCATCAGAAATAAAAAGTTGGCCGCCATTTTTCCCGCGATGATGCTGAACGGCTCGATGGGAGCGAGGCGCAGCGCGGCCAGCGTGTCATTTGTCTGCTCGCGCAAAAAAGAAGATTGCAGCATGAGCGAGCCCGCAAATAAAAATGCGAGCCACAAAAGGCCCGGCCCGAAGCGGCGCGACTCCATGGAAGTTGGATTGAACGTGAAGCTGAACAACACGATGACAATCAGCACGAACACGGCGGTCGTGCCCAGCAATTGCCGCGAGCGGAACTCGGTGCGGAGTTCTTTGGCAAGAATGATGCCAGTGGCGCGCACGAGCGTCATCCGCGGCCCTCTTCCCCGCTCTCGCGCACTGCGGCCATCACCAGCACTTCATTCGGATTGCCGCCCGCGCCCGAATCGTGCGTGATGTGTCCATCTTCGAGACGAACCGCGCGAGTCACGGCTTCTTGCGTTTCGTTCCGGCCATGTGTGCTCATCAAAATCGTGCAGCCCGAGTCCCGCAGGCGCGTAATCGTCGTTCCCAGCCAGTGCTGCCCCTCGGGATCCAGCCCGGTGCCGGCTTCGTCAAACAGCAGCAATCTGGGCGAAGCGAGCAATGCGCGCGCGATGGAAAGCCGCTGGCGCATGCCGCGCGAAAATGTTCGTACGACGTCCGAGGCGCGTTTTGAAAGGCCCACAGGCTGCAACGCCTGCCGCGCGACTTCCGCGGGATTCGCCAGGCCAAATAATTTTGCAAAAAAGACCAGATTTTCTTCGGCGGTCATTTCTTCATACAACAGCGTGTTGTGCCCGACCATGCCCACGCGGCTTTTGACTTCTTCGAGCGGAACGGAATTTTCTCCAGAAAAAAATGCCAACCGGCCGCGCGACGGCTTGGTTAATTGCGCGACGATTTTGAGAAGCGTGGTTTTGCCCGAGCCGTTGTGCCCGACTAGCGCGACACACTCACCTGCCGAAATTTCCAGAGAAATTCCGCGCAGCGCGAGGCGCATGCCGTATCGCTTTTCGATTTCGCTGAATTGAATTCGCAGGCCGTTGCCATGTTCAATACCTGCCATATTGGCAGGATGGCCGTAAGGGGGAGTTGGATGCGGAAGCGCCACGCGCGA
>DASRQU010000136.1:0-10533 GCA_035696345.1 Candidatus Acidiferrales bacterium
CGCGGCAGCGTCGGTCTCTATGACGTAGATCCGTTCGCGGGCTACTTCCTGCTGCAGCAAAATCAAGCTGCCCCGTTCCTAATCTTCAAGAGCGTCAATACGAGCGGTTCAGTGGATAACTTTCATGCCACTTTCCCGACGCAACCGGGTTTCACCGGACCGTTCCAGGCACTTGAGGGCGGCGCACAGTTGGTCAGTTCAACGTCGAGCAAATTGGCGATGTCCACGATCGAGGGTGCTCCTAAGCGCAGCTATGTCGAGCAGTGGAACCTGTCCGTGCAACGTCAACTAACGACCGACATGTCGGTGACGTTGGGTTACGTTGGCTCACACGGTGTCCACCTGCTGATGCGCGGTGACGATGGCAACATGGTCGGAGCTCCGAGCACAGCAACCCCGGCGATCAAGACTCAATTCGGCTACCTGTTCCCGCAGGCCGGCGCGACTGTCAATCCGTCGCTCGGCGTTGTTCGCTATATCTTCTGGAACACTGGCTCGAATTACCACGGCTTGAACTTGAACCTGGACAAGAAGTTTGCCCACGGCTTCCAGTTCCAACTCGCTTACACCTTCTCCAAGTCGCAGGACGATGACTCGCAGACGGTCGCTGGGGATACCTTTGCTAACGGCATCAACTCGCCGATCTGGTGGTTGCCGAAAGCGTTCTACGGGCCGTCTGATTTCAACATTACTCACACGCTTTCTCTGAACGCGTTGTACACGATTCCGACTCCAAAATCGTGGAACGGCGTGATGAAGGAGACACTCGCAAATTGGGAACTCGGCGGAATTGTCTCGTACAACAGCGGCACTCCGACCACGGTAACCAACACTGGAGATCCCCTCGGTTTGAGCAACGGCGGGGCAGATCCTTATGGCCCGCTGGTGAGGGTTGCGGGATGCAACCCGATTAATTACCAGGTAGGCGGACCGACGGTTGGGTTCCTCAATCAAAATTGCTTCACGGAACCGTCTGTGCCTACGTCGGCGCTTGCTAGCCTGCCGTACGGATGCAATGGTTTCTCGAAGGTGGGACTGGTGGGCGCAACTGGCAAACCCACATCCATACCCGCTGCTCCTTCCGGCCGAACGTACTGCGCCAACCTGTTGCCGCTTAACGTCGGCCGCAACACGATCAATGGTCCTAACTTTGTGAACGTAGACTTCTCCGTTCACAAGATTTTCCCGATCACGCGCATTTCGGAACAGTTCAACATCCAGTTCCGCGCGGAAATATTTGATATCTTCAACCACTCCAACTTCAACCCGCCGCAGCCAAACAGCGGCGACACCAATTCTGGATTAATTAACTCTGACGGTTCGTACGCGGGCGTTGGAAATATCACGTCTCCCGCGAGCCTGCAGACGCCAGCGAGAGAAATTCAGTTTGCTCTGAAGATGCAGTGGTAGTTCAGTAATACCCCAAACTAGGCGACTGCCCGTCCGTACCTCCTCGGACGGGCAGTTGTCTTTTTGGACGGCCGATGTCCACCACGAAGCCATGTTCCCAACACGGCAACTCGTGGCATTCTTGTTTTAGGAACGCGAATAAAGCCCTACGAAAAATTCTGGCCGCTTCGGCTCCCCTACGAACGTGTACACGATTATCCATTCGCAAGTACGGATTGCGGGGGATTTCCACGCTCGTTTCTTCAGCCTAGCCTGATGGTTTGACAAAGACTTTAGTCGCTCCGCAGCGGTGACTAATTTACTTAGGTGGTTCATGGCGACGACTCCTCCCAATACGCAATCCAATTCAGGCCCCTCCATGCCGTATCGAAAATTTGGCAAGCACGACGAGAAAATTTCTGCCCTCGGTTTTGGCGGCCATCACTTGGGCGATGCGGACGATGAGAAATCCGCGGTTGAGCTTGTGCAGCAAGCAGTCGACGGCGGAATCACTTTTTTCGATAACTGCTGGGAATATCGCAGAGGCCAGACCGAACTCTGGATGGGAAAAGGGCTGAAGGGCCGCCGCGACAAAGTGTTTCTTATGACTAAAGTTTGCACGCATGGCCGCGACGCGTCGCTTGCAATGAAGATGCTCGATGAATCGCTTCGCCGCCTGCAGACAGACCATCTGGATTTGTGGCAGATTCACGGCGTCACGTTTGACAACGATCCCGAATTGTTCATTCGCACGGGAGGCGCCGCTGAGGCGCTGCGGAAAGCGAAGGAGCAGGGCAAAGTCCGCTACGTTGGATTCACGGGACACAAGGATCCGGCAATTCACGTCAAGATGTTAAAAACCGGATTTCCCTTCGATGCCGTGCAAATGCCGTTAAATGCTTTCGACGGAAACTTCCGCAGCTTCGAAAAAGAAGTTTTGCCCGAAGTGAATCGCTTGGGAATGGCGGCCCTCGGAATGAAACCCTTCAGTGGACATGGCGAGCCCATTATGAAGGGCCTGATTACTGCCGACGAATCTCTGCGGTATGCCATGAGCCTTCCCGTGACGACCACGATCACCGGAATGGAAAAGGCCTACGTCCTTCAGCAGAATTTGGCGATCGCGTCAAATTTCAAGCCAATGTCCGCCGAAGAAATGCAGGCCGTGCGTGACAAAGTGAAGCAAGTCTCGGCCGATGGCCGGTACGAACTCTATAAAGTCTCCCTGAAGTTTGACAATCCGGAGGCGCGCATCGCTCACGATTTTATTCTGGACGACCAAAGCGCCGAAGTGAAAGACATGATGGCTGAGCAGAAAAATACCGGTCATCCATTTCGCGAAAAAGAAAAGCAGTGAAACACTGGGAGACTGGGATGAAAGACGATAAAATCTCGAGGCGAGATTTTGTAAAGGGGGCTTCGGTGTTCACTGCTTCTTCCATAACTCCAAATGTGTTTTGCGCGGCGCAGCAGCCGCAGAAAAATTCCCGCGAATTGGTGCCGAAGCGCGCGCTCGGCAAAACGGGAGCGCAAGTTTCCGCGATTGGCATTGGCGGTTACCACCTGGGCTCGACCCGCGATCAGGCGGAAGCCAACGAACTCGTGAGCAGGGCCATGGATGCGGGGATCAATTTTTTCGATAACGCGTGGGATTATCACGACGGAATGAGTGAAGAACGAATGGGCATAGCGCTCAAGGGCAAGCGCGACCACGCGTTTATCATGACGAAAGTTTGCACGCACGGCCGCGGCAAGGACGTAGCCCTGCGTATGCTGGAGGAATCCCTGCGTCGCTTGCAAACGGACCATCTGGATCTCTGGCAGATCCACGAAGTGATTTATTACAATGAGCCGGATTTGTATTTTTCCGCCGGCGGCGCGATCGAAGCGCTGGAAGCCGCAAAACAACAGGGCAAGGTGCGCTTCGTGGGATTTACAGGGCACAAAGACCCCGCGATTCACTTGCGCATGCTCTCGCACGGATTTCCTTTCGATACGGTGCAAATGCCGCTGAACTGTTTCGATAGCACATTTCGTAGTTTTGAAACGCAAGTGCTGCCCGAAGCCATTCGCCAGGGCGTCGCGCCCCTGGGCATGAAAAGTCTGGGCGGCGGCGGAGAATTCGTAAAGCACGGCGCAATCACGGCACAGGAAGGGTTGCGTTACGCGATGAGTTTGCCGGTCGCCACGACCATCAGCGGAATGGATTCGCTGGAAGTGCTGGAGCAAAATCTGGGCGTTGCGCGCGGATTTCAACCCATGAGCAAAGAAGAAATGGCCTCATTGCGCGAACGCGTCCGCTCCGTCGCGTCCGACGGACGCTACGAACTTTTCAAAACTTCAAAACATTACGACGGCGATTATGGCCGCGAGCAGCACGGTTTTCCGAAGAGCGACGAACTGCCCGCATAACATTTTTCCCGGGAGAAACAAGGTGCGTGCGGAAGAAATGCGCGTGTGATCGCGCAACTCTCCGAACACCAGCGGACACCCTGCCTTGGAGTTATCCAATCGATATCGAAGTTATTGAAATATTCGATTGGACAAAGATCGGGGCCGTGCGTACTTTGAGGACGAGAAGTTTCGGATCGCTTTGCAGAAGGCGATTCGAGCCTATGAGGTCTGGCCGCGAATGCCCTGAATAGGCCTGTAACATATTTTTTCGCTCGCCAAGAATGCTGAGCCGTCGCCCTGTCGGTAGTTGTTTTGCAAGTTTGACGCTGATGAATTGAGTCTTACCCCCACCGTGAAGTTGGGCTGTTTCCAAAATAACGACAAGCGATGCTTGCGTGATGGCGAGGTCTGACACGCGCTCATTCACGCCGCTATCCAGGGGGAGACACCATGAGCGAAGCAGCAACCAGTCACGAAGAGGTAATGAAAAAGACCCACACAAAACTAAAATTCAATGCGCTGAACTTCTGGGAAATTCTGGCTCAAGCGGTCGCGCTGATTTCTCCCAGCATGACCGCCGCGCTGATCGTTCCCTTAATGTTTGGCACGGCTGGCACGGCAGGCTGGCTTTGTTATCTGTTTGGCACGATCATGTTGCTCTTTGTTGCCTTCAGCCTTAACCAATTCAGCCGCCGCTACACTTCAGCGGGCAGCATGTATGAATACACCGTTAAGGGACTTGGTCCGAAAGCAGGTGGCATTTCTGGTTGGTGCCTGATCTGGGCCTACATGTTTATCGGGATCGCCGGCGTCACCGGCTTCACGCACTTCGCAACCAAACTCCTCGGGCTAACAGGTGCGAGCGGATATCTATCGCATCCATCGATCACGCTTTTTGCGATTTGCGCTCTGGCTGCGTGGTTCCTGGCATATAAAGATATTACTTTTTCCACAATTCTGATGCTTGTATTTGAAGGCATCTCCGTTCTGCTCATTGTGATGCTCGCATTCCTTGCGCTCGGCAAAACGGGTGTCGCGGATCCCGCACAATTTCATCCGGTTGGCCACGGATTGAAAGACATCGGCCTGGGCGTAGTGGTGGCGATCTTCAGCCTCGTGGGATTTGAATGTGCCACCGCGTTCGGTGAAGAAGCGCGCGAGCCATTGAAAACCATTCCTCGCGCGGTGATCGCTAGCCTGCTGCTCACCGGCACTTTTTTCGTTTTCATCACGTACGTTGAGACGCACGCGCTCGCAGGAAGCACTCCGCCACTCGATCAACTCGATGCGCCGCTCTCCACGCTCAGCGCAAATCTCGGCGTGAAGTGGATGGGCGTTTTAATTTCGATGGGCGCGATGATCAGTTTCTTCGCCCTCGCGCTGTCCTGCCTCAATGCCGGCGCGCGCATTTTATTTACAATGGGACGTTACGGATTATTTCCCGTTTCCATCGGCAGCTCGCATAAAGAAAATCTCACCCCGCACATCGCCATCTCTTTATTCGCCGCGATTCAGTTTCTGATTCCCACGAGTTTCATCCTGCTTTCGTATGCAGCCGTAGGCGGATGGCAGATGGCGCCGTTCGACGCTTTCAATGATGCCGGATTATTCGGCGCCATGGGATTCTGCGGCGCGTACGTTTTAATTTCACTGGCGACGCCGTTTTACCTGAAGAAGATTGGCGAATTGAAACCGCACCACGTCGCCGTTGCCGTTATTTCACTATTGTTACTGCTGGTGCCGATCGTAGGCACGGTGTATCCGGTTCCCGCAGCGCCCCTGAATTATTTCCCTTACATTTTCCTGGCGTATATCATCGCCGGTATCGTGATGGTTTCAATGCGTAGCCGCTCGCACTCAGAAATGGACGGCATACGCAAAGTACTGGAAGAAACTACCATGGGGCAAACAGTTTCAACTCCTTCCGCGATTGCACCGATCGCGGAAGGGCGGCTGAACCCTACGAGCGGAGCAGCATGATGAATAACTTGGGCGTATTGGCCAGTCTCCACCGCTATCCCGTGAAGTCCATGATGGGGGAGGCTCTGAACGCGGCGGAGGTCACTGGAAGCGGGCTGTGTGGTGACAGGTCTTACGCGTTGCGCGATACGGAAACCGGAAAGATAGTGAGCGCAAAAAATCCGCGCAAATGGCCGAATCTCTTCAGCTATCACGCTACGTATACGGATTCGCCCAAGTCTGGAGCCGATATGCCTCCGGTTCGCGTAACTCTTCCTGACGGAGGTGCAGCCGTCAGCACGATGGCCGATTTTTCGGCCACGCTTTCCGCCAGGCTGGGCCGGTCCGTCACCTTGCTGGCAGCGCCTCCGCAGGACCCGCAATTGGAAGAGTATTGGCCGGACATGGAAGAACTTTCGAACCGCGATGTTGTAACCGACGAAGCAATGCCTCAGGGAACCTTCTTCGATTGTGCCACGCTCCACGTGCTCACCACAGGTACTCTCGATCGGCTGCGCGAACTCAGCCCGCGCAGCCGTTTCGAGCCGCGCCGTTTTCGCCCCAACATCATTGCTGACACCGGTGATCAGAAAGGATTCGTGGAGAACGACTGGATAGGGAAAGTGATCGCCATCGGACCCGAAGTGCTGATCAAAATAAATGGACCGTGCCCGCGCTGCGTGATGACCACGCTGAGCCAGGCCGATTTGCCGCAAGATACGGGGGTTTTGAAGACAGCTGCCAATTACAATGCGGCAAAGGTAGGAGTCTACGCGTCGGTGATCCAGACCGGAACCATTCGAATCGGTGATACATTATCCGTAGTATGAATAGCATCTTTTCCATTCCTAAAGCGGTTCTCGAATCCGTTCAAATCGGGGCGATCCGCAATCTTGGTCATCAGAACGCCGCCGACATCCACGACAAGCCCTGGACCACTGGATTTTTCAAAATACCTGTCCGCGGTCCCGTGCACGTCAGCATGACGAATGTGGATGGAGACGGCCAGGCGGACCTGGTAAATCACGGTGGTCCGGACAAAGCCGTACTCGCCTACAGCGCTGATCATTATCCAAAATGGCGGAAGGAATTGCAGTTGCCCGAAATGCCGCACGGCGCTTTCGGCGAAAATTTTACGATCTCCGGCCTGAACGAAGAATTAGTTTGTATCGGCGATTCGTTCCGGATCGGTGCCGTGAAGGTTCGGGTGAGCCAGCCGCGGCAACCCTGCTGGAAGCTTGCGCGGCGCTGGCGCATGCACGAACTGACAGGATTCGTTGTGCGCAATGGACGCACGGGCTGGTATTTTCGCGTAGAGGAAGAAGGGGAAGTCGAAGCCGAGATGCCTGTCACTCTGATCGACCGTCCCAATCCAGAGTGGACCGTCGCGCGTGCGAACCAGATTCTCCACCACATGAAACTGGATCTGGCCGCGACCTTAGAATTATCTTGCGTGCCGGAGTTGGCGGCATCTTGGGTAGAAGAATTGCAAGAACGCGCCGATAGATTGCGCGCGCTCAGCCCTCAATAGTACACAAGCCTCAGGATTCAATTTAAGCGTCATCCCTGAAGATTTTAAAACCGAAGTTAAGATCACAAAAGGAAAATTGGTTCGAGGCGAGAAAATCACGGAGGACTTAACTCCGGCAAACCGTAACGGCAGAATGGCCTTTAAAAATCAAAGGGTCCCTGCCGTTACGATCGCCAGATATTTCTAATGCTAATTACCGGACATTGCGCCGGCCATCGCCACATCGTTCTTGATCACGTCGCCGCCCTTCATCACGAATTTCACGTGCTGCATTTGTGAAATGTCCTGCAAAGGATCGCCGGAAACGGCGATGATGTCAGCGAACTTGCCCTTTTCGATCGTGCCGAGCTTATCCGACATGCGGATAATTCCGGCATTCACCGTGGTCGCCATGCGCAGCGTGTACACCGGGCTTGCACCCCAGCTTACGAGCAGCGGGAATTGCTCACCTTGCACGCCGTGCGAGCAGTTGCAAGCGGTGTTGTAAACGCGTCCTGGCGGCGGTGCGGAACCGCTGCCCCAGCCGAGCACTACGCCCGCTGCCAGCATTTTCTTCCAGGTGACTTCCATCAGACGATAGCGGCTGTACGGAGCCCACTTTTGCAGATCGCCTGGTTCGTCCTGGCGGTGGTCGAGGAAAGTTGAAGTGATGGGCAGGTGCTTCTGAACGATGGCGCGAATGTCATCGTCATCGGCCGCTGTTGCGTGTTGAATGTTGTCGAGGCCCAGATCGATGGCCATCTTCAGGCCTTCGCCACCGTAGGTGTGTGAGGCAACCCACATCCCGCGGCGATGCGCTTCGTCGATCACGGCAGCAAGCTCTTCTCGAGTCGGCAGCGGCTGGTTATACATCTTGCCGTCCTTATCGAAATAGAACGGGCCCGTGGTGTGAATCTTCACGTGTTCCGCGCCGTACTTGGCGAGTTCGCGCACAGCGTTACGGAATTGATCCGGCCCGCTGACTTCGATGTCCGGTTCCATCGGCGTGCTCATGAGCGGGAACGTTACATTTTCCGGCATGGTGATGTTGACGATCGGTCCCGCGGTAATAATGCGCGGACCTTTCACCAGGCCGCTCTGAATGGCCTTCTTAAGTTCCACGTCGGCAAATCCGCCTCCGTGCGAACCCATCGCGACGAGCGTTGTGAATCCTGCATTCAAGCTGGAGGTTGCGCTGAAGAGTGCCACCATCATCTGGTGTTGCAGTCCGCCTTGAATGTCCGTCAGGTGCACGTGGCCGTCGATCAATCCCGGCAATACCGTGGACTGGCTCAGGTCGATAACCTTTGCGCCTTCCGGAATTTTTACTTTGTCCGCTGGACCAACTTCGGTGATTTTGTCGCCGGAGATTAGAATGACCTGATTGGATAAATTCGTTCCAGACTTCGGGTCAAACATTTTTCCTGCACGTACCGCCGTAACCTGACCCTGCGCGGAGGCCATGACGGCCGCCGCGAGGATCAGGAGGGCAACGCTGAACACTGATTTCATTCGTTTCATTGAGCCTCCCTTTCAATTCAAATCTCTTTCCACATATCTGAAACCGGGCGACTACTTTTCGTAAATCAACAGACGAAACGTTCCGGGCGTGGCCACAGGCTGCGGATTGGGCTGCTTTTCCGTGGGCGCCGGCGCCGGACCGAAATCGGATGTGGTGAGGAATAGCTTGTGGGTCTTTGGATCCAGGCCCATTGTCTTTGCGCCGAACTGCGTTTTCACGGTTTCGACTTCGGTCAGCTTGCTCGGCGAATCTTCGTGGAAAATGTGCAGCGTGCCCTCGCGCGTTGCTGCCGCCACCATGTTGGTTGCAGGATCAAATACGTTCGCATCGACGCGATCGCCAATTGGGAACGGCTCGCCGATTACCTTTCCCGTGTCCGCATCCATCATCACCAGCATTTTAGGATTGCGGCCGCCAACAAACAGGCGGCGCGTCTTGCGATCCATGGTGATGGAAGTGGGAGCGCCCAGAGGGGCAGTGGGGAAGCGCGACTTCACGACCATATCTTTCGTGTCGATCGCTACGATTTCATTCGAGGATTGCAGCGTGTCATAGATCATGCCTTTGCCATCCGCATAGGCCTGTTCGGGCGCGCCGCCCAGTGGAATGCTCTTGATCACTTCTTCCTTGACGGGATCAATAACCGTCGAAGTCTTTTGGCTGCCGTTAAAAACAAAAATCTTCTTGGACGCGTTGTCGTAAAGAATCCAGTCCGCGTCGTCTTCCGCCTTGATTGTTTTGGTGGGCTTCAGCGTCTTGAGGTCGAACACGATGACTGATGCATCGTCGCCATCCGTGATGAAGCCCTTGTTCAGTTCCGGCACCAGCGCAACGCCGTGAACGCGCTTCCAGTCTCCGGTAATTGTGCCGATCTTTTCTCCGGTGTCGGCGTTCACCACGTGGACGGCCGTCCCCTCCGTAAAGAACATTCGCCGTGACGTCGGATCGGGAATCACGTAGTCAAAATATTCTCTGGTGGCGCCGAGTCCGGGCGCGGCAGTGTAGGTCACGGTCTTGGTGAGGTGGTAGCCGCCGGCGGGCGAGCCCGCCAGTACGCACGCGCCCGACAATACGAGGGACGACGCAAGCGCAAGCTTTGCAAATCTTGAAACCTTCATCGATTTTTTCTCCTTAAATTGAATTGAACCAGTCTTGCGTAGGATAGGCTTTTTACCCTGAGCTTTCCGAAGGGCAGCCTGTCCGCCTTTGACTTCTTTACAATCTAAAACCAAACCAACTCAAAACTTCAAACCAAACCAAAACCAGACAGGCTGAAGCCTGTCCTACTGAAAACCAAATCACCTGAAGCGAATGTTTGTAAACAAAATCCCCGGCACAACTCTGCGCATAAATGCAGGATTTTGAGCGAATCCAGTTCCCCACTGAAATGGTGCCAAGACGTTATCAAACCTATGCGAACATGGCAAAACAATCTTCTTCCCGATGTTCGAATGATTGGCGGCAATGCGCACTATAGTTCGCGCACCCTGAAAGTTCCCTGAAAGCGCAGGGTTTACTTTGTTATGGAGGGACCTGCCCGCCGGAATCGTTTCAAAACGTGCCCGCGAATTTCCCCACGTAATTTACACAGCTCACGTAATTGCAGGTTTTTTCTGGGAACGCCAATCTCCTGATTGGCGCACGTCAAAACGCCAATCAGGAGATTGGCGTTCCCGGGTTTGCTCCCGCGCAAGTCGTGCCAGCTGTACTTTGAGATTTTAAAACCATGCTGGCTGCGCAAGCGTGCTATGACACCGTT
>DASRQU010000137.1:0-26275 GCA_035696345.1 Candidatus Acidiferrales bacterium
TCGGACATGACCTTGGTATCAGCATCGCAAGCGTGGTTCAAGCAAGGAAGCCCGAATCCGCCTTCGATGGTTTTAAGCAGCGAGAAGTGCGTGTAGAACTGGGAACTCTGCACGCCCTTCGCACCGTAATTGGTGTCCACGATAAGCAGCACTTGGTTCACGTTTGGCGTGGCGCTGTAATCGTTTTCGTCCCACAAAATCACGATCGCGTTGTGGCCTTCGCTCCATGCTGGGGAAGCGTGAATGGCCTTCACCAGATTGCGAAGCGTCAGATCGCCCTGATAGATCAACGCGGGATTCAGTCCAACTTGCGTGCCCAGCGTCGACGGATCGAAATCGCACACAGGGCCGGCATTGCCGCGCCCATGCTGATCGTTGCACTGGTTCGGAGCGATGAACGAGTAATTGGGAACCTTTCCCGACTCCAGGTCTTCAAAGAGTCCACGCTTTCCTTCAAAGCCAACCATATTTTTCAGGCTGCTGTCGGCGTCGTTGCCCTGCTGGATATTCTGGAAGTAGGCAAAGGGATTGTGCTTCACGGCGTAGAGGTTAATCAGCGTTTGCGTCTCGGCCGGCAGCACGCTGGTGATCGAAAGTAAATTTGAAAAGTACCCGTCGGAATTGTTGACGCCATCGGCTCCGGCCGCGGGCAGGCTTTCCTGATAGCTCTTCCAGCTCATGCCGTGTTCGTCGAGCTGATCGGCAATCGTCTTGCCGGAAATATTTTTCGCCGCCGGAAAAGATTTAACGCCATCGACGTTCGTAACTTCCGTAATGGAGGGCGGAGCGGTTTCGTTTGTAAAGTCAAAGACGGGCGTTGCGCCGTCGGTTCCGGTTCCCCAAATTGGGCAGACGTTGGGGCTGGCGGGATTGTCCGTGGCCACGGTTCCTGACGCGAGGTTCGTGAAGCAATTGGTGTTGTGCCAGTCGGGCGAGTTATCTGTTTCAACTCCGAAGTTTGATCCGCCAACGACCTCCAGGTAATTCGTGAGGCTCGGATGTCCGACAGCAAAATAATTATTTGCTGCGTTGGCCGATTGCATCAGCTTGTTGGTGAATGGCGCGCTCGGATTGCCGACGATCTGGCCGTACGCATGATTCTCCATCATGATTACAAACACGTGGTCCAAGCGGGGCACGCCTTTCGGCACATCGCCCTCATTGGCAAACATGGGAGCGGCCATCATGGCCACTGCGAGGCTCATTGCTGCGGCTTTCTTAAACATAAGGTGAATCACCTTTCTTCTTCGGGAAGCTGGGATTGCCGCCGCTCTGGGGACGCAGAGGGCTGGCGCGACCAGCGGTACTTTGAGAGCGGCGCATTGCGACGCGGTTACAGGTTTGCGAATATTCGGTGAACGAACTCCGCGAAGGCCCCTGCATCCCAGATTTTAAATTTTGTTGGCCAGCGGTTTGCTGGTGTTCAACCGCGCTTCTATAGTCTAGAATCGTTCCTTCGTTTTGCCGCGAGGGGTCTAACACGTTGCGGAAAACTCAAGCTCTGTCATTCCGAGCGAAGCGAGGAATCTCTCCCTCTTTTTTTTCTATGTCTAAATCTAAGAGAGATTCCTCGCTTCGCTCGGAATGACAGGACCACGTACATTGCGCAGCGTGTTTATGGCTGGGCGCGGCAAGACACCGCAGCGACGCCGGGAGAAATTTGGAATTCTCTTGACTTTATCAGGGGGCGACGGTCTATTGTCACATTCCGCTTTTGTGCAGGCGACACTATGGTGCTGCAGAGCATCTATGCCTCGCGGGGAATGAGTTTCAGTCCAGTTTTTTAATTAAAGTGCGACCACATGGTTGCGGGTGTGCGAATGCGGGTGCGCGTAAGCCTGCCGGTGCCGGGGAGCCGTACATTCCCCAAGCAAATCAGCGTGAAACGGGCGGGGGGATTTCTAGTGCTTGAGTCAAATTTTCACTTGGGGTGTGGCAAGGTGCGCTGGGAACGTCTTTTACTCTGTTTCGGGTTACTTGCAGCAGTCGGAATTCTGAGCTCTTGCGGTTCGAGCACTACGGCAACGACTCCGACCATCACCGTGTCCTGCACGCCTACGGACGTTACCCTGCTGGGAACCTCGCAATGCACTGCCAGCGTCATCAACCTCAGCAGTACACTTGTGAACTGGAGCGTCAGCGGCACCGGCACCGGCACGATCACGGCCGGAGGTTTGTACACGGCGCCGGCGACGATCCCGAACACCACTTCGAACGTAGTGACGATCACCGCCACCTCGCAAGTACAATCCACGTTGACTGCAACGCAGAGCCTTACGCTTTTGCCTCCAACCGCCATTACCAACGTTACGTGTGTTGACACACATCTTGCCGTGGCGACTAAAGTTTCGTCCGGCGGTCAGATTTCGTGCAGCGCCACAGCGTCTACCGGCGCGCTCGTTCCCGTAAATTGGAGTGTTTCGAATAAGAATAACGCCGGCGTCACGACCAACCTGGGAAGCATCTCGTCTCAGGGAATTTATACTGCCGCCCTCGTTCCTCCCCCTGGACAAGTGGTGACAATCACCGCCACGTCGCAAGCGCAGGCCACGCAAACCCTGACGACCACGATAAACGTGGTTTTTGGTAATGCAGCTTTGAGTGGGTCGTATGTTTTTTCAACAACGGGCAGGCTGCCGACCCATGCGTATTGGGCTCGTACGGGAAGTTTTTCACTGGGCGGAGGCTCGCTCAGCGGTATTGAGGACATCAATCAGGGCGGCACTCCCAACACGGTAATCACGCAGCGTTCGTTTACTGGCTCCTATTCCATCGGCGACGACGGACGCGGCACGATGCAATTCTGCGAAGGAACGAGCGCGGCTTGCCCCCTCGGATCTCCCGCAACCGCATATTTCAATATCGCGGTTTTTTCCACGAGCCAGCCTTCCGTTAACCAAGCGCAAATGATCGAGTTCAGCGCTCCCGGGTCTACGTCCGCTCCCACTATTGCGGGCGGCGAGATGCTGTCGCAAAGCCAATCGGTGTTCAGCGCCGGGACGGCAAACTTGTCCGGCACGTATTCCTTTGATTTTTCGGGGATAACCGCCGCAGGGACGTCCCAATCGAACATCGGAGACTTTGTGGCCAACGGACACGGCAGCATTGCCGCCGGTTCCACTACGCCGGGCACCGTGGCCGGCGAAATCGACACAAACATCACGGGCTCGGCCCCATCACAGGCGGCGATTGCCAGCACGAGCTATTCGGTGAGCGCAAACGGTCGCGGCACCATGGTATTGAATGGCCTCTCCTTCAGCTTCTACCCAATTTCCGCCGGCCGCGCGAAATTTATCGAAATTGATACGCCGTCGCCTTCGATCCTGCAGGGCGATGCCTACATTCAGCAAAACAGTTCCACGTGCGGGTGGGGGGTGAGTGCGCTAAACGGTTTGGCGGCCTACCAAACTTCTGGATCATCCGCGGCAGGAGTGATTGGCGATTTGGGAAGTTTTACGGCGTCCAGCAGCGGATCAACGGGTACGATCGGAACAGCGTCAATCGACGAGAATAACGCAGGTGCAGTGACTTCTACGGTCGGCACGCTTACCGGCTCCTACATGCTCGATGCATGCGGCAGAGGAACGCTCTCTGTTGGCTCGCACAACTATGTGTTTTACATCATCTCTTCATCGAATGCGGTGCTCCAGGAGACCACTTCCGGCGTTTCAGCGCATGGATTGCTGCTACCCTCACAGGGCGGTCCATTTGTGGATACGACCCTTACAGGCAGCTATGCCTTCAGGCTCGCCGGAACGGACGCGGCTGGTGCCAACGCTAACAGGGAAGACTTCGTCGGCCAGCTAATGAGTGCGGGCACGGGTACGGGACTGACCGGCACGCTGGACCTGAATGATTTTGGCACGACTCAGGCGTCAGTCGGCATCAACGGTGGAAGCTATCCGCCGCCAGCGGCGGGCATCCGCGAAACGATGATGCTGCCTTTCGGCACCACGCCTCCTTCGACGCGCAACTTCGTTTTTTACATGGTGAGCCCAACGCTATTCTACGTGTTGGACACGGACACAACGGGCACGGCGCTCGGCGTGATCAATAAGCAGTTTTAACAGGCTGAGCATCTTGAGCGATTCACGCACGGCCGAAGATGCATCGGATTTGAGATTTGAAAATTGGAAAATTCAGCGCCACGGAATTTCAAAAAATGGGATCAGCTTTGAGGCGGAATCGAACGTGCTCGGCACATCAAATTACACAGAGCGAGGCGCAGTGAAATTTCTCGCCCTTTTTGTTTTGTCCATCGCCGTTTTGGGTCTGGCAGCGTGCGGCGGCGCGGCTCCGGTAAGTACGGCCATCACATGCACAACTTCCACATCGACCACTGCCACGAACAGTTCGACAAATACATGCACAGATCCTGTCACCAATATTAGCGTGACCGTTTCTCCAGCAAGCATTTCCGTCAACGTCGTGACCACGCAGCAGTTTCTGGTTTCGGTTCAGGGCGGCACGAACAATGTGGTCATTTGGAAAGTAAATGGCATCACGGGTGGCAACGATACGATTGGCCGAATCGATTCCAACGGCTTATTTCACGCACCCACGACGGTTCCCTCTCCCGCGACCGTAACGGTTACCGCGTTTTCGTTTGAAGATCAGAATGTTTCGGCGGCGGCCACCGTTGCGATCACCCCGGCTCCGGCGGTAACCATTACTTCGCCGTCGGCTCCCGTAACAATCAGCTCCGGAAGCGCAAACCACATTAATTTCACGGCGAGCGAAACAGGCGGATCGACTGGAATTATCCAGTGGTACGTGGGAACGGCCACCGGATTAGGAGTGCTCGGTGGAAACTCGAACTTGGGAACGATCAGTTCGACCGGCGCATACACGGCTCCATCAAGCCCTCCCGTCGGCCAGACAGTAGTTGTGACGGCCGTGGCCCAGGATTCTCCCGGTTCCACCGCAAGCCTGGCGGTCACCATCGCGGGCTACTCGTTCTCTTCGTTGCAGGGCCAATTTGCGTTCTCGATGTCAGGAACGAATGCTTCAGGACACTTCGTCCGCGCCGGAAGTTTCTCCGCGGATGGAGCTGGTGGCCTCGGCAGCGTCCTCGAGGATGTGACCACTTCCGCGGGCACCACCTCTACACCCATTATTACGACGGGTTCTTACACGGTCGGCGCCGATGGCCGAGGCACACTGAAATTCAACGACGGCCTCACGCCTGCGAATTTTAATTTTGTGCTGGTGAATGGAACGCAGTTGCAGCTGATTGGCGTTGACGCCGCAGAGACGGCCAGCGGCCAAGCAAACGCGCAGAATTCCGGTACATTCTTGAATACTCCGCTTTCCGCTTTGAGCGGAACCTACATTTTCGATTTTTCCGGCGTGGACGGCGCGACGGGCCTCTCAGAGATCGGCGAATTTACGGCCGATGGCGCAGGCCACGTGACCAATGGCTCGCTGAACGTTAACGACGGCGGCGCGGCGTCTCCCTTCCAGATCGACGGTTCGAGCACCTCAACGACCGCGTGCCCCTCTCCGGCATCTTCCCTGTCGTCCTACACTGTGAACTCGAATGGACGCGGCACATTAACTTTAACGACTTGTGGTGGCGGACCCACGCTGAATCTGACCCTCTACGTGGTCTCCCGCGGCTCCGCAAAATTCGTGGGCACGGACACGGTAAAGCAAGTTACAGGCTACACGTCCACGCAGGATCCAAATGCGTCGTTCAACGCTGCCGCATTAAATGGAAGCTACACGTTTTTGCTCACTGGCTCCGCGGCGACTGGGCCTATCGCTACGGTGGGAAATTTCGTCGCTGACGGAAACGGAAATATCACGAGCGGCGTGCTGGATGAAAATCTGAACGGAGTACCCGCCTCCAGTGTGTTTCAGGCCCCCGCACCTGGTACAGAAAAATATACCGTGAACTCCAACGGCCAAGGCACCGTCATTTTCACGACCGCGAGCCGAACCTATACGCTGGTGTTTTATCTCGGAGAGATCGGCAGCGCCACAACCGCTGTGCTTCAGGAAACCGACGGTGGCATCGCGAGTGACGGAAGTCTCAGCCTGCAACAAAGCGCTCTCTTTACGCTCGCATCCGTGCAGGGCAGCTACGCACTAGAAAGCAGCGGCGCGTCCGCTGCAGCGCCGCAAGTATCCGTAGGACAAATTGGATCGAATGGCGCGGGGACCATCGTTTCGGGAGTGCTCGACACCAATACCGGTGGGACAACGATTACCCTGGCGCAGGCCGTAACGGGCACGTATTCCACTCCCGCGGCAACCGGACGCGTGACCATCGCACTGTCTGCCGGCGCACAGAACTACATCGGCTACATCGCCAGCCCGACGCAAATCTACATTCTAGGGATTCAACCCGGCCAGCTGGCTGCCGGCGCGCTTCTCAGACAATTCTAGGTCTTACGTGGCGCAGGCTTCAGCCTTTGGGAGCTAGGCCTGCAAAGTACTAATTCCACGGGCTGAACCCTGTGCTACTCACTGCTTAGCAAGCAGCTTCTCGACCCTGGCCACATCTTCCGGCACATCCACGCTTACCGAATCATGATGCGTTTCGGCGACTCGAATTTTGTAGCCGTTTTCCATCCAGCGCAACTGCTCTAGCTGCTCAATCCGTTCCAAATCTCCCAGGGGTAACGTAGGAAAATCGAGCAGCGCGGCGCGGCGAAACGCATAAAGCCCTAAATGCTTCATATGCTGCACATGCACGGGGGATTCGCGGTCGCGCACCCACGGAATAGGCGCCCGCGAAAAATAAAGCGCGTTGTCGTCAAAGTCGAGAACCACTTTCACGATGTTCGGGTCCATGATGTCCCCCGGCTTGCCGATGGGGACCATCAGCGTGGCGATGGAAATGCTCTCCTCCGACTCGATCGCCTCCACGAGCGTATCGATGGCTTCCGGCTCTACCAGCGGCTCATCGCCCTGCACGTTGACAAAAATTTCATCGGGGGCGCCACCCAGGCCCACGGCCACTTCGGCGACACGCTCCGTGCCGGAGCGGTGTTCCGAACGTGTCATCACCGCCTGCGCCCCAAACCCGGCGGCAGCTTTTACGATGCGGTCGTCGTCCGTGGCAATAATAACGCGGCTGACGCGCGTCGCCTGGCTGGTACGTTCCCAAACTCTTTGGATCATCGGCTTCCCGGCTAAGGATACAAGGGGTTTACCCGGTAATCGGGTGGCGGCATATCGAGCGGGGATTACGGCTATGGCCATCGTTTTTTCCTCACGGCATGGCAACCTTCGGCATGTCTCGAAAATCCTATCACAGTGTTCGAAGTGTTAGAACAAAACCAGTAGCTCCGAAACGAATCAAGGACATCTCCATGATTTTTGACGTATTTTTGACATGAAAATACAGTCCTAGGCCTTGCAACCGATAGGATGAATGATAGAATCCCGTCAAGGTTCGGAGTCGGAACCAGCCGTGCCCCCACCCCGGCGCCGACGGCGAAGGCAGGCGACCACGTGAAGGCAGTGCGAAAACAAATTTACTACCTGACCTTGGCTGTTGTTGTGCTCACCCTGTTTTCCACCACGGCTTACAATCAAACACAAGGCCCTGTAGCGCCTCCCAAGAATTCGGCGGAGCCCATCATCAAAGCTGGGCAAGGCATAAAAGTCGACGTCGATATGACGCTCGTGAACCTCACGGTCACCGATCCATTGGATCGACTGGTCACCGGACTCGAAAAAGAACATTTCCGCGTGTATGAAGATGGAGTGGAACAGGAAGTCCTTACGCTTTCGAGCGAGGATGTGCCCGTGTCAATCGGACTGGTGTTCGACATGAGCGGCAGCATGTCTGACAAGGTAGAAAAAGCGCGCGAGGCCGCCGTGCAATTCATGCGCACCGCGAACCCGCAGGACCAATTTTTCCTGGTGAGTTTCAACGATCGCGCGGAGCTGACGAGCGGATTTACCAGCAGCGTGGATGAACTACAAAACCGCATGATGTTTACCGCGTCAAAGGGACGCACTGCATTGCTAGACGCTATCTATTTGGGATTGAGCCAGATGAGGGGTGCACATAACGGCAAGCGGGCCTTGCTCATCATATCCGATGGAGGGGATAATCATAGTAGGTACAACGAGAGCGATGTAAAAAATTATTTGAAAGAAGCCGACTGCCAGCTCTACTCCATCGGCATCTTCGATCCCGTCGCTACTCGCCGCACCGTGGAAGAGTTGGAAGGACCTACTCTCCTCTCGGAGATGTCGGAAATGACCGGAGGCCGGGTTTTTCCCGTAGGAAATCTCGGCGAACTGCCCGACATTGCCGCAAAAATTGGAATGGAGCTGCGAAACCAATATGTCCTGGGATATAAATCAAGCAACGCACATCACAACGGCCAATGGCGAAAAATCAAGGTCAAGCTGCGCCCGCCGAAGGGACTTCCTCCTCTCAACGTGTATGCCAAAACCGGGTATTACGCAGCGAACGACTGATGGCCGCCGTTTCAGAGCCATTCTGAGCTTATTTGTTTTGATTTCTTTCGCTACGCTTTTTTCTTCGGCCTCCTACGCCCAGCAGCAGGCGCCCATTGCGCCTTCCGTGAAGCCACCCGCGCCCCCGAGCCCTGCACCTCCGCCGCAGGAAGCGCCCTCGGACGCGTATAAGATCAGGACCCAAGTGAGTCTTGTCGTTCTGCACGCGTCTGTGCTGAACGATCGCGGCGTATTTGTTCCTGGCTTAATGGAAGACAATTTCCGCGTGCTGGAAGACAAGGTCGAGCAGAAACTTTCGGTTTTCAAACAGGAAGACGTGCCCGTAAGTTTCGGATTAGTTGTGGACAACAGCGGCAGCATGAGGGCGAAGCGTCCACAGGTGAATGCCGCCGCGTTGACCTTCGTCAAAACTTCCAATCCGTCGGATGAAGGGTTCGTCGTCAATTTCAACGATGACTATTATCTCGACACGGAACACGATTTCACGAGCGACCTCGATGAAATGAGCAAGGCGCTCGAACGCATTGACGCGCGCGGCAGCACGGCGCTGTATGACGCAGTGATTGGTTCGCTCGACCATTTGAAAAAAGGGACGCGCGACAAAAAAGTTTTGATCGTGGTTACCGACGGTGAAGACAACGCCAGCACGCACAGCCTCGAAAATGCGATTGAGCGCGCGCAACGTTCGGACGCCGTAATTTACGCGGTCGGCGTGTTTAGCGACGATGACATCAAGCACGATCATCGCGCCATGAAAAAAGCCCGAACAGCCCTCAGCGAACTCACCAACGCCACTGGCGGCCTCGCATTTTTTCCTGAAAATGTGGACGACACCGAATCCATTTGCACGCAGATCGCCCGCGATGTACGCAATCAGTACACGCTGGGCTATTACTCCACGAACACCGCGCATGACGGAACGTTCCGCACGGTTGCGGTGCAGGTCACGCCTCCTCAGGGCAAAGGCAAGCTGACCGTGCGCACACGCACCGGTTACTACGCCTCGCGCGCACCGTCCTCCGGCAATTAGTCTCTCCTTCCGTAGTTTTTAAGTAGCATAGGCTTCAGCCTGTGGCCCTTAGCCCTAGCGAGGACTAAACCCACAGGCTGAAGCCTATGCCACGAAAACCGTCGCAGAGTTGAAAATCAAAATTTATTAGGGGTTTGAAATTTCCGGCAGGAAGGTTTTGCCGTGCGGGATTTGTGCGCCGAAATTATCCGCGATCGTTTGGCCCATGTCGGACAGAGTATCGCGGATGCCAACATTTACGCCACGCTTCGCTGCCGGGCTATACGTAACGATGGGAACATATTCGCGGGAGTGGTCCGTGGTGGGCCAGGCGGGATCGGGATCGCAACCGTGATCCGCGGTGATGATTAATAAATCGCGCGGAGCCATTGCACGTATCAGCGGCGCGAGAAGCAGATCAAATTCTTCCAGCGATTTTGCGAACCCTTCCACATCCTTGCGGTGCCCGTATAGCATGTCGAAGTCGACGAGGTTGGTAAAAATGAGACCGCTCTTCTGCTCCGCCATCGCGGAGTGAAGTTTCTGCATGCCGTCCGCGTTGCTTTTCGTCGTGATGTAATGGTCAATGCCGCGGCCGTTGTAAATGTCGTGAATTTTGCCAATGCCGAAAATTGGGATTTTATTTTCGACGAGCACGTCCATCAGCATCGGCCGCGGCGGCTCAACAGCGTAATCGTGGCGGCGCTCGGTGCGCCGAAACTTTCCGGGCGTGCCGGTAAACGGGCGCGCGATCACGCGTCCCACTTTGTGCGGCCCATCCAGCATTTTTCTGGCAATTTCGCACATGCGATATAGCTCCGCGACGGGAATCACATCTTCGTGCGCAGCAATTTGAAACACGCTGTCGCCCGACGTGTAAACGATCGGAAAACCCGTTCGAACGTGTTCCTCGCCGAGTTCCTTAATGATCTCGGTTCCCGACGCGGGCTTATTGCCGATCGTTTTGCGGCCGATCGCGCGTTCGAATTGTTCCATCAATTCCGGCGGAAAACCCTGCTTGTAAACCGGAAACGCTTGGGGCAGCCAGATGCCGGCCATCTCCCAATGCCCTGTCGTTGTATCTTTACCCGGAGAATGCGTGGCGCCTTTGCCGTAGCAGCCTTCAGGAGAGGCGGGCGGCGACAGATGGGCTAGCGGAGCAATATTCGCGAGTCCGAGGCGCACAAGGTTCGGCAACGCCAGTGGACGCGATTTAGCGATGTGCCCGAGAGTGTTGCGGCCGACGTCGTCGTAATCCGCCGCGTCAGGGAGAGCGCCGATGCCCACACTGTCCAGCACAATCCAGAGGATTCGTTCGAATGGAGCCATTCTGTGCCTCGCAGGAAAGTATACAGCGTGAAATCTGCGCGGGAAACAAAAGGCGGACGCGCGCGACTGCTATAGCCCGTCTCTTCAGGGGCGGGCTATAGCACGGAACATGGGCCTGCGGCCATTTTCAGCGAAACTTATGGCCGTCTAGTCGGTAAATGGAAACTAAGTCGGATGTCGTGCCGTACGGATCGGCTTTTTGGTCGGCATCAACCATCGGAATGCGGCCGGTCCAGAGGCGCGCGAAAAGGCCTTGCGTCGCGAGCGCATCCGCGCAAGTGGGATTCACATAGAGCAAATCCGCGAGGCCAGCGCCCTCGGCTGACGCGGCGGCAATGGTTTCAGTCAATTTTTCGACCAAGGAGCAGGCGAACGGGTTGTAGAGATAAACGAGCAGCGGGGTCGTCGGCCATTGAAATTTCATCGCGTCCCCTTGCACCACGCGAATTTTTGCCTTGGGCTTTTTGATGCGGTTCCAGCGTGTGACATTTTGTTGCGCAATGCGCGCGAGATCATCGCTGAGTTCGACGCCAATGACTTTGCGAAACGGGAGTTCGGAGGCGAGAAGTAAGGGGCGTCCTTTGCCCGTGCCCACATCCACAAATGTGTACGCTTCGATGCGGCCGGAAACGGCTGGCAAGGCGTCCTGCCATTTTTTGCAAGTCTCCCGAAAAACGGAGGGAGCGATGGCCGAATAACCGTAGTTGTGCGCGTCGTTCGCGCGTCCTTTGACTAATTCTTCCGGACCGAGGTACCCACCGGTGTCCGTGCCATATTGGCGGTCAAACGGATGTATCGCGGCTCGATTTGGGGCGGTTTTCGATGATGATGCCAAAGTATCTTTCCTCGCGGACAATAGAGTAGCGCAGAACTCAGTAGGACAGGCTTCAGCCTGTCTGGTTTTGATTTTTTTAAATTTGCAGAATTCAAAAGAAGACAGGCTGAAGCCTGTCCTACTTGGTGAATTGCCCTCTCTTGCGCAGCGAAGTATAATTGATGGTTTAGATGTGCGTCGCGGAAGGCGCTGGGGAGGAGGTTGCGTGGTTGCAAGAGAAAACACCGCTAAACAATTCGCTGACAACTCCACGATCAATATTCCCATCAGCAGCGCCGCTGCGGAGGCTGCCGAGCAGGAATCGATCCATGTGCACGGTGCACGCGTTCACAATCTAAAAAACATCAGTTTCGATATTCCCCACAACGCGATCACTGTGGTTACTGGAGTTTCCGGTTCAGGGAAGTCGAGCCTGGCGTTTGACACGATTTACGCTGAGGGGCAGCGCCGTTACATCGAATCGCTTTCGGCCTACGCGCGTCAATTTTTGGAGCGCATTGAAAAGCCCGATGTGGATGAAATTACGGGCATCGCTCCGGCGATCGCGATCAAGCAGAAAAATTCGACGCGCAATCCGCGCTCGACAGTGGCGACGGCAACGGAAATTTACGATTACCTGCGACTGCTGTATGCGCGCGCCGGGCGCACCTATTGCACGAAGTGTGGTTGCGAAGTGCGCAAGGATACGATGGACGAAATCGCCGCGCGCGTGCTCGCGTTGCCCGAGGGGCGGCGCTTTTACGTTCTCTATCCGCTCGAACTTGCGGCGGCGGTTCCGCAGAGTGCGCCTGCGCCATTGCGGCGGCCTGCGAAAAAATCTCCCAAGATTTCGTCTGAAACCATACGCCTGGCTCTGATGGGATTGCAGCGACGAGGTTTTCAGCGGCTCTATCAAGCGGGCCGCATGCATGAATTCTCTTCCCCCGAAACATTGCTCGACATTGATTTTAAGGAGCCCACATTTGTAGTCGTGGACCGACTCTCGATAGGGCCGGAGATGCGTTCGCGGCTCATCGACTCCGTGGAAATTTGCTATCGCGAAGGGCGTGGCGAAGCGATTCTCGAGTTTGTGCCGGAAACTCCGGAGGTTCCTGCGGAGCGCATGGTTTTTAATGAGCGGTTCGAGTGCAAAACCTGCGGCACGGTGTACCAGGAACCCGAACCGCGGCTCTTTTCGTTCAATAATCCATACGGCGCGTGCCCGCGCTGCCAGGGGTTTGGAAACACCGTCGACTTCGACATCAATCTCGTGATTCCCGACCGCGGAAAATCTCTGAACGAAGGCGCGATCCTCCCCTGGACCAAGCCACGCTACCGTCAGGTTCTGATGGAACTGAGAAAATTCGCACGCGCGAATCAGATTCCGATGGATGTGCCCTTCCGGAATCTGGCAGAGGCGCAGCAAAATTTAATTATCGAAGGCGACTCCAATTCCGACTACGTCGGAGTGAACGGATTTTTTCAGTGGCTCGAACGAAAAAAATATAAGCTGCATGTGCGCGTATTTCTCAGCCGCTATCGCGGTTATGCTCTTTGCCCCGATTGCGGAGGGTCGCGCCTGCGCACGGAAGCGCGCGCGGTGCGGGTGTCCGGCAAATCGATTACCGAAGTTTGCGCCATGACGGTGGCGCAGGCACGGCAGTTCATGGATAGCCTGGAACTGGGCGAGGAGCAAGCCGCGATTGCCGATAAAATTCTGGAGGAAATTCGCCAGCGCCTGCTTTTTCTGGATGAAGTCGGTCTGGATTATTTATCGCTGGACCGCCTCTCGTCCACGCTTTCGGGTGGCGAGGCTCAACGCATTCAGCTGGCGACATCGCTCGGGTCGCATCTCGTGGGCGCGTTGTACGTGCTCGACGAGCCGTCGATCGGTTTGCATCCCCGCGACACGCATCGCCTGATCGATATCCTGAAACACCTGCGGGACCTTGGCAATACGATCCTCGTGGTAGAGCACGACCCGGACATGATGGCGGCCGCCGATTACATTATCGATCTCGGACCCGGCGCGGGCGAGCACGGAGGAGCGATACTTTTTGCGGGGCCGCGCAGCGAATTATTGCAGAGCCGAGAATCGTTTACGGCGCGCTACCTGTCAGGTGAGTTGCGCATTCCAGTCCCGGCGCTGCGGCACAAACCGAACGGAAGATTTCTGCGAATTTTCGGAGCGCGCGCGCATAACCTGAAAAATATTGACTTGATGATTCCTCTGCACATGCTCGTGTCGATCACCGGCGTTTCGGGGTCGGGAAAATCCACGCTCGTGCATGACGTAATTTTCAAATCGCTGGAAGCCAAGCGTGCCGGCGCGAAATATCAGGATCTGTGCGACCGCATTGAGGGCGATCAGCAACTTTTGAGCGTCGTCCTCGTCGATCAGTCGCCAATCGGGCGCACGCCGCGGTCAAATCCTTCCACGTATTTGAAAGCATTTGACGCGATTCGAGAAGCGTTTGCCTCGACGCCGGAAGCGAAAAAGCGCGGTTACACGGCCGGGCATTTTTCGTTCAACATTCCGGGCGGACGCTGCGAAGCGTGTCAGGGAGAGGGTATCGTCACGGTGGAAATGCAATTCCTCGCTGACGTGGAATTAATTTGCGAGGAATGCCGGGGCACGCGCTTCAAGAGCGGCGTGCTGGAAGTCCGCTACCGCGAGAAGAATGTTCACGAAGTGCTGCAGCTGACGGTGCGCGAGGCGCTGGTATTTTTCGCGGGAGTACCGAAAATCACCGGCAAACTGCGCATTCTGGACGAAGTCGGGCTGGGCTATTTGCGGCTCGGGCAATCGGCGACCACCCTTTCCGGCGGCGAGGCACAGCGTCTGAAGCTTGCGGCGCATCTCACCACTCAGTCGAACGAAGGCGTGTTATATATTTTTGACGAGCCGACGACCGGCTTGCATTTCGACGACATACAAAAATTGCTGACGGCATTCCGCAAGCTCATCGATGGAGGCGCTTCTCTTATCGTGATCGAGCACAATCTCGATATCATTAAATCCTCGGACTGGGTGATTGATCTGGGACCGGAGGGCGGCGCGGCCGGGGGAAAAGTCGTGGCAACTGGAACGCCCGAGCAGGTCGCGCGTAACTCGCACTCGTTTACGGGAAAGTTTCTGGCGAAAGCGCTGGCCAGCTCGCACGCGAACAATCATGGCACTCACCCGACCAATACTCGGAGCAGATAGCCGTATGCTTCCAGCTGGCAATTGCGCGGCGCGCTTGCTTCAAATTAGTTTGATCACTGCCATTCTCATCGGTCCATCCGTTTCCGTTTTAGCACAAACTCATCGCAAACCTCCAACTGTGCCGGCCTCCCGTGACAAAGAGGATCCACTCGCGCCGCTTTTGCAACAGGCGAATGAGGCCATCGACAAAATGGATTTCGCGGCGGCGATTGATCCCCTGCAGAAATATATTGCGAAGCGGCCGGACGAACCGTATCCCCATTTTCAGCTGGGCTATGCGTTTGCGGGTTTAAAGCGCCTGGACGACGCAAAGGTTGAATTTTCGCGAGCAATTGCGCTCGATCCGAAAATGGCTGCGGCCTACCTGAATTTCGGCTTGGTACTAATTGATAGCGATCCGGCTGCCGCGGCCCAAGCATTCCGCCACGCCTCTGAATTACAGCCTACGGAAAGCCGTCCGCGATTTCTGGCGGGATTTTGCCTGGAGCACGCGGGAAAACTTCCTGAGGCAGTTGAACAGTATCGTGCTGCGCTTGCTCTCTCGCCCAAGGACTATGAGGTGCATTTCGCTCTGGGACGCGTACTGCTTCGCTCGGGCGACGCGCCAGGAGCGGAAGAACAATTTCGCGCGGCGATTGCGGAGCGAGCGGATTCGGCTCCGGCAAAACTGGGATTGGGTACTTCGCTGCTAGCCCAAAAGAAATATGAAGGAGCGAGCGACGCTCTGGCGGAATATTTAAAGCTGAATCCCAGGGATGAGGCCGCGCATTTTGATCGGGCCTCCGCGCTGCTTTATTTGAACCGGTACGACGATGCCCTTGCAGAACTTGATTTGTCGCCACCGGGCGTCACGCCCACCGCGGAAGTTTTAAAAATGCGCGGTGAAGTTTTCATGCGGCAAAAAAAATGGACGGAGGCCGGCGACGCGCTAAAGCAGGCGCTTGCGGGGTCGCCGCAGGATACGGAAGTCGCCGAATGGATTGGGCACACAGATATCGAACTCAAAGATTACCCGACGGCTGTGGCAATTTTGCAGCAGGTGCATGCACATAATCCGCAGAACGCAGACGCTCTTCGCGATCTTGCGGACGCCTTTTTTCTAAACGACAATTACGGGCAGGCGCTGGATGCCATGGACCGCCTTGCCGAATTGGAACCACCGAAGCCCGGATCCTGGTTCGTTCGCGCGATCTGTTACGATAAACTTTCACGCAAGGCGGAAGCGATACAGGCATACGAGAAATTTCTCGAGTTGGATAACGCGCAACACAACACGCAGGATTTTCAGGCCCGCCATCGCATCCCGGTATTGCAAAAGGAATTGGGCCAATCAAAGAAGAAGTGAGAACCAAAAAGAAATGAACGCGCCGCCGCGTATCTTTCGACGAGTTTCGACCAAGATGACACGACTCACCACAATTCGACACACACTGTTCGCCGCGCTGATGCTGAGTGCGCCACTTCGCGCGCAAGACAAGTTCGCGGAAGACTTGGCGCGCTACCAGCACGAACCCGATCCGGTGCACAAGGCGCGCGAGCTCGCCAAACTGGGCGATGAACAGATCGAGTTCGCCAAGAAGCAGTTGAAGACGGGGGACGAAGTTGCGTCTCTTCATACGCTCGAACAATATAGCGATGAAGTTCGCGAATCAGTGGCCGCGCTGATTGGCACTGGCGTCGACGCCGAGAAAAAACCCGCGGGTTTCAAGGAACTTCAGATCAGCCTCCGCGAAACCATTCGCCGCGTGGACGAGTTGATTTTCACGCTGAACGTGGACAAGCGGCCGTTTTTCCGAGAAGTTCGGAACGATTTACTCACGAACCAGAATCAACTGATCGACAAGCTCTTTCCGCGCAACGGCGAACGCCCTGCGCCGAAAGCGAATCCGTGAGGTGTTTTATGCGCGGCGCAAACCTATCGGTTTCGGTGTTCATTCTTGGATTGATGCTGTCCGGAGTGCCGGGGCATGCGGCTGGCGCAGCGCCCCAGAAAAAAGAATATTTATCCGAGGCGGAAGCAGACAAAATCCGCGATGCCGGAGTTTCGGGTCCGCGCATCGTATTGTTCGCAAAATTTGCTTCGGACCGAATCAAGAAGCTTCAGTACGAATTCGCCCACATGGACCCGGCGGACCAGCGCAGGACGGAGCGGCTGAATTCGCTCATCAACGGCTACACGGGTTGCATTGACGACGCTGCGGATTTGATCGAGGTTGGCATCGCGAGACAGCAGGATATTCGCGAGGGCGTGAAGGCACTGCAATCCGGGATCAAGGAATTTCTGCCGTATCTTCAGGGCTTGGCCGCGAACGGCCCTGAGCACGAGACGTACAAAGATAATCTGGAAGATGCGATTGAGGCGACGCGGGACGCGGCGATGGAAGCTGACAAGGCTTCCAAGGAAAATTCGTCGTCTCCCGTGCGACGCAAACCGTCCTGAAAGGATTTTTAGTTTGAGGAAACCGCGGCGCATCCCAGTTCCATTCCCGGGAGGCGAACATGTTTTTCAGCGCATTTTTACTCGCCTCGGCTGCCACGGGCGCCCGCCGCAATTTCAGGTCGAGCTATATCCATATGCCAATCTCTCGCACACCATGCGATTGAGGCGAGATGTAGCGTACGTGAGGCTTTCCGATATTTTGCGGGAAGCACCCATTGCGGTGATCGAGGCGACGGCCGCCATTTTGCTGGGGCAAATGTATCGGCGGCGCGTGCCGCGCGACGTGCGCGGTTTGTACCGCCAGTTCGTGCTGGCGCATTCCACGAGGCAGCACATCGCGCACATTCGCCGAAAGCGCGCGAGACGTATTGCCGATAATCCTGCCGGCACCGCGCATAATCTCGAACCGATGTTTTCGTCGCTCAATTTGCAATATTTTGAGGGGCGGCTTCCCCGGCCTCGTTTGGCGTGGAGTCCGCGGCCGTGGCGCTCGCAGTTTGGCTGCTACGATCCGTCGCTCGATCAGATTGTGATGAACAAGCGGCTGGACCATCCCGGGGTGCCTGCCTATGCCGTGGAATTTATTTTGTATCACGAGATGCTGCATGTGAAGCATCCGCTTCGAGCGGCTGCGTGTGGGCTGCAAGCGCATTCGCCGGAATTTCGTGCGGAGGAAAAGCGGTTTGCGCATTATGCGCGTGCGCGGAAATTTTTGGAGCATGTGCGATAGGGCTTTGTGACATGGGCTTCAGCCTGTGGGGTGGTCCTTAGAAGGACTAAGTTCCACGGGCTGAAGTCTCTGCTACTTGAGGCTTGCGGTCCTAATGATTTGCTTTTTTCGGGGCGTCTTGCGCGGCTTTTTCTTGCAGGTCTGATACTTGTCTTCTTATTTTCGCCGCGTCTGCTGCGCGGGGCATTTTGTCCAAATATTTGTTGTAGGCGTCGGCGGCTTTGGAGTACTCGCGTTTTTTTTCGTAGGCCTGCCCCAGCATTTTCCACGGCGCGGCCAGCGTGGGCTGGTAGTTGGCGGCTTCGATGAAACGATCAATGGCCGCATCGTACGATCCCTTGTTCAGATAAAACGTGCCCACATCGAGGCTGCGCTGCGCATGCAGCGGATCGAAAACGGGTCCCGCGGGCGCTTCGGGAGTTTCAGGCTCATCCGCGGAGGGCGGAGGCGGCGGCAAAGTAGGATCGATAGGATGCGAGGCTGCAGCAGCTGGAGCGTCGGTCGTCGATTTGCCCCCTGGCGATGCGGGAGACGGCGGTGTGGGCGTCGACGTTGATGGCGCGGAAGGCGCCGGATCAGCGGAAGTTGAGGGCGGAGGCGGTGGCGGAGGTACGCGCGGGTTAATTTGTTGCGCGCACAGGGATCGCCCGCCCGCGAGCAGGAATATTCCAAGAGCACAAATCGCCAGTCGGTTCAAGTTGAGCACTAAGCAGATTAAGATTCACTTTGCTATGATGGATGTTGCCTTAGGGCGAAACACCACGCTCTCCATTCTACTCCTGCCATGGAACTGGAACAAAAAGCCGGAACGCTTCCCGCGGAACCTGGGGTCTACCTGTTCAAAGACGCCCTCGGGAAGATTTTGTACGTGGGCAAGTCCGGTTCGCTGCGCAGCCGCGTCAAATCCTACTTCCTCGAATCGCGCTGGATGGACGCGAAGACCGGTTCGCTCGTGCGCGAGATCGCTGATCTCGATTACATCGTGGTGGACAACGAGCGCGAGGCGCTGGCGCTCGAAAATAGCCTCATTAAGCAGTACAAACCGAAATTCAATATTCTGCTGCGCGACGATAAGACTTACCCATACATCCGCTACACGGCGTTTGAAAAATATCCGCGCGTATATGTGACGCGCCGGTTGATTAAGGACGGGTCGATTTATTTTGGGCCATTCTTTCCGCACAGCCTGGCGTACAGGATTGTGCATTTCATTCACAAAACGTTCCGAATTCCGTCCTGCACGGTGGATCTGACGCGGGCGCACCCGCGTCCGTGTCTGCAATATTACATTCACCGCTGCCATGGGCCGTGCGTGCCGGCACTGACGACGGATGAGAAATATTCGGAAGCCGCGCGCGATACCAAGCTATTTCTCGAGGGCCGCCGGAATGTACTGATGGAAAGCCTCGAATCGCGCATGGCCGAGGCATCCGACGCGGAGCGGTACGAGCAAGCCGCCGCGTACCGCGACCTTCTGCACACGCTCTCGGAGATCGAAGAGCGGCAGAAAATTGCCGCTGCGCAGGGCGATGACATTGACGTGTTGGCATGGCACGCCGAGCCTCCTCTTATCGCCGTGAATCTTTTTCACCTGCGCGGCGGGCGGGTGGTGGACCGGCGCGATTTTTACTGGGAAGACGTAACAGAGTTTGAGCCAAAGGAATTTCTGTCTTCACTACTGAAACAGCTGTACCTGGATGCAGCGTATCTGCCCCGGTCGATCCATGTGCCGATGGATTTCGAGGACCGTGAATTGCTGGAAGACATGCTCAGCGAACGGGGCGCGCAACTCGAACCGCCGCGCAATCGCGTGGAAATTTTAAATCCGCAGCGCGGCGCAAAGCACGCGTTTTTGGAGTTAGTCGAGAAAAACGCGCAACACTCCTTCGAGCAACGCTTCCGCGTGCTGAAGCCAGCGCCTTCGGCGATTACCGAAGCGCTCGAGCAGGCATTGAGCTTGCCCGAACCGCCGCGACGCATTGAAAGTTTCGACATCTCGCACCTGCAAGGGACCGATACCGTGGCCTCGATGGTGGTGTGGGAGGACGGGCGCATGAAGAAATCCGACTACCGCAAATTTATTATTCGCGGCCAGTGGGGGAACGATGATTTTGCGAGCATGAAGGAAACGGTGGAGCGCCGGTACAAGCGATTGCAGGATGAGAAAAAACCATTCCCGGGATTGATTTTGATCGACGGTGGAATCGGGCAACTGCACGCCGCCGGGGCCGCGCTGGAGAAATTGGAGGTGATCAACCAGCCGGTGGCCAGTATCGCCAAGCAGGAAGAAATCATTTACGTGCTGGGGCAGGAGGATCAACCGATCCGGCTGGAGCACCATTCCCCGATTCTTCACTTGATCCAGCAAATACGCGATGAGACCCATCGGTTCGCGGTGGGCTTTCACCGGCAGAGGAGGTCCAAGCGCACCATTCAGACGGGATTGGAAGACATACCGGGGGTGGGACCGCGGACCGCGCAAAAATTGCTGCGAAATTTTGGCAGTATCACGCAGTTGCGCAATGCCAGCATGGAGCAGATTGCTAAAGTTGTGCCCAGGACCGTTGCAGAACGTGTCATTGCGCATCTCGGCGCGAGCAAAGCCACGAGCACTCATCAGGGCTTGCGGGTCGTGACTGAGTCTGACGGGAGTTCGACGAAGGAGATTCCTTAGGAGGCCGGGACTTCCGTGCCGACGAAGTGTGTTGTCCTACACGAGGTTTCAGCCCCTGTAGTTTCGAAACTTGTTGAGTCCAGCGAGACGAAAGAGTGGCTGTGGCGCGTCTTCAGGCGGGCACTTGTCGCATCACGGGTGGCCTCCGGAAGGCAGACGTACAGGCCTGGCCATGCTCCAGATTAGAGTTTTTAAATTGCGGCCAACGCGCATAGTTCCTCTGATTGCTTCTGTTATTCCTGTGTGCTACTTTTCATAGGGAAGGAGTACGCCATGGCCGAAAATTCTGGATCAAAAGTTAGTTATTTCCTCGTAGGGCTCGGAATCGGTGCGCTCGTTGGAATCCTGTTCGCGCCGAAATCCGGAGAAGAAACGCGTGAGTACCTTTCGCAAAAGGCTGATGAGGGACGCGAATATGCGCAGCGCAAAGCGCAAGAACTGCGCGAACGCGCCGAAGACCTGGTAGAGCGTGGCAAGTCGGTTGCCGCGCGCCAGAAGGAAACCTTATCCGCCGCGGTAGATGCAGGACGCGACGCATACATGCGGGAAAAATCGAAGGCCCAGTAACTACGGCGAGGATAATCGAATGGAAACCTGGATGCCCCTTCTCGTTGCCGTGATCGCGGCCGCGGTGGTTTTACAATCGATCGTCTTATGCGTGCTGTATTGGCAGATGAAGCGGACTGCTGAGCGCGTCGAGCAGGTTGTGACCGACCTCAGCGGCAGGGTCGCGCCTCTCATTTCGTCGATTCAGGTGATGGTGGACGATATTTCGCCGCGCGTCAGTGGAATTGTGGCGGATGCTTCCGAAATTTCGCGGCTCGCTCGCGGCGAAGTTCAGAAGGTTGACCGTATTGTAACCGAAGCCCTCGAGCGCCTGCGCATGCAGCTCATCCATGTCGATCATGTTTTGACCGGTGCGATTGAAACGGTGGAAGAAGCGGGTTCGCAAATCAAACAATCGATCTGGGGACCTGTGGTGAAAGCGACGGCGATGCTGCGCGGCGTTCAGGCGGGTATTGATTTTCTGAGGAACGTGCGCGGCGGGCGCGATCGATCGGATGTTGCGGTTGACCAGCAGGATGAGGGGATGTTTATTTAAGTTGGCTTTAGTCCTACCCGACCTCGTTTGATTCGCCTTTGACCTTCACGTTAAATATGCTCGTCTAAAGAACACGGGGAACGTTACCGTATTCTGTCATTCGAGCGAAGCGGGGAATCTCTCTTCGAGTTAGCTACCAGAAGGATAAAAGCAAGAGGGATTCCTTGCTTTGCTCGGAATGACAGAACGTTCAGTTATTCCGCAGCCTGGAGAGGCACGGAAGACGTTAGCGGATCCAACCCCCACCTAGAACCACTTCTCCTGAATAACAAACTGCGGCTTGGCCGGGCGTTACGGCGCGCTGAGGCTCGTCAAACGTAATCCGCGCGGACGTTTCGTCTGTCGGATCGATCGTTGCGAGCGCGGGTTCATGGCGGTGGCGGATTTTTACCGTGGCGCGCACCGGACTGTCCAGGCGCGCGAAGGAAATCCAATTCACATCGCGGATTTCGCAGACCGTTGTGCGCAAGTCTGAATCGTCGCCTACGATAACGCGATTGGCAGCGCGGTCGAGTTCCACTACGTATAAAGGCTTGCCTGCGGCCACGCCCAGACCTTTGCGCTGCCCAATCGTGTAATTGTGGACGCCCTTATGGCGGCCGATAACTTCGCCGCGGGTGGTGACCAGGTCGCCTTCCTCTTCCGAAAGTGTTTCCCCGCGCTCACCTAAATACGCGCTGATAAACCTCACGTAGCTACCAGAAGGTACAAAACAAATTTCCTGGCTGTCGGGCTTCTCCGCCACAGGAAGCGAGGCGCGGCGGGCAATATCGCGCACGGCCGTCTTGTCGAGTTCACCGAGGGGAAAATCGGTGCGCGACATTTGTTCCTGTTTCAATCCAAAAAGAAAAAATGTCTGATCCTTGCTGGTGTCCACGGCGCGCAGCAATTCGTAGCGTCCTGTCGCTGCGTTGTGGCGGATGCGTGCGTAATGGCCGGTGGCCATGCGCTCTGCGCCAATCTGGCGTGAGGTCACGAGCAGCGGATCGAATTTTACGTGATTGTTGCACATGGTGCACGGAACGGGTGTGCGGCCCGCGAGATATTCCTCGACGAACGGCTGCACTACCGTTTCCTCAAATTGTTGTTCGTAATTCACCACGTAATGCGGAATGCCCAGGTGCTGCGCGACGCGCTTGGCGTCATACACATCGTCGATCGAGCAGCAGCGCTGGCCATGTGAGCCGTCACGGTCGAGTTCCGGCAGGCGGCGCTGATTCCACAGCTGCATGGTCAGGCCAACGACTTCGCAACCCTGTTCCTTCAGTATCGCGGCAACCGCCGAGCTGTCTACACCGCCGCTCATCGCGACTGCCGTCATCGGCTTTTGTATGTTCGTTGATTCCATGTTTATTGAAGCGGCGTTATGTCACCGCCGAGCCTTCTATTATAGCGTCAATTTACGCAATTGCAGGATTCTTGTAGGTGGGCGAAAGTTTTCTGAGCCGTTCGATGACCGACGGAATGATTTCCAGCGCGTAATCGACTTCCGCTTCCGTGCTCTGTCGCCCCAGACTCAAACGCAGAGTCGCGCGAGCGTCTTCCGGCGCCAGGCCGAGCGCCATGAGTACGTGCGATGGTTCGACTGCTCCGGACGAGCAGGCCGCACCGGTGGAGCACGCAATTCCCTTCAGGTCGAGCGCGATAACCATCGCTTCGCCTTCGATGAATGGAAAGGTGATGTTGGTAGTATTTGGAACTCGCGGAGCACGCCCGCCATTGACCCAGGAGTTTGGCACTCGCTCAAGCAAACCCTGCTCCAGGCGATCGCGCAGCGCGCGGACGCGTTCGCTTTCCTGCGCGAAGATCGTCCGCACCATTGACGCGGCACGTCCCATGCCCGCAATCGCCGCAACGTCCTCCGTTCCCGGACGCCTGTCGCGCTCCGAGTGTCCGCCATACATCAGCGGCGAGAGATGCGTTCCTTTGCGAATGTAAAGCGCTCCAATTCCTTTTGGTCCGCTGAATTTGTGCGCGGATAGCGAAAGCAAATCGACGCCCAGTTTTTCTACATCAATGGGGACTTTTCCGGCACCTTGCACGGCGTCCGAGTGAAAGACAATTCCCTTTTCGCGCGCGATCTTGCCGATTTCGGCGATCGGCTCGACGGTCCCCGTTTCATTGTTGGCGAGCATGATCGTGATGAGCACGGTCTCCGGACGAATGGCGCGCAAGACGTCGTCGGGGTTAACGAGACCTTCGCGATCGACGGGCAAGATTGTGAGTTCGACGCCGTTTTTTGCGAGCGCTTTGCAGGGATCAAGGCCGGCCACATGCTCAATCGCCGACGTGATGATGTGATTCGATTTTCCTGGTCCTGCGGAGACCGTGCCCAAAATCGCGTGATTGATGGACTCCGTGCCGCCGCTCGTGAACATGATGTCCGCAGGCTTGGCGCTTAATAGCGCTGCCACTGAAGCGCGCGCCTGCTCCACGGCTTCTCGCGCGCTTTGCCCAAACGCGTGGATCGAGCTGGCATTCCCATATTGCTCAGTGAGATACGGCATCATCGCGGCCAGAACTTCAGGCGCGATGGGATTGGTTGCGTTATGGTCAAAGTAGATTCGGTTCATGATGATATGGCCTAATGCAGAATATCGTTCGCCCACTACGCGGTCAAGTTGGGGTTGCGTGGCGCGGGCTTCAGCCTGCGGGTTGGATCTTGCGTGGACTAAATCCCGCAGGCTGAAGCCCGCGCCACTGAAATGCGGTAGCCATTCGGGCACAGTGGCTTGACGCGTGGAGTGGCGTTCGATAGGTTGATAAAGGAGTAAAGTCAACGCGCCTGCCGCAATTTACGCGCGCGACACTGAAACGGAGACCCTCTTTGGCCGAACCCATCATCACGCTCACTACAGATTTTGGCACGAGCGACCATCTTGTCGGCACGATGAAGGGCGTAATTCTGAATATCAATCCTACCGTCAGGATTGTGGACATTAATCATAGTGTGGTTGCCTACGATCTGCTCGACGGTGCTCTTTCGATCGCTAACGCCTACGCGTTTTTTCCAGCCCGCACCATTCATGTGGTTGTCGTTGACCCGGGAGTAGGCACGGAGCGCCGTCCCATTTTGGTGACCGCCGGTAATCAATATTTTATCGCACCGGACAATGGCGTCCTCTCGATGATTTACGAGCGCGAATCCTGCACGGTGCGGCACATTACGGCGGAACACTATTTTCTGAGTCCGATCAGCCCCACGTTTCACGGGCGCGATATTTTTGCACCGTCGGCCGGGTTTCTTTCAAAAACACACCAGACAGACGCGTTTGGCGAAACGATCACGGACTTTGTGCGATTCACCATGCCGAAAGCCAAGGCCAACGGCGCTGCGACTAAAGGCGTTGTTCTGCGCGTGGATGCGTTCGGAAATTTGATGACGAATTTGACGGTGGAAAACATTCCGGCTGGAGCGCTGCAAGGCGGTCCGGTTCGGCTTTCGGTAAATGGCAAACCCGTTGGTCAGTTTGCGCGGACGTTTGCATCGGGGAATCCGGGAGAACCGATTGCGATTGTGGGATCGACGGGATTTGTGGAGATTGCGGTGAATCGTGGGAGCGCGGCGCGGACGCTCGGCGCGGGGCGCGGCGCGGAAGTGACGCTGGAAAATAGTTGAACTAAACCGCAGATTGGGCAGCAGGTTTTAGGAGCACAGGCTTTAGCCTGTTGGGTTTTGAACTTGCGAGGAGTAACCCGCCAGGCCGACGCCTGTGCTGCTTAAACCTCGGGCGGAAGGTCCATAGTCATCAGGAAAGCGCGCGTTCTTGGATCGAGCCAATCGCGCAGTGCATCTCCCAATAAGTTGAAGGCCAGGACCGCAGCCATAATTCCCAGCGCGGGGAATATGACCAAGTGCGGCGCGTCGAACAGATGATTGCGCGCATCGTTCAGCATGGCGCCCCAACTCGGCGTGGGGGCGACGACTCCCAAGCCAAGAAAACTGAGTGTGGATTCCGCCAGAATCGCACCGGCCATTCCAATGGTTGCCTGAATTAAAACGGGCTGTAGGGTGTTGGGCAGCAAATGCCTGAACAAAATGCGCGTGTGCGACGCACCCAAAGATCGCGCAGCCAGAATAAATTCCATCTCACGCACCTTCATGACTTGCGCGCGCGCCAAACGCGCATACCCCGCCCAACCGGTGATCACGAGCGCGAGAATTACCTTGTCCAAGCCGCGCCCGAGAAACGCCGCGAACGCGATGGCCAGCAGAATTCCCGGAAAGGATAAAAAGGAATTAATCAGCACGATGTTGATGAAGCGATCGAAGGCTCCGCCGAAATACCCGGAAACCGAGCCAAGCGCCAACCCTACGATCCCCGCGCCCAGCACGACCGAAATTCCCACCAGCAGCGAAACGCGTGCGCCGTAAAGTGTGCGTGACAAAACATCTCGGCCTAGTTCGTCCGTGCCCATCCAGTGATGCGCGCTGGGCGAAAGCAAACGATTAGGCAGACTTTGCGCCGAAGGATTTGCCGGCGCAATCCACGGCGCGAGAACCGCCAGAACGATGAGAATCGCAGT
>DASRQU010000138.1:0-35311 GCA_035696345.1 Candidatus Acidiferrales bacterium
TGGACGCGTCCTGAGGGCGGCATGTGCGTTTGGGTCGAGTTGCCTCCGGGATTCGATTCGAACGAATTGCTGATTCACACGCGCGAACGCGGCGTCGTGTTTTCTCCCGGAAGATATTTTTATTCGCAGAATCCGCAGGCGAATACTTTGCGCCTGGGCTTTACGGGAGTATCGGAACGCGACATTGCGCGAGGGATCGCCACTCTAGCCGAGGTGCTCCGCACGGAAATGCGCAAGCGCCAACGAGGCGCGCGACGTGCGGAAGTGCCCAGAGTTGCGCTCGTGTAAAGATCCGATTCGATTGCTGATGATTCCTTGAGCGTTAAATAGAAAGGGAACAGAAATGGGCCTGGCGATTACCCAAGTGGACGCTTTCGCGGACAAACCGTTTTCTGGAAATCCCGCCGCGGTGTGCATTTTGGAAGCGCCGCGAGAAGATGGATGGATGCAGCTCGTCGCCCGCGAAATGAATTTGTCGGAGACTGCATTTCTCGTGAAGCGCGACGGCGGCTACGATCTGCGTTGGTTTACTCCCGCGGTGGAGGTCGATCTTTGCGGACATGCCACTCTGGCGAGCGCGCACGTGCTTTGGGAGCAGGAGCGCCTGTCCGCCAATGAGGGCGCGCGTTTTCACACCAGGTCGGGGCTGCTCACGGCCAAGAAGAGCGGCGCATGGATCGAAATGGATTTTCCGGCTTCCGCGTTCAGGCCGGATGAGACGCTCGTGCTCGAAGAGATGGAATCCGCGCTCGGAACCAAAGTGAAGAGCGTGTGGCGCACTCGTTTTGACTGTCTGGCAGAAGTGGAGAACGAAGCCGCTGTCCGAGAGCTTCGTGCGGACATCACCAAGATTCGCGCTTTGAAAACGCGTGGAGTGATTGTGACCAGCAGCGCTGCCGGCAAGAATTACGATTACGTCTCGCGCTTCTTCGCACCCTCGGCCGGAGTGGAAGAAGATCCGGTCACGGGTTCAGCCCATTGCTGCTTGGGCCCGTACTGGAAGGAGCGCCTGGGCCGCGACAACCTGGTTGGATACCAGGCATCGGCGCGCGGCGGATTTGTGCGCACGCGGTGTGAGGCGGACCGCGTAATTCTTTCTGGGCAGGCCATCACTGTGTTGCGCGGCGAGTTGCTTTGAATTTTTCAGGAGGACGATGAAGCTCGATCCAGCTCCAGACAATCCATGCTTCGGATGCGGCGGAGCCAACGCGCGCGGCATGAAGCTGGCGTTCGAACAAGATGACGCGCGTCAACGCATCGTCGGTCGCTTTCGCTTGGGGGAAGAATATCAGGGAGGCTCCGGCTACCTCCATGGGGGGATCATCGCTCTGCTGCTGGACGAAGCGATGGGCAAGGCGGCGCGTTTCCATGCCGCGCACGCCGTCACCGCGGAATTGCGCGTCGAATACAAACGGCCCATTCGTGCCAACTCAGAAATTGTGGTGGAGGGATTTGTTACGCGCCGCGAGGGCCGTCAGTTGTATCATGAAGGGGAGATTCGCGACGAGGCTGGAAAGTTGCTCGCCCGGGGTGAAGGGCGGTTCGTGATTATCGACCGCGAAAAATACAGAAGTCGCTGACGGTTCGCGGCGGATTTTGCCGCGCTGCCGCGCCGCCCCGAAGACATCAAAAGCGAAGCGCGCGGGAAAATTGAAGAGGAGAAAAGAAATGACTGCAACCACGGGTAACAACGGAAATAATAACTCTACGTACGGCACGGATCAGTGGCGCGTAAAAGTGGGCCTCGCCGAGATGCTGAAGGGCGGCGTGATCATGGATGTCACGAACGCCGAACAGGCGAAAATTGCCGAAGACGCCGGAGCTTGCGCCGTCATGGCGCTGGAGCGCGTGCCGTCCGACATTCGCAAAGAAGGCGGAGTGGCGCGCATGGCTGCGCCGAAAATTATTCGCGAAATCATGAAGACCGTAAGCATTCCGGTGATGGCCAAGGTGCGCATCGGACATTTTGCGGAAGCGTCAGTACTCGAGGCGCTCGAAGTGGATTTCATCGACGAGAGCGAAGTCCTGACTCCCGCGGACGAAGAGAACCACGTATGGAAGCATGATTACAAAGTGCCGTTCGTGTGCGGCGCGCGCAATCTGGGCGAGGCCCTGCGGCGCATCGCCGAGGGCGCGGCCATGATCCGCACCAAGGGCGAAGCGGGCTCCGGCAACATCGTGGAAGCGGTTCGCCACATGCGCACCATCACGTCTGAGATGCGCCGCCTCACGACGTTGCGCGGCGACGAATTCATGCGCGTCGCGAAAGAACTCGGCACGCCCATCGACCTGATTCGCGAAGTCGCCAGCACGGGAAAATTGCCTGTGCCGAATTTCTCGGCAGGCGGAATTGCAACTCCTGCAGACGCTGCTCTCGTTCGTCACCTGGGAGCGGAAGCCGTTTTCGTCGGCTCGGGAATTTTTAAGTCCAGCGATCCCGAGGCGCGCGCGAAGGCCATCGTGAAAGCCACGACGCATTATCAGGATGCGAAGATCGTCCTTGAAGCTTCGGAAGTGCTGGGCGAGGCAATGAAGGGTCTCGATATCCGCCAGATCGAAGAAAAAGATCTACTGCAAACGCGCGGTTGGTAGTCGTTCTCCAAACCGTGCAAAACCCGATCGGCACCTTTGGCGCCGGCATCTTGCCAGCGATTTCGATGGAAATCTGCGCAATCTAAAATCCGCCGACGGGACGCAGCCACTAAATCACATCATCCAAAATATGGAAACGGGAATGAAGATTGGAATTTTAGCGGTTCAGGGTGACTTCGAGGCGCACGCGGCAACGCTTGCGCGATTAGGCGTCGACTACGTTTTTGTGCGCACGCCCAGCGACATGGAGGGCGTAGACGCGGTCATCCTGCCTGGCGGCGAGAGCACCACGCAGTGGAAATTTCTGGTCGAGGAAGGTTTGCAGAAGACGCTTGCGGAGCACGCCGCAAAGGGCGGAGCGATTTTTGGCACATGCGCTGGTGCGATTTTGCTGGCGCGCGACGTGCAGAACCCAAAGCAAGAGTCGCTCGGCCTCGCGGATATCAGCGTGATTCGCAACGGCTACGGACGCCAACTTGCCAGCGAAGTGCGCAAGGGCGCGACAGAACTGTCGCCTGAGCCCATCGAAATGGTTTTCATCCGCGCGCCCATCATCGAGCGCGTAGGGCCGGACACGAAGGTGCTTGCAACATCGGAAGGGCAGCCTGTCTTGATCCGCCAGAAGCAAATTTTAATCGCCACGTTTCATCCGGAACTTTCAGCCGACGCCACTGTGCATCGGTATTTTGTCGACATGGTTCGCGAAGGTAAAGCCGGCGACCCCGGTAAAAATCCAAGAATGAATCTAGCAGGTTCGGGGAAGGGCATTTAGTAGCACAGGCTTTGGCCTGTGGCTTTTTGTCTTTGCAAGTTCAAAATTGCACCGGCTGAAGCCTGTCATTCTCAAAGAAAACCCATCCTTGAGCCGCGAATTGTTTCGTGTCATTCTGTTTTCCCGCAAGCCAGCCCGGAAAGCTAAAAATGGCCGCACGCACCAAAGTTTTGTTTCTTTGCATCGGCAACGCGTGTCGCAGTCAGATGGCGGAAGCCATTGCGAAGAACCACGCGTCCGACGTCATCGAGCCCTCAAGCGCGGGGCTCGTGCCTTTTGGAGAAATTCCGGAAACGACGATCAGCGTGCTTGACGAAATCGGCGTTTCAGCGGGAGGGCAAAGCTCAAAACCGCTGCGCTCGGAAGATTTAGCTGCGGCGGATATTGTGATCAACATGACCGGGCGCGCGGGAAATTCAGTTTTTACCGAACCGGCGGCAAATATCGAAGATTGGGACGTAGGCGATCCCTACGGATTTAATCTGCCGGTGTATCGCGCGATTCGCGACGAGATTGAAACGCGCATCGATGATTTGGCGCGCAGGCTGCGGGAAAAAGCGGCCGCGACGAGCGCCGTGTAGACAACACCGTGAAATGTGTCCGCTAGCAGGAAGCAAAACTACAAGGAGATTCATGAGGCGCGAAAAAACCAGCGTGTCGCGCGAAGATTATTTAAAGGCCATTTGGGAGATGGTCCAGGAAGGGCAGGCGCCGATTAGCGCGCGCCTTGCCGAAGAATTGGACGTCACTCCGCCCGCTGTCACCGCCGCGTTGAAGCGGTTGACGCGCGATGGAATGCTCGTTGTGCGGCGCGACGGCCACATCGCACTCACCCGCAAGGGCAGCAGTCTTGCAGACCGCCTTGCCATGCGGCATCAACTCGCGGAAAAATTGCTTACGGAAGTGATTGGGCTCGATTGGACGCGCGCGCACGATGAAGCGGAACGCCTTGAACATGGAATTTCGCCTGAAGTAGAGAAATTGCTGCTCGCTCGTTTTGGCGCGGAGGGATTTTGTCCGCACGGCGTACCCCTGCAGGGCGGCCTTGCAAAGTTGCGGCGCAAACACGGCGCCGTTCCGCTCTCCGACGTTGAGACGGGCCGCACCGTAGAAATTCTCTGCGTCTACGAAAAAGATCCGGAATTTTTGAAATTTCTTTCGGGACTCACGCTGCATCCCGGCGCGCGTGCCCGCATCCGCAACCGCGAATACGACGAAACCATGACCCTCTCGGTAGGCAACCGCACGATACATTTAGGGAAACCGGCTACGAGTCGCATCTGGGTGCGGGCACTTACACAATAGCCAAACCTCGACATTTCTGCGATGTTCATACTTTAAAAGTCAGCCGCTAATTTTGCAGGTCCGAATAGTCTGGACTATTCGGAACGGTAGAAGGAATTTTGAGTCGCCAGGCAGAAATAATTCCGGCGATTAAGCAAGTGATCGCTGGGAAGAGCGCGCTAACGATTTGGTAAGACCGAATCAAGTTCTGCGGTGGCCTCGCCCAATGGTAGCTGAGTAATCCCAGAACCGCATAAAGAAGTGCCGGGAGAATCGGCCAAAGTATTTTCCAACGAGAGTCAACTAACCATATAACGGAGGCTCCGACACAGGCCGCAGCGAGCGCAGCGGGCAGCTTATTAATGAGAGGCATCAAAACCATGCCCGCGAACTCGCCGGAATAGATAATATGGTTTGTCAATTTCCAGTAAACAGGAGAAAAAAGACTCACCATCCACATGGAAATAAAATAGGCTCCAGCACAAATCAGAATATTTGTAGCTGCTGGCTTATAACGCAGTGATTTCATACCTCAATGGTAAACCAGGGGTGCGCTCGAATCCAGTGCACCGGGCGGCCGACAGACCGGCTCAAACTTGTCCCTGGAATCGACGGGGCCTTCAATTGAAAAGGGCCGAGCTAAGAACGCTCGACCCTTTCCTCATCCAAATTACTTCGTTATGTAACGTCTCTAGGAAATTGGCGTGCACACGGCTTTCACCTCGGTGTATTGTTCGAGGACGTCGTGGCCCATTTCGCGGCCCCAGCCGGACTCTTTGTAGCCGCCGAAGGGGAGCGCGGCGTCGAATACGTTGTAGCAATTGATCCACACGGTTCCGGCGCGGAGCAGGCTCGCCAGCCTGTGTGCTTTTCTGATGTCGCTGGTCCAGATTCCGGCTGCGAGACCATAGTTGGAGTTGTTGGCTTGTGCGGCGATCTCCTCAATGTTGCGGAAGGGAATCGCGGTGACGACGGGGCCGAAAATTTCTTCGCGCACCACTTTCATATTTTCATTCGTGTTCACAAGGACGGTGGGCTTCACGAAGTAGCCCATGGTTCCTTCGCGCGAACCGCCGGTGACGGCCTTCGCGCCTTCGGACAGGCCCGATTCTAGGTAGCCGCAAACCCGATTCAGTTGCTCCTCGGAAACGAGCGGACCCATGTCACTAGATGGGTCCATGCCGGGGCCGACGCGAATATTGCTGGCGTGCTTTGCAACGCCGTCCACTACCTGATCGAAAATATCGTGTTCGATGAACAGTCGCGAGCCTGCGCAGCAGCATTGCCCGTGGTTGAAGAAAATCGCGCTGGCCGCGCCAGGAATTGCGGATTGCACGTCCGCGTCGTCCAGCACGATGTTGGGAGATTTTCCGCCCAGCTCGAGCGAAACTTTTTTCAGATTTCCCGCGGCGGCTTTTAGAATTAATTTGCCCACTTCCGTGGATCCGGTGAATGCGACCTTGTCGACTTCCGGATGCGCCGCGAGGGCCGCGCCTGCCGTTTCTCCGTAGCCCGGAACGATGTTTACCACGCCGTCCGGGAAGCCCGCTTCGGCGATCAATTCGCCAAGCAACAGCGCGGAGAGGGGAGTTTGCTCGGCCGGCTTTAAAATGACGGTGCAGCCTGTGGCGAGCGCAGGGCCAAGCTTCCACGCGGCCATCAGCAGCGGAAAATTCCACGGAATGATTTGCGCAACGACGCCCACCGGCTCGCGCACCGTATACGCCAGAAATTGCGTTTTTCCGCCGCCGGACGAAATGGGAATCGTGTTGCCTTCGATTTTTGTAGCCCAGCCTGCCATGTAGCGGAACAGGTCTGCCGCGAGCGGAACATCGGCAACGCGCGCTACGCTCAGAGGCTTTCCATTGTCGAGCGATTCGATCTGCGCAAATTCTTCGAGGTGCTGCTCGATCAGGTCGCCGAGCTTCCAGATCATGCGGCCGCGCTGCGATGGCGTGATTTTTGACCACGGTCCGCTATCGAACGCGGCACGCGCGGCCTTCACGGCGCGATTCACGTCTTCCTTGTCGCCTTCGGCAACGCGAGAAAGCACTTCTCCGGTCGCGGGATTGTAAGTGGGGAAACTTTTGCCAGACGCGGCTTCTACCCACTTTCCATTAATTAAAATTTTGTGAGTTTTAGTAATGAATTTTGAAACGTTTTGGTCGAGTGACGGCATTGGCGCGGTTGTGGCCATTTTGTTTTCTCCTTCGCAGCAGATCAAATAAATACGTATTCCGGAGGGGTGGCGAATTCCACCCTACTCCCCTCAGTGGAAAAATTCAAGGCGAGTCATTACTTATAACCCGCCTCGTTTGCGGCAATTCATGCAGCGTGCGGCGGCGGGTTCAGACTCATCCGACAGAGAAATCAGGAAATCTGCAAGCATCCAAATTGCGATACACTCGACATGAGGAATTGTATATTTCCTGGGGACGCCGATCTCTCGATTGGCGATTTGCCTCTCGCCAATCGGGAGATTGTCGTTCCCAGGTTCGGGCCAATTTCGATGCGTTTGCAAACCCGCGTAAGGTTATCGAGAGAAGGTGATTTGTCTTTGCGGAGATGAACCGATGACCGCCAGCGATCCACGTTATCCGATTGGAAGCTACGTCACGAAAAGCGTCCTTACTCCTGCGGAGCGCTCGGCGGCGATTGAGCAAATTGAAGACGCACCGAAACGTTTGCGCGAAGCGGTGGGCGGGCTTTCCGGCGGGCAACTCGACACGCCCTATCGTCCCGGCGGCTGGACCGTACGTCAGGTTGCGCATCATCTTCCGGATAGCCACATGAACGCATACGTGCGGCTTAAGCTGGCGCTCACCGAAAGTGAGCCAACAGTGAAATCGTACGAAGAAGCACTGTGGGCCGAACTTCCTGATTCGCGCGAAACGCCCGTGGAGGTCTCGTTGTCGCTGCTCGAGTTTCTGCATCTGCGGTGGGATCGCTTGCTGCGCGCGCTGCAACCTGCGGATTTTGCGCGCACCGTGCGGCATCCGGCGAACGGCCTGATGTCCGTGGACAATATTGTCGATCACTACGCGTGGCACGGGCGGCATCACGTTGCGCAGATCACGGCGCTGCGCGAACGCGAGGGGTGGACGTAGACAAGTGCTATTCACCGCGCTGCGCTATTACTGGATTACCGCCAAAGGCTACCGGTTGCGCCCTTGGGCCAGCCCGTACCTTCGCTGGCGCCTGGAAACATTTTTGGGCGGGGACATGCACACGCTTGGCGCGGTCGAATTTTTTCGAGTCGGCTGGCGCGAGAGGAAGCGGCTTTGGCGATTCCTGGAGTGGACCGCGGAGCGGCGGCGGGCGCAGGCAGATAGGTAGTCTCAAATCTCAAGTGTCAAATCTCAAGTCTCAAATCTTACATTACACGTCTCCAAGCTACGGTTCGTCTACGTAACGTCTTGGATTTCAAATTTGAACTTTAAGATTTGAAATTCGGCACTTGCATCATTTACATAGGATGCAAACCCATACGCCGAGTACAACCACAGAACGAAACGGGTGTATACTGCGACCAGACCAGCCCAGTGCAACAGATTGCTAACGGGTCAGTAGCATCCTTCAGCACGTCGCCATGAACGAGCTAAAACTATTTCAAAAAACAGATTCGTTGTACGAGGGGCGTTGGTGGGAGCCCATGCCCGACGGACGCGTGCATTGTTTTCTTTGTCCTCGGCATTGCCACATCGGGGAAGGGCAGGCGGGATTTTGTTTTATTCGCGTGAACCAGGGAGGAAAACTATACAGTCTGGGCTACGCTTCGCCGGCCGCGCTGCAGATCGATCCAATTGAGAAAAAGCCGCTGAATCATTTTTTACCGGGAACGCGCGTATTTTCCCTTGGGACGGCGGGCTGCAACATGGGCTGCTTCTTTTGCCAGAACTGGAGCATTTCCAAATCGCAATCCGATCAGGTGCGCTCCACACATATTCCTCCGGAAGATATTGTCGCGCTGGCCGTTCGTTACGGCTGCCCGTCCATCGCATTTACTTACAATGAGCCGACGATCTGGGCCGAATATGTGATCGACATTTGCGATGCGGCGCGCGAAGCCGGCATTCGCACCGTGATGATCACAAACGGCTACGTCACGCGGGAAGCCTTCCATGATATTTACGATCATGTGGACGGGGCGAATGTGGACTTGAAAAGTTTTACAGAAGGTTTTTATGGAAAGATTACTCTCACTCACTTGCAACCCGTGCTGGACACGCTTACATGGCTGAAAGAGGAAACGAACGTCTGGTTTGAAATCACGAATTTGCTGATCCCGACGCTGAATGATGATTCAGTCGAAATTCGCCGTCTCTCCGATTGGATCATCGAACGGCTCGGACCAGACGTGCCGCTGCACTTCACCGCTTTTCATCCCGATTTCAAACTGCGCAATAAACCAGCGACTTCGCCGGGAACCCTCCACGCTGCGAGGAAGATCGCGCTCGATGCAGGCCTGCACTATGTGTACGAAGGAAACATTCACACGGGCGCCGCAAACACGGTTTGTCCGGGTTGCGGGAAAATCGTGATCCGCCGCTCGTGGCACAACGTGCTGGAAAACTTGCTGCAGCGTGGGGCGTGCCCGTCCTGCCATCAGAAAATTCCAGGCCGGTGGGATAACAGTCCCTCAACGAAGCCCCGCTTAACGCAAAGCTATCGCGATGCCGCAAGTAAATATGACGATTTGAATTTATGAGAAGGTTTAAGTGGCGCGGGCTTCAGCCTGCGGAATTTTGTCCTTGCAAGGCCGAAATCCCTCAGGCTGAAGCCCGCGCCACTTAAAATCACGCGTCACAGCTCACTGCATCTGCCCAGACATATCCATCGGCATAGTTGAATCGTGCGGCATCGTGGAATCACGTGGCATGGCCGGCATTCCTGCTAAATACGAATACATCCACAGTTGCCATTTTCGATCGAGCTCGATGGGCGTTGTATTCAGCGCGCGCGTCACATCCGCCACGTTGGCATGAGACATTTTCGCTATATAAAGTTTTCGCACCGCGTCCATGCCGCCAAATTCAGCAAGTTCGCTGATCCAAGCGGCGCCGAGCGAAGACTGATCTTTCGGCGACGAGATTTCACCACCCGGATCCGCCAGCAAACTTGCCACTTTTTTATGGCCCAGCCGCTGCTCGACCTGTGCCGCGGCCATTCCGAAATCCGTACCGTTTGCCTGGCCCGCCAGCCATGTGGCAGCCCATCGCGCAATCTGCGGATTTCCGGGCTCACCCCAAGCGCCGTACAAGAGCGATTCGGCATCGGCTGCAGCGGGCAGTTGGGGCGTGTCGCTTTTCAATTCCGTTCGAATGGTGGTTTCGCTTACCGAGTAGGGTTGGCGGCCAGTCGTGTCGAGAGGGTCCGGCTTAAACTTGGGGTCAAAGATTACGCGAATTTCTTTATTCGAATCGGCGTCGCTGAGCTTTTTGTTCAGCGCGTTAAACAAGTACTCGCGCTGCGTGGCAAATTTCAGCATCGCATCTCGCGTCAACGCTTTAGGCGGGCAAAGAATCTCATAATGCACGGACGTGACGCGCTGCATCAGGGATTCGCGCACGAAGCGCCGGATCGTGCCAAAGAAAAAGGGGAGTGCCAGCACCACCGCTGCGAAGCCCAGCAAATAAACCAGCCACAGTTTTCCGCTGCCACGTTCGGGGCGCGATTTATCCTCGCGATTATTAATTGTGTTCGCTGCCATTGCCACTTTTGCTCTGCGAGATCGGCGGAGCGAAATATTTTTCGACGCCGGTATCGGGAAATCCGCGATTGTTCAGGTGAACGATCAACTTTTCCGCGGTGATCGGGCCGCGCGGAAACAGCGCGCAGATGGATTCAAAAACGACGCGATGCTCTGGTTCGGTAAACTTACGAGGGCTGAGCGAATCGATCAGGTTCTGCCGCAGATTGCGCGCAACCGACTCGTCGCACAGCGTGCGCAGCGCCCGGAATTCCGCACTCAATTGTGTTTTACGATCCACGGTAGGTTTTCCTGGCCCGAACTAATTTTGTTTGCCTGCGGCCTTCTTGCCTTCCACGTGCTCATCGATCCATTTTAAAATAAGGTCGGCAATCTGATTACTGTTTTTATCCTGCATCAACATGTGGCTGTTGCCAAATTGTCCGTACTTGGGCAGGTGCATCATGGTCGCGTCGCCGCCCGCGGCTTTTATCTGCTCCACGAATTTCTGGCAACTGGCGAAACGCTCGGGCCAATTAATGGGCGACATGGGAACATCGTCGAGGTGATCGCCGAACACAACCAGCGTGGGAATTTTTGCGAGCTTGGCAATTTGCGTCGCGTCCAGCGCGGGGCAGCCGGTTTCGATCGTGATCGCCGCGCGAATATCCGCAGGATTAATCAGCGCGGCCTGCTCGGGAAAGAAACCGGATTCCGAGTGGCCCATCAACACCGCGCCTTTCAGCTTGACGGCGAGGCCGGAAAGATTCGTCCACGTGGGGTTGACGGCGGGCAAAGTTCCATTCAGATCCGGGATCACCTGCTTGCCAAATTCATCCATCGCCTCTACCGGAAACTGTTCGTTCGGAAATGCTTTTCCCGCGGAGGGCCCGAAGCGGAAACCGAGCCATGCAATTTCGTGCGTGGCGCTGCGAATCTCGGGCATGTCGCTCGGCGGGCGTTTCCCCAACTTCACTTCGTTATAAATCGTGGCATCAAAGCCGGAGCGGCCGCGCGAAACCTGGTCCGGAAGATAGACAGAGCGATGTTTTCTGAGAAAATATTCGTTCCAGCCCATTCGCCCATCAGGAGTTGTTTCATAACTTTTCGAACTGAGGCAGCAGCCGTGCACCATCACCACAGGCACGTGCGCATCGGCACCTTCGGGAATCTGATATTGCACATACATCTGGTCGACCGTGATGCTTCCACTGTTGATGCCGCTGCCCAGAAAGCCGGTGGTTGACCCGGTGAGCGCGTCGGTAAAAATCGTGCGCCCGCCAACAAAAAAGCTGCCTTGTTCTTTGAGCACGAGCGAATCGGCCAGGGCCACGCCGGCCACAAGCAGAATCAGCGTAGAAATCGCGGTCAACGAAACCGTTCGACGCATATATTTCATGGCGCGCTCCTTGTGACTCAAGTAGGACAGGCTTCAGCGTGTCGCACTTTACGTGGTCGTGAGCTTGCATCTAAACCGGACAGGCTCAAGCCTATCCTAGTCGGCCGTGGTAATCGCTCCCAACGCTGCCGAACTGACCAGCTTCGCGTATTTTGCGAACACGCCGGTTTTGTAATTTGGTTCTGGCGCTTTCCATTTTGCGAGGCGCGTTTTAATTTCAGCGTCGCTCAATTCGATGGTGAGGCTTTTCTTCGCCAGATCGAAAACGATGATATCTCCTTCGGCGACGACGGCAATGGGGCCGCCGCGCGCGGCTTCAGGCGAACCGTGCCCGGCCATTAAGCCGCGCGTCGCGCCGCTGAATCGTCCATCGGTCAAAAGCGCTACATCTTCGCCGAGCCCCTGCCCGACGATTGCAGCGGTAAGGCCCAGCATCTCGCGCATTCCAGGACCTCCGCGCGGACCTTCGTAACGCACGATAACCACGTCGCCCTTTTTAATTTCGCCCTTCATGCAGGCATCCATGGCGAGTTCTTCACGATCGAAAACGCGGGCTGGGCCGCGGTGATACGGTTTCTCGTGTCCTGAAGTTTTCACCACACATCCATCGGGCACGAGGTTGCCGCGCAAAATCATCAGGCCACCCGTGGTTTTTATCGGATCGGAAAGCGCATGCACTACGGTCTGCCCCGGCGTTTCTTTTGCGGCCATTGCCTCTTCGTCGAGCGTCTTCATGCTCGTCGTCATCTGGCCGCGATGCAGAATGCCTGCGTCGAGCAGGCGTTTGGCGAGCAGAGCATTTCCGCCGGCATTATACAAATCGACGGCCGTGTAATTTCCCCACGGCTTCATGTCTGCGAGCAGAGGAGTCTTCGCGCTGATGGCGCCGAAATCGTCGAGTTTTAATTCGACATTCGCTTCCTTGGCCATGGCGAGCAAATGCAGCACGGCGTTGGTTGAGCCACCCGTGGCGACGACGGCGAAGATTGCATTTTCAAACGCTTCGTGCGTAAGAATCTGGCGCGGCGTGATTCCTTTGCGCAACAGATCCATCACCAGGGTTCCGGCGCGATACGCGGCGTCATCTTTTTTCGGATCGGTGGCCGGAACATTTCCCATGCCCATGGGCGTGAGGCCGATAAACTCCAGCGCTGTTGCCATCGTGTTGGCCGTGAACTGGCCGCCGCAAGCGCCTGCGCCCGGGCAGGCAACGTGCTCGATTTCTTTCAGATCCGCATCGGTCATTTTTCCGGCGGAGTGCGCGCCCACGGCTTCAAACACATCCAGAATCGTCACGTCGTGTCCGCGGAAACGTCCCGGTTGAATCGAGCCGCCGTAGAGAACGAGGCTCGGCAAATTCAGACGCGTGAGGCCCATCGCGGTCGCGGGAATTGTTTTGTCGCAGCCGGATAGCGCGACCATCGCGTCAAACATGTAGCCCTGGCCCACGAGTTCGATGGAATCTGCAATTAGTTCGCGGCTGATGAGCGAGGCCTTCATGCCTTCGGTACCCATGGTTTCGCCGTCACTGATGGCGATCGTGTTGAATTCCAGCGGCGTGCCGCCCGCGGCGCGAACGCCTTCTTTTACTTTTTCCGCAAGGTGGCGCAGGTGCGAATTGCAGGGCATCGCTTCGATCCAGGTGTTGGCAATGCCGACAAGTGGCTTTGCGAGATCTTCATCCGTCAGGCCGATGGCGTAAAAATAGGCGCGGGCGGGCGCTCGTGACGGGCCGTCAATAATTTTGCGGCTGTGCTCTCTGAGACGCGGGTCCATGTTGCCTCCGGGGGCGAGTGCAAATATTTGTAAAAATGAAAATGCAGACGGTCTTAGTGGCGCGGGCTTCAGCCTGCGGAATTTAGTCCTCGCAAGGACTAACCCCCGCAGGCTGAAGCCGCGCCACTTAAAACCAAACTTTCCGCGCTATGCGCCTTCGGCGATTACGCGGTTCTTTTTCATCCACGGCATCATGGCGCGCAACTCGCCGCCAACTTTTTCGATGGGATGCTTTTGTCCCGCTTCGCGCAGGGCTTTGAAGTTCTTCAGGCCGCCGGCGGCTTCCGCCATCCATTCCTTGGCAAATTTTCCGGATTGAATGTCGGCCAGGATACCTTTCATGCGCTCCTTCGTGGCCTTGTCGATCACGATTGGGCCGCGCGTGAGGTCGCCGTACTCGGCGGTGTTCGAAATCGAATAGCGCATTTCGGAGATGCCGCCTTCATAGACGAGGTCCACGATCAGCTTCATCTCATGGCAGCATTCGAAATAGGCCATCTCGGGAGCATAGCCCGCTTCGATCAGCGTTTCGAATCCGGCTTGAATCAGCGCCGTCAGGCCGCCGCACAGCACGGACTGTTCGCCGAACAGATCGGTCTCGGTTTCTTCCTTGAAATTTGTTTCGATCACGCCGGCGCGCGCTCCGCCAATCGCGCTGGCATAGGCCAGGCCGATTTTCTTGGTGTCCCCAGCCGGATCCTGATGCACGGCGATCAGGCAGGGAACTCCCGCGCCTTGCGAAAATTGATGGCGCACGAGGTGACCGGGGCCCTTGGGCGCAACCATGAACACGTTGACGTCCTTGGGCGGTTTGATGAACCCGAAGTGAATGGAGAAGCCGTGCGCCAGCGCGAGATATTTTCCGGCGCGCATGGATTGCGCGATCTCGGCCTCGTAAATAGCCGGAGTCAGTTCATCCGGAGTGAGGATCATGACGATTTCCGCCGCTTCAGCGGCTTCGCGCACGGACATGACGCGCAGTCCGGCTTTCTGCGCCTTGGCGACCGAAGCGCTCGTGGGCTTCAGGCCAACGATTACGTCGCAGCCTGAGTCCGAAAGATTCATGGCGTGGGCATGGCCCTGCGAACCGAAACCAATCACCGCGATCTTTTTATTTTTTATGTAATTCACATCCGCATCTTTATCGTAATAAACCTTCACATTTCCTCCTGTTGCGTTTCTTTAGTTTACAAGCGAATTCCTGAAACTTATTTGTGCACGAATAATGAATGGTGTTGGGCGCTCTTTGTGGCATAGGCTTCAGCCTGTGCGCTTTTAATTTTGGCTAGGACTAAAACCGCACAGGCTGAAGCCTATGCCACCCAAGGCTATCCGCGGCAAACAGTTTAAACCCTGGCTTGCGGGTAACAGCCAAGAATTTTAACAGAATCGGCAAAATCTTTTAGCTCGTCGAGAGCTGCGCGCGTTTGCTCATCCTTGAGCGAAGCTTGCAGATCGAGATAGAAGCAATAGCTCCACGGCGTGCCGGGAATCGGACGGCTTTCAATTTTCAGCAAGTTTAGATTTCGGCGCGCGAACGCATTCAAGACAGAACAGAGCGAGCCGGGCTTGTGCGCGAGATACAGTACCAGCGAAAGCTTATCTGCGTTTTCCGCGACGTCAGCGGATGGGGCGAGCAAAAGGAATCGCGTGTAATTTTCGGGATGATCTTCGAGGTGCTCTCGCAGGATCAGTCCGCCATAAACTTTTGCGGCGCGCTTGCTGGCAATGCCGGCTTTCGCGTGATCGCCGGCACCCATCACTTCGCGGACGCTTCCCGCGGTGTCATCGGTCGCCACCCTCTTGATTTCCGGGTGGCTGGCGAAAAATCGTTCGCACTGCGCGAGCGCAACGGGATGCGATGAGACTTGCGTGATTTTTTCGAAGGTCGTGCCCGGCACGCCGATCAGGTTGTGCACGATGGGGATAACGACTTCCGCCTGAATGTGCAAGCCGCTCGTGATTAATAAATCGTAGGAGCGGTGGACCGAGCCCGCGAGGCTGTTTTCGATGGGCGCGAGGATGTAATCCGCCACGCCGTCCTGGATGCTGGAGTAGAGCAATTCAAAGGTGGTGCGCGGGACGAGCTGAATATCCTCGCCCAGGAGCTTGACCGCGGCTTCTTCGGAGAAAGCGCCGCGTTCTCCTTGAAAAGCAATTCGGGAGGATGGCGGGATGTTCATCGCCAGCTTCCACAGATTAGATTTTTTGCATTTTGGCGCAAAGACATAAGCAGACAAACTAGCAGGAGCAGATAGGCGCGTCAAACGGGAGGGCTTTGAGTGACGCGGGCTTTCGCCTGCGGAATCTGGGCCTTGCAAGGGCTAAACCCCGCAGGCTGAAGCCCGCGCGACTAAAACCGAAGGCTAAAGCTTATTTAAACCGTCGAGGCCGGCGACTTTGTAGGCCTCGGCAAACGTGGGGTAATTAAAGACGGTGTCGCGGAAGTAGTCCATGGTGCCGCCGAGCGAGAGGACGGCCTGGCCGATGTGCACGATTTCGGCGGCGCTTTCCCCGATCACGTGAACGCCAAGGATCTTTCGCGTCTCGGGGTGGAATAGAATTTTCAGCATGCCGGTATGGTCGCCGACGATTTGCGCTTTAGCCAGCTCTTCATATTTGGAAATGCCAACTTCAAAGGGAATGTGCGCCTCGGTCAATGTCGCTTCTGTTCTGCCGACCATCGAAATTTCAGGGATTGTGTAGATGCCGTAGGGAAGTAACGCCGCGGTCATCTCCGCAGGGATTCCGAAAATGCGGCAACTCGCCATGCGGCCCTGCTCCATAGACGTGGAAGCGAGCGAAGGAAATCCGATGACGTCTCCTGCGGCGTAAATATTGGGCACGGCAGTCTGGAACGATTCGTTTACCTCCAGCTTTCCTCGCGCAGCGGGGGTAAGTCCAGCAGCTTCGAGATTCAGCAAATCTGTATTCGCCTGGCGACCTACCGCGTACATCAGGCATGTGGCGTGAATATTTTTTCCGCTCTCCAGACTGGCGAGGACCCGGCCGCGTTCATCCATTTTGATGGACGTAACTTTTTCGCCGAGGCGAAAAATGGCGCCTTGGCGGCGCATGTGGTAGCGCAAGGCTTCCACGATTTCCGCGTCTACAAAATCCAGGAGCGTCGGTCGCTGCTCGATGAGCGTAACTTCCACGCCCATGGCGACGAGCATCGAGGCGTACTCCAGGCCAATCACGCCGCCCCCTACAATGATCAACTCGCGCGGGATTTCGTCCATCTGAAAAAATTGGTCGCTGGCAATAATTTTTTTGCCGTCAAACGGTATGTCGTCCGGATGGGCAGGCCGCGTGCCGCAGGCAATCAAGACGTGATCGGCATGGAGAATGTGGGCTTCGGTCAACCCTTGTACTTCAATCGTGTTGGCGTCCTGAAATTGCGCGGTGCCGCACATAAGCTCAATGCCGTTGCGGCGCAACTGGTCGCGCACGACGCCGGTTTCGCGCTCCACCACCTGTGAAACGCGCGCGCCCAAATCTTTTATCGAAATGCGATCTTTTACGACGTAATCATTTCCGTAAAACGAGCGGTGACGAAATCCCGTCAGGTGCAGGATGGCTTCGCGCAGCGTCTTGCTGGGAACCGTGCCGCCGTGGATGCAAACACCACCCACCATGTCATTGCGATCGACCATGGCCACGCGCTTGCCAAGCTTGGCAGCGGCGATGGCGCCTTTTTGACCGGCAGGGCCGCTCCCTATGACGACCAGATCATATTGAATCGGATGCATTAGGCCTCGTCGAACCGGTTCGCGCAGGGTTTCAGTTTGCAAAGGGGAATAGCCTCAGTATTAGGCTGCAAAAAAGGTGTCGCGCGTTCAGTGTAAGAGAGAGTGTGGACGGAAACAATGCCGGTGTTGTACATCGATTGCGCCGCTTCACGCGTCTTAATGTGCGTAAACGTGCTTAAGTCTTTTAGGGACATGGATTTTGCCTGAATTCTAAAATTATGCCAATATGTCTTGCATTAAGAAATTGAATCGCGCGCCACAGTAGTTGCCGACTAATAGGACGCTCGAATGAGCGCCAGGTTGCTTTCCCAATAATTTTTATCGGCAGCTTGGAAGTTTTGCGTTAGTTGTTTCGCGATGGAGATGTCTAAAGGCTTTCGTACAGCGGGCATAGGGGGTGTGAGGAGATGCGCTGCAAACCTCACACGATATCGGAGTGAGCACAGCAAATTACAATCCGGCAGAGGCGGCAGGGATTATGCGGATGAATTTTTTGAAACCAAAACGTGCCCTAAAGCCCTCTAAGACCTTAGAATAAGCACTGCTCACTGGGTGAGGTTATGGATTCTCGGAACAGATAATGCACATCTCTGCGCCATTCATACGCCGACCTGTCGCAACTTCTCTATTAAGCGTTGCTATTCTTCTCGCGGGCGGAGTGGCTTTCTATTTCCTTCCGGTCGCGGCACTTCCACGGGTAGATTTCCCAACGATTCTCGTCCGGGCATCTCTACCGGGAGCCAGCCCGGAGACCGTCGCTTCCTCGTTAGCTACGCCACTGGAAAGGCAGTTTGGGCGAATTGCGGGCGTCACGCAGATGACGTCCAGCAGTCAGTTGGGCAATACGGGCATCACGCTTCAGTTTGACTTGGACCGGGACATTAACGCGGCGGCGAGAGACGTCCAAGCGTCAATTAACGCGGCGGCGGGCCAACTGCCTGCGGGCTTACCGTCCTTGCCGTGGTACCGAAAGATTAATCCATCCGAGAACGACATTCTGGACATCACCGTTGCTTCCAACACCATTCCCCGAAGCCATTTGTACGATTTATGCGATTCCATTCTTGCGCAAAAGATCTCTCAGGTCGATGGCGTGGGCCTCGTCAATATTTACGGTGGCGCCAAGCCTGCCGTCCGCGTGGATGTGAATCCGAACGCAATGGCGCATTACGGGATCAGTCTCGAAGCCGTACGTGCAGCCATCGTCGCGGCGAATGCGAACACACCGAAGGGGAATCTGGAAAATTCCTCCGACCGCTGGACGCTGTGGACTTCCGACCAACTGCTGCGACCGGAACAATACGTGTCTTTGATCGTGGCGTATCGGAACGGGGCGCCGGTACGGCTGAGCGATATTGCGAAAGTAACCGAAGGAATCGAGGACGTAAGAAACTCGGGATTTGTGGGGGGCAAGCCTGCCGTGATGATTGGAATTGGGCGGCAGCCTGGCGCGAATATTATCGACACAGTGGACCGCATTCGCGCGCTGATGCCCGAACTGCGCGCGTCTATTCCACCATCCGTCACTCTGGACCCGTCGTTTGACCGCACGACCACAATTCGGGCTTCGGTCAAGGACATCGAGTTTACGTTGCTGCTGACCGTGGCTCTCGTGGTGATGGTGATCTTCCTGTTTCTGCGCAATGCCTGGGCCACGATTATTCCCAGTATCGCCGTGCCCCTTTCGATCATCGCGACGTTCGGAGTGATGTATCTGCTGCATTACAATCTGGACAATCTTTCGCTTATGGCGCTGGCCATCTGCACGGGATTCGTCGTGGATGACGCGATTGTCGTGATCGAGAACATCACCCGGTATCTGGAAGAAGGCGAATCGCCGTTGCAGGCGGCCGTTAAGGGCTCGCGCGAAATCGGATTCACCGTTCTTTCCATGAGCATTTCGCTGATTGCGGTTTTCATCCCTTTGTTGCTGATGGGCGGAATCGTGGGCCGGTTATTCCGTGAGTTTGCGGTGACCCTGAGTGTGGCCATTGTTGTTTCGTTGTGCGTGTCATTGACTACCACACCGATGATGTGCGCGCACTTTCTGAAGTCGGAAAAGGGCCTGAAGCACGGCAAATTCTATATGGCCAGCGAGCGGGTATTCCAATGGAGTGTGGGCACCTATGCGCGCGGATTGCGCTGGGTTTTGCGTCACCAGCCGTTCATGCTGGCGCTTACGGGCGCTACGATTTGCCTCAGCATCTATCTGTATATCGTGATTCCCAAGGGATTTTTTCCGCAGCAGGATACAGGATTGATTTCGGGAAACGTGGTTGGCGAGCAGGATACGTCGTTCCCGGTGATGCAGGAAGACTTGAAGGAATATACGAACATCGTGCTGCACGATCCGGCCGTCAAGGAAATTGCCGCCAACACGGGAGGCGGATCGGAAAATACCGGTCGTATGAACATTGAACTGAAGCCTCTCGCAGAACGCAAAGTGAGCGTCGATCAGGTAATCGCACGGCTCCGCCGTAAACTCGCTACGATTCCCGGCGCCACTTTATTTTTGCGCGCGAATCAGGACATTACGGTGGGCGGGCGAATCAGCAGCTCGCAATATCAGTACACGCTGTCGAGTGAGAATTTATCGGACTTGCTGCAGTGGGCTCCGCGCATCGAGGCTCAGATGCGCAAAATGCCCAAACTACGCGATATCGCCAGCGATCAGCAGACACGCGGCTTGCAGGCTTCGCTGGTGATTGATCGCGATACGGCATCGCGGCTCGGAGTTTCGCCGAGTGCGATTGACAGCACATTGTACGACGCGTTCGGGCAGCGCCAGGTGGCTACCACGTATACGGAATTAAATCAGTATCACGTGGTGATGGAGGTCGATCAAGCGTTCCGCAATTCGACTGACGCGATCCAGGGGCTTTACGTGCGTTCGTCGACGGGGAACCAGGTTCCGCTCAGCGCGTTTACGCATTATGAAACGAAAAATACTTCGCTCGCGGTGAACCATCAGGGACAATTTCCGGCGGTCACGATTTCGTTCAATCTGGGCGAAGGCGTGGCGCTGGGCGACGCGGTGAACGATATCGAATCAGCCGTGCTGAAGATGGGCCTGCCTTCAGATATCCATCCGACATTCCAGGGAAACGCTCAAGCGTTTCAGTCTTCGCTTTCGACGCAGCCCTGGCTCATTTTGTCCGCGCTGATTGCCGTGTACATCGTGCTCGGTGTGCTTTATGAGAGCTACATCCACCCCGTCACGATTCTTTCGACCCTGCCTTCCGCGGGCGTGGGAGCGCTGCTTGCGTTGCTGGTGTTTCACACCGAATTGAGCGTGATCGCTCTGATCGGAATCATATTGCTGATTGGCATCGTAAAGAAAAACGCCATCATGATGATCGATTTTGCGGTGGGAGCGGAGCGCTCCGGAAAAACGGCCGAAGAATCGATCTACCAGGCCTGCCTACTTCGTTTTCGTCCGATCATGATGACCACGATGGCCGCGCTCTTCGGCGGATTGCCGCTGGCATTAGCGAATGGTACGGGCGCGGAACTGCGCCGGCCGCTGGGCATCAGCATCGTGGGCGGATTGATGGTGAGCCAAATGCTTACGCTTTACACCACACCGGTGATATATCTTTATATGGATAGGCTTCAGCAGCGATTCCGGCGCCGCAAGCCCGCGCCGGCGATCTCCGGCGATGTCCCCCCAAGCCCTGCTCCTTTGCAGGACCCGTCGCTGACCTGATTCCTGGTCCGACTTACGGCGTGACCTGTTTTTTGGGTTTATTGCGAGATACGGTGGGAACGCTTCATGAAATTTATTTCCTCCATTGCAATCGCCATTCTTTTTTCAACGCTGACGCTCACACTACTCGCCTTTCAGGGCAGGGGATTTGAGGATGAAGATGAAGCGCCGCCTCTGCCGTCCGACGCGCACGATAATGCGGAATGGACTTTCGCACGCTACCACTTCCGATCAAACAGCGACTCTGGAGGATTTCGGCGTTTCCACATGTGGGCTGCGGATTATCCTAAAGCCGACCGGCAATTCACACTCGGCGTTCGGCGGTTGACGCGACTGCATGCGCGAGGGATTGAGCAGGTGGTGGATGCGGATTCCGACGATCTATTCAACTGGCCGTGGATTTACATGGAACACGGCAATGGCTGGAATCTTACGGATGATGAAGTTGTGCGGTTGCGGCTGTATTTGCTGAAGGGCGGCTTTCTTTTTTCCGACGACACGCACGGGGATTACGAATGGGAATCGCTGGTGGAAGGTTTGCGTACAATTTTTCCTGAGCGGCAGATCGAAGATTTAAAGAATGACGATGAACTGTTTCATGTGATGTATGACCTGAACGACCGCGTACAAATCCATGGGACGCGATTCCTGTGGGGAGGGCGCCCGTACGGACCGGACATGGTCGTGCCAAAGTGGCGGGCGATTCGTGACGACCAAGGGCGCATCATGGTGGCCATTTGCCACAACTCCGACGTGGGCGATGCATGGGAGTGGGCGGACAGTCCGAACTATCCGGAGAAGGAAACTTCGTTAGCTTACCGGATTGGCATTAACTACATACTGTTTGATATGACGCATTAATTTTGCGGGGTTGGTTTTGTAGTGCCGGCGTCCGCCGATGGGGTTTATAATTCGATCATGCACACGGAAAAACCGCCCGCAAGATGAGGGCGCGACGAAGACCGGGGTGATGCTTTACGTCCCGATCACTTGTTTTCGTTGCTCGTTATGCTTAACAGCACTTTTCTGTTCTGTGCGCGAGTAACAAGAACGCCGGCGTGTGCGATATTTTTTCGTCGAAGAGTGTCCTTCAAGCTTCTGGCGAACTTACCGCGACGCTGCGAATTGAAGTTGACGCAATAATTTTCAAGACGTAAGGTTTTTGAAACATTTTTCGATCCATTCAGGTAGGGATTGCGTGTGAGTCGCGATTGCGACCACCTTCAAGAAGACGTCCACAACAGGAGACGAAATAGTGACCTTTTTTCGAGTTCGCAATGTGTTTCCGATTTTGCCGGCGATATTGTTTGTGGCATTGGCGCCCGTGTGCGCACGGTCTCAGACTTTTCCGCCCGACGGCCCGGGTATTCCCACCATTGCGCTGACCGGCGGACCCTCCTCGCAAGAGCCTGCGCCCAATGGGCCCGATCAGCAATCGCAATGGAACATGGAACTCGCAGGCTTCAGCGATTTACAGGGGCGGTCAGCGTATCAGCCGATCATCATCAATGAAAACGGTCGCGAAATTGCCTACATAGGGCACCACACCGGCAGCATGATGAATCCGCTCACGGGTGTCGTCGAGCCGAACGGAACTTCGATTGTTGACGTCACGGATCCGGCAAAGACCAAGTATTTGGCGCATATCCCGGGCTCAACCCAAGCGGGAGAAGAGGCGGGCGGCGCGCAGATGGTGCGCGTGTGTAGCGGGAGCGTGCTGCCCCACGGAGTGCGCGGCAACTGGTACCTGTTGCGGCCGCTTGGATCCCAGGCGCAGGAACTTTATGACGTCACGGATCCATCGCATCCTAAGTTGCTTACGCAAATTGTGGGAGACCTCGATCACACGCACAAAAGCTGGTGGGAATGCGATACGGGAATCGCATATCTCGTGGCCAATGCTCCGGCGGAAGGCTGGAAGGGCCAGCACATGAAAATTTACGATTTGAGCGATCCTGCGAAACCCATTTACATTCGTGATTTCGGATTGCTCGGACAACAGCCCGGAGAAACATCGCACGAGGGAGTGACAGACGGAATCGCGATTCATGGAATGATTTCCGCGGGCACTGCGAAGAATCGCGTTTACGCCGCGTACGGGACAGGAGCGAACGGCGTCATACAAATTCTGGATCGCAAAAAATTGCTGACGGCTTTCGAGAATGGCAAAAAGCCGACGACGGAAGAAATGCTGGCCCCTCAGGTTGGATATTTGACGATGTCGCCGGATCAGGGAGCGCACACAACCTTTCCGATTTTCGCGGAGCCAATCCCCGGATTTCAGGGCCACTCTGCCCTAAAAAAGCGCGACCTGCTGATCGTACCTTCGGAGGCAGCGCGCGGCGATCACTGTTCCCCCGGTCCAACGGGCGATCGCGCCGGGCCGCACCTGGCGTTCCTTGTGGACATCAGCAACGAGGCGACTCCGTGGCCGCTTTCCACATTTCACGTGCCGGAAAATCCGGGAGATTATTGCGGCAGGGGAGGGCGCTTCGGCACGCATGCAGTGGCGGAATCTTTTTACCAGCCTTATTACGGGAAGATTGCAGTTTTTTCCTGGTTTAATGCGGGCACGCGCGTGTTCGATATTCGCGATCCGTTTTCCGTGCAGGAAGTTGCGTATTTTATTCCAGCGCCGAACAAGTTCACGATGTCGTTCTGCCCGTCGGACGGTGTGAGCCACCCTGCGGGCGATCCCAAGATCACAGCGGACTGCCAAAAAGTGATCGAGACGAACAACGTTGAGATCGACGATCGCGGGCTGATTTATAGCGCGGACCGCGCCGGGACTGGCTTGCACATCATGCGGCTCACAGGCCACGCAAAGGAAATTGTAGGGAAGTAGGTTTTCAGTAGCACAGGCTTTGTACCCTGAGGGTTCCGAGGGGCAGCTTTAGTGCTTGCATAGACCTATCCGTCGCAGACGCAAGCCTGTGCTACTTTTCGTGATACACGTACTTGTTGTTGTCGCAGACGTGTTCCGCACCTTCCTACCCTGGCTTTAAAGTGTATGTCTGCGACGCAGTCCACGTGCCTAATTTAGGCGGGCAAAAGGTCGACGCTTGTTTTGCGCGCTGGGCGACATCATAATGAAGGCTGACATGAAGAGAAAATACATCGCTGCGCTTGCGTTTTCCGCGATGACTGGTCTTGGCCTTCTTGGCACGCCGCACAATTTTGACTTCGTGCAGAAATCATCCGCCGCGGTTCCCCCCGCGCGCACTGCGGATGCGAATCAACCTGTCATTCGATTTGTGAAGAATCCGGAGATGGCCCCGCCGCTCGATTCACTGGATTTGGTAGGCAAACCCGTGAACAAGAATAACTGGGGCGGTAAAGTCGTTCTTGTGAATTTCTGGGCCACGTGGTGCCCGCCGTGCCGCGAAGAAATTCCGGAACTCCTGGAGTTGAAAAAGGAATTCAAGGACCAGATGGAAATTGTGGGGATTTCCGAGGACGATGATCCTCCGGCAAGCGTGATCAAATTTGCGCACGCGAAGGGCATGACGTATCCAATTATCATGGCTACGCCGGAACTGATCGCGGCGTATGGCGGCGTGCCCGCTCTGCCCACTTCGTTTCTGATCGACACGCAGGGCCGCGTGGTGCAGAAGCATAGCGGACTATATCCCATTGAATTTTATCAGCGCGAGATTCGCTCACTGCTCGGAATGCCAACGGACGCGCGCGTGGAAACATTTGTCGATAACGGCCAGGTATTTTTGAAGAATGCAGCGAACGCGACGGAATTGCCGGGCGTCAGTTTCAAAGGGCTGACGCCCGCGCAGAAAAAGCTCGTGCTGCGGCGGCTCAATTCGGAAAATTGTACCTGCGGCTGCGGATTGACGCTTTCAGAATGTCGCGTGAACGACACGGAATGCCCGTACAGCGGGAAACTGGCCGCGCAGGTTGTGAAGGACGTAGTGAATGGAGTGAAGGCGCCGAAAGCGCCGTCCGCGGCACCGCCTTCGTCTGCCAAGGGAACGAATAATACGATTACGCAAACGTTCTGAGATTTGAGTAGGACGGGCTTCAGCCTGTCCGGGTTTGACGTTTGCGTGCGCGGCAAAATTCAAAAGAAGACAGGCTAAAGCCTGTCCTACTGGGGGCGCACATGTTGTCGATTTTTTCTAAAGCGCTGGGGATGCTCGCTGTATTGCTGCCGATAGGCGGCGGAGCCAGTTGCAATTCTTCGAGCGAGGTGTTCGCGCTCCCGGATCCCGCGTTCGACGCGCCGCTAGCCGGCGCAAAAGCGAGCGAAACACTTGTGGTCGCGGGAGGCTGCTTCTGGGGAATTCAGGCGGTGTTCGAGCGACTAAAGGGCGTACAGCGCGCGCTATCCGGATACTCGGGAGGCGCTGCCAATACGGCGACTTACGAAAAAGTTTGCTCAGGGCGCACGGGGCATGCGGAAGCGGTGGAAGTGGTGTTTGATCCGTCGCAGATTTCGGTCGGCAAAATATTGAAAGTTTTCTTTTCCGTGGCGCATGATCCGACGCAGTTGAACCGGCAGGGGCCGGATCATGGAACGCAATATCGATCCGCGATTTTTTATACGTCGGATGAGCAGAAGAAAGTTATCGACGCGTATGTAAAGCAGCTCGATGCGGCAAAAGTTTTTCGGGAGCCGATTGTCACACAGGTGGCGCCGCTCGAGGCGTTTTATCCGGCCGAGGATTATCACCAGGGGTATATGGATCTTCATCCGGAGAATATGTACATCGTGATTAACGATTACCCGAAGGTGGAGAATTTACGGAAACATTATCCTGGGCTGTTTGTGGAGAAGAAGTAAGCAGGTTGGTAACACAGGCTTCAGCCTGTGGAAATTTTGGTTTTGCCAGGACCAAATCCCGCAGGCTGAAGCCTACGTTACTTAAATTCACTAAATCAAGAACCGCGCTCTTGCGAAAATCGCAGAGTGCGGCACCCGAGAGGGTCTCTAAAAACTTCTATTCACCTGCCGGTTGCTGCGATGCGGAGAACTGGGCCTTTAGAGTGAGCTGGCTGTCTTTCAGGACGTCGACGGTTCGCGTCCAGTCGGGGCGGTTCGAGTAGGCCAAGCGGACGAAGTGCTCGCCGATGGGAATTTTTAACAGGGCTGGGGTGTTGCTCACGAATTTTCCGTCGAGATACACATCTGCGCCATCGGGATCGGAAGCGACTGTAACGGTGCCGAACTGATCGGGCGCTGTGCTTGACGGCCACTCCGAAGCGGTAACGTTCGGGTAGAAGCGGCTTAGTACGTCAACCAAGTCTTTGGAACTCAGGGCGAACCCGATGCCCTGAAAACCCTTCTCAACGATTTTCTGTGTGTTGATGCCAATCACTTCGGCGTGGCTGTTTAATAATGGGCCGCCACTGTTTCCCGGATTAATGGCGGCGTCGGTCTGTATCCACGTACCCTTGCCGTATCCGTCCGCCTGGCCGATCGCGCTTACGATGCCTCTCGTCGCGGAAAACGGTAAGCTGTGCCCGGGATTTCCGAGTGCGACGACTGTCTGTCCCTGGCGGACAGTCGAGATCTCTGAAAGTGTGAGGTGCTGAAAGCCGGTCCCTTCCACTTTAGCGATGGCGATGTCCTTGTCGTCATCGATGTAGACAACCTTGGCGTCGAGTTTTTGTCCCGTGGGGAGTTCCGCGATCAGCGATTGTTCGCCGCGCGCCACGTGGGCATTGGTCGCGATAACGCCTGTCTCCGTGATGAAAAAGCCGCTGCCTTGCTTGTCCGATCCTCTCAGTAAAACTACCGCAGGCTTCGATTGCTGGACAATATCTTCCACCGCGAGTTCCGGCCGCATTTCTACTTTGGCGTTTCCCGCCACTTTGGCGAGCACGGTGCCCGTGAAAGATTTGGCTGTCGGCTCCAGAGTAAAATCAAAATGATTGGATTTCAGCAGCCAACGTTCGGAGTGATACGCGGCTCCGAGCATCGAGTATGCGATGTAGGAAAGCGGGCCTTCGGTCATCTCGACTTCTTTGGACGAGAAGCCTTCCTTGCGGACGCGCAGCGACATGGCGTGTTCCAGGTGCGCGCCCAGCAGACTTTTGTGGAAGTAGCCGCCGGGGAATTTCACTTCGTACGGGGTCTTGCCGACCTCGATGCCGTCGATTTCGACGGTTGCTTCCGGCGGAGTGCTCGTGATTTTCAGCGTGTCGGCATGCGCCGAGCGTACGGGCAGTAGGAGGATCGTCCATGAATAGAGAAAGATATTTAAACGGCGGCGATTCATTGGAACGCCTTTCGGGGCAGAAGGATTGCAGGATCGCGCGAGAGCTTAATGTGCCGTTTCAGACAGCGAAAGGGTGGAAGTGTCACTCATCGTGACTTCGGACAAGTTGCCCTTTGCGACCGGGACGTGTGACCGGGACTGTTCGCGGGTGCGAAGGGCCTAAGGCCAAGAATCGCACGCTTGTACACAGCGCAAGGATGCGGCACCCGGCCGTGACTGAATGTGCGCTGGCACGCGCTCGGGGAAATTAAAAAGGCCCGGAAGCTGGTTGCAGCTTCCGGGCCTTTCGGTTCGAATTTTAATTCGATCAGTTGGCTAGTGGATCGGGCCGCAACTGGAACTTTACGGCTTTGCTGGTGGTTCCTTTGCCGCCTTCCAGGTGCCATGGGGTGCGGGTGGCGTAGGTGGACCAGATGCCGCGGCCTTTCCACCCGGTTTTGGGGTCGTCAATGCGGCCGTCAAGGCTCTTTGCGAAGAAACCCATGGGATAGGGAACTCGCATTACGAGGAATTTCCCCGTCTTGGGATCCAGGGCTTCGAGAGCGTCTGTGCCGTTCGCGGTCGCGATCGGCGTGTTCTTGCCCATGCCGAAGGTATCGAACTGATCGACCCAGTTGTAATAATTGGTATCAGCGCTGCCGTAGCCTTCCACGCCTTTAAAGCTCGGGCCGGGCGTGCGATACAGCGTCCAGCCTTCGGGGCACTGTTGGCCAGTGGCGGTGGGGCCGTTCAGCGGGCCCTTGCATTTGCGGCGGTCAAAGCTGGCGAAGTGTCCGCTGGCGAGAACCGTCCAGACCACGCCGTCACGCGTGATGTCCAAGCCGCGTGGCGAGAAGCCTTGCACGGGCGCTTTCGCGTTGCCCCAAGGCAGTTCATAGATTTCGGCGAGAGAAGTGCGCGCCGGGTCCGCGCCCGGAACCACGCGAACGACGGAACCGGGGAAGCCGAGGACTGTGCCCCAGATCGAGCCGTCCGCCGGGCTTACGGTTACGCCGTAGAAGCCGGCCTTGATGCGCATGTCTTTATTCGGATCCATCGGTTGGCCAGGTTCCGTGTATTCGTCACGTTTGCCGTTGCCGTTCGTATCGATGACGATGGGAGTCCAGCCTTGCGACTTTTCCGCGTCGTGCGTTTCGTCGTACATCTTGGTGTTCAGCCAGCCGATATTGTCCTGGCCGGGATTGCTGAACCAGAGAGTGTTGTCCGAGTCATTCGCAAACATCAGGTGCTGCGTCTGCGTGCACAGATTCACCAGGTCCCACTTGCCGGTCTTAGGATCGTAGACGTTGGTCTGACGGTTGCTGGTCTTCAGAGGAAGTACCACAGCGGACTCAAGGTCCGAACCTTTTTGGCAATACGCGGGATTTTCGACGGGGCGCGTGGCGGCTGCCGTCCAGATGCGGCCCTTGGAATCCATCATCAGGCTGTGCGCGGAAGCGTGTGAAATTGCGACGGCTTCGTCGCCCCAATAGGGCGAGGGATTCAGAAGCTCTTCAGGCTCAAACATCGGAGTGCCCGGTTTGTAAGGAATCGCGATCTGCGAAAAAGAATTCTTGCTCGGATCGAGCACGGTAACGAAGTCTGAGCTGTCTTCATGGACGCCGTAAATCAGGCCATTCGGATTCGAGGTCGGATTCCGGCGATCGACGGAAATTTCGTCGTGGAAATATTCTTTCGCGGTGGCCCAGTCCCACTGAGTGATTACCACGTTGCGCTCCATGCCTTGCGGGCGGGGAGGCGCGGGCGGTAATTCTCCGGCCTTGATGCGATCGCTCCAGTCCGCGTATTCGGAAAGCATGCGCTTGCGCCCAACGCGGGTGGCCACTGTGCTCATCGAGCTACCCACCTGCGCGGATTGAATGCGGCGGTCCCATGCAGCGTACGAATTGTCAAACGCGCCAAGCGATGAGGGAATCGTGCGCGTGGCCTTGTCGCCCAGTTGATGGCAGGCTTCGCAGCCGTCCGTCTTTACGTTTTCAACCCAGGTCGCTTGATCTTTGATGCGTTCGGAAATTCCGTTTCCTTTTTCGCCGGTGCCGGGGAAATCGCTTTTCGGTGGAATGTGCAGCAGCGAGTACCAATAGGCGGCGGGATAATACTGCGCGGCTTCCTTCTCATCGGGCGCGATCACGGCGGTGAGGTTGAGCATTTTGCCTGGCGCGGCCTTCACTTTTTGGGAATCGACGAGGCCGTAGCCGCGCACCCAGACGTCATACGTGGCTTTCGGAAGCTCGGGAATTACGTAGCGGCCCTGATCGTCGGTAACGACGATTTTGCGGTAGCCCGTGGCGAGGTCGTGCGTTTCGGCAATGACCCAGACGCCGGCTTCGGGGCCTTTCGAACTGGTGACCGTGCCACCAATATCATCGGAGACGATTTTAATTTCGGCGGCAGGTTTTCCTGCTGTGTGCGCGGTGCGCACGATACCAAGAGCCGCGGCGAGTCCAACGGCCACGATTGCAAGTTGCGAAAGTCTCTTGTTCATAAGTTCCGATCTCCTTCGGCGGTGGGGCCAATGGCCTAGACATTCCCTGGATATTCGTTCTTCGAAACGTTTTGGACGCAAAACAAGGGATGAAATTGGGCCGTGCGAAATCGTATGCCGGAGCGAAACCGTTGTCAATCGGTGGTTTGCGAGGGTTTTGCTGGAAAATGACGCGGGAAAAGCGGCGCGGAAGGTCTTATGGCTATGTTGCAAAAGTGGGAGCATGCCCTGCAAACTGTGAGGCGTGCCGGAACTGCCGGATATCGCCGCATATATTAGCGCCCTCGAAACGCGCATCGTGGGCGCGCCCATCGAGCAGGTGCGGATCGCGACTCCGTTTCTGCTGCGCACATTCGATCCGCCGCTTGCGGATGCGGAAGGCCGCACTGTGCGCGAATTGCGGCGCGTTGGAAAACGGATTGCGATGGGTGTAGAGGGCGATCTTTGGCTCGTGCTGCATCTGATGATTGCAGGACGTCTGCACTGGCGCGCGCATGGCGTAAGACTTTCCGGGCGCAATAATCTGGCGGCGTTCGATTTTCCGACCGGCTCACTCGTCCTGACCGAAGCGGGATCGAAACGCCGCGCGTCGTTGCACGTTGTTCGCGGCGAGGACGGTTTGCGCGCGATCGATCCTGGCGGGATTGAAGTTTTCTCGGCCGATCGCGATGCGTTTCGCGAGGCCCTGACGGCTGAAAATCGCACGCTCAAGAGGGCACTGACCGATCCGCGTCTGATCAGCGGCATCGGCAACGCGTATTCCGATGAGATTCTGCACGCCGCGCAACTGTCGCCGGTCACGCTGACGCACAGGTTGGAGCCGCAGGAGTGGGAGCGGCTCTTCGCCGCGACGCGTGAGACACTCACGCTATGGATGGAACGCTTGCGCGCGGAGGCGAATAAAAACTTTCCGGAAAAGGTGACCGCGTTTCGCAAGGAGATGGCGGTGCATGGCCGCTACGGCCTTCCTTGTCCAAGATGCGGAGAGAAAATTCAGCGCATTAAATACGCGGACAACGAAACAGACTACTGCGCACGATGCCAGACCGGCGGAAAAGTGCTTGCGGATCGCGGTTTGTCGCGACTGCTGAAATCGGACTGGCCGCGCACGCTCGACGAACTCGAAGCTTTGAAACGCCGCTAGCTGAAAGGGTTAGAGGTGCTGCCAAAATTCTTGGATGTTTCGACGCAGTGCTCCGGTGTGAATCCATTTTCTAATCGGCGCGCTAGCTGCACGCCCGAACATCACTCTATTTTTTGCCGGCGACAACTTGACCGTGAGCCAAAGCTGAGACCAACGACACCCCTCCTAAGATGTTCCCCAATAGTGTCGGGAAAAAGAAGGCTGTGAAATAATGCCCGATAGAAAGGTTCCCGATCGCGACGAGAAAAAAAACGTTCGTGGATCCAGCGATAATGTGGTTTAGGCTCGATATACCTATTAAGTATGTGATCAGCAATATGATTAAGACGCGAGAAGAGGTGGCATCGGGTAACATCCAGACCATCAATGCAATCAGCCATCCTGCGAAGACCGATCTCAGAAATATTGTCCAAAAACCAGGGCCTATATGAGCCTCAGCAATTTCCCGCAAACTGATCTGAATAGCTGGCTCGAGGAAATGTAGGCGTGCGACTGCAAATGCAAAGAGAAATGTCCCGACGACATTGGAGGAAAGTACCACGATCCATAGCCGTATCACTTTCCCCAGCGTCGATGCGTCTTTATGCACCAAAAGCGGCAGCACGACTGTGAGGGTATTTTCCGTGAAAAGTTGCTGTCTTCCCAGGATTACAATCAGAAACCCAACGGAATAACCAGCGCGCGCGACCAGTGGGCGCCATGGTGTGTCAGGGAGATGAGCGGTGAGTGCAGCTTCAGCAAGCAGCGAAAAGCCCATGGAAAGCCCTGCTGCCAAACCGGACCACGCCAACGCCATCGCCGGGCGTTTCAGTTCTTCGTCACCCTCGAGTCGCACCGCTTCGTATACGACTTTTGCACCGATTGCGACGCGTTCCTCGACCTTGTGAGCCTCGCCAATCGAGGAAATGGGGCTTTCCGGATCGTCGACTATCGACTTTGCATTTGGGGCCGCCATGGGAAGTTGCAATTCCGCCATCAAATTACAGGCTGTCAGGACGTTTTCCAATCAAGCCTTCCGTGTACCTTGAATCGCTTAAAGCTGTAAATTGGATTTACAAGAACACACCTGCCGAGGAATCGTAGGAGACGATGGCACTTTACTTGCCCTGAGGCTCGTTTCCATAGCTTGTGGTCTTGGCAGCCACAAAATCCGATCAACAAATCCGACTTTGTGGCTTGCAGGCGATACTCAATAGGAATGCAGGCTCAGCGAAATCGTATCTGGCAGAGTAGGTGGAGAAAATCGTGAGGGAGCCTCGTGGAAAAATGTTGCCAATGGAGGCCGGAATCTGCTCAGGAAACGCTGGGATGGTGCCGGGGGGGAGAGTTGAACTCCCTACGCCGGCCTTTTCAGGGCCGCGAAGTGCGCGAGTTGCATAACGTCGGGAAGTCGGTCGCCATTGGTGTCGACGGCGAATGGTGGCTCGTGCTTCATTGAATGATAGCCGGGCGATTGGACTGGCGCTCGCCCTGCCCGAAGTGTGGCGAGAACATTCAGCGCATCAAATACGCGGACAACGAAACGAATTACTGCGCGCGCTGCCAGACCGGGGGAAAAGTGCTTGCAGATCGCGGATTGTCACGTTTACTAAAATCGGATTGGCCGCGCACCCTCGATGAACTCGAAGCATTGAAGCGCCGCTAGGTCGGGGCGTCGTACGAAGCGCCCGGTAAAAAGCTAGTCCGCGTGATCAGGTGTTAGCATTGCCTGATATCGCTGTTCGTACACTTCTTTGGCCTCAAGTGCGTGATCCCCAAGCATCACCCACAGGCGAACCAAAGCCTCCCGGTTTCCAACCTTCGCGAAGGTGTCGATTTCGCTAGCGATTCCGAGAACTACCGTCAGTGTGCGTGCGTAGTGCCAAAAGGTATAAGCTTGAAGCGCGCGGTGCACTGGTACTCGTTGTCCTTCCGGGGCCAAGTCCGTGAGCAAAAACAGGCCGACCGACAACAAACCGGCTGCATTCAGGTGGGCTTGCGCGGACACTTCCTTGTAAATCCATTCGTCTAGAAATTGCATAAAAGGCTGGCTTCGGGTCTGCTTTTCCTTCAATTTTGCAGGGCCGAGCCAACGACGAATCAGTTTAGGGTTGGCCTTTTGCTCCTTTGTAATCGACAAATATCTCTCTACGCCCGGGAACCAATCCTCCTGTACCTTGAAACGCGACTGCCACGCGGGATCACTACCAAACTTTTTGCGGTACTTGTCGTATTCCTCCCGGGCTTGTCGATACCCCGAGCGTTCATAGTCCATCGAACGGGTGGGAAAATCGTCCAGGATGTACACCAGGGTAAAAAGCAAATCCAGAAGTTGCCGATTAATAGGTGGCAGCACCAGCGCAAAATTCTCTTTTCGATTCGAGGCATCGTCCTCAGTCGAGCACAAGAAGTTCGCTGCCCCATAAGAATTTTTCGTGAACTGCAGCATCATAACGAAGAGTGTCGATCTCCGCTCACCCTCGACGTCGCTCGACGCGTTTGCCGTCTGCACTCGGCGCAGGAGTTCGAACTCCATATTTCTAAAAATGCCTTGAAGCGGCCTTTGTATGATTCGGGCGTCGAATTCTTTCAACGGTGGCAGATTCAGCTCGTTCATTCGGGTTGGCTCCATCCTGAACCTCAACATCGCTAGTGCGTTCTAGTTCCGTTTCTGGCCCAGCGTGCCTGCACTATGGAACCTGCAACGCACGTTTGAGAAATTGTGTTGAATGCAGAAGGAAAAAACTACAAAGCGGCAGCGACGTGGGACATGCTGAGTATTGGCAGCATGAATGGTGCCGGGGGGGAGAGTTGAACTCCCTACGCCGGCCTTTTCAGGGCCGCGCTCTACCGGTGAGCTACCCCGGCAATTCGGTAGACAAAAGATTGTACGGTTGGCGAGGGAGAGAAGCAAGGGGCTGGAGGAATTGTTTGGGAAGAAAAATTCCCCATGCGAAAACTAATTTTGTTTTGCGGGCATAGCTTCGCGCTTCGTGGAATTTTTTATTAAGAGCCACGCAAGCACGCAAAACAAAATGGTCCAGATTGCGGTTTGCCACCACGGGCCTATCGGGATTGGGAACAGGATGAAGAGGAGCCATTTGCGCCAGCCTAGTTTTTTCCACCAGAGGGACGGGGGGTTGGCGGGCGGGTGTGCAGGGAGCTGCATTGTGGTGATTTGAGTGCTATTGGCCGCGTTGACGGTCTCCGGGCTTTAGTGGCATAGGCTTCAGCCTGTGCGGGTTTCGACCTTGCAAGCACTAAACCCGCACAGGCTGAAGCCTATGCCACTTAAAGCTGCTTCACAGCTGACTATCTCATTGACTGATCTACTTCGTGCATCCAGTCTTTGGATTTCAGGACTTCGCGCGGCTTGGTGCCGTCTGGTGGTCCTACGATGCCGTCTTTCTCCATGATGTCAATCAGGCGAGCGGCGCGGCCGTAGCCGATACGCAGGCGGCGCTGCAGGGTGGACGTGGATGCGCGGCCGGCCTCGCAGACGACGCGGACGGCTTCCTGGTACAGCGCATCGTCGACGGTTTCGCCATCGCCTTCGCCGCCTGCGCCCATTGCGTTTTCATCCTTCGGGCCTTCCAGCAATTTTTCGTTGTAGACGGCCTTGGCTTGCGCACGCCAGTGATCACAGACAGCGGCGGTTTCGTCTTCCGTGACGTAGGGGCCATGCATGCGGTTCAGGCGGGAAGAGCCTGCGGGCAAGTAAAGCATGTCTCCTTTGCCGAGGAGCGATTCCGAACCGTTGGCGTCAAGAATGGTGCGCGAATCGACTTTGCTGGCCACGCGAAACGAAATGCGGGCAGGGAAGTTGGCCTTGATCAAGCCGGTGATTACGTCAACCGACGGGCGCTGCGTGGCGAGAATCAGGTGAATGCCGACGGCGCGGGCCATCTGCGCGAGACGCGTGATGGATTCTTCGACGTTGCTCGTGTCGACCATCATGAGGTCGGCTAGCTCGTCGATGATGATGACGATGTAGGGCAGCGGCTTGTGCTCGGCGGTGTCGGCGTCGTCAAAGAGCGAAAGAGATTGGCCCTTCTGAAATGTGCGGTTGTATTGATCGATGTTGCGGACGCCGCGTGCGGCGAGAAGTTTTAAGCGCGATTCCATTTCGCGCACGGCGTTGCGCAGTACGTTGGACGCAACTTTTGGATCGGTGACCACCGGTGCGAGGAGGTGCGGAATGTCCTCGTACAGACCAAGCTCCAGGCGTTTCGGATCGATCATGATCATTTTCAATTCGTCCGGCGTGCCTTTGTAAAGCATGGAGAGAATCAGCGAGTTGAGGAAGACGCTCTTGCCGGTTCCGGTCGAACCGGCGATCAGCAGGTGGGGCATCTGGCACAAGTCGGAAACGCGGTTGCGGCCGATCAAATCTTTTCCCAGAGCAAGCGTGAGCTTGGACGGCGAATTGACGAACTCACCGGATTCGATTTGCTCGCGCAAGGCGATGGTCTGGCGATTCGTATTGGGGACCTCGATGCC
>DASRQU010000139.1:0-23947 GCA_035696345.1 Candidatus Acidiferrales bacterium
CCAGCTGAGGCGAATAGAGTACGCTTATACGCTTCGTTTAGATCATCCTGATTTTGTGAACGTAGGTACGGAGGATTGGCGACTATTGAACTAAACTGGGGGATGTCGATGACAACCTTCTCTTGACCGCCTGCGCGAGCAGGAGGAAATGGAATTGTCCGATCAATCTGTAAGCGTATTGCCCAGCTATCGCCTCATCAATGTCCTCTACGAATCCTGCGAACCCTTGTTCTGTAGCGAGTTCCTTCAGTCGCTTTCGAACTGTCCCATTCTTTTTCGCTTTTGCCGACAACGCAGGATAAAAGAACGACCTTAACTGTTCCAGCCTGCCTCCGAGTTTATCTACGAATACTGATGCTTCAATCTCGACGGTCTGGTCCGACTTTGTAGCGAACTTTTCCCATGCAGTTTCAAAAATGGTCAAGGCGTCAGCCTTAAGGGAAAGAGCCTTTTTCGAATCGAGCCAATCGTCCACACTGCCAATCAGGGGATTCATAGCAAACGAGTGCACACGATCTTCAGGCGTGGCCTTACCAGCGGTCGGTGTTTTATAAAGTTCGGCCATCTGCATATTCCAAATGGCAAAACATGGAGCGCCCCAGCGACTAGCCTTCTCCGTGGCGTCCGATAACAGGGCGGGATCGTTGATCTGTACCGTAGGGGTCTTGAGTTCAATCGTCAGAAACGCCGAGCTAGCGGCACGACTCCACCAGATGACGAGATCGCTTCTCTTTGGGGTGATTTTTGACGGTTCTTGTGTTGCCTTATCTAATCCTAACCCGGGCCGTCGAGAAATCTGATCGTTGATCCACGTTAACACTTCACCTTGGAACTCCCATTCGTTGCTCTTATGTTTAGGCATAGGACGCTGGAACTGTAAAGCGAATCAATATACGGCGTCAATCATGTCCCTGTTAACCGAAACGAAAAAGTAACGAAGATGTTTCTAGAATCGTTGGGCGGAGCTTTCTATGCTGGTCAAAGAAGTATTGACCGCACTTGCGCGTTTGCAATCCGGAAATGACTCAATCAAGAAGGGCAATCTGAAAGGGAAGCCAAAGTGGGTGAAAGACGGGGTGAATCCGAAGGCTGTTTTAGGCTCTGTTTTGCCCGTAACTCTCACAAGGCCAACAGCATGGAGTTTCGTTCGTAGCCAGACGCTCTATCCAGCTGAGCTACGGGCGCATTGTGTTTTCAGTGGCTTGCAGTTGCAGTTTGTTACGCAACGCTATCTTTGCCATGCTGCGCGAATCGTCGAATGCGTGGGACAATTTTGCGACTGGGGCATTGTAGCAGCTTCGCGTTGCTGACGGCAAATTTCCGCGGGCGAATCGAGGACATTGTTTAGACGAATTCGTGGGTGCAGGTTTCGGCGCGGAGAATGCCCGCGTGTTGTGGTTATCGGCAGGTACGAAAAGATCCCATTCCGTCCCGAAACACGGGACGGAGTGGGACCACGAAGGAGCCGGAACTTGTGGGATGGTTTCGTAGGGACCGGCCCGCTTTTGGACGGGCGACGGGCCGGGATTGCTCGCGAAAAAGCCCGTCGTACGACGCGGACTTGCCTACAGGACTTCCCTCGCTTGACGCTGGCGGAAGGCGAGGGCTAGTATCAACTGAAGGTTATTTACTGTGCTTTCTTCAGGACACCTGCTGCGGCGTTGTAAGGTTTGTCAAAATGAAAATAGCCTATTTTGATTGTTTTTCGGGAATTAGCGGCGACATGACGCTGGGCGCGCTTGTGGACGCCGGGTGCGATCTTGCGGAAATCGAAAGCCATTTGCGCAAACTGACCGTGCCGGGATGGAAAATTTCCGCGGAAAAAGTGTCGCGTCGCGGTTTTCAGGCGACGCACGTAAAGGTGGAGACGTCTGACGCGCAGAAGCATCGCGGGCTGACGGAAATTTTGCGGCTGATTGAAGAAGCGCAATTGCCGCCGCGAATTGCGGATCGGGCGTCGCGCACCTTTCAACGGCTGGGAAAAGCGGAAGCGCTGGTGCACGGCTCGCCGATCGAAAAAGTACATTTTCATGAGGTGGGCGCGGTCGACGCGATTGTGGACATCGTGGGAGCGGCGGCGGGATTTGAGCAGCTTGGCATCGACGATTTTTTCTGCTCGCCGCTCAATGTGGGCGCGGGGCGCGTGGATACCGCGCACGGAAATTTGCCGGTACCGGCGCCGGCCACCGCGGAATTGCTGCGCGGCGCGCCAACGTACTCCAACGGAATTCAACGGGAACTGGTGACGCCAACGGGCGCGGCGATTGTGGCCACCGTCGTGACGCGCTACGGCGCGCAGCCGATGATGAATGTGTCGGCCATCGGGCTGGGCGCGGGCAGCGCGCAATTGGCCGAGCAGCCGAACGTGCTGCGCCTTTTCATCGGGGAATCGGTGGCGCGGGAAGTGGGCGCGGCGGAAGCGGTCGCGTCGCTCGATGAAGAGATCGTGACGCTCGAAGCGAATCTGGATGACATGAATCCGCAGGTGTACGGATATTTTGTGGAGCGTGCGCTGGAGGCCGGGGCGCTGGACGTGTTTACGATCCCTGTGCACATGAAAAAAAATCGCCCGGGACAATTGCTGACCGTGTTGTGCAAGCCCGCGGATCGCGAAAAACTTTCCGAACTCGTGTTTCACGAAACGACCACGCTAGGCATCCGCCAGTCCACCGTAACGCGCCGTACATTGGATCGCGAAATCGTTTCCGTCGATACGATTTACGGGCCCATCGATTTGAAAATCGCGCGCCTGAATGGACGCATCCTCACCGCAACGCCAGAATATGAAGATTGCCGCACCGTAGCAGCGGAAGTGGGAATACCGCTGAAGCAGGTGCTGGCGGAAGCCATGTATCAGTTTCAGAAAAGCAACGGCGTTCCGGAAGTGCAGAACGAAGTGCAAAAAGAAGTGCAGGGCGACGTGCAGAATGACATAGAGAAATCGGGCAAGAAGGCGGAAGCGGCAGGGGAGTGAAATGGAAAATTTTCAAAAGGAAAACGCGGCGCCCGCCGCGCCGCACATCGACGCCGCCGGTAAGCAGGAATTTTTAAGCGCGCGGTTGCGTGAACTTGGTTCCGTGCTTGTGGCGTTTTCCGGCGGAGCGGATTCGGCTTATCTGGCATGGATTGCAAACCGGACGCTCGGCGACCGGGCCCTGGCGATCACCGCAATTTCGCCAAGCTATTCGGAATATGACAGGGAGCAGGCCGAAACGTTTGTGCGCAAAGAAAATTTGCGGCACGAATTTGTAGAGACGCATGAATTTGATAATCCGCTTTACGTTTTAAATCAGGCGGACCGCTGCTACCACTGCAAGACGGAATTATTTGGCGTGTTGGCGAAGGTGCGCGAGCAAAAGGGATTTGGCGCGGTGACCTATGGAGTGAACGCGGACGACCTGAAAGATTTTCGTCCGGGGCACCGTGCAGCGTCTGAGTTTGGCGTGATTGCGCCGCTTCTCGACGTTGGATTAAACAAGGAGGAAATACGCGAGTTGTCGCGGCGCGCAGGGCTCGCGACGTGGGATCGCCCGGCGTCGGCGTGCTTGTCCTCGCGCGTTCCCTATGGGATGCCGGTGACGATTGAAACACTGTCGCGCGTGGAGCGCGCGGAAAATGTGTTGCGCGAATTCGGCTTCCGGCAACTTCGCGTGCGCGCGCACGACGATCTCGCGCGGATCGAAATCGCACCCGAGGAATTGCCTCGCGCGCTGGAATCGGAAATGATGGCAACGTTGGCCAACCGCATTCGCGCGCTCGGGTACACGTACGTGACTCTCGATCTGGACGGTTACCGGCAGGGATCGCTGAACGCCGCATTGAAAAAGAAATAATTCCCGCAATAAGAAACGCATTCGCTGAAATTTCAGAAACTAAATTTATGGATAAACTGGATATCGAGCGTTTGTTGGAAAGCGTGCGCACGGGGAAATTGACCGTCGCGCGCGCCGTAGATCAGTTGCGGCACATGCCGTTTGAGGATCTGGGTTTCGCGAAGATCGATCACCACCGCGGCCTGCGCCAGGGATTTGCGGAAGTGGTGTACGCGAAAGGGAAGACTTCGCAGCAAGTGGTGGCGATTGTCGGCGGAATGCTGCGGCGCGGCACGACAAATAACATTTTAATCACGCGCGCCGACGCGAATGTGTTTCGCGCAATCCGCAAGCTGAATAAATCCGCAAAATTTCACACGCTTTCCGGGGCGATCACGATCCGGCGCAATCAGGAAATTTCTGGAAAAGGCACGATTCTCATCGTCGCAGCGGGCACGAGCGACATTCCTGTGGCTGAGGAAGCCGCGGTCACTGCAGAGATCATGGGCAATCGTGTCAAAAGTTTATTTGACGTGGGCGTTGCCGGGCTGCACCGATTGCTGCATCACCACGAGGAAATTGCGGCGGCGCGCGTGATCGTGTGCGTGGCGGGAATGGAAGGAGCGCTGCCGAGCGTCGTCGCGGGCCTGGTTTCGGTTCCGGTGATTGCCGTGCCTACGAGCGTCGGCTATGGAGCAAGTTTTGGCGGCCTTGCCGCGCTTCTGGCGATGCTGAATAGCTGCGCATCGGGCGTAACCGTGGTGAATATCGATAATGGTTTCGGCGCCGGTTACGCCGCCAGTGCAATGAACAGGCTTTAGAGTTGATGCGCTCCATTCAAAGTCCATCCGCTACAGGAATTGAAAAACTGCGAAATTATTTTCGGCCGAAGTGGAATACCAGTCCGACGCTGCCTTCAATATTATTCTGATTCCGCGTGAGGAAGCGCGTGAGCATGTAATCGGCTTGCAGGCGAACGGACGCCATTCGCGTGACGTGTACATCGACGCCACCGCCGCCGGACGCCGCAAATTTAATGGCTGACTGAGAAATTCCCAGATAGCCCTGGCTGGCGTGAATCGCCCCAAGTTGCAGGTGAGCGTACGGCGTGAACGCGTTGAACCGGCGATACGAAAAGACTGGCCCGTAAGTAACGGTTTGCGCGGATACGGTCGTGCCCGCTTCCGTGCCGTGATAAACCGCTACTTCGACCCTGCCGCCAATCACGCTATTCAAATTTTCGTCGGCCGACGCCATGGCGCCGTTTAGTTTGAAGTTTGAGTGGCCCAGGTTCGCATCCAGATACGAGTAGCCGCCGGAAATGTCCCACGCGGGCGTCACGCCTTCCTGTGCCCGCGCTGAGATTGAGAGCAGTAAAATTGCCGGTAAGATCCAGAAAATCTTCTTCATTTCTTTTTCTCCTCGCGAGTGGTTGTCGTGTTCCACTGCGTCTGATCTACGGTTTCTTGTGCCGGTTCCGATCCTTCAAAACGATTCCTGTAAAGCGCCATCGCTGCGGCGCGCGTTAATTCACCTGAACGGTAATCGTCGTCGAACTGCTCGCCGCTCCCGACGTCGCAATTACCGTAACCTGGTAATTGCCCGCGGGTGTTCCTGCCGCTGCGCCGGCCGAGCTACCACCGCCCGTGCAGGCCACGGAGGCAAGCAGCAAAACCACGCTGAATCCGAACGCGGCCGTAAAGGGTCGACGCCGCACCATGGCCACGGTGATCACCATGAGGAGCGCCGCCAGTAGCAGCAGAGATGTGCCGTTGAGGTGACGCAGCAGCGTGGTGGGATCGATTCTGATTTGTGTGCCAGGCGGTGCGATCGTGCGCAGTGAAGTGTTCACCGTGAGCGTCGCAGACTGCGCAACCGTGGCGGTCGGCGTGACAACGTTCGGCGCAATGTCGCAGCTGAGCGTTGCGGGCGCCGAACAGGTCAGCGCCACTTGCTGAGAGAATCCGCCGAATGACACAACGCTGAGTGCATACGTAGCGGGCTTTCCAGCCGGAATCGCGGGAGCTGCGGTGAGGGAGCTGACCTGGAAAGAGGAACCCGTTCCGGTTCCAGATAGTGCGATCTTTTGCGGAGAGCCTGCAGCGTTGTCGCTAACGGTGACGGAGCCAAAAAGGTTGCCGGCAACCGTCGGCGTGAACGTAATGCGTATGGCGCAGCTGCTCGCGACCGGAATGCTCGTCGGGCAGTTGTTGATCTGTGCGAACTGGCCACTGACGTTGACGCCTGAGAGCACTACGGGCGCGCTGCCCACGTTTGCTAACGTCACAATCTGCTCAGCACTCGTAGTCCCAATGGCCTGGCCGAGGAATGTAAGGTTCGTGGCTGAAAGCTTGACCAAAGACTCTTGCAAGACGCCTGTTCCTGTGACCATAATTTCTTGCGGGCTGCCGGAACCGTTGTCAGTGAGCGTAATTGCGCCAATGCTGCTTATAGGCGCAGATGGTGTGTACGTGACTTCGATTACGCAGTTCGTGCCGGGTGGCAGCGAGGCCTTCGTGCAGTCATCGGCTTCCGCGAAATCGCCGCTGCCGACGATGCTGGAAAACGTCAAGGCACTCGTGCCGCTGTTGGTGACCGTGACTGCCTGTGGACCGCTGGAAGCGCCAACCGGCTGATTGCCAAATGCGAGGACTGAGGCTGACAACGTCACCGTAGAGCTGGAGCCGGACAAGTTCACTACTTGAGGGCTGCCCGGAGCGCTGTCCGTGATGATCAGGGATGCTTTGCGCAAGCCGGAAACCTGGGGAGTGAACGTTACTGTGATCGTGCAGGTCGCGCCCACGGCGAGCCCGGACCCACAAGTCGTGGTTTCGGCGAAGTCGCCGGCGCTGGGGCCGGAAATCGCGATGCTTGATATGGTTTGTGCGCTGTCACCATTGGTGACAGTTATGATTTGCGAGCCGCTAGTCGTGTTCAAACTCTGCGCGGGAAACACGAGACCCGCAGGGTTGAGCGCGAAGCCAGCCAGAATACTTACTTTAGATACGAAGGCATCGCAATTTCCTCCCGGAACGGCTTGCAAAGGGTTCGCCAGCGGAAAGTCATCCGAGCATGTCTGTCCCGTAATATAAGCATTGCCGCCTGTGTCCACTGCGATCCCGACTCCTACGTCTGTGTTCGTTCCGCCCAGGTAGCTGGAGTACGTCAGCGCTGCTCCGGCTGGGTTGAGCTTCGTCACAAAGCTGTCGGCATTACCGCCGCCAAATTTTGGTTGGAAGACTGCTCCACCGGTCGGAAAATCGGGAGAAACGGTCGATCCGGTTACGTAAGCTGATCCAGTGGAATCCACGGCGATCGCGTTGGCCCCGTCGGCGAGCGAGCCACCCAAATACGTGAAATAAGTCAATGCAGAAGACCCAGTCAGGCTTGGATTTAATTTGGCGGCAAACGCATCGCCCTCGCAGACATTGGAACTATCCAGAACGCAGTTCGACTGAAATGCGCCGACGGGAGGAGTAAATCCCAGCGTGCTTGCCACGGAGTGCGTCGTGCCCGCGACGTAGACGTTTCCAAGGTTGTCGACAGCGACTGCGTTAGCTTGGTCCAGACCTGTACCACCAATCAGCGTGGAATAGACGAGAGATGCCGCCCCGGTTTGATTCGTGTTGATCTTCGAGAGGAACGCGTCACCTGCGCCAAGATTGGTGGTCTGTAAAGCTCCGGCCGTCGTCGGGAAATCCGTCGAATATGCAAGCCCGGCTACGTAGGCGTTTCCATTGCCGTCTACGGCGACGGCTTTACCAGATTCTTCGCCACTTCCGCCAATGTAGCTTGAATAGAGGATAGAGGAACCGGTGGAGCTGATTTTTGTAAGAAACGCGTTGCTAATACCCGAAATTCCGAAGTCAAACGTTACTGGAGGTGGACCGGCAGAGACAACAACCGTGAATGGAGGCTGAATAGCACTGTTGTCAGGAAATGGTGGTGGCGCTCCGTTGGTAGTAATCTCCGGCGGCAGGTTTTGTCCTACCTGGCCAGTCACATAGGCATTTCCGTTTAGATCGACCGCGATCGCATTGCCTTGGACGTATTCGTAAAATCCAAGGTACGTGGAGTAAACGAGCCCGGAACCCGCGATATTTAACTTCGCGATAAATGCGTTTGAAACAATCAGGCCTCCCGGATTGTAAGAAGCGCCGCATTTACCGTCTCCGGCGCAATTCTCACCGAACACGTTTTGTGTAACTGGGAAAAAGTCCGATAGCGTGGTTCCGGTGACGTAAGCAAAACCGAACGAATCAACGGCAATACCGTTTGCTACATCTGTTCTCTCCCCTCCGAGGTAAGTGGAGTAGAGGACCGTGGAACCGTCCGTGCTGATTTTGGATACGAACGCATCCTGCGCGAAATCTGGCTCTCCACCCGCATTTGCCTGAAGAGCATGAACGACCGGGAAGTTGGAGGAGAATGTTGAGCCGGCGATGAAAGCCGTGTTATCCGGTGCCAAAGCGATGGCGTTGGCCGCATCAATCCCGCTCCCGCCGATGTACGTTGAGTAGGCGAGAATTGGATCGACAATCAGCGGGCGGCTCTGGTCGTAGTTTCCGATGGAAAATGCCACGCGATCTTTCCCGTTTAATACGTAATTTGCAGCGACCAGTTGTTTTTCATTGCCGATCTGCTGGTAGGCCACCGGCTTGTGCAGGCGCACATCATCTTTGCCGGCGGCGCTCAGAAGCAGATCGCCGTTGGGGTCGGTATGCAGATTTTTTGCGCCGCTGAAGGCAATTTGAATCTTCCTGGGACTCGCGCCGGGGGCGATTACGAAATCGTATTCCAGCTGGCGCTGGGTGCCGTAATAGAGTAGATCAATGCCCGGATAAATATCGTGTTCCGATACTTTACGGTAGGTGGAAATGTTTGTGTGCCAGTTCTCGGGTTTGTTCCCAATGAAATAGTTGCTTTTCCCGGGCAGTTCTTCCATTCCGGTAAAGCTGGGATTTGCATTCGCGTTGAGCAGAGACATGCGCATGACCGCAGTCGATTTAGGGTCTTTGCGCATGGACAACACCGCTTCTTTACCGGTTAAGAAAAGAATGTACCCGTCGCCGCGGGCCAGAAACTTTACATCCGCGTTGTCGGTTTGCTTCTGGTTCGGCTCGAAGGAGAGCGGGAATTGCTTGTAGTGCTCGATTACGTTCGGAGCGATGGAAGTCTTCAGGCTAGCGCCCGGCGAAACTTGCGACTGGAGCAGTCGATCGCGCGACGTGACATTCGACGCGAGGCCCAGCTTCGCACGGGAAGAAATGAGATTCGCGGAGCGCGCTCCTGCCAATGTTGAGACAGGGTGGCCAATCTTGTGTCCCTGCGCCGTCAATCCGATCATGAAAAGCGCTCCGGCGCAGCACGCCAGGCAGCCGCCCGTAACTGATCCCGAAATTCGAAACCTTCGCATATTCGTATGTCCCCTCTATCCGTCTAAAAACCGCGCACAACTTTGCGGCATTCATCACTCTGTGCTTCGGATCCAAACTTGGCTTCCGGAAGCATGCGCCCGCTTTTGCTAGAAATTCCGCAGGGGCAAGTACACACTTGACTTGGACGAGAGGAGCACTTGGACAGCCAATTCTCGCGGGAATATATGCGTGCTTTATGTGTTACTTACAATTATCCGGTGAAACGTATGTACGGATCGGTTAACGATCGGATACAAGCGCGAACGCAAAAACGTATCCAATCGGATATCTTGTCTCGGCGAATGAAAATAGAAATTCAGAATTGGGCGCGAGGGAGAACGTGTTTTCATTTTTTATGCAATCACCTGGTGCGCGCACAGAAGTGCCAGAAATGAGCGAATAGTTTCCCGGACGTGGATCGAAAGTGCCGAAAATGTTATTCTGCAATTTTGAAATCTCTGACTTGATCTCAAAATTGCAAAATGCGAAATTCTAAAATGTGGGGTTGTCCATCACGCGTAACGGTTCGTGATCCGAAATTTGAAATCTCAAATCCGAAATTTGAAATTGTGCATATCGAATCCGTTTGGCGCATCCAGACCTGGGGTATGGAAGTAAGCCCAGCGATCTGGACAGGAGATTGAGATTGAGGTCGAGGTGAACGGGAGCGCAAACCGAACTAGAGCGTCGAGAAGTAGCAGGCAGCAAGTACGACGAGAGCTGTCAACAGGATCGTGACCCAGGGCAAGAAACCAAAGGAGTCTGAAGTTGTGCCGCGCATGGTCTTATCTTCCACGGTCATGTTACGTGCAAATTAAGCTCCATTCGCTTCCATAAAGATCGATCCGGAATCGCCTGGCTAATTCGCAGTAAAACAAGGGATTACGTCGAGAAAGTTTTGAACGGACATCTTACGGCGAGAATCTGTGTCCAGAACTTAACGTTTCGCTCCGCCGGGAGTCTCTGAACGGAGACACTTCGCGCAGCGCTTGCCGGGAATTTCCAAGTCTCACAGGCGGTTCAGAATAAAAGTAAGCTGCCGTCGTGCACCGTCCTCAATTTCCTTGCGGACCGCCACTCGCCGGCTCACTCGCGCGCTCCGGCACGCGAACCGGAATGCCCACCAGCACATCCACGCTGATGGGAAGCGAAGACCGCATCGCCGGCTTGAACTTCCAGTTGCTGAAAGCGAGAGCCGCCACCGCATCCATGTCGGGCTGAACTCCTTGATACACATGCACATCCGTGATCGAGCCGTCTTTATCGATTAACCCGCGCAACACGATTAACTTGTCAGCGTCTTTTTCCGGCACCGCGAGTCGATGAAAGTCGAATTGTTGGTCCACGGAGGGGGGCAAGACGCCCACTTCCATCTGAATGCCGCCGCCCGCGGTTGGCGCGGTCTTAGCTTCGCTACCCAGATGAGCGCAATACTCAAGCACCCAGCTCTTCCCCGGCATCGGCAGGAAAATGGTATACACCCTGCCGCAAGGAAGCGCGCCGTAGACATCAAGTCCGCCGCCACCGATGGGGCCCGTGGAAACGACCAACGGAGCGCGGCGAATTTTTGCCGGAGCTGCGATCGGAAACACGGCGGATGGAACCACTTTCCCCAATAGTTTATTGGCGTCCACGCCGCCCGTTTTTCCCGATCCGCCAATCGCGCTGAGCGTGGCCCGCAGCGGCCCCTCCGTGCCCCCGCCTCCGCCCCCGGAATTGCCGACACCTACTCCTGAGCTTCCGTCGCCACCGTTTCCCGAGCCGCCGGAGCCGCCGCCTGGTGTGCCTTTCGCGCTGCCTCCAGGAGATCCAAGACCTTCTTTGCTGGGCGCGATGGCGATCGCCGCATAGCGATTTCCTTGTGCGAGCGACGCGAGTTGGGCAAACGTTCCGGGATCTACGGACATCACCACGACCCCGGCGCCTCCGTCGCTTGAGTTGCCGTTCGAACCGCCGGACGCGCTGGACCCGCTCGAAGCACTTGTGCCGTTACCCCCCGATTTACCGCCGTGGGGAGCCTGCATCGAGCCAGAAGCTAAACTGGACGCAAAATAGGATACGGGCAATTGCGGTTGGGCGACGCTCGATGTGATGTTCAGCGCCAACTCAGGCGCGTTGGCAGCCACCGTGGGAGCATCGACCGGATGATCATTTGTATGCGCGGGCCCGTTCGGCTGATGCATCGTCAAGTCAGGATTGGGCCGGGCAATGTTTGTCGTAACTTTAAATGACAGATCCGCAACGGTGGCAGCCACGTTGGGAGCATCGATCTGACGATCGTTCGCTGCGTTGGGTGCATTCGGTTGGCGCATCGTCATGTCGACGTTAGGCCTCGCAACGGTGGGATTCTCGGCCATCAAAATATCGGGAACCTTTTGCTCCATCTGAATTTTCAGGTCGGGCGGCGCCATTTGCTGGTGCACAGTTTGCCGCGCGTTATCCGCCTTCATAGGATTCAGGACAATCGTAACTTTAGGATGCTCCACCGTTGCGGCTTGCAGTACGACATGAACAATCTGCTCAGATCTGCCCGCAACGCCGCCTGGACCCGCCGGCTGAATGACGGGAAGGCTGCGCAGAATATGCAGCGCCTTCAACGCTTCCAGATCCAGGTAAATCGGCGTGGGTTCAGCCGCCTGTGCGATGTGGGGCGGTTCGTATCCCGGCAAAAAATTCAAATGCGTGATCAGAATGAACGCGGTGGCATGAGCGAGAATGGAAAGCACCACGCCGCGAACGGGTTTGAGCCGTCCCTTATTCTTCACAGTCCACGGCGGCCAGACTAGCCCCGTGTTCACGGGCGCCCGCGAAAACAAAACGCCAATATCACGTGTCCACTCGCCGTAACGAGAGGTCCACTGGATCTGAAATGGTTTACGCGTTGGCATTGTCAGTTCGCGATTCCGCACTATCCCGCGAAGTAGGGGAGCACTTTGCGGGCCAAAAATGAAATCGAAGTGTAGAATCCTGCGCAGGCGCGAATGCCATGTTTATGTGAGTGGGTGATTGAAGTTGCGAGAAAATGTTCGGTGTGCACATTCAGAATTTTGCAAAGAAGACAAATTGTTAGAATGCATTTTGTATCTTCGAAGAGACATGCGCGCCGAAAAGGCGACGGTCACGGATATTGTCCGCAAATGTTTTTTGTAAACATTCGTGAGCAGCGGCTCGCGTTTCCGCCGGGAAAATACGGGCAAAAGTGGTAGTACTCGTGGTACCCACTCCAATCCTGCACAAATCCTATCCATAACTCATCTGTATATTTCTCCGTCTTAAATTGCTAAAAACATTGCATCTACACGATTCAGCAACGACCGAGTGTTGTCCCGTATACATCGCCGCACGGCGGGTGTCTTCGATTGAGTACTATGAATCTAGTTCGTAAAAATTGTTACTTGTCTTAATTTGGAACCAGCCTTATACATGTGCTCGTCAGGACGTCCCCCTGGCTAGAAAAACACGAAAAATTCTCAAAGATGTCTGAATACGTTCTCGCGTCTTGGTGTCTGTACATAACTGATTCGCGGTGAAATTTCCGCATTTAAAAACTAACGCCGGCACAGGGGGTCAGTTTGCTTATGAGCGACGATCAGATCCGAGTTTTCTTTTGCAGCCCGGACATTGCGTTTGCCGAACCCTTAACTCATGCGCTCGGAGTGGGCTTTCAAATTCGCGCCACGCGAGAGCTCCGTTGGCCGAGCTCGGGTGAAAATGGTTTGTACGACGTGCTACTACTCGATTTGCAGGCAAGCGACAAAGATCCTGTCATCAAAGCTGCCATGGATTTTCTGACCAGCTCTGCGGAGACCAAATTTCCGCTGCCCGTCGTGGCTATCCTTTCCTCTAATGATCGCGCACTTACTCTTCGACTGATGGAACTTGGCGTCCACCTGATTCTCGCCAGTCCGCCGGACATGATCGAACTGCGCATTGCTTTGCGCCGCGCCTGCCGTTTCCATCAGCTGGAAAAGGAAGCCCAGGAACTGCGCGCGCAGGAAATGAAAATTACCGCCCCCTACGCCATGGTGGGCGTGGAGGGAGTGTTGTCCGAAGTTCTGGCTCTGGCACAAAAGGTTGCGCCGTGCGATGTCACTGTATTGATTACAGGCGAGACCGGAACGGGTAAGGAATTGTGGGCTCGCGCCATTCATCGTATGAGCTCGCGCTCCACGCAGCCGTTCGTCGGTTTTTCCTGCGCAAATCTGCCAGAGACGTTGATCGAAGACGAGTTGTTCGGCCACGAAAAGGGCGCATTTACCGGCGCTTCCAACATGCGGCGCGGGCGTTTCGAGCTGGCCGATCGCGGCACACTGTTCCTCGACGAAATCGGAGACCTCAGCATCGGCTTGCAGCCTAAGCTGTTACGCGTAGTACAAGAGCGCAGTTTTGAACGCCTGGGCGGATCGAAACCCGTGGCCGTCGATGTCCGCATGATCTGTGCCACTCATCACAACCTGCACGAAATGGTTGAGCAAGGTCGATTCCGCGAGGACCTTTTTTACCGCTTGAACGTTGTACAGCTGCATTTGCCTCCGCTGCGCGACCGCCGGGAAAGCATTCCGGAACTCGCGCATCACTTTCTGCGGCAATTCTCCACTCAATTTGGGAAGAAGACGAAGCGCTTCTCCGGCCTGGCGCTGCAGGCCCTGGAAGAATGCCCGTGGCCGGGAAATGTTCGCGAACTTGAGAATGTCGTGCAGAGAGCCGTCGTATTGGCCGAAGACTCGACCATTGAGATGAGCCATTTGCCGGAAAAATTGCGCAAGGGATTTTCCGACGTGTCGCCCACGCATTCCTACGATCTGGAAATCCGAGAATTCAAAAAGCGACTGGTCCTGCGCACGCTGCGCCAGTGCGGCTGGAAAAAGACAGAGACCGCGCGTTCGCTAGGCATCGCTCGAAATTATTTGCACCGTTTGATCAACCAATTGAATATTCTTCCCGAAGAAGGAGCTATGCCGGTCGTGACGAGCAGTCAGTCGGTGAAATCAGAAACGATCATGTAAAATCCGGCAGTCATCGAATGGCCGGCAGGCGCGCGGCTGGCCGGGTGCTCGATCGGATGGTTGAAAGGAAATCCTGATTCTCTGATGCTGACGACTTCGGAAGAACTTGAGTTTCGAGATCGGATTTGTCTTCCAATGCTGCTCGCCGCGCAAAATGCGGATGGCGGCTGGGGTTACCACGATGGTAAAGAAAGCGCTACAGAGCCGACGGCCTGGGCACTTTTTGCGCTTGCCAGCTCCGCGAAGTCCAGCGACGATCCCAGTACTGTTTCTTCCGCCACGTTCCGCGGCCGCGTCTGGCTTCGCGCCGCGCAGCTGCCCAATCATTCCTGGCCTGCGTTTGTAGATTTCCCCGAAGGGCGCTGGCTTACCTCTCTCGCATGCATTGCGCTGCTGCAGTTGGGCGAATCGGAAGACCGGGTTGCTGCCGGGGCCCGGTGGCTCTGCGGCGAATGGCCAGGCGACACGAAGCCGTGGCGCGTCATGATCCAGAAAATGTTCGCGAAAAAAAATGTACTGCGCCAGAACTTTGCACTGCGCGGCTGGAGCTGGACTCCCGGCACGAGCAGTTGGGTGGAGCCCACGGCTTGCGCGCTCATACTTCTGCACGAGTTGTCCAAAGCAAAAGTAAACATCGCGGAAGCCGAAAAGCGCCGCGAGCTTGCCGAGGCCATGCTGTATGACCGCATGTGCCCCGAAGGCGGCTGGAATTCCGGCAACTCAGAAGTCTATGGAGTGGCGGGCGAGCCGCTAATCGGTCCGACGGTGTGGGCATTGCTCGCATTGCAGCGGTATGGAGACCGCTCCGAAAACCAAATGGGGTTGAAGTGGCTTCTGTCCCGGCGGGAAACGATTCAGGGACCGGCGTCATTGGCGCTGGCGCACATTTGTTTCCATGTGTATGGGTGTGATGTGGCGCCTATGCTTCCTGCGCTGCGCGAGATGCATGCGCGCAATCAATTTATGGAGAACACGCTCGTGACGGCCATGTGCGCGGTGGCGCTGGACGCGCCCGCTGGCTGGCTTAAGTGGGAATCGATCATTGACGTGTAGCACAGCCACTCTTGGCTGTGTGCATTTTGCAAAGCCTGCACAGGCAAGAGTGCCTGTGCTACTCAAACGCCTATGAACACGCACGCAGCCACGCTGACGCCTTCGCAAATGCGCGAACCTTCCCGTGTGGCTATTCGGCGCGTGGGGAACTACCAGGCGGAACTGGTTGCGCCGATAGTCGAGACGCTGCGCGAATTCAATCTGCCAATTCGCGGCAAAACAATTTTGTTGAAGCCCAATTTCGTCGGGCCGGATCCGCTGAACCTGATCAATACGCACCCCGCGGTAGTGGCCGCGGCGCGCGAAAGCTTCCTGCAGTTGGGGGCGGATCGGGTGTTGCTTGGAGATGGCCCAGCGCTCGATCGCGACACGGAAGGCATTGCCGAGACCATGCACCTGGGAGATTACGTGGGTCCTCTCGCGCGCTGCCTTGTCGACCTGAATAGCGATGTGCCGCGAAAAACACTGCTGCACACGAACGCTTCCACGCTGAAGCATCTTTATTTTCCGGAAACCGTGCTGGGCGCGGACCTCGTGGTGTCCATGCCGCGCATGAAAACGCATCACTGGGCGGGCGTGACGTTATCTCTGAAAAACATGTTTGGCATTGTTCCCGGCAACTGCTACGGCTGGCCGAAAAACATTCTGCATTGGGCGGGTATCACCCGGTCGCTGCTGGATATTAACGCGACGGTGCGCCCGGACTTCGCGATCGTTGATGGAATCATCGGTATGGAAGGGAACGGCCCGACGCAGGGCACGGCCAAGCCGTGCGGCGTGCTGGTGATGGGCGACGATCCCGTGGCGGTGGACGCAACGTGCACACGAATTATGGGATTAGTTCCCGAGCAGGTTGAATATCTGGCGCAAGCCGCCATTTTACTAGGCAATTTGAAGGAAGAAAAGATATCGCAAATCGGCGAAACGATCGCGCAAGTGCTTACGCCGTTTGAAGTTCTGGAGAATTTCAAAAAATTGCAGAAGGGCGCCAGGATCAATGGAAATTGAATTGCTCTCTCAGAGGGGAGGACGGGGCAAATTGACGGAAAACTGTCTCCAAAAAGAGACTTCTGCGCGCAAACTGGCCAGTTTTTTCAGACGCTTGAAGTCTGGAACGAGCGGCCAGGAACTTGTGGAATTTGCGTTCGTGCTGTGGATTTTGATGGCCCTTTACATTTTGGTTTTTTGGTGCGGCCGCGCTTACAGCATTTATCAAGCAGTGGAGAGAGCCGCTCGAGAAGGCGCGAGGGTTTATCTGATGTCGACGTGTGCGACTTGTGGCAATACTCAGAATGATCCCACGGCGGCAATTAACGGCGTCTTGACGGCGGCGAGCCTGGACCCTGCTCAGGCGATTCCTGCGCCCACTTTTACGCCGAACCAAGTATTTGTGCCAGCGAATTCGCCAAACTACGATCAAGTTTCTGGAGTCACCGTCATAGTCAACTATCCATTTACGGTCAACTTGCCGTTGCTTGGGTTTCTGCAGTCAAACGGGACGATTCCTCCGATTACCATCACTTCAACCGTCTCGATGAAGCAGGAGTACTGATTGTGTTTCAGAAAATAAAAACACGAGTCGGTAGACTTGGCCGCGGCTCTCGGAATCTTGCTCGGAACGAGCAGGGAGCAGAACTCGTTGAGCTTGCGTTCATTGTGCCGTTTTTTTTAGTGATGATCATCGGAATTGTCGATTTCGGAGGCGCGTGGGCCGCACGTGACCAAGTTGCGGGCGCCGCGCAAGCCGCTGCTCGCGTCTCTGTAAACACTTTTAACGATACGACGAACCCTCAGTGCGGCGGCAATCCTTGCACCGTGCAGGCCGCGGTGAATGGAGTGATCGCTTCATTAAATAACGCCGGGGTACCGACCTGCGGAATGGATCCCGCGAATATTACGGCGGCCGGCGGGGCATTTAGCTGGAGTGATACGGCGAGCTGCGGCAACGGTGGCACGTTTACGATCACAGTTGCGCGAGCCGTTCCTGAAGTCGACACGTCCTCGGGAACAAATACGACAGTTCTCACGACGCAGGTCACCATCAGCTATCCCTACACGCTGGTGATCAATATGCCGAATCTGGCCCCTTTTACGAATACTTTTGGCCCGTACCTCATGTTGAACCGAACCGTAACCATGGCGAATTTGAGTTAGGAGCAGGCAGTATGGGAACGCGCATCCACAATTCAAAAAGATTCCACGGCGAACGCGGCGCCACGTTAGTGATCTTCACATTGTCTCTGTTCCTGCTAGTGGGAATGGGGGCGTTAGGCATAGACCTCGCGTCAATGTATGTCGCCCGCAGCGAATCCCAACAGGCGGCGGATTCCGCGGCGCTGGCCGGTGCAAAATATTTTGTGGAGTCAGGCTGCGTGACGAATGGCAATTGCAATAGTATCGAAACGGTGGCCACAGGGCGTGCCACTGAAGTCGCATCACAAAGTATCGTCGGAGGCCAGCCAGTTACCCTAAACGGCGCGCCTACGTTTAATTTAGCCCAGGCGCAAAATCCGCAAATTACGGTCAATGTCCAGAGTTCACCCCTGCGGCTGTATTTTCTTCCGGCGCTGGCCAGTCTGGCGAGTGTCGTCGGCGCGACCACAGGGCCGGTTACGCCCATCACAGTGGGCGCCACGGCAACCGCCGAAGCTTATAATCCTTCTGGCTTCACAGGGGGACCGACCTATTGCACCGGATGCATCCGTCCGTGGCTCATTCCGAATTGCGATCAGACAATCGCCGCTGGACCTAATCCTCTCTGCCCGGCTACTCCAACTCCGGAAGGCTACTTATTGTCGCCTGGAAATTACAGTGTTGCGAATGCTGGGTGCACGCCTGCGGGTGTCGTCGGCGAGCAAATTGAAATTCCACTTCCCACGCCTACGAGTCCAGCGCTCGTACCTCCGACAACTCTATATGGGGCGGTTGACGTCGACAGTCCTGGGGCTGGCAACCTTCTCGACTATCAAACAGCAATTACCACCTGCTTCACCGGCCAGACGACGTGCGGGCAGCCTACTCTCAACGTTTTGCCGATCAACGCTGCTTTGACTGCGTCAACCCAAACAGGTGCGCAAAATCTTCTGCATGTCGCAGCGTCTGGGCTGGGCTTAGGACAAGATTACATCGACACAACGGTATGCCCGCCGCAGATCCATGCCGGAGCTGCCAACCCCCTCGTCGTCCAAGGCGTACTGGCACAGGACAGTGTGATCGCGACGAGCGATTCGATTGTTTCCGCCTATATTTATGACGCGCCTCCCGGCGGCGGGCCCTACACGGGACTCACCTATTCGATTCTGCCCAACGTTGATTCGCCGCAAGTGGTCAATATCGTGGGATTCGCCCAGATTTTCGTTTCACAAGTCGACACCGCTGGAAATGTTTGGGGCAATATCCTCGGCGTGGCGGGATGCGGAGGGAACTCGGGGGGAACTTGCGGGGCCGGCTCGGGCAGTTCCAGTTCAATTAACGGGCCAAGCCTAATCCCGGTCCGATTAATTTCTCCTGGGAACTGAAGTCAATAACCAATGGTCACACTTCCTTCATACCTGCAAGACACTCACCGGGAAATAACCGCTCCTGCCACGTGGCTGCGCCGCGCCTTTTCTTTTCCAGTTTTGCTGGGAAGCGTGTTGGCTGCGGGAAGTTTCGCCATCGCCAGAAATTGCATTCTGGAACCGGACATGTGGTGGCACGTCGCGGTGGGGCAGCGGATTCTGGCGACGCATACGTTTCCGTCAAGCGATATCTATTCCTCCACCGCTGCTGGCGCTCCGTGGATCGCCTATGAATGGTTGGGCGAAGTGGTGATGGGCGCTGCGGCATCCGTGTCGGGGCTCAGGTCGGCCACGCTGCTTCTTGTCGCGTTGTCGGCGATCCTCGTGGCGCTGCTGTATTACTACGCGATTCAGACGAGCGGTAGCAGCAAGGCCGCATTCGTGGCGGTCGCAACGCTCATCCCTACGCTGGGCGCGTTTTTCGGCCTAAGGCCGCAGTTAATCGGCATGATTTTCATGGTCTTGACGCTGATCCTGCTCGAAAAGTTTCGCGCAGGGCATGAACGCGCGCTGTGGCTCTTGCCGCCCATATTTCTGCTGTGGGTGAACACGCACGGCTCCTTCGTATTCGGCTTTTTTGTGCTAGGAGTGACTTGGCTGGGCGGCCAAATGCGATTTTCTATCGGCGGGATTTTCAGCCACCGTTGGACGCAGCGGCAGAGCGTGCAACTGCTGCTCTCGATCCTGCTGAGCGCATTGATGTTGCCGATCACTCCGTACGGAACTCGCGTTGCGGCCTACCCGCTTTCCATGGCCTTCGGGCAACCAGTGAATGTGAGTAGCATCCAGGAATGGCAGCGGCTGGGGACCGATACCATTCTCGGAAAATCGTTCATGATTGTAGGGATTTTGTTTTTGCTGGCCTGCCTCGTGGAGCGACCCAGGTTCCGCGTGGCTGACGTTGCGCTGGCGCTCTTTGGGGTGTTCGCGGCGTGCACGCACCTGCGGTTTACGTTGCTGTTCGTAATCTTTTTCACGCCCATGTGGGCACAAATTTTTTCACGTTGGATGCCCGGTGAAGCGAAAGAAGATCGCCCATGGATCAATGCCGGCCTGATAGCCGCGATCGTATTGGGCGTGGCCATCCTCTTCCCATCGAGCAAGGCGATTGGCGAGGATCTGCAAAACCAATATCCAGTGGGCGCGATGCAATATCTCGGGAACCATCCCATCCACGGGGAAGTTTTGAACGACTACGGATGGGGCGGCTATCTGATCGGAACCGATCAGCCCAGGAACATGATCTTCATCGATAGCCGCGTGGATATCTATGAGTTTGCGGGAGTGCTCTCCGATTACCTGAGTATTATGCGGCTTGACGGTGACGCGTTCAGACTTTTGAAAAAATACAATGTCGAAGCATGTTTGATCAAGCAGGGTTCGCCTCTGGCTACGGCCCTCGCTGCAACGCCTGGCTGGGAAAGTGTGTATCAGGATCAAGTCTCTGCAGTTTTCACTCGCAAACCGCCGGCACGAGCTCTGGCGCATAGTTCAGCACCGTAGCGCGCTCACCGAGCTCCTGCATCGCAAGTGTCTGAAATCCGATCCATTCGAATAGAAACAATGCTTTCAGTAAATACCTGAGGAATAGGCAGATGCCGATGTGTGTCTCCAATTGTGTGCACTTGATTTTCCGATGGTCGGTGGCCCCGTCAAAGCGAAATCCAAGAAAATCGCTACCACTGAAACGAATCTGAAAACGAACAGGATCATTTCGCATAACACACTGTTCACAGACGGGTACTTTCAGAAATGCGGAATATGCCGCATTAGCCACTGACATGAACATATGGAGCAGTTTGAACGAGTTGGCAAATTTTTACGTCTTCCTGAGTCGACATCAGAATGGCAGCACGAATGCACTATCGGTAGCGAGTCCGGGGTCCGAACCCCAACTTAATCTGGAGGAATTAAAATGAAGAACTTACTCACTAAACTATGGACGGAGGAATCAGGGCAAGACCTGACAGAATACGCACTTCTGTTAGTGCTCGTCGCCCTGTTTGCGATCGCGTCGATGAAGGTGTTGGCGACGGCGATTGCCAACGTCTATAACACCGCCGCAACCGACCTCGCCGTCACAACATAAGGAGGTACAGATGAATACTCTGATGCAGATGTGGAACGACGAGTCGGGTCAAGATTTAACGGAGTACGCACTGCTGTTAGTTCTGGTTTCTTTATTTGCAATTGCATCGATGAAAGTTTTGGCAACAGCCATCAAGAACGTGTTTACCGCTGCAGCGGCCGATCTGGCCGTAACTACTTAAGGAGAAAATGAAATGAAACTTCTGATGAATCTTTGGAACGACCAATCTGGACAAGACTTGACCGAGTACGCGCTTCTGTTGGTTTTGATTTCGCTCGTAGCGATTGCCTCCATGAAGGTAATTGCCACGGCCATCAGCAACGTATTTACGACTGCTGCTGCCGACCTTGCCACCACCACCTAACGGAAATTGCACCAAGATTCTCGCCAAGCTTTGGGGATCGCGGGGCAGGGCCTCGAATCAGGGGTCGATCGTGGGGACGGACCGAATGAAATCATCTTTCATTTGTGAAAAGGCAAGAGAGTCAGAAGTTCGCAGAGCAGGGAACGCTGTTGGGATTATCAGTTCCACGGGAGCCATCGGCGTGGGTGGCGAGCGAGCCGGGGAACCGGAGTCGTGGCGACACGACGGCAAGGGCCCAGCAGTCGCCAGACTCTGTGGCGCAGACCACAGGACCATTTCGCTGTTTGCCGGCGGTGAGTAGCTAATACTTCCGCCGGTGAACAGTGTGATTTAAGCGGACGCCGAAATAAGAATACGGACAACGGGCGCATTCTCCTGCGAGTGCACGGGTGTCTTCAGCGGTTTGAGAAGCGCAGTTTCGAAATCGATTGCGGAAGGGAATTACGAGTTGAAATCCATGATTTACAGCATTTGGGCACTCGCAAGCGTCATTGGCCTGGTTGCAGGCTGGATTGACTGGAGATCCCATCGGATCCCGAACTGGCTGACGGTGTCCGGATTTTTTGCGGGAATTGTTTTGAACACGATATTTTTCCATTGGGGCGGAATGAAGCAGTCACTGCTGGGTGCGGCCATTGCAATGGGGATTCTTCTGCCAGTGGTTTTACTGCGAGGTTTGGGAGCCGGGGATTGGAAACTAATGGGCGCGCTGGGCGCGATTGTGGGCAGCAGTCAAATTCTAGACCTGCTCGTGGCCACCATCCTGTTTGCCGGGCTAATTGCCGTCGTGCAAATTGTTTTAAAGAGGCGTGTGCTCGTCACGCTGCGAAACATGTGTGAATTGGTTCGCGGATATTTCATCTTCGGCCTGAAGCCGAATGCGGAAATCAGCCTGGATAACAAAGCCGCTTCCACCCTGCCCTTTGGGGTGGCCGCGGCTGTGGCGACTGTTTTGTGCTGTGGAGCATTGCTTGCAGGCATCTGAAATTTTAGTTGAGGTGAAACAATGAATTGGCAACGGTTGGGCGGCGGTCTCGCAATCAGCTTAATCGTCGGATTATTGGCCGGCGGATTTGTCTTTTCACAATTCAAGAAGATGGCCCTGGCCAAGTCCATGCCCACGATCCAGGTGGTGGTGTCGTCGAAGCCGCTGCCGCTGGGAACGCGGTTGCAGGCGGGCGATTTGAGGCTGGTCACGTGGCCAGCGGCGCAGCCGGTCCTGGGCATGTTCACGAGGATCGATGATTGCGTGAACCGCGCAGTTATAACGTCAATGGTAGAAAACGAGCCTCTGCTGGAAGGCAAGCTCGCTCCCAAGGATGGCGGCGCCGGCCTTTCGGCAACGATTCCCGACGGGATGCGCGCCGTTTCGGTTTCGGTGAACGACGTCATCGGCGTAGCAGGGTTCGTCGTGCCGGGAACGATGGTGGACGTCCTGGTCACGGGCGGCACGAATTTTGGGAACATAACGCGCACGATTCTGGAAAACGTGCGCGTGATGGCTGCCGGTCAGAAAGTTGAACAGGACCGCGAAGGAAAGCCGCAAACCGTTCCGGTCATTACGCTGCTCGTCAGCCCGCAAGACGCGAACTCGCTGACCATGGCAAGCACGCAAGGCCGCATTCAACTGGCGCTGCGCAATACGCTGGATTCCAAGAAGGTGGATCCGCCGCCTGTTCTTCAGGCTTTCCTGTTCGGCGGGATGCCCACACCACCACCGCAGGTTATGAAAACCGCTCACGTGGCGGCAGCTCCGAAACCATTGCCCCCGCCACCGCCGGAAGCATTCAACGTGGAAGTGATACGCGGCGATAAGAAGGAAGAAACGAAGTTTCAAGCTAATCCAAGTAAATAAGCACGGCACAAGGTGGAATCGCGATGAGTAATGACCCTATGACAAAAATTAAGGCAGCCACGACGATCAGCACTGCATGTTTGGCGCTCCTGACTTGCGCCACTCCGTTCTTTGGACAGGATGCGACAGGGATGCAGGCGACGCCACCTCCGCTCACGGCGGCGACTGCGATGGCCCAGCAAACGCAGCTTGCGCAACAGGTTGGAGCGGAAGGAAATGACCGCTTGCACCTGCTGGTGGGACGCTCGCTCGTCATCAGCTCCCCTACGCGAGTGAAGCGTATTTCGGTGGCTGATCCGAACATCGCTGACGCCATCGTCATCAGCCCTTATCAGGTTTTGCTCAACGGAAAAACGGCGGGCGGAGTTTCTCTGATCATCTGGGACGAGTCGGATCAGAGCCAGACGTTCGAAATTTTTGTGGACCAGGACATTTTGGGACTCAGCCAAAAAATTCGCGAGGTCTTCCCGAACGAACCGATTCGAATAGAAGCGTCCAAGGACCTGGTGATGATCTCGGGTCACGCTTCGACGAAAGCGGTGCAGGCGCAGATTCTGGCTATCGTATCCGCAGTGACGCCCAAGGTTGTGAATTTAATGGAAGCGCCGGCGGCGCCCACGACGGGAGAAATTCTGTTGCAGGTGAGATTCGCTGAAGTTGACCGATCAGCGTTAACGGCATTTGGGGTCAATTTGTTTTACGGTGGAGCGAACAACATCGCCTCCACATCGACGCAGGAATTTGCGGCGCCCAGCCTGGTTAATCCGACGCCCAGTTCATCCGCGTTTGGA
>DASRQU010000140.1:0-6471 GCA_035696345.1 Candidatus Acidiferrales bacterium
CGAGTTTGAATTGACGTCGGGACTATACTGGACCCGGGAGAGCGGCGATGACGAATTCAAAAGAAGACGATGCGAAACCAGACTGGGCCAACAATGGTATACGCATCGTTCGAAGCGGCGAACTGAACAAGAATACACCCCAAACTTCCGGGATGACGCGCGCCGAGGCGATTTCACATGCGCGTGTGGGCGCGCAGAAACTCTGGGCCGGAACTGTGACTGTGCATCCTCATGCCAAGACCGGACCTCATCACCATGGAGAACTCGAAACGGTGATTTATATCGTCAGTGGCCGCGCGCGATTTCGTTGGGGAGACCGCTTGGAGTTTGTGGACGAAGCAGGGCCGGGAGACTTCATTTATGTTCCTCCATTTGTCCCTCACCAGGAACTGAATGCCAGAACCGACATGCCCGTGGAAGCTGTGTTGGTGCGCAGCGGGCAAGAGCCGATCGTGGTGAACCTGGATATTTTGAGCCCCGAACCAGTCTCCGATGCTTCGGCGCCTGATCCGTTTCATTCTTGACGCGCCGCTGTTCACGCGCAAATTGTCTTCCGTTCGGACCGCGAAATTTCGGCATACAGCAATTACGAATGAGGCTAACCCAACATCGAAATAATCGATTGCCGATTCGATGGATTCGCATTGAAATTCACATGTTTCGATGTAAGTATCGTTGCACAGATGGCTAGGAAAGCCAAAACCGGGCTTCGTCCGCATCGGAATGCGCCTGGCATTCTGCAAAGGATGATTGCGGTCCTTCTGTTGGTGGTCATTTCTCCTCCTCTGCTACGGCCGGTTTCCGCGCAGAGATCCAAACAGAAAGCCCAAAAACTCGAAAAGAGCTACCAGGAATTTCTGGATCGAGACGCCGTGTATTTCATCACGAAAGAGGAGCGCAACGCCTTCCTCAAGCTGACCTCGGATGATGAGCGCGATCAGTTTATTCAGAATTTCTGGGAACTTCGCAACCCGTCACCGGGCTCCGAGGAAAATAAATTTAAGGACGAGGTCTACGAACGCATTTCTTACGCCAACTCGCATTTCGGCGCGGGCTCGAACGAAGAAGGATGGAGAACGGACCGTGGGCGCGCATATATCACGCTTGGACCGCCGCAGCAGAAAGAAGTCCACTACAACGCATCGAACATGTTTCCGCTGGAAATCTGGTTCTATTCCTACAATCACCCGTCGCTTCCACCATTTTTTTACATCATGTTCTACAGGCACGAAGGCTTTGGAGATTTTCGGTTCTACAGCCCGTTTGTCGACGGTCCTGACAAACTGATGACGGGAACGGAGTATATAAATGATCGCGCCGGATCGATCCACGCGATTCAAGAATCGGTAGGGCCCCTCGTGGCCCGTCTCTCGCAGACATTGATACCGGGGGAGCCGATCGATCCCAACGCGGACCGCGCGAGCCTGCAGTCCGACGCGATGCTGGCAACGATCAGAGGCCTTGCGGACAATCCGTTCACTAAAGAAGACCTGAACCGCCGCCGTGCACTCGTTGGAACGGTTTCCGCGCGCCTGATGATTCCCGGACAAAATCTGGACGTGGCCACGTTGCCGCTGCGCGACGCACGCGGATTGACGCGCCTGGACTACGCCATGCGTTTCCGGCAACCTTCCGACCTATCTCTCGAATCCCTCGACCACGAAAAGTATGCCTACAACCTGCAGGCGGAAGTCCGCGTCTACGATTCCGAAAAAAATAATCAGCTCCTTTTTACGCGAAACGAAAATGTTCACGACACGATCGCGCTGGAGCAATTCAACGAAATGAAAGACAGGCGTTTCGGATTCGAGAGCACCCTGCCTCTGCCCCCTGGAAAATTTCACATCGAATTTATTCTTACGGATTGGAAAAACAAGAAGGCGCTGCAGGCCGACAAGGATGTCGTAATTCCGGAAGTCGATCCCGCCGGCGTGACCGTCGCCGGGGTCCTTCCGTTCTCTGGTGTGAAACCGGCTGATCCGTCGATCGCGGATCTCGCACCGTTTACTCTGGCAGGGCTTACATTTGTGCCTATCGGAACAAACCCACTGACGTTCACCGAAGATCAGCCGATCAAGATCGCATATCAGATCTGGGCCCGCCCGCAGGATCCAGCAAAGTATTCCGGACAGAAAATGACCGTGGAATACGGCGTCGGCCGGCCTGCGATCGCGGGAGCATCGTCCACCATCACGGAAGATATCGCCAAGGAGCAATTCGACCCAAGCGGTTCTCTCGTCAGCGGCAAGGAATTGCCGTTGGTGGATCGACCGCCGGGCGCTTACCTGTTAAGCGTGGCGATCAATCAGCCAGGCGCAGCGCAGCGCGCTGCTTCAACTCTGCCTTTCGCCATTTTGCCGGGCGCGGCGAAGCCCGACGTTTGGGACCTTGTGGACCCGGCGCTTGTAAAAACCGTGGAAACGGGACTGGTGTACAGAGAGCGGGCGCTGTGCCTGCTCGAAGAAGGAAAATCGGACGAAGCGCGGCAGTGGTTCCGCCTCGCGCTTTCAAAAAATCATCAGGACGAAATTTCGCGCGAGCGTCTTGTGGAAGCTTATGCCGCGCGAAAAGATTTTGCTGCGATTCAAAGCCTCTATAAAGATGCAGGCATCACGGAGCAGTCGGATACTGGGACCATTCTGCGAATTGCGGAAGCGCTCGATCATCAGGGCGGAGCGCCTGCCGCCATAGCGCTGGTGGAATCCGCATTGGCCTCCCGGCAGGATAGTGGCGCGTTATACGTTGCGCTCGCCGGTTATTACCGGAAAAACGGAGACGCAAGAAAAGCTGGAGAAGCGGACGCCAAAGGAAAGCCGTTGCTGGGAGTTTCGCCTTCTAAATGATCGCGTGCCGAGATATTATCCCGCCGTTTAAGCGAAAATACGAAGCCGTCGGCCTGACATCAATAATGACACGGAGAAATGAAGTGGAGACAGCTGCGGTTCCCCTACAGTAAATACCGTGTTAAAATACAGTAAAAAGTAATTGACACGTACCCTAACAGATAACTAGAATCCGCTCAAGCAGCGCCCCGTGTCCGGGCGTTTCTCTGGATTTCTTCCATGTCGATCGTGTTGGAATTGCGGACCTCAGTCTAGAAACCGGAGTTATTAGGAGCCTGTCATTTTATGACAACGGCCCGGGTAACTTTATTCTTCAGTTGGCTGCGTGCAGGAATCGCATGCAACCCCTGCAGAAAGCTCGCAACGACGCGAGCGGTTTTTTTTAGTCGACTCCGAATTTCGATGTTACCGCTTTATTCTGAAACGCTTTGTCTCGTTGTGCCCGCCCAGCCACGAAGCTCCGGCACCCCAAAAGGAGAATGTCTATGATAGTGAAACGCGCGATATTGGCCTTCATTCTAATCGTGTCAGGCTTCGTTTCAATCCGTCTGTGCGCCCAGGACCAAGGCAGCGTCAGAGGGACACTAGGCGGCGTGGTTGTCGATCCTGCAGGGGCAATTATTCAAGGCGCATCTGTCACGATCGTAGGTCCTACCGGAAACGCGGAAAAGACCTCGAACGATCAAGGCGAATTCTCCTTTCCCGGGTTGATACCCGGCTTCTACGACGTGAAGGTATCGAAGGACGGTTTCAAGGGCACGACCGTCCAAAAAGTGGAAGTTGGAATTAACAAGGTGAGCGCGATCAGAGTATCGCTCGAGTTGGGCGCGGTCACACAGACGATTGAAGTTGTCGGCACCAGCGTGTCGGTAGAAAGCCAGAGCACCGCGGTTACTACCGATATTGCGGACACGGTTTATGACAACTTGCCTCTCGGCCGCAGCATTACCAGCGTTTTCTATGTGAGCCCCGGCGTCGTGAACGGGCTGGGAACGGGCGCCCAAAACCCCAGCATATCCGGTGCTACCGGTCTTGAAAATGCGTACATCGCGGACGGTGTTTTGCTTAACGATGCCGCGTTCGGCGGTCTGGGCGTTTACCAACGCCGATACGGCGGGCTGGGAGTTGGAATCAACTCATCGTTCGTGAAAGAAGTTCAGGTCAGCACGGCCGCGTTTGGACCGCAGTATGGCCACACAACCGGCGGCGTAGTGAACATGGTGACAAAGTCCGGAAGCACCGCATTCCACGGCGTGGTGGGCGGATACTTCCAGGAACCCAGCATGGAAGCCACCTACGCGAACCAGGATGATTTCGGCACCGTCAATAAGATCGGCCGTGAGTTAGGCATACGATCAAACGAAGGGGACTTCGAACTTGGCGGCTACATACCGCTTGGATATTTCAAAAGCCATCTGTTCTTTTTTGGCGCGTTCAATCCAACGTGGGACGTAAACTTCGTCCAGCCCGTTCCTGGAACTGGACTCTTCACCGCGACGGGCGGTGTGGTGGATCGCAGAAACACGATCTGGGACTATGCTGGGAAATTGACTTGGCAAATCAACGGTAATCACCAAATTGAAGGTTCCGTATTCGGCGATCCGACCCACAGCAACCTGGCGCCGTGGCAAACCTTGAACATCAACAACACCTCGGCCGTTACCGCGCAAAAATTCGGCGGACGTAATTTGGCCGTGCGCTACAGCGGAATTCTAGGTTCAAGTCTCACCGTAGACGCGGCGTTTACGATGAATTGGAACTATTTTGACGAGAACCCGCTTCCCATCGTGAACATTACGGACCAGACGCAGTCTGCTGGTCTCCCTGGGCAGGTCGGGGCGTTCCGGGCGCAAGGCTACGGCACCTTCGAAACCTACGACTCGAATCAGAAGGGCATCCAGTTTGACGTTCACAAAGTTTTCACGATTTTCGGCCAGCAGCATACGTTTACGGTTGGATATAACTGGGTATTTCCGACGTACAACGACACGAACGGATATAGCGGAGGAAATATTCCGATTCCGGTTACCAATGTAACTGGAGACCATTACCTCGGTTCCAACGAGGCAGCTGTCGCCGGTCAAGCTGCCGAGTACCATCTCTTGCTCGAGTTGGCCTCAGGGCTTCCCGGTGGGCTGGGCGCGACATGCACGTTGTGCCCGTATATGAATTTGCCGGATGGCACGCTAAATCCGGACGGCACTCCTCATATTGTTCCCCAGCAAGTGGTGCTTTTTGCAGATCGAGGTCCGTACAACGCGTTTACCAGTGTGAACACGGCCAAAAATCACGCTGCGTACGTTAACGATGAGTGGGAGATGAGCAAGTACGCAACGCTAAGCGTCGGCGTGCGCTGGGAACAACAGCGCATGACTTCGGGCGGCGTTTCGCAGCTCATTAATGATCAATGGAATCCGCGTATCGGATTCTCAGTTGACCCGAAAGGCGATCGCAAATCCAAAATCTACGCGAACTTTGGGCGCTATGCGTGGACGATGCCGCTGGACGCGGCGATCCGCGAACTGACTTCCCAAGACCAAGTCCAAAAAATCTATTTTGCCCCACAGACCGCGAACTGCAGCGGTGGTGTTTGCGGGCCGGCAAGTCCCGCGGACTTGGTGACCCTCAACCAATTCGGAACGGTAACGTTCGATCCCAAAAACGTGCTCAACCAGGCTACGGGAGGAATAGCCGCGAATCCGGCCGTACTGCTGGTTTCAGGTGGCGGATCATCACCGTTTGCCCCGGGCACCAGGATGGAATATACCGATGAGTTCGTCGTGGGTGCCGAACATGAGTTCCGTGGCGGAGTTACTGCCTCGGTTCGTTATATTGACCGCCGGGTCAAACGAATCATTGAGGACTTCCAAAGCATTTCGGTGGAGCAAGGCGACGCGGGGTTCGCGGGAGCCTACTTCATCGGCAATGTCAACTCGAAGACGGATGTGACCATTAATCCGAAGCCCGTCAAGTTTCCGAGTATCAATTTTTCGAACACGACAACAGAAGCTGCATTCTTGGCGGCTCTGAAGTCGGAACAGAAGACTCCATCTGCTGTGACGGAAGCTACTTTGCAGGGCTTCGGCGTCCCGGCTAATTGTTTCGACTCCAATAATGGGATCGCACCCATTGATCCGATCGAGACGGACACTTTTGGAAATCCGTTAGGAGGGGTTTGCTTCCCGTCGATCACAGGTGCTCCATGGACCACCGGAGGAACTACCGCTAAACTTAGCAGTGGCGTGTATGGCGGTACGGCTGGAGCGGACGGCAAACCAGACGGCAACCCGGACCCGCAGCGAAACTATCAAGCCATCGAAATCGAGGTCAACAAGGCCTTCAGCCATAACTGGTCCCTGATTGCCAACTGGCGGATTTCGCGGCTGATCGGTAATTTCGAAGGCGCCTTCCGAAACGACAACGGTCAGAACGATCCGGGAATCAGCTCGCTTTATGACTACACCCCGGGCGTGTTGAACGCCATTGCCGACATGTTAAAACCCGGTCCGTTGAACTCGGATCGCCTGCACGTCGTCAACATTTACCCAACCTATGTGTTCGACAAGCGCTTCGTTCGAGGATTAGTCATTACGCCCGGAGTGAGAATTCAGTCGGGTGTTCCGCTGAC
>DASRQU010000141.1:0-20196 GCA_035696345.1 Candidatus Acidiferrales bacterium
CCGCGCCTTCGAACACCACATCGGCTGCCGTTTTGCCCTGAAACATCTGCCGCACAAAAATCAATTTTCCGTTTTCGTGGCGATGGCCGACGCAATCGCCAATCATGCCTTTGCCGAGCGCTGCGGCCAACTTGGGCGCGAAATCTCGTACCTGATATGTATGCGGGAGCAGAACGAGGTCCGGCTTGGCCTGAGCGATCACCTGCTTTAGCGCGACGGTGTAGCCGTCCGGCGTGTAGGACGCGAGTAACTCGTGCTCGACAAGCAGCACTTCGTCGACCTTGCTCGCCGCAAGTTCCGCAGCCAGCGCCGCTACTCCATTGCCGACGACCACGGCCGCAAGGCGACTCTGCGTTTCGTTGGCAATCTGCTGCGCGGCCGCCAGTGTCTCAAAACTGGTCTTGTTCCACTGTGCATCGCGCTGTTCGGTAATCAGAAGAATATTCATTGTGGTCCCATCTCGCTCAACTTGTACGGTACGTCAAGCCATGCCCATACTCTGGCCGATCCCGTTCGCGATGACGTTGTGGCGCCGACGGGACGCGGGCGCAACAAAAGCCTACAACACCCGCGCTTCGTGCTTTAACTTTTCTACTAGCTTCGCGGCGGCTTCTTTCGGCGTGCCGGTCACGAACTCGGTTTTCTTGGATTTGGTGGGCACGTAGATGCGCTCAATGTGCTGCGTCGGCTCATGCGTCACGCCGAGCGATTCGCGCGTGATGGTCGCGATTTCTTTTTTCTTCGCGGCCATGATGCCCTTGAGCGTCGCGTAGCGCACCTTATTGATGCCAGACTGAATCGTGAGCACCGCGGGCATCGGCAGTTCCACATGCTGAAACCAACCCGCTTCCAGTTCGCGCTTCACGCGCAGCGCGCTGCCCTGCACTTCAATCTGCATGATGATCGTGCCGTGCGGCCGGTTGAGCAATTCCGCGAGCAGTACTCCTGTCTGCCCAAAGCCCTGATCTTCGCTCTGCAGTCCCGTCAGCACCAGATCTGGTTTTTCGCGATCAATGGCCGCCGCAAGATATTTCGCCGCGCCCAGCGGATCCAACGTGTGCGCCTTGTCGTCCACGATATGCATCCCGCGGTCCGCGCCCTTCGCCAGCGCTTCCTTGATGGTCTGCTTCACGCGCTCCGGCCCCATGGACAAGGCAATCACCTCGCCCGTGTGCTTTTCCTTCAGGCGTAAACCCTCCTCCAGCGCGTAACTGTCCGGCTCGTTCATCTCGAAACCGATGTCTGTTTCGCGGATCCAGCTTGCGTCGGTAATGGCCAGAGGAGCGTCCTTGGCGGGAACTTGCTTAATACAAACGACAATTTTCATCGGGGACCTCGTGTAGCGCCGCGGCTGCGCTTGGGTTTACGTGGCATAGGCTTCAGCCTGTGCGGTTTTGGCCTTGCAAGGACAAAATTCCACAGGCTGAAGCCTATGCCACAAAAACCTAGCGGGAATCCCAGCGCTTGAAGAGAAGCGCGGCATTGGTCCCGCCGAATCCGAATGAGTTGGACAGCGCATGCTGCGCGTGCGCCTTGCGCATGTGATTCGGAATGTAATCGAGATCGCACTCAGGATCAGCCGTCTCCTGATTGATCGTAGGGGGCAGCACTTGATCACGCAGCGCCAGCACGCTGATGCCGGCTTCGAGCCCGCCCGCGCCGCCAAGCAAATGTCCGGTCATGGATTTGGTGGAGCTGACCGCGAGTTTTGCGGTGTGTTCGCCAAACACGCGCTTCATCGCTTTCGTTTCGATCGCGTCGCCAAGTGGTGTGGAAGTTCCATGCGCGTTGACGTAATCCACCTGGCCCGGCTCAATCCGCGCGTCGCGGATGGCCGCACGCATCACGCGGTACGCGCCATCGCCATTGCCTTCCGGAGCCGTGATGTGGTGCGCATCGCCCGACATTCCGTAGCCGACAATTTCCGCCAGAATTTTGGCCCCGCGCCGCTCTGCATATTCCAGCGACTCTAGGATTAGAATTCCCGCGCCTTCGCCAATCACAAACCCATCGCGGTTGGCATCAAACGGACGGCTGGCACGTTCTGGTTCGTCGTTGCGAGTGGAAAGCGCCTTCATGGCTGCGAATCCGCCCACACCCATCGGAGTGATGGCCGCTTCCGCGCCGCCGCAAATCATCACCTCTGCGTCGCCATGCTCAATCAAGCGGAAGGAATCGCCTATCGCGTGCGCGGACGCAGAACATGCCGTCGCGGTGGCCGAGTTCGGTCCCTTGGCTCCGTAGCGAATGGAAATGTGCCCTGAGGCAAGATTGATGATGGCCGCGGGAATAAAAAATGGGGAGATGCGTCCAGGTCCGCCCTGCAGAAGCTTCGAGTGCTCTCGCTCGATGACGTCGAATCCACCAATGCCGCTCGCCACGTACACGCCGGTTACTTCTTCAATCTCCGACGTGATTTTCAGTTCCGACATGCGCATGGCGAAATCCGTTGCCGCCAGCGCGAGCTGAATGAACCGTGCGATCTTTTTGATTTCTTTCTTCTCGGCCCAGTGAAGGGGGTCGAAATCGCGGACTTCTCCGGCAATCGTGCAGTCGAAAGCCGTCGTGTCGAAATGCGTGATCGAGCGAACGCCGCTCTTTCCCGCCAGCAAATTCTTCCAGACGTCGTCTGTGCCAATGCCCAACCCGCAGACTAGCCCGACACCCGTTACCACAACCCGGCGGCTCACTTGATCCACACTCTCCTGATGATTTTGCTGCGGCCCGTGAACTACTTCTTTGCGTGCTTGGTGATGTAGTCGACCGCGTCTTTCACGGTGGCAATCTTCTCGGCGTCTTCGTCGGGAATTTCGATTCCGAATGCCTCTTCAAATGCCATGACTAATTCCACTGTGTCCAGGGAATCCGCACCCAGATCGTCCACGAACGAAGCGGTGGCGGTGACTTCGCCTTCATCCACTCCGAGTTGTTCCACGATAATCTGCTTTACGCGTTCATCGACACTGGCCATTCTGTTTTGCCTCCGATAATCTCAATCAATCTCTTCGCCCAGCTTAAAGCGACCGTTCCTGCATACAATTGGTAATGATTTTAAGCACGGACATTCTATGTATGGCATCGTCCTAGGTCAACTTAACTCTGATTAAGTCGATTAGCAAATCCCATAACTGATTCCCCGCCGCGCCGCCGTCAGTTTTTTCCTGACGTATTTCAGCGGCTCAACCCATTCGCAGCCCACCGTTCACGTCCAGCACCGCGCCCGTAATATAACCAGCTTCTTCACTCGCCAGAAATACGATGGCGGCGGCAATCTCCGCATCGGTTCCCATGCGGCCGAGCGGCACGCGCGCGAGCAATGCGTCCTTGACGTTTTGCGGCAATGGATCGGTCATGGGCGAAACCACGAAGCCCGGAGCCACGGCATTCACCGTGATGTTGCGCGAAGCGATTTCCAGCGCCAGAGCGCGCGTCAAACCGATCAGCCCGGCCTTCGCCGCCACATAGTTCGATTGCCCTGCGTTTCCCGTTTCTGCGACCACTGACGTTACGTTAATGATGCGGCCATAGCGGGCACGCATCATGCTCGCCATTGCTTGCTGCGCGCACAGATGCGCTCCCGTCAGATTCGTGCGCAGTACCGCGTCCCAGTCCTCAGCCTTCATGCGCAAAGCCAGGCCATCGCGCGTAATCGCCGCGTTGTTTACCAGAATATCCAGCTTGCCGAATTTTTCCAGCCCCAGCTTGAAGCCGGATTTTACTTGCTCGGCATTCGCCACATCCATCGCCACAGCCAGCGCTTGTCCGCCTGCCGCTTCAATTTCCGCAACGACGGCAGCCAGTTTTTCGGTGTTGCGTGCCGCCACAGTGACGTGCGCTCCGGCGCTGGCCAAGGCGAGAGCAGTGGCCCGCCCAATCCCTTGGGACGCACCCGTCACAAGTGCTACTCGATCTTTTAGATTGAACATGGATTTAAGTAGGACAGGCTTCAGCCTGTCTGGTTTTGATCTGCGCCGCTAAATAAGTCTTGATCAGAGCAATTTTCAAACAAGGGCGAATTTCCATCTGCAAAAAGAAGACAGGCTGAAGCCTGTCCTACTCTATGCCTCAGCCGATTCGGTCTGCGCCTGCGAAAGTTTTTCCAGCGTAACGCGCAGGGATTTTTCATCTTCCACGTTGAACACATGGACCGACCGCTCGATCTGCCGCAACAGTCCAGTCAGCACACGACCCGGCCCCACTTCGACAAACGTGTTGACCCCCTGATCGATCAACTCGCGTATCGACTCTTCCCAGCGAACCGGCAACGTCACCTGGCGAATCAGCCCTTCGCGGGCCTCGTCGCCGTCGGTGATAATTTCCGCGTCCGCATTGTTCACCAAACGAATGCGCAAATCGTGAAACTCTGTCGCGCGCAAATCCACTTCCAGGCGCTGCGCAGCCGGTTGCATCAGCGCGCTGTGAAACGGTGCGGAAACCGGAAGCATCACGGCGCGCTTCGCGCCGCCTGCCGACGCCGATTCGACGGCGCGTTTCACCGCTTCCGCGTTGCCGGAAATTACCGTTTGTTCGGGAGAATTCAGATTGCCGGGCGCCACTACTTGCCCGTCCGCCGCCTGCCTGCAAATTCCAGCGACCTGCGCGGGAGCCAGGCCTAAGATCGCGGCCATCGCGCCCACGCCTTCCGGCACGGCCGTCTGCATGTACTCGCCGCGATGCCGCACAACGCGTACCGCATCCGCAAAATTCAGCGCACCGGCAGCCACGAGCGCGGAATATTCGCCGAGGCTATGCCCGGCGACAAACACAGGCTGCACGCCATTTTCTTCCAGCACACGGTAGGCGGCAACAGACACAGTCAAAATGGCAGGCTGAGTGTTCGCCGTCAGCTTCAAAACTTCTTCGCTGCTATTAAAACAAATATCGGAGATGGAAAAGCCTAGCGCCTTATCGGCTTCTTCAAACACACTTCGAGCAGCCGGATGGTTCGCAGCCAGTTCTTTGCCCATGCCCGGATATTGAGACGCTTGTCCCGGGAACAAAAATGCTAATTTTCCCATTGAGAAATCCGCCGTTTCGTCGCTTATGCTTCCACAGGTACGGGAATCATGGCAAGTTCCTGCTCGATTCGTTCATTGACCCCGCCGCGAACCAGTTCCGTTGCCACGCGAATGGCATTTTTGATGGCCAGCGGATTGGAACTCCCGTGGCCGATCACGGTGACGCCCTTTACCCCTAGTAAGGGAGCGCCGCCGTATTCCGAATAATCAATCTTCTTGCGGAAACTTCTGTACGCTTTGCGCGACAGCACGTAGCCGACTTTCGAGCTGATGGTGCTGGAAAGCGCTTCCTTCAGCATGCCCGCGATATGGCTCGCCACGCCTTCGCTGATTTTCAACGCGATGTTTCCGATGAATCCGTCACAGACGATGACGTCCACGGAACCGTTAAAAATATCGCGCCCTTCGACGTTGCCGGAAAAGTTCATCGTCGAACTTTTCAGGCGACTGTAAGCCTCTCGCGTAAGTTCATTTCCCTTGGACTCTTCTTCGCCGATCGAGAGCAGCGCCACCTTCGGCCGACGCGTTCCAAAAATCGTACGATAATAAATCTCGCCCATCACCGCGAATTGCACGAGGTGCTGCGGCTTCGAATCCACATTCGCGCCCACATCCAGCAACACTGCCGTCCCACCCTTTGAGGTTGGAAACGGCGCTGCCAGCGCCACGCGGTCCACCGACGACAGAGTGCCAAGCCCGAATCGCGCCACAGCCATCACCGCGCCTGTGTTTCCAGCGCTTACGATGGCATCTGCCTGCCCACTTCGCACGAGCTTCGTAGCCACATGCGCCGAACTGTCCTTCTTCTTGCGAAACGCCACCGTCGGCGAATCGTCCATGGTGATGACTTCCGTCGCCGGCACGATCTCAATGGGCAGCCCGCTATGCTTGTGCTTGGAGAGCTCCTTCTTTAATTCAGGCACGAGCCCCACGAGCAGAATTTTTACGCCCAACTCCCGTGCAGCCTGAACCGCTCCCTCGACTTCCGGGCGTGGCGCATGGTCTCCACCCATCGCATCTACAGCTATGGTGATCATTCAAACTCCGGTAGGGGTGCTACGCAAAGGCCGAATACGACCGTCAGGATCCGGTGTCCACAACTTCGCGGCCCTTGTAGTAACCGCAGCTTGGGCACGACTGATGCGGCTGTTTCATTTCATGACAGTTGGGACACTTGGCAAGTGCCGGAGCTTTCAAAAAATCATGGGCGCGCCGCTTGTTCTTTCGCGCGTGCGAGTGACGTCGTTTTGGATTGGGCATGCAAACTCCTTCTTATGGCCCCAGAAATGGAATGAGGCATTCTATGGTGTTTCTTCTTAGATTCCTATTGCTTTTTGAACCAGTCCTGTTTCAGGCGCGCCAATGGCGCAATACGCGGATCAGCCGTGTGGCTTTCGCAGCGGCATTCCTCGTTGTTCAAGTTCACGCCGCACTGGGGACATAATCCGCGGCAGTCACTGCGGCAGATGGCCTTCATGGGCAATGCCAGAAGAACTTGCTCGGCCAATACATCGGCCAGAAACATTCCCTCGCCTTCAAAAAATGCGATTTCCGTATCGTCCAGCTTCAGACGTTCCTCTTCTTCCTTGGTCATGGTGACCACAGGCTTGTAGAAGAGGTCAAATTCGCGGGCGATATCTTCGTGTACGGGCTCCAGGCAGCGCGCACAAACCATCTCCAAGCGCGTGTGCAGCTCCCCGGTGACGCGGATCTGGCCTTCCACGAGCTCGGCTGTCGCACGCACCTCGAGAGGCTCCGCTTGGCGGAAGTCGCCGGTACGGTAATCAACCGTGCCGGGGGCATAGCTCTTCCGGATGCGAACCTTGTGAACGGCTAGTTCTTTGACGTCTAGGAACATCGGTTTACACCGCTCGCGCGGGTCCCCCTTGGAACTTGCAGCAAAACCCATTATAAGTCCCGTAGGAGTGATGTCAAGGAACCCACGCGCCTGTTCGGTGGAATACGTTCGAAACAATTAAGAGCTGTGGGTAGGATGGGCTTCAGCCTGTGTGGTTTCGATTTCGGCGGCGCTACAAAATTCCAAAGAAGACAGGTTGAAGTCTGTCCTACCGGGGGCCCAGCAACTCTGCATGTAGGCGAAGCAGGTAGTGATCCGTCATCCCAGCGATGTAATCACACGCCACGCGATACCTGGCGCCGCGCTCCGCTAGTTCGGAGTAAGCCTTGGGCATGGCTTCCGGATGTTCTCCGTAATATTCAAACAGCTGTGCAAGCGCCTCCACCGAGCGCTCGCGATCGACGACAATGGCGGGCTGGCTGTACAAACGCGCGATCAGAAATTTCTTCAGCGCCGAATTCTCCGCGGCCATGGATGCGCCGAATCCCGCGAGGCGGCGCGGTTGGCGGCGAACGTCTTCCACGCTCTGAACGCCTGACGCGTTGATTGAGCCCTGGGTGTTTTCGATCAAACCGGTGGCGAGATAATTGAGCACGCGTTTGGCGGCTTCGTTAAATTTTAATTTTTCAAGGCCACGCGGATACTCGCGCTCGATCTGCTCGTAAAAGCGCGCGAATAGCGGAACCTCCGCGCAGATCATTTCGATTGTCAAAATATGCGCCTCGTACCCATCATCGAGGTCGGCGGTGTTGTACGCGATCTCATCGACGAAGTCGATCAACTGCGATTCGAGTGGCGGCCTGTCGTCCAGCAGGTATCCGGCGAGCGCCGGAAATTTCTCCGCATTGTAATCGCGCGAATGTTTCACGATGCCTTCGCGAACTTCAAACGTGAGATTCAGGCCTGGGAAATCCAGGTAGCGCTGCTCGAATTGCTCCACCAGATGCAGCGCGTGCAGATTGTGATCGAAATGTTCTCCGTGCGGGCGCAGCAATTCATCGAGCTTGCGTTCGCCGGCATGGCCAAAAGGCGGATGCCCAATGTCATGCACCAGCGCGAGGGCTTCTGCCAGATCGGTATTCAGATTAAGCGCGCCGGAAACGGTGCGCGCAATTTGCGCCACTTCCAGAGTGTGCGTGAGGCGATTGCGGAAATGATCCGAGTAGCGTGTGGTGAAAACCTGCGTCTTCGCCTCGAGGCGCCTGAACGCGCGCGAATGAATGACGCGATCGCGGTCGCGCGCGTAATCATTGCGGTACGGATGCCCAGGCTCAGGATATCGCCTGCCACGCGATTTCCCCACATCCATCGCATAGGGGGCCAATGACATGCCGCAATTCTATGCTACGCGGAGGTCCAATCCAAAATAACGGCAGCCGGGTGGCACGCGATTTGTGCAGCGCGTGTCGTCAAAATTTACCGCGCACGGTGTATAGTATTTCCAAGCGATTTTTGGTGTGCGGAGAATTTCGATCATAAAAATACAGGTGTGGCCATGAAACCTAGAATCCTATTTGCGTTAATTGTAGTTCTTTGCGCAAGCGTGCTCTCGACGCCGCTGTTCGCGCACCATTCCAGTTCGGCGTATGACATGAAGAACCCTGTCGACATGAAGGGCGTCGTCACCAACATGGAGTGGTCCAATCCGCACGTCTTTATCTACATGAACATGAAAAATGATAAAGGCGAGATCGAAGAGTGGCGTGTGGAGGGCAACAGCCCGAACATGCTGTTTCGCGCCGGTTGGAAAAAAGAAACGATCAAGGTGGGCGACGAGCTCACCGTGAATGGCGCTCCCGCAAAAAACGGCGCGAAGTCGCTTCGTCTCCTGAGCCTCACTCTCGCCAACGGCCAAAAATACGATGGGCAGGGTTTTAAATAAACGGTCCCGAAACTAAGATTCAGCTCGTGAATAGTTTTTTCTTCTTCACAAGGCTCACGTAAAACCACGGTCTCGCGCCAATGGCGCGACGGTAGCCAGCCCGGGGCAATGCCCCGGGAACGCCGGCTAACTACGGTTTCCGCCCTGAAAGGGCGGAAGAGCCCGGCGCCCTTTCAGGGCGCTCCGGAATCGATGGTCGCCGTACCCAGGGCGTTGCCCAGGGCTTATCACCATCGGCGCTTTCAGCGCCGGAAGCCGCGGATTGAATTAAAGCAATGATGGTTGCCTGTCTGAAAATGGCGGCCATGCGATTGTGAGATAACCTCATTTAAAGCGGAGCGCAAAGTGCGAATTTACCCTGTGCTTTTATTTTTTGCAGCGTCGATTTTTGCGTCGCCATCTTCGATGTTCGGGCAAGCAACACCACCTCCTGCCGCGCCTGCAAAAGGACATTCTGCCGCCTCTGCGAAACCCGATTTGTCGGGCGTCTGGTTCATCGACGAATACCACAGAAACATTCTCCCGAACGAAGACCCGCCGTTTCAGCCGTGGGCCGAAGAGCTGTTCAAGAAGCGCCTGGATGAAAGTGCGAACCGCACTCCGGATTCCGGTCCGGACCCCACGGAAAGATGCATCCCCCCGGGAACCCCTCGCGAAATGTTTCAGCCTTTTCCTTGGGAAATCGTCTATGCGAAGGACAGGATCGTTATCCTCTTCGAGTACCAGGGATTGATCCGCCAGATTTTCATGGACGGACGAGGGCACCCCGCCGATTTGGAACCGACTTACATGGGCCATTCCACGGGAAAGTGGGAAGGCAACACGCTGGCGGTGGACACGGTTGGACTGAACGATAAAACGTGGCTTGATCCGATGGGCCTGCCGCATTCCGATGCGATGCACCTGACCGAACGCATTCGCCGCGTAAACCACAACACACTCGTCGACGAGTACACCATCGACGATCCCAAGGCATACACCAAGCCGTGGAAAGCAACTCACACGTTCATCTTGAAACCGGATTGGAAAATTCAGGAATACGTCTGCGCGGAAAACAACAACGTAAAGTGATGCAGGTTTAAGTGGCTGCGCCAAAACGTTCGACGGCGAGTATTTTAGAATTACGACTTTGCGTTGAGCAGTTCCAGGCCTTGATCCGCTTGCGCGGCGGCTGCCGGATATTCCTGCTTCACCTGATTGTAGAGCTTCGTGGCCTGCGCGGGATCGGCTTTACGGTAATAGTCCGCGAGCGCCAGCATGGATTCGGCCTTGGGAACGAGGATGGTCGGCTTGTCGCTAAGCTGCTTCAAAAGATCCGCGGCCTGCGGGCCCTTATTTTCCTGCTCATAGACGAAAGCCAATTGAAACTTCGCCAGGCTCGCCAGAATTTCGTCGCTGCCGGAAATCACCTGCGATAAATTTTTCTCCGCATCCGGATAATTTTTCAGCTGAACTTCGGAAAGCGCCGCATAGTATTGCGCCATCTGACCGGGCTTGGTACGGCCGAAATTCGCGGCAACCTCGCGAAACTTTTTGTCCGCGTCGGTAAATTTATTTTTTTCGTCAACGTAAGTAACTTCCGTCGGGTCCGCAGCTTCGCCCGCGGCGCGAATGCGCGCCTGGAAAATCTTCAATCCATCGTCCAGCGCCAAGGAAGCCTTTGCCGTTTGCCGGCGCGAATAGCTGTCCCATCCCAGAATTCCCAGTGCGATAACCAGCGCCGCAATAATCACAATCCACATGGCCTGCTGATGCGAAGCGACCGACTCGACACCCGCAACCAGCGTCTCACGGATCTCGTCTTTCTTCAGGTCCCTGCGCGAAATATGGTCCGACACAGATGTATCCCCCTACTTTCAATTTGAATCAGGAATCTTATCACGAAATGGATTCAGGGAACCGTATCAGGCCGGACAATGCGAAAGGGCCCTGCCGGTTTGCGGCGGCAGGGCCCCCAGAACGACTGTCTCCGACTAGGAAGCAGCGGTTACGCTTTCAGCCTGATAGCCCTTCGGTCCTTGCTTGACCTCGAACTCGACCATCTGGCCTTCGTTCAGTGTTTTGTACCCATCCATTTGAATGGCGGAGAAATGTACGAAAACGTCTTCGCCCGACTGGCGTTGGATGAATCCATAACCCTTTGATGCGTTAAACCACTTCACTACACCTTGTTCTCTGCTCACCTTCTTACTCCTCTATCGCGAGCGGTCGCTATTTGCTGGGCGTAACGCCAGTCGGTGATAGATATGTGTCCGCATGACCGGTGAGCCTTCTCCATGCAGCACCCAAACTTGGGCGGGACGGAGGACCGTAGCGGGCCTTCGAACACCTACGGGATTACTGGTCCCACAAAAGCGGGCCATGAATACATCAAAAAATCCTCGGTGTCTAGACTTTTCCCATTTCGGAACGGCTTCCCGTGGCGCGGAGTTCAGCCTTCGGAATTTAGGCCATGCGTAGTGTCAGTTCCTGGAAGCTCTCAGTCTGCGCAAGCACTAAACCCCGCAGGCTAGAGCCCGCGCCACGTAGACCCAATTCGCGGGCTAATTAATTCTTGAAACTGGCGAGGGCTTCTGACTCTTGGCTGTGAATATCGAACACGGTGTACAGCTTGGTGATTTGCAGCAGGTCGGTCACTTTCTTATTGAGGTTCAACAGCTTCACTTCCCCGCCTTCGCTTTTTATGTAGCGGTATCCGCTCACCAGTTCGCCGAGTCCGGAGCTGTCAATGTAATTGATTCCCCCAAGATTCAGCAGGATTTTGCGTTGGCCGCGGGCGAGGTTTTCGCGGATCAAGTCACGCAGCAAGGCGCTGCCTTCTCCGAGAGTGATGCGTCCATCCATGTCAATGACCGTGACATCGCCCACGTCGCGGCTGGTGGCTTTAAAGCTCAATTGAAAAACCTTTCTCTGGGTGCGAGTCTAGCGCTTGTGCCGCTTGGCCATCACCACTTTAGCGCCGCCCGCTGCACTGGACACGACATCCACTTCATCCATGAAGGCGCGCATCAGCAGGACGCCGCGGCCCGAATCGCTCAATACATTTTCATCGTTGCGCGGATCGGGCACATCTTCCAGACGGAATCCCGCGCCCTGGTCCACCACGTGGATCTCCAGTTTCTCCTCGTGCAGTACGAATGTCAGATGGATTTTTCTTTCGCGGCGTTCTTCATTGCCGTATTGGAAGGCGTTCATTACGCCTTCGTGAACGGCGAGGCCAATCTTGTACTGGTCGTCTTCGCCGAATCCCGCGATTGAGGCGACACGCACACCCATCTCTTCGGCGAGAGCGATGCTCTCGATCAACGTTTCCAGGATCACTTCAATCCGCTGAGGTTTCGTGGGCATCCAGCTGTTGGATTCCGCCTTGGGACTTGTATGGGTAACATAGCGCAAACACTTAAGTCAATCCAATACATGACGTTGGCGGAAATGGGTGAGCTAGGCGCCGGGTCATAGGAGGGCCAAGGCCGCGCTCTCGATCCCAAAAAACTGCGGGACGAAGAGCGCACTACACAACGTCAACGCGCGAAAGCCGCCGGTCCTCGTAGAGGCCGTCCGTTTTTTTGGGCCGGCGATTTTGTGCAAAGCAAAGAAATACGCCGTAATAATTCGCTTCCAACCAGCGGCTAGGGGTTTCCGGCGCAAAATGATAAATTTGAAGATTCAATATGCACATCAATTCATATCTCTTGCTGAGTATTGCCGCTCTTCTGGCGGGTGTCATCAATTCCGTCGCGGGAGGAGGTATGTTCATCGCGTTCCCCGCGCTGGTATTTACGGGGGTGCCTTCGATTATCGCGAATGCCTCCAGTACCATCGCACTAATTCCCGGAGTCCTGGCGAGCGCAGGGGCCTACCGGGATGATTTCCGCAAATCGGAGAATTTCCCTTTTTTGCCTCTGCTCGTTGCGAGCGTATTGGGGGGAATTGTTGGCGCCTTGCTTTTGCTTTACACGCCACAGAGCACGTTTGACTCTGTAATTCCATGGTTGCTGCTCATGGCGACCCTGCTGATCGCATTCGGCTCGCGAATTTCACCCCTGCTGAAGCGCGTCATTCACATAGGTCCCGTGACCGTTGTGGTAATTCAATTTTTTATCGCGATTTACGGCGGCTATTTCGGCGGGGCCATTGGGATCCTGATGCTCGCCACGTGGACGGTCTTCGGCCTCACGGATATTCACGTGATGAACGCGAACCGGACTTTGATGGGCGCCGCGGCGAACAGCATCGCGTCCATTATGTTTATCGTGGCTCACAAAGTGTGGTGGCCGCAGACGCTGGTAATGCTCGTTTTCTGCACGATCGGCGGGTATTACGGAGCGGTGGCGGCAAAAAAAGTTCGCCCCAGCTATGTGCGCATTTTCGTGATCGTGATCAGCACAGCCATCACAATCGCGTTCTTCCTGCGCCGGCACTAGGTCTCTGTAGCACGGGCTTCAGCCTGTGGAATTTAGCCCTTGCAAGGACCAAACCCCGCAGGCTGAAGCCTGTGCTACTGAAAAACAACTACGAGGCTTTCTGCTTCGCGTAGACCAGGAAATCTTCGTACGGTCCCTTGAAATCCTCGACGTGGCCGCCCCTGCACTGCCAGATTCGCGTCGCAACTTCGTCGATCACATCATGGTCGTGCGTGACGAACAGGACGGTGCCGGGATATTTTTGCAGAGCAATGTTCAGCGCGTTGATCGATTCGAGGTCGAGGTGGTTCGTGGGTTCGTCGAAAACCAGCACGTTCGGCTTCTGCAGCATCAGCTTGCAGAAGATCAGGCGGGCCTGTTCGCCTCCGGACAGCGCGCGAGTGGATTTCTCGGCGTCCTCGCCGCTGAAGAGCATCTGTCCAAGTACGGCGCGCAATTCCTGCTGCGACGCTTTTTGATCGAACTGGTGCAGCCACTCGATAACGGTTGTATTTTTGGCGATGGTGTCCGTGGTGTCCTGCGCGAAATAACCGACCACCGCTTCGTGGCCCCACTTGACGTGGCCGCCGTCGACCGGAAAGTGGCGGTCCGATTCTTCGATATCTCCCGTCGCATTTTTAATCAGCGATTTGATTAATGTGGTCTTACCGGAGCCGTTGCGGCCGATGATGGCGATTTTTTCGCCGCGCTCGACGTTGGCCGTGAATTTATCAATCACTTTGTGGCCATCGTAGGATTTTGTGACGCTCTTGAACTCCAGAGGATGCCGCCCGGATGGAATTTTCAGGTCAAAGCGAATGAACGGGCGCGCAATGTTGGACCGTGCAAGTTCCGAGGTCTGAATGCGCTCCACTTCTTTTTTTCGCGAAGTAACCTGCGAAGATCGCGTACCGGCGGAAAAGCGCGCGATGAATTCATTTAACTGCGCAATTTTCTTTTCGCGTACCGCGTTGTCGGCTTCGATGCGCGAACGAATCTGTGTCTTGGCCAACACCATTTCGTCGTAGCCACCCGTATACATGATCACAGTTTGATAGTCGATGTCGGCGGTGTGCGTGCAAACACTGTTCAGGAAATGGCGGTCGTGCGAGATGACGATCAGCACGCCCTGATACTCGTGAAGATAATCCTGCAGCCAGTGCACGGAATCGAGGTCCAAGTGGTTCGTCGGCTCGTCCAGCAGCAGCGCGGCGGGATTGCCGAAGAGCGCCTGCGCCAACAGCACGCGGACCTTTTGTCCACCTTGCAACTCGCTCATCTTGCGCTCATGCAGCGCCGCTTCCACGCCCAGGCCGTCCAGCAGCACCGCGGCATCCGCTTCCGCCGTGTATCCGCCCTCGTCGCCCACCACGCCCTCAAGTTCGCCGAGGCGCATGCCGTCCTTGTCCGTTAACTCTTCATGCGGCTTGGCGTACAGAATGTCGCGTTCTTGCAAAGCCTTCCACAACGGTCCATTGCCCATGATGACGGTGTCGATCACGCGAAATTCGTCAAAAGCAAATTGATCCTGTCGCAAAATTCCCAATTTTTTCGGCCGCGAAACGGAGCCTGTCGTCGGCTCCAGATCGCCTTCCAGAATCTTCATCATGGTGGTCTTACCGGCGCCATTGGGGCCCGTAATCGCGTAGCGGCGCCCTTCGAGGAACGAGCAGGTGACCTCCTCGAATAGCAGCCTTGCGCCATAGCGCATAGTGATGTTATTTAACGAAAGCATATCTCTCCATAATAGCGTGAAATCGGCAAGCGTGCTTGTTGATCAGGGCCGCGGGGCGTATTCTGAATCAAAGCGGAGGCGCTTGAAGTCCGGAGTGTAAGTTTAATCGAAGTGACGGGATGATTCAAATATGAAAAAGCAACTATTTGCGGCTATTTTGGTGATTTTATCCGCTGCGAACATGCTCGTAGCCCAAAGTGAAGGTCCAAAGACGGGTGCATGGTCCGGGGTGATCGTAAATGGAACATGTACGCCGGACGAAGCCTTCGCCGAAGCCGCGAAGTGTACCGACGCGACGACGGGCGAGCTGTTTGCGCTATACGACGATACGATCCGCCAAGTTTACGTCCTCGATCCGCAGGACGCGGCCAAAGGGCATATGGGGGAGAGCGTAACCGTTCAGGGCAGCTTGAATGGCAATTCCCTTCACGTGGATTCGCTGAAAATGTTTGCCGAGGTGGGATTACGCGCGGGGCAGAAAGCTCCTGATTTTTCAGCGCGCGACCAGTTTGGCAATACGCAAACGCTGGAGACCTTGAGGGGTGCGAAGGGCACGGTGCTCTTGTTTTACCGCTCCGCGGATTGGTGCCCGTACTGCAAAGGGCAGCTCATTCAGCTGCAGGCCGCAAAAAAGCGATTTGAGGAGCAAGGAATCAAGCTCGCGGGCGTCAGCTATGACAGCGTGGAAATCCTGAAATTTTTCTCCGCCCGGCGCAAGATCGAATTCCCACTTCTCTCCGACCCAGATTCAAAAATTATTCGCATGTACCAGGTGCTAAATGCGGAGGGCTTGGGGCCGAATGCGGGCATGGCGCGGCCGGGATATTTTTTCATCGATCCAAAAGGAAATATCCGTGAGAAATTTTTTGAAGCGAAATATCGAGAGCGGCTCACGGGAAACAATGTGCTGTCGAAACTTTTCCCGGAGCTGGGCGAAGAAGTGAGTGACGCGGTGGATGCGCCTCATTTGCAGCTGCATGTGGGGCAATCCGACCGCGTGGCCGTGCCGGGCAATCTCGTCACGCTCACCGCGGAAGTGCAGTTACCGCCGGACGTGCACGTCTATGCGCCCGGGACGAAGGGTTACAAGCCGATCAAGCTGGTGATCGAACCGGCGTCTGAATTTTCATTCAAGCAGGCGACTTATCCTGTCGCAAAAATTTTGTATCTCCCTGCGATCAAAGAAAAAGTGCCCGTATTTGAAGGTAAATTTAAAATCCAGCAGGAAGTGAAGGCGAACTCGGCCACGGATTTCAGCGGCGCGCTAGGCACGGACGGAAAGCAGGTCACGCTCAAGGGGACGCTGGAATATCAGGCCTGCGACAGCACGATTTGTTTTCTGCCCGCTTCGGTTCCGGTCGAGTGGCATCTTCAGATTGTTCCGCTCGATCGACAGCGCGCACCGGAAGATATTCGCCACAAGTAACTTTCATCGTGTTGTTCGGTCGAATGTTTGGTAGCACAGGCACTCTTGCCTGTGCGGGTTTTGCAAAGTGCACACAGCCAAGAGTGGCTGTGCTACGTGACATTGGCCGTCATCAATTGCTTCGGTCGGAAGGACAGGCAGTGACAGGTTTACAAAATGGGGACCGGGAGACTTCATGAGAATGTTCGGCGGAATTTCGGGGATTCTGCTTCTGGCGGTTACGTCCGCAAGTGCTGCCACACCTCCGCAGCAGCAAAAAAAAGCGGCGGCGAATCCGCCCTCTTGGGCCTACCCGATAAATCCTCCCGATGATAAACCCGCTATGGACGACGGCTCGCTGAAACGCGTGCCCGGCAGCAGCAAATCCCTTACGCTGACTCAGGTGACGGACTTTTTCAACATTCCCGATTGGAATCCTGACGGGCATCCCGCGATGCCGCCGGTGGTAGAGCACGGCAGAAGGCCCGCTGTGCGAGGTTGCGGCTACTGCCACTTGCCCAATGCGCAGGGACGGCCCGAGAATGCCAGTCTGGCCGGGCTTCCGGTTACGTACATCGTTCAGCAGGTAATGGACATAAAATCCGGCGCGCGTAGGTGTTCCGAGCCGCGAATGGGCCCTCCAGGAAATATGGTGGCGATTGCGCAGAGCGCGTCGCTGGACGAAGCAAAAGCGGCCGCTGAATATTTTTCCTCGCTGCAATACAAATCGTGGATCAAAGTGATCGAAACCGACACGGTGATGAAGACAAAAGTAAAAGGCAGCATGCTGGTGGCCGCGGATGGCGGAGGCAAAGAGCCTATCGGCCACCGAATTGTGGAGACACCCGTAAATCTGGAGTTAACAGAATTGCGTGACGATGCCTCTGGATTCATTGCATACGTCCCCGTTGGGTCCATCGAGAAAGGTAAGACACTCGTTATGGATGGCGGCGACGGAAAAACAGACCGATGCTGGTTCTGTCACGGTGAGGATTTGCGCGGCCAAGGCCCTGTGCCGCGGCTTGCAGGACGTTCGCCAAGTTACCTGTTTCGGCAGCTCTACGATTTTCAAACTGGCAGCCGGCATGGCAAATGGAGCCCGCTGATGCAGGATCCAGTCGCGCAGTTGACGGAAGACGACATGCTCAACATCGCGGCGTATCTCTCCTCGCTCGAGCCTTAGATCACGGAATTAAGTAGCGCGGGCTTCAGCCTGCGGAATTTCATCCCTGTAAGGACCAAAACCCGCAGGCTGAAGCCCGCGCCGCTAAAACCTACGCCCAGTAAGACCTGTCCAGCGTGCGATACTGAATCGCCTCGCCCAGGTGCCGCGTCTCAAGGTTTTCCGATCCGTCGAGGTCCGCAATCGTGCGCGCCACTTTTAGAATGCGGTCATGCGCGCGAGCTGACAGCCCGAGGCGCCCGATGGCGCTCTCCAGCATTTTTTCGCCTTCCTCGCTGATTGCGCAAAATTTCCTGATGAGTTTTGGCGGCATGTGCGCGTTCGAGAAAACTTTTCTCTCTCCTGCGTAGCGTTTCGATTGCCTCTCTCGAGCACGCAGCACGCGTTCGCGAATCGTAAACGAGTCTTCGATGTTTCCCTTGCTCCGCAATTCCTTGTACTTCACGGCGGGAACTTCGATGTGAATGTCGATGCGGTCAATGAGTGGCCCGGAAATTTTTGAGACGTAACGCTGAATCTGCGGCGGTGAGCAGTGGCATTGCCGCGTCGGATCGCCGAAAAATCCGCAGGGGCACGGGTTCATTGCCGCAGCCAGCATAAAACGCGCAGGAAACGTGATGGAAGTTGCCGCGCGCGAAATCGTCACCGCGCCTTCTTCGAGCGGCTGCCGCATCACTTCCAGCACGTTGCGCTCGAACTCCGGCAACTCATCCAGAAACAGCACGCCGTGGTGCGCCAGCGAAACTTCTCCCGGCCGCGGAATCGCGCCGCCGCCTATCAGGCCCGCATCGCTGATCGTATGGTGTGGCGAGCGAAATGGCCGGGTCCCCACCAGGCCGCGTGCATCGTCCAGCAGTCCCGCCACGCTGTGAATGCGCGTGGTCTCAATCGCTTCTTCAAGCAACATCGAAGGCAAAATCGTGGGGATGCGCTTTGCGAGCATCGTCTTTCCCGCGCCAGGCGGCCCGATAAAAATAATGTTGTGCCCGCCCGCGCAAGCCACTTCCAGCGCGCGCTTGGCCGCCTGCTGCCCGCGCACGTCGCGCATGTCAACCGCGTACTGGGACGCGTCCGCCAGCATCGTGCTCGCATCCACGCGCACGGGAACGAATGACTCGGGCGCATTTACGAGATCGACAGCCTGAGGCAGCGAGCGCACTGCGAACACGTCAATGCCCTCCACCACGGCCGCCTCGCGCGCATTCGCCTCCGGAACGACCACAGCTTTGATCTTGTGTTCACGCGCCGCGAGCGCCGCCGAAAGAGATCCGCGCACCGAACGCACCTGCCCGTCGAGCGCCAGTTCTCCCAGAAAAATATACTGATCGAGCTGCTTTCCGAAGAACGCGCCCTCGCATCCCAAAATCGAAAGCGCCATCGGCAAGTCCAGCGCCGAGCCTTCCTTGCGAATATCCGCCGGCGCGAGGTTCACCGTGACGCTCTGCAGAGGAAACTCGTGTCCGCAATTTTTCAGCGCCGCCTTGATCCGCTCGCGGCTCTCTTTCACCGCAATATCCGGCAGCCCGACAATATTAAAATCGCCCGGCTTGCCCGAGCCAACGTCCACCTCGACTTCCATGAGGTACGCGTCAATGCCAAACACCGCTGCGCTGAAATTCTTAAAATGCATAGTTGTCACCAGACGTGACACATCCAGTGCGCGCAAGAGTAACCCAAATGAGAGGAGCAAGCTAGCGCAATAGAGAAATACTTCGGCGAGCGATTTTCAAAATTGTGAGTAGAAGAGAGACAGGCGGGGGCAACCTGGTGGCGCCGGAGCCACTAACCCGAAGTGTGCCTGGCACTTCGTGCTTTCCAACGACCCGCAATGTCGCCATGCCGATTATCTGGGGCAGTTTACCAAGTTTAGTTCAGCGTGCATGATCTTGGCACACCCCCTGCAGGCAGTGCTTTACTGGATGTAAGTGCTCTCTTATAGTTGCGTAAAGCTCGGGCCATTATGGCCCGTTTGCGAAAGGACATCCCATGTTGATTGGACTCATAGTCCTCGTTGTCGTCGTGGTGCTCTACATCATGACCACGTACAACGGCCTGGTGCGACTGAAGATTCAGTGCGACAACGCGTGGTCTGACATTGACGTGCAGCTCAAGCGGCGCTATGACCTGATCCCTAACATTGTGGAAACAGTGAAAGGCTATGCCGCGCACGAAAAAGGCACGCTAGAAGGCGTGGTGGCCGCGCGCAATCAGGCCATGTCCGCGCAGGGTCCGGCCGCCAAGGGCGAGGCCGAAGGCATGCTGACCGGAGCGCTGCGCCAGGTATTTGCGCTCGCCGAGGCCTACCCACAATTGCGCGCCGTGGAAAGCTTCAATCAGCTGCAGGCCACGCTCAATCAAATTGAAGACACCGTGCAAAATGCGCGCCGCTACTACAACGCCGTGGTGCGCGACTTCAACACCAAGATCGAGCAATTCCCTTCTAACTTCGTGGCTGGAATGGGTAATTTTAAAGAACGCGAATTTTTCGAGATCACTGCTCCCGCCGAACGCGACGTGCCGAAGGTCAGCTTCGGCACCACAGGCGACTAGCTCCGATGAAAATCCCCGCGGCTACGCATAAAAGCGTCGCGCATCCACCGATCACAGGGCGGATTTCACGCGCGCTCTTGGCGTGCGCGTTCGTCTTCGCGGCTCTGGCGTTGACGCTGGCGTCGCCGGTCTCCGCGCGCGAACTGAAAATAGAAAAATTTG
>DASRQU010000142.1:0-11610 GCA_035696345.1 Candidatus Acidiferrales bacterium
ACGGCAAACGTGACTGTGATCAATTCTTCTCGCCGTGGAATTGCAGAGGGAAGGCCGAGGACGAGGGCCAGAGGAAGCGCGCCGCGCAGCCCACCCCAAACAAGAATGTGTTGGTCTCGCGCATCCACTCGCCGAGATGAATACGCGAACGGTAGAAGTGTCAAATAAACCGCCGCCGCTCGAGCGACCATGACTAGCAGGATTGCGGCGAGGGCCGTCCGCCAGATCACAAGAATGTTTTCCTTGGTTCCATTCATCCCAATGAGTAGAAATATTAAGGAGTTCGCAACGAATGCCGCATATTCCCAAAACGAATTTATAGTTTCCTTTCCCTTTTCCGAAACGGCACCGAGCGGCCCCACGTTGCCAAGCAACAACCCAGCTGCCAAAGTAGCAAGCACACCCGAGAATTGAAAATGTTCCGCGACGAGAAATGAACCGTATGCCCCAACTGTCGTGAGCATGGTCTCGACGAGATGATCGGTTGTTCTCCCGGCAAGGAGCAGTATTCCGGCGGCAACCGCGACGCCACAAACGATTCCGCCCCCAACTGTAAGAAGCGACCTCGTAGCAATGCCAATTGGGGTCAAAGTCTTGCCCGAAACAAATGCGACCGCAATTGTAAATGCGGCAGCGGCCGTTCCGTCATTGAAGAGGCTTTCGGCTTCTATCAGAAATCTCAAACGTCCCCGGGCTCCACTTTCTTTAAACGTCGCGATCACCGATACGGGATCCGTAGCGGCAATCAGCACACTGAATAGGAGGGCGCTCGGCCATTCCCAATTCACGAGGTAACGTAACCCAGCTGTCGTAACACACGCGGAAAGCAGGACGCCCACGCTGGCCATCGCCAGTATCACGAACATGTCCTTTCGTAAATCTTGCCAGCGGATATAGAGCGCAGCCTCGAATATCAACGGCGGCAGGAGGACGGTAAAGATGAGTTCCCTTGAAAGTTCAATTTGAGGCAAACCCGGCAGCAGAGAAAGAGCGAGTCCAGCGGCAACGAGGCCCACACTATATGGCAAATGAAGCCGCCTCGCCAACATCGCGACGACAGCCGCGACCAGCAGCAGAAATTCAATAGTCTCAATACTCAGTTTCATCCGTTAGCCGCAGTATATCGTTTCCATGATGCTCGCGTCGGTCATTCACGCGTTTGTGAAAGTTTTTCCAAGCCGGAGTTGCTCATTCAGAGAACCAGTCCTCCGGAAACTTGGCGCACTTGAAAGATTCCCAGGAGGTTAGTTTCTTTGACGACCGGAACAGCGCGGAAAATAAAGGGCAGTTTGTAAATACGATTCGCGATTGTATATTCATCTCGAATCAAATGGTGGTAGGCCTTGGACTCAAATCGCTCTTAAAGATCGTCGCGGTATTTCTCCAGCGCGACACGCACCAATTGGCTGCGAGTCCTGACGCCGGTCTTGGTGAATAAATGTTGGAGACAACTCTTCACGCCACTTTCTGTAATTTGAAGGCGATCCGCAACTTCCTTATTCGTCAAACCTTCAAACACGAGGGAAAGCACCTGCTTTTCCCGCTCCGTTAACCTGGTGTGGCGTGTCTCGGAAGCGGCTCCCTCCGAGATTTCGAGGACCCTCTTCAAGAATTCCTGTTCAAAAAGCGCCTTACCCTTCATTGCGTCACGGATGCCCTGTACCAGAAGTGCGGGAGAATTGTGTTTCAAGAAAATTCCGGAGATTCCTTTTCGAATCAGAGCGGGCATTTCTCTTTCGTTCGCCCCGGCGGTCACGAGCAGCACCTTGCCAGCGAAACCGGCCTCTCGTAGGCCGCCAAGCAGGTCGGCTCCCTTTTCAGTTCCCAAATCCAGATCCAGCAACACAATGTCGATCGCACGTTCGCTTATCGCCTGCAAGGCATCCACTGACGAACTGCAATGGCCCACGACTTCAAGTCCGGGTTCGGACTGCAGCAGTCTCGCCAGGCTTTCGCGAAACAGCGTATGGTCGTCGATCAAAAGCACGCGGATTTTATCGGCAACAGCCGTATTCATGAGGCACTTTCTCCCTGGTTGACAAATCGAGGCAGGATGACGGCGAAGCAACATCCTGTGTCGCGCGGTTCATGCCGCAGATCGCCGCGAAAGCTTCTCAAAATCGCTCGGGAAACGTACAGGCCGAGGCCAGTCGCGTCTGCACCGGGTTGGAATGGCCGAAATAAACCAGAAACGTCGGGAATGCCGGGACCCGTATCCTCGAATCGAATGGTGACGGAACCAGGTTCCACCGTGCTACTGACCGTCAATTCTTTCTTCTCGCTCAATTCCATTGCACGTTGACTGTTCCTGGTGAGATTTAGGAACACCTGGAGCAATCCATACCGCTCTCCCATCACCAGAGGTAAATGTTCCTCAAGTTGCCAGTGTATCGCAACACCCGACTCACTATACGGCGGAGCGATCACAATCCTCAATTCGTCCAATACCGACGACAAGTCGATGGCCGGCAAGCTTTGCGCCCACGCGGGCCGCAATTCCATGTTCGAAAGATTTTCCAGTCCGGCGATCAAGTCCCCCAACGCAACAAAGTCTTCGTTTTCCCCCATTCCGTGGAGCCGGGAGAGGTTTCGATAGACAACGAGCGCGGCGCCGCACAGATTTCGGATCTCGTGTGAGATGGCGCCCATCAGGATTTTCGCATTTTTTAGGAGATGTTCCAGGCTCAGATCTTCGCGATCCCTCAAATCCTCTGAAAAATCCATGATGATCGCCGACACCACGTTTCCAGTGGTGGTAGTCGACGTCGAGAACCAAACTGCTGCAAGAAATATGTCCCCGTTTTTTCTCTTTCCGCGGCAGCGAATCTGGGTCCGGAATATTTTGGAGCGAGGCTGTTGAAGCACCGATTGAAGCGCCGGAAGAAAATCGGCGATCGGTTGTCCGGTAATCGTGGCGTCTCCGGAGGCGAATAGACTTTGCGCGGCTTCATTTGCGAGCGAGATATTTCCGTTGGCGGCGATCACTATAATCGCTAGAGGACTGCTGTCTACTAGACCAATCAGCTGCCCTTCCGTTTCCTGGCGCAGGCGGATCTGAGTCTCCAGTTCCTGAACATTCTGCAGCGCCGCCTGCCGATTGTGGACGATTTCGGAAACGAACATTCCGGTTCCGGCGAATCCGAGCGAAGCCATCACAAAAAGAATGGTCGCTGGGCGCAGATCGTAGCGGCTGAATATCCCTGTCAACGCCGCACAGATTATGACCAGGCAAATGATCCAAGTGCGCGGCAAGAAACCCGCCAGGAGAAGTATCGGAAATAGATACAAATATCCAAGTGGCAGGGGCGGTGTAACCGCATCTGTGATCGCGATGATCACGATCAATAAGCTCCCAATGATCAAGAAACGCGATCGATTCGAGGGTGAATAGATGGAGAGAATGTCCATAACATTTAACTGCCGAATTGACTAATCCCGTCCGCTGCAGAGATTTAGTAAAAACGGTGGGATAGCTTCGCTTTACCACCAAAAGATACCCACTATACCCAAAAGATAGGTAGCAACGACGTACGGCGCAATCATACAATTTTTTCAACTTTATGGAATCTTTATGTGCGTTTCCAGGATGAAACGGCTTCCATTGAGGTTTTCTTTGGTGCGCTAAACAAATCATTTCCTGGAGACGCCAATGGATACCCTCCCTTTTAACAATCCCGGCCGGATCGGCGAAAAAGACCTCGATATTTTGTTACTCAGCAAGACAGCCAATCGGCTTTCCATGGCGACCCCTTTGCACGACGTGTTGCACGAGGTTGTCAGATTTGTAACGGAAGTCACGAATTGTGACTCCTGCTTGATTTATGTTCTGGACAAAGACGAACTCGTTCTACGGGCTTCCAAGAATTTCCATGCGGAAGTTGTAGACCATCTGAAATTGAAGGTTGGGCAGGGAATCGCGGGTTGGGTGGCGCAACATCTCGAGCCGGTGGTTATTTCAGAACAGGCATACTTGGATAGTCGCTTCCAATTGTTCCACGAACTCCCGGAGGATCGTTTTGAAGCACTGCTTTCGGTCCCCATTGTCAGCGGCGGGCGCCTGGTCGGAGTGATTACCGTTCAGAACCGCTCGCCGCATCGCTACGGCGATCGGGAAATCCAGTTGATCGCGACAATAGGCTTTCTGATTGGCGCCGAAGTAGAAAGAGTGCGTCTAGAAAGTGAAAATCTACTGCTACTGGACAGGCTCGCGACGCGCACGTACGTCGACCGGGCAAAGGGAATTTTGCAGCGCAATCTTCACATTACCGAGGACGAAGCCTACCGAATGATGCGACGGCAAAGCCAGAATAAGCGCAAGAGCATGAAAGAAATTGCGGAAACAATCATGAAAGATGACGATCCCATGCGCATGTTCCGGTAGTTCTTCCAGCTGCTGAACGAATAGAATAAATGCATCTGGTCAATCAAAAGTTTGACGTTGACTGCGCAACACGATAACTGCAATATGCCCCGCAGAAGCCAACGACGCCTTCTTCTCCCTCTGGTTTTGTGTAGTAGCGGGGGAACACACCTCTCGAAATCGAAGATTTCACCAGACACGGCGCTGTGTCCAAAGCAGACTCCGGTTATTTGACGGAGTGCTGATCAGTTTTCAGCGGCCTTTTTTGTGGATCGTTCACAGGTCTCTGAGCAATTGAATTCAGCAAATCGCGTTTTTCGCGTGTGTCTAGGGGTTTGCCCAGAGAGTGTGTGCGAGCGACCGTCAGCTTGATGTTAGCTCGGGTCGTGGGAGTGCAGAGCGGTCAGTGCCTAAAGGTAGCGCACTTAAGTTGGCCGCATGCAATGAGGAACCGTTGGAGCTGGAGGAAAGGTACCCATGAACCTACCGATGATGGCGGTCGAGATGATTCTCGCGGGATTCTTCGCGGTGGCCTGCATTCGCGCCTGTGTGCCGAAGGCGGCCAACGAAAAGCTTCGATGGAGTGATTTTCTGCGTTTCCCAGGGCGCATCGAGCGACTCCGTCGCTCGCGATGGCAGTGGTTTTCCATGGTGGCGCTGTTGTTGGTTGTCCGTCTGCAAATGGGCGCACCCCTGGTCCTGGAAGCCATTGTCTTAGTGGAGTTTATTGTCTTTCTGGCGGTGCCGACACGTGCGGAATCACCGGGAGGAAAACTAGGGAATGGGAATGCCGCGTTTGTGGGAACTCTCTGACTTTATTCGCTCAACGCGCCGCAGGATGCGGTTCGGTGAGTTCTCTCGCGCTCCGCTCCACTTGCTGCGTATAGAGATTCGCGAGCGCGCGGCTGAATGCGACTGGATCATGCGACCGCCGGATGTTTGGGACGATAGCCTGCCGCGCGAGACGCGCGAACGAAATGAATCGCAGCAAGGCTTGGCGGACGCGATAACCATGAGGGCCTTTCTTTTTGACTCGATGCCAGATGTAGAGAGCGCGGTACTCAGGGCTTTTCATCAATGGGATCGTAAGCGATTGGAACTCATGATCCTCGGCACGGTTTCCAGGGAATCTCCCGCCGTGCACCGAGTGAGTTCCATGGCGATGCGAGCGAAGTTGTACGGCTTTTGTTTTTGGTTGGAAAACGGATTTTTGAGGCCACTACAACAAGTTGTTGGGGAACGAGACGAAGACTTGATAGCTCAGTCAGCGACCCTCGCGGGTCAAGGAGGATGTAAAGATGGCGGCAAATAAACAGCAAGGAAGTTATTTCGGCCTATTTTTGGCCGGGGCGACGGTGCTGTGCTCAGGTTTTGCATTTTACGATAGCGGCACCGGCAAAGCATTGTTGGCGATTGGGGCCCTCGGTGTAATCGGGAGCACGTTCGGGTACCTGGGGATCAAGCCGCTCGAAGGAAAGACGGCCCTCAAGGATAATCCACTGGGCATGAAGCTGATTGGCGCCGGTGTATGCCTGCTGGGTTGGATTCTCACGTTGTCAGGGCTGCACATCACTGATAGCACAGGGGGGCGCATTGTTTTCGCTCTGTTGGGCATCGGAGTCAGCTTTGTCGGAATGGCTTTCATTCTACCAGCAGCTTTCAACAAGAACGCTGTTTGGAAGGGAGAGTCAGGAGCAACTGACCGCACTGGAATGGTGACCGGAAAACCCTCTATGGAGCAATCACGATGAAAAAAATACTTCAAACGAGTTGTCTTAGCCTTTGTATTTTAGGCCTTGCCCTGAGCCTAAGTATGGTAGCGCGCGCCCAGACACCGGCACCGGCTGCACCCGCCGCAGCGGCTCCAGCAGCAGCCCCGGCAGCTCCCGTGCCGGCGGCTGATGCGGAGCTCAAGGATGCGGCCGGAAAAGCACCCGCGACCGCAGATCTGGCGAAAGGAGATCCCGGAGGTACGCTCACTGGAACCATCAGCGACGTGCCAGCGGCCGATTCCAAGGCTGGCGTAACCCTTCCGGACGTCGGAAACCAGGTCGGGCAGAACAAAATCGCCATCAACTTCGTATGGACACTGGTCACCGGCTTCCTCGTCATGTTCATGCAAGCGGGTTTCGCAATGGTTGAATCCGGACTTTGCCGAGTGAAGAACGCTAACCACACGTACATGATGAACTTCTTCGTGTACACCTGCGGTCTATTTGCTTACTGGATCCTCGGCTTTGCCATACAAATGGGCGGTGCGGCGGGTAACGGTAACCTGGGCGGACTCCAGCCTCTAGCTTCCGAACATGCGATCACGTTGTTTGGGAAGACCTGGGGGCTGTTTGGCCAAGCGGGATATTTCCTGTCGGGCCACACGTATGACGTCGGCGTCATGGTCATCTTCCTGTTCGAAATGGTGTTTATGGACACGGCGCTCACCATCGTCACCGGCGCGTGCGCCGAACGCTGGAAGTTCGCCACCTTCGCGGTTTCGTCCGTAATCATGGGCGCGATCACCTATCCAATCTATGGCAACTGGGCTTGGGGCGCAGGATGGCTCTCCCAGCTTGGCTCCAACGTTGGGCTTGGCAAAGGGTATTGCGATTTCGCCGGATCGGGCGTGGTGCACGCCGTTGGAGGTATGACAGCGCTGGCCGTTTCCTTGATTATCGGCGCCCGCATTGGCAAGTACAATCGCGATGGTTCGAGCAATCCAATCCTCGGCCATGACATTTCGGCCGTCCTGATTGGTTGCTTCATCCTCGCATTCGGCTGGTTCGGGTTCAACCCGGGCAGTACCCTGGGCGCTTCCGCAGCCGGTAACCTGCGCATCGGAAGCATCGCCGTAAACACCATGCTCGCCGGTTGCACGGGAACACTCGGGGCCATCATTTATATGTGGGCGTTCAAGGGTAAACCAGACGCTTCCATGAGCGGCAATGGCCTGTTGGCGGGCTTAGTTGCCATTACCGCGCCGAGCGGTTTCGTCAGCACATTTGGCTCGGCCGTCATCGGCTTGGTCGCGGGCGTGCTCGTCTGCCTAAGCTGCGCGTTCGTCGAGAACTTCATGAAGGTCGACGATCCCGTCGGCGCCATCTCTGTCCATGGAACCAACGGCCTCTGGGGCGTGCTCTCGATTGGTCTGTTTGCCGACGGCACAAGCAACTACGGGGGTGCTTGGAACGGCGTCAGTGGTTCCGTTACTGGACTTTTCTACGGCGGAGGCGCCAGCCAGCTTGCCGCGCAGTTGATTGGCATTTCCACGCTGATGGGTTTCGTATTCACTCTCAGCTTCGTCATTAACCTTGCCCTAGAGTATTTCATGGGACAGCGCGTTTCGGTGGAAACAGAACTGGCCGGTCTCGATCTTCCTGAGATGGGCCAGTTGGGTTACCCCGAATTCGTGTTCCGTCCGGAACCTGTATATTCCGGCGATTGATCGCGCTCATGCGGGTATTGGCGGGGTGTGGACCCTCAGTCCGCGCCTCGCCAATCCAAGTTGAGAGATCGTCTTTGCAAGGACGGAATCCTGGAAACGAGGACAAAAGGTTATGGAAATCGAGCTGATGCGAAAAAACGAAAATTCAAGCGCGCTGGCGGCCCCGGGCGCTTCCTATGTGCTGGCTGAAGTCGCACCCACAGCACAAGGATTGCTCGAGCGAATGTTCGCGGACCCCTATTTACTCGAAAAGGAAGAACGAGCGGACCTGGTCCAGGGATTGCGCGAATGTGTTGCCGCATATCCGAAGGTCTCGGAACTTCGCGTGCTGTTTGGCATGGCGCTGTGCGTGGATCTGAAGGTGCAGGATGCGATCGAGGAATTAAATGAAGGCGTGCGGCTGGCTCCGGAGAGTTTTATCGCGCAATTAAAAATGGGCGAGCTGTGGATGCGATTGCGCGTGATCGAAAAGGCCACAGAGCACACGCATCAGGCATCGCTTCTCGCGCAGAACATGGCGCAATCGGAACTTGCCCGCAGGCAGGCGGCCACCATTCGGGGCTACGTGCACAATGGGGTCAAGCGCGGCGGGTACAGCTACAACGGTCCGTGGCGCATTGTTAAAAGTTTGCAAAAACTGTGGAAGCGGGACCGCCGTGAAGCGGAAGTGTTGGTGACTGTAGAGAACGCGTAATCGTACTGCCTGATTCCTACAATGGCGATTGTGCCTTCATTCCGACCTTCCAGGTCGGTGATGAGTTTCGCGCGGGGCCAAGTCCCGCTGTGACCGCCATCACGGCGAGACCCGCGTGGATCATGCCGTCGCGGCGTATTCCGAGGACCAGAGCCGGACCCCGGCGAAAATATGCCGCGACGCACTGATTTATTCAGCATCCAAGGCGGCAAGCAGGCCGCCGAAGCGTGTTTAGCTGGAAACTTTATTCCCTCAGGCGGCCAATGAAAAAGAGGTCCGGCAATGAATCAAAGAGTGACCGATCCAAGCGCCGCGAAGAATCAACTCGAGTAAAGCGCCGCAAGAGCGGCAAGAAAAAGGAAGCCGCGCGTCCACTCCCCCTATGGTTGCGGGTGCTGTCTCGTGTCGACTGACTCACAAGTTTTGAACGACGTAGAATCCGCCGGAGGCGGCCCGGAAGTTGTGATGTTGCCCGGTCGCGTTTTCGTGGGCGGATGCGCCCTCATGGCCGCAGCGATCCTGTTCGCCGGGCCCGTCTTGCCCGTATGGCTCTTGGCCGCGGAAGTCTTTGCCACGATTCTTGCTCTGTTTTTCCTGGGCTCGTTCAAATACCAGATTCACAAGAATGCGCTCACCTACGGCATGGCGATCGTTATCATCGCTACGTTTTGCAAACTCAGCACATCCGAATGGCACGAGCAAATTCGCGAGTTCGGTTGGTGGCAATGGATCCAGGTGAATTTGCTCACCTTTCACGGGCTGGACGACATGATCCACGCGGACACGATGCTCTTCATTCTTGGCTTAACTTTTTTTGTGGCAGTGATTGCGCAGACTCGTCTCCTGGAAGGAATCACTTTCTCTCTGCTGCGCCGTAACAAAGGCGCGATTGTTCCGACAGTCATTTCAGTGACGGCGTTCGTGGCAGTTGCATCTGCATTGTTCGGCGGCGTTTCCATGATTGGCCTGACGATTCGAACGTTGGTTATCGTCCTGCTTCTTGCGGCCGCGCCAGTCGAGGCAATCAGCTACTCTGTGATCCTCTGCACCGCGGTTACCACGATTTGCGGCGTATGGGTGGCCTATGGCGAACCGCCGAATCTTATTATGAAGTCGAACCTGTATCCACTATTGGGGAACGCGTTCTTTATCATTTACTGCGCACCTGCGGCGATCATAAGTTACGTCATTATTGCGCGCCACCTTCAAAAGAGACTGCGCAACAAGCAGGTGTTTCTCGAACTTCTGGACGTCGTCGAAGCCAATGCGCAAGATGTACGGTTCCTTCAAGCGACGCGACACGGTGAGGTGCTGACGCCAATCGAGTTTGTCGAGAATCACGCTGCGGAACTCGGGGAGCACGCAAGTGGCGTTTTAAAATGGTTGCATCAAGGTGAATCGTTGGGCCTTTCATTGTTTCGTGAAAACGTCCCGGAAGCTACTCGTAAGAGCCTGCTCGGACATTTTGTCAGCGAGGAACTTGCTGACGCACTCGACCTCCACTACCAACTCGCGTTTGCACGCGACGCCGAAGGAGCGAAGAAGGCGGAGGGTGGTATACGCAAAGCGCTCGCCACACTCGCGCACGTTCGCCGGAGCGCGCAGAGGGTGGGCGCCCTGGCTTTAGGTCCCTTCATAGGACTGTTAATTGTGCACACCATTTACGATCGCATACCGCTGTTCTGGGCCTCCTTCGCGGGCTTTCTATTTGCTTTATTTGGAATCGCGGGCATACCCAAAATGCGCAGGCTCGCGTTGCGCGAGGCCTATATCGAATATGCCGAATATTATTTTCTCTTCCCCTTATTCCTCTCTATCACGCTTTTAACGAAAGCGCGCTTTTTCGAGCAAATACAGACTATGGTCCATCGGGGAATCGAGACGCTTGGACAAGGTCATGTCGCGTTTGCTCAATTTCTTGGCTGTACGTTCCTGTCTGCAATTCTGGATAACAATATCGTTGCGGATTTTGCATCGCGCGGTCTTCACGGATTGAGCCCCTCCGTGTTACATCTATTTGCAATGTCCCAAATTATTGGATATGCGCTTGGCGGGTGCTGGACGCACATCGGCTGCGCTCAATCGGTGGTTGCATTTGCATTCATTCGGCGGGACTTGGATGAAAAGTACACGCCATTGCAATGGATTAAGGACATCACCCCGGTTATTGTTGAAATGTTGGCGGCCCTGACGGCAATGATCTACATCCAGAACGCTCTCTTGCGGTGGCTGCCCTAGAACCAGCGGCGCTTCAGTTTCGAGCGCGGTGCAGCCCACTCAGAAAAGAGCGAGGAAGATTCGATTCAATGGAACGCAGCCAATGGCAGCAATGAAATTACTGGAGTCTCCCGTTAATCCGGGCGACCACCTCGACCACTATCGAATAGACCGCGCCGTTGCCCACAGCAACGAGTCCACCATCTTTTCCGCAACGGATCTGCGCAATGGGACAGAAGTTGCCATCAAAGTCCCGCGCCCTGAGATGGTTAGCGATCCGGCATTCGCGGACCGGTTCAGCCGTGAGTTGGAGATCGGAGCACAGCTGGATCATCCCGGTATTATCAAAATAATTCCAGATCAGGACCGCACCAAAATATACATGGTGATGGAATCGTTTCCCGGGAAAACGTTGCGCGAGATACTTATGGAAGAGCAGAAGCTTGTTCCGGAGCGTGCCGCGAGCATTGCCGCAGCGATTGCCGACGCGTTGGAATACGTCCACACCAAAGGAATTGTGCGCCTGAATATCCGGCCGGAAAACGTCATGGTTGGCGCTGGGGATCACATTAAACTGATGGATTTCGGCGGCGCCGCAAACACCGGCGCGCGTCGGCTCACGCTTACGCGGCTCTCCCAGGCCATCGGTGCCTCAGAATATGTTTCGCCGGAAGAGTTGAAAGGAAAACGTGGCGACGCCCGCAGCGACACCTATGCGCTGGGAGTGATGCTGTACGAAATGCTAACGGGAAAAATGCCGTTTCAAAATTCTGAACCCTACGACCGGCTGTTGAACTACCCCATTCCTCCGCGTGAGCTCAATCCGGAAATTTCACCCCAGTTGCAGGAAGTGATCTACCGCGCTTTGGAACGTGATCCACAAAATCGTTATGCGACCGC
>DASRQU010000143.1:0-17791 GCA_035696345.1 Candidatus Acidiferrales bacterium
ATCGGACAGAGAATTATCGTCCTCCCGCAAGATGTTGCAGGAGCGGAAAGCCGCGATCCGCATTCTGGATTTATCGCCTACGTTCCAAAAGGCAGCTTGGCCAAGGGCAAAGAATTCGTGAACACCGGTGGCGGTGGAAAATCGATTCAATGTATGATTTGCCATGGGCCGTCCCTCAACGGCCTGGGGGAAGTGCCACCCATCGCTGGGCACGACCCAATGTATCTGTTCCGCCAGCTTTATTATTTTAAGGATGGCTCGCGCCACGGCTCCATGAGCGCGCTGATGAAAGGCGTCGTAGCCAAGATGACCCAGGACGACATGATCGCAATTGCAGCCTACGTCGCATCTTTACCGCCGGGAGCGGAGGAAAACTCTTCCGCTGCAGCAGAACGGCAAACGTCAGCAAAATTGGATTCTAAGTAGGACAGGCTTCAGCCTGTCTTCCTTTTGACTTTTGCATGCCAAAAAAGCTGACAGGCTGAAGCCTGTCCTACTAAACGCAAAACATCACGTACGAATCTCCACTCCTTATCCAGGGATCAGCGGGCAACTTTATTTCCCCGGGCTAAGCGAAGACACGTAGGCAGCTAGCGAAACAATGTCGTCCTGCGTCAAGTTCGAGACTTCGCCCTTCATCAGTTCATCCATCTCGCTGTTGCGAGCGCCCACCTGAAATCCCGCCAGCTGACGAACAATATACGTCGGCGAGTGGCCCGCAATGCGCGGCACCGGCCCCAAACCTTTAAGCTCTGGTCCGTGGCAGGCAACGCATGCCGTGGTTTTTCCCGCGCCCGTCGTTGCCAATTCCTTCCCTCTGGCAAGAGCTCCCACCGGCACATACGCGACGAATCCAAGGTGCGGATCGCGGCAGGTGATGCGAAGAGGATCCTCGGGAACCTCGATCACACGCTCTCCGATCGGCTCCATTTTTCCGTCCGGCCGCAAGTAGCGCCGGTGCCCTTCATTCACATAACTTTCCTGTACCGTTTCGGTCTCCACGACGCGAATCCATTGGCGCGGCTTCAGGCTTGAAAAATAGGCAACCGCATCTTTTACATCTTCTTCGGTCATGCCCTTCGCAATATCGCTCATGCGGTGGCGCGGATCCTGCCGTATACCTTGCTGAAATTCGTGGATTTGGGTCGTAAGGTAATCGGCAGTCAGGCCAGTGAGGTTCGCGGATTCCGGATGTCCGTTGCCGGATGCAAGATGGCAGGACGCGCAGCCCGGCGTGGCTTGGCCCTCGCCTTTCGCCACCACCTTCGGAAACGGCATGTGTTCTTCGGGAAACCAGTCCGGCGGATTGTAAATATCGTCAATCTGGCCCTGTGTATAGGATTTCGAACTGCCCGGAATGTGTTTCACCGCATTCAAGTCCTCAGCCGGAAAATCAGGCGACGGCGCGGGAAACGCCCAGGAAAGATCCATACCGTCTTTCCACCGCGGATCGGGCGGCTGTGCAGCAAACACGGGAACGAGGAACAAGGAAAGAGTTACAACCAGAGCGGCCTTCTTCATCAAAAAGTACTCCCAATTTTGTGGTTCGTTCAACGGCGGGTCCTGGGACGAGTTGCGGTCAGGATACCCTGGCTCATTGTCGTGCGAGAAAATCGGGCCCAATTGCTATGGATGAATTCAATCATGGATTACTTCCTCTGTAAAGATTCGAGTTTCGAGCGGTGGGTGGATCTCTAGCGGTGGGAAGTCGAAGTCGCTCGCTCTTATCGAGCGGTCGCTAGTAAACCAAGGACGCATTTCGTATAGGAATCTCCGCACCGTTTATGGTGAACGTTCTTTATGAACCGCGAGTTCGCGGCGGAGATGGCGGCTTGAATTTTCGGGATGATTTCTACCCGATGCGCATCCGCGCATTTACCGACCGCGTTCCGCGCGTGTGGCCTTTGCGGAAACAGGCGGAGTGGGCAGCCAGCTTTCTCCCGGCTGCACAACAAACGTGTGTCGCAGCGAATACCATGTGCCCGTCACGTCCGGTGCGGGGGCCCGCTCATTCTCATGCAGTTCATATTTGCCGATAAGCGAGCGCGTCACGCCGAATTGCGCGTCCGTATTCAGATGCGGATCGTCGGGAGAATAAACCTGAGAGGTCACAGTTTTGTACCCCGCCTTGTAAATCAGAAAATGCAAATGCGCCGGACGAAAATTATGCCGCTTCTGCGCATTTAGCAAAGCTCCCACGGGTCCGTTCAGCGGGACAGGGTATCCCGAGGGCTTGATGCTGCGAAAACTGAATTCCCCGCTGGCATCTGTCGTAAATTTTCCGCGTAGATTCATTTCCGCCTGCTCTGGATCCTGATTTTCGTACAGCCCAACGGGAGACGCGTGCCACACGTCGACCGCGGCATCCTCGATTGGCTCGCCAAACTGATTACGCACCCAACCTGTAAAAAACAGTGCAGGACCCGACGTGTCGGAACGCAGAAGCGATCCGCCATTCACAGTGCGCGGAGAATCGGTTCTCCAAAACGGACCCAGCAGATTTGCGGAACTCTCGGTTGCCGCGTTCGGGCCGTTGTTCATCAGACAAACTAGCGTGGAAGCTCCGAGCGATCCGCACATCAGCCGCGCTTCGTTGTGGCTTTCGGTCGTGAGCTGGCCGAGCGCGATGACGTAATTAATCGCCGCGTCGAATTCCTTTTCCGTCAGACGCGTGTCCTTGATAAATCCGTGGAGGTGCCGCACGAGGCTTCCAATAATTTCTTTCACGCGCGGGTCGGGCGTGCGTTTCGTTTCGTCGAGCACGGCTTGCGTGACCTGATCGACATTTTCAATGATCATAAGTTTGGCTCTCCGAGCAAAAGAAGCGGAGAACATAGAGGATCTTAAGGAAGAAACGGAACGGAAAATCGCCCGCGTCAACTTGAAGGATGCGAACTGATTTTTCTTTCATTTCCTCAGCGCCCTCTATTTCCTTCACATCCTCTAACTCCATTGCGTCCTTCACCTTTTGTTATTTTGGCCCCACACCAGCCGGCTTCCGCACGCTATCGCCGTAATTATTTTCTTCGTCCACGATGCAGAAAAATTCCGCAATCTCCCAACTTGGCTCCAGCTTGAATTTTTGCGGAGGACTTACCCACGTTTTGGTGTAGGCCTTCGGGTCGTCCATGATGATCTGCATTTCCAGCGTGTCATGATCGAGCCGGCGGTAGCGCTCCGCCAAGTGCATCTGCTCGCTGCGCGGATTTCCGTAGGAGTCCACCCACGGCTTGTCATTCATGCCAATCGTGTCCACCACAAATGTGTCGCCCTCCCATTTTCCGACAGCGTATCCGAGAAATGTGGGATCGGGATCCTTTGGCAGCGGCCGCCCATCAGCCCAAACTGTGCGCCACAGGTGATATTGTTCGAAAAACATGAACATGCGTCCTGAGGCTTGAATGATTTCAAATGGATTGGGCAGCACGAGAGATTTGGGAACCGCCTCGGGTTCGCAGTGCAGTGCGGGATTATTTTCTTTGCCTGCGACGGCGCGTGGACCGACGAGTGGTGCTGCGGCATCGAACCTCGATTGTCCCCACGGAGTTAACGGCGGACGCGCCTTTTCGTCGATGCCGTCCATGTGAATCGAATACGGCATCCACACGCCGGATAAATCGTGCGAAAGCGCGCTGTTCGCTCCCGCTGCCGCAGCAGACTCAGATTTATCAGCGCCCGGCGTTTTGTTGTTTTGTGCGAATGCGAACGGCCTGACTACCAGCACGGCAATCAACGCAAACATCACACGAGTCAGTTTCATCGCTCGCCTCTTTTATTTTTTCAAGTCCGGCTGCGGCGCTGCCGAAGGACCGCCGCCCGCCGGTTTCCGGATACGCCCTGCATAATCCTGTTCTTCATCCACCGTGCAAAAATATTCGCCAATCTCCCAGCCAGGTTCAAACTTAAAACGTCGTGGAGAACTGATCCATGTTTTTGTGTAAGCCTTGGGATCGTCAATGACGATGCTTAACTCCAGCGTGTCATGGTCAACGCGCCGGTATCGTTCAGTCAAATGCATCTGCTCGCTGCGCGGATTTCCGTACGCGTCCACCCACGGCTTATCGTTGAACCCGATCGTCTCGACAACCAACGTATCGCCTTCCCACTTGCCAACGGAGTAACCAAGGTAAGTCGGATCAGGATTTTTCGGCAGCGCGCGCCCATCCGTCCAGATCGTGCGCCACAGATGAAACTCCTCGAAGAACATGAAAACTCTTCCCGGAATCTGAACGATCTCAAACGGATTTGGAAGAATCAATGATTTCGGAACCGCTTCCGGCTCACACAGTAGCGACGGATTATTTTCCTTGCCCGGTTGTATGCGCGGCCCGAGAAATGGAATCGCGGCGTCGAATCGCGCCTGTCCCCACGGGGTTAAAGGGGGGCGCGTTTTTTCTTCGATTCCGGAAATTACCGGCTCGCCGTTTTCTCGTTTATCCGGAAACGGCATCCAGACGCCGCCAAGATCGTGCGACCACGGAGAAGCTCCGGTGGAGGGAGTGGTTTGTGCAGGCAAATTGGGCGAGAAATAGAAAAACGAGAGGAGTAGTAGGAGAGGTAAAGGAAATAAAAGAAGTTTAGGAAGCAAAGGAACGGAAAAGCCACTTCGGCGCGCGCGTCGTAGGATGTGCTCCTGCTTTCCTTCCTCAGCTTCCTTTATTTCCTGTACTTCCTTCACTTCCTCCACCTCCGTCATTACTTCTTCCCCGCTGGCGCAACCCCGGCCGGCTTGCGCACCACTTTGTCGTACGCAGCTTCTTCGTCCAGCACGCAAAACCATTCCGCAATCTCCCACCCGCGTTCCAACTTATGAAGCTTCGGCGGACTCACCCACGGCTTCGTATATGCCTTGGGGTCATCGATGATGATTTGCAACTCCAAAGTGTTTTCATTCAAGCGGCGATAGCGCTCGGTCAGCTGCGTCTGGTCGCTGCGCGGATTTCCGAAGGAGTCGTCCCACAGCTTGTCGTTAAATCCGATCGTCTCGACAATGAACGTATCACCCTCCCAGCGGCCGACGGAATATCCTAAATAAGTGGGGTCAGGATCTTTCGGCAGTGGCCGGCCATCCATCCAGATTTCGCGCCAGATGTGCTCCAGCTCAAAAAACATCAGCATCCGGCCCGGAATCTGCACGATCTCGAACGGATTGGGCAGATTCAGCAGCTTGGGAGGGCCATCCGGATCGCAACGCAGCGCTGGATTATTTTCTTCCCCCGGAACAGCACGCGGCCCAACGAGCGGCCTCGCGGCATCGAATTTTTCTTTACCCCACGGCGTCAACGGGGGACGCGTCCGGTCATCCACCGCATTCATGCCAGGAATTCCGGGGATGTCGCCATCCGGATATTGCATCCATACTCCGGATAGATCGTGGGAGAGAGGAGCACTCGCGGCCGGCTGCGTGGTCTGTGAGTGTAGCGTTGCGGAGAAGACCAGAATCGAGACGGAGAGTGAGCGAAGTAAATGAAACGAAGGAAAGTGAGAAAATAAAGGAACGGAAAAACCGCCGCGGCGCAGGCGGCGAAAGTTTTTATCCTGTACTTTTCCAATGTCCTTTACTTCTTTAACTTCCTGCACTTCCTCTTCCTCCATCTATTTTACTTTCCCCGGCGCAGCACCTGCCGGTTTTCGCACCGTGTCGTCATACGATTTATCTTCATCCACCACGCAGAACCACTCGGCAATTTCCCAGCTTGGCTCGAATTTATAAAGCTTCGGCAAGCTCACCCAAATTTTCGTGTAGGCTTTGGGATCGTCGATAATGATTTGTTGCTCCAGCGTATCGTGATTCAGGCGGCGGTAACGCTCGATGAGGTGCATCTTATCGCTGCGCGGATCTCCGAATGGATCGGCCCACTGCTTATCGTTAAATCCGGAAGTCTCGATAATAAAAGTGTCGCCTTCCCACCGCGCCACCGCGTATCCGAGATAACTCGGGTCGGGATCCTTCGGAAGCGGCCTGCCGTCCGCCCAGATATTTCGCCAGATATGCTGCTCCTCAAAAAACATCAACATTCTGCCCTGCATCTGCACAATTTCAAACGGATTGGGATGGTTTAAAAGTTTTGGCGGGCCGTCCGGGTCGCATTTCAACGACGGACTATTTTCCTCTCCGGGAATTGCCCGTGGCCCGAGGAGCGGCCGCGAGGCATTAAATTTTTCATGGCCCCACGCAGTTAGAGCGGGCCGGGTGGACGGATCAATCGCATATTTTCCCGTGCCGGGCGGCACGTCGGTATCCGGATACGGCATCCACACACCAGACAGATCGTGCGAGAGGGAGGAGGATAAATTTTGCGATTTTGAAACGTCGGATGAAGTTCCTGATTGCGCCCACGCAGCAGTCGCCAGCGCAAGCGTACCTCCTGAAATTGTAAGCGCACCGAAATACGCAGCACACATTATCGTTCGCGGCAAATTTCGGCGAACATCAGTGCATCCGCCATGAATTCGATTTGCGCGCAAAGAAATCCGATTCTTCACCGGTTTTTCCTCTTCCACAACCTGGTGTCAGTCGCTCTCGCAGCGCAGGATAAAGAATTCCAAGTATTGCTTCTGGCGGGATTATACGCCGTATTTACATGAACCTGTAAAGGCGCAAATCGTTGCCGCTGTTGGTTTCGTAGCGCACGCCCGTTTTTGGGCGGGCAGCTTTTTCCGCGCTCGACCGCAGAATCAAGTCGCCATCTCCATTCCAAAAGTGTGGATGGAGACGCCTCTACGAAAGCGCAACGCAAAGGCCAATGAAGGCCCGGCGCGCGACAGAGCGGACCTGGTTATCGTATGATCAGTTTTCCGAAATTGGCGCGGCGGGCTTTCGCTGCGGATAGGTGAGACGGGCAACCCATCGCTTCCATCGTGCTTCCGATGAGATTCAATATGGCTAACAGAAAATAATGGTACGCGGGTTCTGCGCGTGCCCCGATCCAGAGATTATGAAAACGTTCCGGAGGCAAGGGTGAAGACGAAGTCATTGCTAGCGTTGTCGGTCATTGCGTTTCCTTTTTTTCTGATGTCCTGTGGCACGACCACGGCGCCCACAACGTTCAGCATCGGGGGCACGGTTTCAGGCTTGGCCGGCTCCGGACTCGTGTTGCAGGACAATGGCGCCGATAACTTAACCATCGTCCAGAACGGAAGCTTCACGTTCCCCACCGCCCTCGCTACGGGAAAAAACTATGCCGTAACGGTTATGACGCAGCCTTCGAACTCAGCGCAAACCTGCACAGTCACCTCCGGCGGCACGGGCACAGCAACGGCCAACGTGGTGATCGTACAAGTCACCTGCCTGACAAATACGTTTACGGTTGGAGGAAACGTTTCGGGTCTTACCGGCTCCGGCCTCGTACTGCAGAACAATGGTGGCAACAACCTTTCAGTCTCCGCGAATGGGAGCTTCGCTTTTTCCTCGGCGATCAATCGCGGAAGCAATTACAACGTTACGGTTCTCACGCAACCCTCCAACCCCACGCAAAATTGCGCAGTCACAAATGGATTTGGAGCCAACATCACCGGTAACGTGAACGCGATTCAGGTAACGTGTTTCACGACCTCCGTGACGTTTACGATTGGCGGCACAGTTTCCGGCCTCTCCGGCACGGGCCTCGTGCTCCAGGACAATAGCGGCGACAATCTACCTGTCGCCAAAAATGGAAGCTTCACATTCCCCACAGCCCTCCCTTCCGGCAGTTCGTTCAGCGTTACAGCGTTCGCGCAGCCTGCCAGCCCATCCCAAACTTGCGCTGTAACCGGAGGAGGCGGAACCGCCACCGCGAATATCACCGGCATTCTGGTGAATTGCACTACCACAACATTCACGCTAGGCGGCACGATTACAGGCCTGACTGGTTCAGGGCTGATCTTGCAGAATAATGGCGCCAATAGCCTGCCGGTGTCCGCAAACTCCAGCAGCTTTACGTTTACAAGCCAGGTGGCCAGCGGCTCAACCTATGCTGTAACCGCGCTGGCGCAACCAACTCCTAACTGCGCAATCACGAATGGCAGTGGCAAGGTTGGAAACGCTGGCATATCCAATATCGCGATTGCTTGCGGCGGTAACAGTTCGAACATAGGGGTTACCGTTTCGGGATTGCTCGCGAACACCTCCGTTGTGCTGCAGGATAATGGCAGCGACAACCTCACCGTTTCCGCGAACGGCATCGCTACCAACTTCAATACTCCTGTAGCGAGCGGCGCGGCATATGCCGTGACGGTGCTAACGCAGCCTGCTGGACAAACATGCACGCTGGGAACAAATGCCGGCGGCAAAGCGGCCGGCGCGAATATTAATGTCGCGGTTATATGTGCGACGACAATCACGGCGGGCGTGGCGCACACGTGCGCAGTCAGCGTCGCGAGTACGGGCACGGGCACCGTGCTGTGTTGGGGTTCGAATGAATTTGGCCAGCTCGGCAACGGCGAAACAGCAAGCTCGACGAGCCCTGTGCAAGTGGTTGGGCTCGACCCGAGCGTCGTTTCGGTCGCGGCTGGATCTGAATCCACCTGTGCATTGACGGGCATGGGAACCGTTTGGTGCTGGGGAAGTAATTCGAACGGACAACTCGGCGATGGAACGTTCACGCAGTCCATGGTTCCTGTGCAAGTAATGGATTCCGACGGAAACGCGCCTCTCTCGGACGTCGCTCGAATCGCTGCGGGAGGGTTCCACACTTGCGCTGTGACCAATTTGGGAGCGGCCTTGTGCTGGGGAGACAACCGTAACGGACAACTTGGCAACGGCAAGGAAATCGTTTCCGCTCTGCCCGTTGCGGTTTCGGGCCTGAGCAGCGGCGTTTCAACGATTGCGGCCGGCTCGGACTTTACGTGCGCGGTGAACACGACTGCTGAGTGCTGGGGCGACGGAGCTTCGGGACGTCTTGGCAACGGAACCGCGGCGAGTTCCGCGACTCCGTCCACGGTTTTGGACGCGGCCGGGGCTTCGCCGTTGAGTGGAGTGGTGACGATTTCCGCTGGAGTTGAAAACGCGTGCGTCATCACTGTGGGCGGAAATGTCTTCTGCTGGGGAGCGAATGGCTCCGGACAAGTTGGCAACGGCGCTGTCAGCGCCGCGTCCACGACGCCAGTTGAAGTTTTGCAAGCCGACGGAACGAGTCCGCTGGCTGGCGTCGTTGCCGTGTCGAGTGGCATGGACGGCAACTGCGCGGTGACCGTCTCCGGCGCGACACTATGCTGGGGATCCAATGCCAGCGGGCAATTGGGCAATGGTAGTGGAGCGAATTCGTCCACCCCGGTGGCGGTGATGGGCATTGCGAGCGGGACTGTGGCGATCACCTCAGGTGAACAGCATGTGTGCGCAGCAACTAGCGCGGGTACCGCTCAGTGCTGGGGAGCGAATACCAGCGGACAACTCGCGAATGGAACGGCGCGCAGTTCCGCAATTGCGGTGCAAGCTGAGGGTGTAAATCACGTCGGGCTGCTGCGGCTTTTTTAGCTGGCAGTGAATGGTGGACTTTAAGGGCGCGCTTGACCAGAACGGTATGCCGCTCGACTGCAATTCAAATTACTGCTCCGCGAAAACCGTCGTCGCCAGAAACGCCTGCGCCAGCTGGTCTCCCCACGCTTCTTTTACTTCCAGGGCAATCGCGTACGGCAGCAGGGCGTCAAGCTTGCCGGGCTCGTCGACGGAATCTGCGAGCGATTCGCCGAGTCGGTTCAGCCGATCCTGCTCCACTTTTTGCAGGAATTGACGGAACCCGGCAATCTGATCGGACACTGAGCGGCCCTCCTGCGTTTTGCGCTTAAGGAACGGAGCCCATCCCAGATTGATCAGCAAGAACGCAACCAGCATGACCGCGTAGGAGAGCGACACACCGTCGGACAATTTTTTTAAGATTAATCCGATAACGCCTGCGAAAACGCCAACGGCCAGCGATCCAGGCAACATTTTTATCCAGCCACTGCGCGCACGGATGACAGTTTTCCACTCGGAAAGGAAAGACATTTCAATCATCGTCCCAATCATCAGCCCCATAAATAAAATCCAAAATGTGAACATGAAGGCGCCGGTCGTGTCACGCCCTTTGGCAGTCGCCGCCAGAATTGCTGCAAAAATTAAAGTCATGAGGACGCCCAAGGCAATCGTCCCCGAATTACGCGTAAAATATTTGCCGCTCAATTGCCGGGTCAGGTCTTCGTGAATGTGAAACACGTAGCGGCCATTTTGCGCGGTTTCGCGCTGGTCCATCGCGGGACTGAGTTCGATGGTGGGGCCGTCTTCAAAAAGGAGGTGTAAGCAAGTTACTTCCTCCGGCGCGAGCGCGGACTGCGTCGCGCGATCGCTCATCAACTGCGCCAATTTAATTTTTCCGTTCACGGATTCCACGCGCAAGCAGCCGCGCGCAGACAGTTGCGCGATAACGGCGGCAAACGTCCGCCCATCCGTAGTCCCTGATGCGATGTAGCGGATCGCTGCGGGAGACAAACCATCCGGAGGTTCGTAGCGTGCCTGCACAGCGCCTGGCTTGGGATCCGGGCCAATTCGAAACCACGCGATCAGGTAATAGAGAAAGATGATACCAGGAGCGGCAAATAACAAAGGGTCGCGGCGAAGCATTTCAAATTTCGGAATATTGACGTAACCGGACGGCCAAGTGAGGGCCATGGTGAGGCTTTGGCGGCGATCCACGTTTACAGCTCGATACATGATGGCGCCGGAAGAGTCGGCCACTCGTTCCAAATTGTTTGGGTGCGGAATCTCCGGATGCCTCCCTCGCCCTCCCACCTCGGCGACTGCCTTGATGCTTTCGCTGGGAATCGTCGCGGGAAGACGGATGGCTAGAATTGCTTCGCCGACCGGCGCATTGCGTTCCACACCGATCGCGGTCCAATACAGCAGGTCCCGCCCATTCACCGCGGTCAGGACGTAATCGACAATGTAATGCAGAGTAAAACGGTGATCGCCGCCCTCCAGTGGAACATTCGGTTGACCAATGGTTATCTGGGAGTAGGTATAGCCGCTACCTTGCGTGTAGTCGACGGCGTGGCTATCTTCGGTTATCTCCAAGATATGTATGCGAATTCCGTTGTCGGGCTTGTAGGCGGGCACGTAACGAAGGTCCCAGCGGTCATTGGAGGAAATCGGCACGGTCCACCGGAAACCGCGCTTGTAATAATCCGTAGCGTTACTGACTTTTATTTCTTCTCGAACATCCAGTGAGGCGTCTTCGAGAACGATGACGTCTGCGCGGAAAGAGCTGATACCCTCCGGGACAGATGAATCCCCCTTGGCGGCCGGGCACAGAGTGAGAGCCGCCGTGAGAATTGCGGCAACAGTAGCGAACGGGCGCATATTTACCTCTGCCTACGGCGAGAAATCGATACGTAGAATGTTACGCGAGAACGACCGTGTGGTGGGGATCGGAATTCGACAGCTGACCTCGTTTTCGCAACACGCAAAGTGTCGGCATTTGTAGCATAGGCTTCAGCCTGTGGGTTTTCGGCCTTGCGGGGACAACCCGGCTAAGTGGTGAAGCTTTCGCGGATGCTAAATTCCACAGGCTGAAGCCTATGCCACCCTTGCTTGTCGCAATTCTTTTGCAAGTCTGTATGGCTTTTGAAACCCTCTTTTGATATAAGCGAAGGGTCCGGTTTGGCCCTGGGATAGTCACCTGTCCGGCGCTGAGCGCGCGACCTCATGGAGATTGGGTCATGAGTTTCAACGACTTCTTAAAAGGTGAGAGCCGGGGATTCGTCTCTTTGTGTGAGCGAAAATTTGGCAATCGCTCATTCCTTCAACTGCGTCAGTTCTTTTCCGTGAATCACAGCGAACTCAAACAGATATCGGGAACCAGCGGCCTTCTTTAACGATCGACAAAGATATACCTGAGGGTGCGAGGAGGATTTTTCCATGGCGACAGCGGTTACTCACTATACTTCGTATAAAGCGCGGCCGTTCACCAGAGAACAGCGCGACAACACCACGATCTTGTTTGGCGGACTGACGTGGAAGCACGAGCGCCTTGTTCAGGGTGTCTTTAACAACCTGAACTACAAGGCGAAGCCGCTGCCGAATATTGCGCGTGCAGACCTCGACGCCGGCAAGGAACTGATCGACACTGGCGCCTGCTGCCCCACCATTTTCACGACGGGCAGCCTCGTGAATTTCCTGAAGACCGAAGTCGCCGAGAACGGCAAGCAGAAAACGCTGGATGACTACGTCTTCCTCACGGCTGGCGCGTGCGGCCCCTGCCGCTTCGGGCAGTACCACGAATCCTACGAGATGGCGCTCGACGGCATGGGGCTAAAGGAATTCCGCCTCTTCCTGCTTGCTCAAGACAAACTCGATCAGGCCGAAGAAAAGCCCGGCGGGTTGGAAATCAATATGTCCCTGAGCCTCGGAATCGTCTGGGCAATCCTGGTGGGCGACATTCTGACGGACATGGAATACCTGACGCGTCCTTACGAAGTGGTACCAGGGCAGACCGACAAAGTGATGCAGGAAAGCGCTGACTATCTCTTCGAAGTGTTTCAGAACCGGCCGCTGAAGACGAATAAGTACAGCATGTTGGCCTGGCACTTCATGTCCGGCTATTTTGCGGATGCGCTGCGCGTGGTGAAAAGGAAATTTGACGCCATCGAGGTGGATCGCCTGCAAGTGAAGCCGAAGGTAAAGATCACGGGCGAATTCTGGCTGCAGACGCATGAGGGCGACGGCAACTACAACATCAAGCGCTGGCTGGAGTCAGAAGGCTCTGAGGTGATGCCGCCTCCGGTAGCCGTATGGCTTGGATACCTGCTGCATACGCCGCTCTGGCGCCTTTCCGCTAAGCCCACGATCGACAACAAGATTCGCATGAAGATGGCCATGATTCGCGGCATGGAAAAGCTCTATGTGGGGACCTACAACCGCTTCCGCAAGGCCATGGGCAATGTGCCGCACGAATTGCCCGACCAGGAAGAATTGAAACAGCTGGCTTCTCCTTTCTTTCATCACGAACTGCGCGGCGGCGAAGGTCACATGCTCATCGGCAAGGCGCTGCACGCGCACCTGCACAAGCATGCGAACATGACGTGCGAGCTTTCTCCTTATTCCTGCATGCCCAACACGATGTCTCAGGGCGCGATGGCGAATGTGCTGGGGCGTCATCCGGAACTGCTGTACGCGCCAATCGAAATCAAGGGCGACGCGGAAGTGCACGCGCTGTCCCGCTGCCAGATGATTTTGACCGAAGCGAAGAAGCGTTCGCAGGCGGAATTTATCTCGGCGATGGCCAAGACTGGACTATCGCTCGAACAACTGCGAAAAATCGAAGAGAAGCATCCCAAAGTGAAGAAGGCGACCTACCCCATTCCGCACATGGGATACGCGTCCATGGCATCGAATTATGCGCTGCACCTCGCCAGCCTGTAAGGGCGAGACAACACGGTTTTGTAGCGCTCGCCTTCAGGCGAGCACGGGTTTTTAGTTCGGAGCGCCCACCTAAAGATGGGCGCTACAGCAGGCAACGAGGGACCCTCAATGGCTGACGGAAATATCGTTCAGATCGCGCCGCTCATGCGGGAACCGGGCATGGTGGAAATCAAGATGCCACCAAAGCTCGCGCCGGGCACGAGCAGCGCCATGATTTGCGGCGTGGACGTCGGCAGCACCACAGTGAAATATGTACTCGCGTCTCCCTCCGGCGAAGTCATTTCCCAGGCCTACGAGCGGCACAACACCAAGCAAGGCGAAAAAGTTCTGCAATTTTTGGCGCGGCTTGAAGCGCAGCATGATTTCACGCCGAACCGCGATCGCATTTTCCTTACCGGTTCCGGCGCTGGTTTAATTGCTCCGATTGTGGGGGCGAAGGTCGTCCAGGAAGTGGTTGCGGTCGCTGCCAGCGTGGAGCGGCTGCACCCTGACGTGCGCTTCGTCAGCGAAATCGGCGGAGAAGATATGAAGACCATCTTCTTCAACGGCAACGGGACGACCAAGAGCAAACAAGTCCTGATGCAAAGCGCCTGCTCCGGCGGCACCGGCACATTTATTGAAAAAACCGCGCGAAAATTGCAGATTGCTCCCGAAGCGCTTTCCGAAATGCGCTACACGGGACACACGCTGCACAAGATCAGCAGCAAGTGCGGAATTTTTGCGGAAGCTGACGCCAACACGCTGCTGAAGGCCGGCGTCACGGTCGACGAAATCATCGCTTCGCTGTTTGAGGCGGTGGTTTATCAGAATCTCGCCACACTGACGCGCGGGAATACGCCTTCACCGGAAGTTTTGCTGCTTGGCGGACCCAATTTGTTTTTCAAAGGCTTGCAGGAAGCGTGGCGCCTGCACCTCACGCACATCTGGCAGGAACGAAAAATCCAGATGCCCAACGGAAAAGATCCCGAAGAGTTCATCGTGGTGCCGAAGGACGCGCTGTATTACGCCGCGCTCGGCTGCATCGAAGTGGCTCTCGGCGAGCAGCCGACGGTGGGCATCTATCTCGGCACAAAAAAACTGGACTGGTGGATCAACGAAGGCCAGTACGAGGATAAAAAGAAGCAGGGCCGTGGCGGCTTGTGCGACAGCGCGGATAATTTAAGGACGTTCATCGACGTGTATTCCAAGATGGACGCTACATCCTCCGTGAATATAGAGGCAAAAGCCGCGGCAGCGCTGGCTGCGGCTCCCAATGTGGTGGTTCAGAAGAGAAAATTGGATCGTGTCGTCGTTGGTTGCGATTTCGGCTCGACCACCGCGAAAGCTGTATGCCTGGGGCCCGACAAGGAATTGCTGTTCTCGTGCTACGCGCTGAGCAAAGGCAATCCGATTGAAGACGCGAAGAGTTTGTTCCGCCAGTTGAAAGAGGCCATCGGCGACGGCAAAATTCTGGGCCTTGGAATCACGGGTTACGGAAAAGATTTGCTGAAGGGAATTTTGGGCGCGGATTGCGGCGTCGTGGAAACAATTGCGCACGCGTCCGCGGGGCTGCACTACTTCCCTGACGCGGATTGCATCTGCGACGTGGGCGGCGTCGACGTCAAGATCATGATCCTGAAAAACGGGACGGTCAGCGACTTCCGCCTGAACTCGCAGTGCTCTTCCGGCAACGGCGCATTTTTGCAGGGAGTCGCCGAACGTTTTGGCATTCCGCTAAGTGAAATGGCCGACAAGGCTTTTCTAGCGCAGGCTATGCCGCAGCTTTCCATGGGATGCGGCGTGTTCCTGCAAAGCGATATCGTGAACCAGCAGCGCAAGGGTTGGCAGGCCGAAGAAATTCTCGCCGCGCTTTGCTCGATCCTTCCGCTGAACGTTTGGATCTATGCGGGCGGCATGAACAACCTGTCGCAAGTGGGCAAGAAATATATTTTGCAGGGCGGCACGCACAAGAATCTGGCCGTGGTAAAGACGCAGGTGGATTTCATCCGCTCGAAGGTTCCCGACGCCGAAGTCGTCGTGCATCCCTATTCCGGAGAGGCCGGCGCGATTGGCGCTGCGCTCGTGTCGCTCGATTGGTGGGAAAAAGGCGGGCAATCGCAGTTCCGCGGCTTCGACGTGATCGACACGCTGACCTATAACACCACAACCGCGAAAGATACCGTGTGCAATTGGTGCCCGGTGAACTGCCAGCGCAGCTTTATCGACGTGGCGCTGCCGGGCGGCAAGGGCCGCGAGTGGAGCAAGATTCCCATTTCACTGGGATGGGAACGCGTGATCGTCAACAACTCGTGCCCCAAGGGACTTGTCGAAGATTTGAATGAGATGAAAGTGATCAAGGCCGGAATCGAGAAAACGAAGAATGCGTTTCCCAACATTGCAGACATGGTTCGGCAAGAAGGCTTCCGCCGAAACGCCACTTCCGCCTAAGGACCGTTCGGGAGTTCGTGTTGGCATCCCCAAGGTCCTGAACATGTGGAGCACCCACCAGTTTTGGGTCGCGTTTCTGCGCGAAATCGGCATCAGCTCCGAAAATATTGTGTTCAGCTCGGATACGTCCGAGGAGCAGGGCCGCGAATTCGGCAAGGGCCGGGGCACGGTCGACTGCTGCTACCCGGTGAAGGCGATGAGCGGGCATTACGGCGAGTTGGTGTTCGGCCAAAAGAAAAAGCTGAACGTTATCATGAGCCCCATGATTTACTCGCTGCCTTCATTCATGCGTGGGCACACTTCGGAAAACCTGGCCTGCACGCGTGTGATGGCTGGCCCGGAAAACATCCGCGCCGGTTTCGTGAAGGAAAGCGACGTCTTCACTGACAATGGAATCACGTACACCGCGCCATTCGTCAACATGGCCGAGCCGGAGATGGTTTCGAAGCAAATGTACGACGGGATGAAAGATGTCTTCGACCTGGATATGGCCGAAACGCAGCGCGGAGTGGACGCCGGTTACAAGGCCCTTAAGGAATTTAACGCCAAGGCGCAGGCGGAAACGCGAAAAGTTCTGGAGTGGTGCGCGCGCAACAATAAACCGTGCGTGATGGTTCTGGCCCGGCCATATCACATGGATCCGGGCATCGGCCATGAAATCGAAGGTGATTTACAGGCGCATGGCTACCCGATCGTCTGGCTGCAATATATGCCTGTGGACGCGGACCTGCTGAACTGGATTTTCGGCGAGGAAGTGCAGGCCAAGAAAATTCGCTCGCCGCTGGATATCTCCGACGTATGGACTTCCTCCAACAGCAGCAACACGAATGAGATCATGTGGGGCGCAAAATTCGCGGCGCGCTTCCCGTGGATTACGTGCGTGCTGCGGCTTTCCAGCTATGAGTGCGGAATGGATCAGCCAACCTATACACCAGTCCAAAAAACCGTGGAGGCCGCGGGGACGTTGTTTTTTAAATTCGGCGATCTGGATTCGACCAAGCCCGCAGGGAGCATTCGCATCCGTATCGAGACGATTGTGCATTACCTCGCGAAATATTCGGACGCGATTATTGAGAAGAAGCGAGCGCTGCTGCCTGCCGATTGCCCGCTGCTGGTGGATAAGCAGGATGCGGCTGAGAAAAATTTAGCGGCAGTTGCCGGAAGTGATTAGAATTTCGTAGCGCAAGCATCTTGCCGGCAGATTTTCCTATCCGCATAGACAGTCAAAACCTGCCGCCAAGATGCCTGCGCTACAAAAGCCAACCCGCCGCCTCGCGGTTTCCTGATTTATCTTCTTGCTTCGGTCGCTGTTGATCTTGCGCGCGGCTGAAATAATCCTGCTAGCCAATCGAAAATGGGAAGAAAGACGTTGAAGCGGCCTGAGTCGTGCGCATGATGCATCAGGTGATGCCTGGCTGCGGGGCGCACCCATCGTGGCAACCAGCCGCCAATGTGCGAGCGCCAGTGAATTTCTTCAAAGGCGATGTAGTAGAGGGCGAAGCTGGCAAAAACGCCTGCGGTCCATACGCTGTGAAACGCCCACTGCAAGAATAAAAACGGAATGGCGTTGGCGAAGAACAGGGCAACAACTCCCCACGGATTGCTGGAAAAGTTGACGTAGCGTGCGGCGTCCGGCGACTGCAGCGTGTTGTGGTGCACCATGTGCTGCTGGCAGAAGACGCCCGTGCCGGAGTGCAGTAGGTAACGGTGCAGGCAGTATTCAAATCCATTCGCGTAGAAAAAACCGATCAGGAAACCGGCGGCGATGCCGGCATTTGTGTGCGGGAAAAAATGCAGAGAAATGAAAACCAGGATCGAGCCGGACAGAAATGCAGCGAGCAGGTTATTTCGTTTGGTTCTCAGGCCCTGGGCTTTGCATTCGGCGCGGATCGGATCGTCGGAACTCATGACTTGTTAAAGCTAACGCGTTGCGTGATTTGCCGCAAGCAGCGGCGTTTGTTTAAGTAGCACAGGCTTCAGCCTGTGGGGGTT
>DASRQU010000144.1:0-35323 GCA_035696345.1 Candidatus Acidiferrales bacterium
GGTGCATGCTTGAACGCGGGCCCGCCTTCCTATTCCTCATGGCTTATTCGGGCTATTGTCGCTGATCGCGGTGCCCATCGGATGCTCCTTGTCAGACGGCGACTGCCGCACAAAGGAGCCCACAACAATGGAATTTGAAAAGGCATTCACTCCCGCATTGCAGAAGAAGGTCGAAGAGGCGATACGCACGGCCACTAAGGAATTCAATCCTCGGCCAGCCGTTGACCGTGTTTTGATCGCGCGAACATCAGGAAAATATATCCACTATGCCCAGATTCTTCTGACATTCGCGCCCGGAAGTCACGGTCTCTTGTACATCAATCTTCAAACCACCGACGAGAAAACGGGCCTGCTGAAGACGAAGGTTCACGGCCCAGAGACGCGAACCGGAAAATTGATTACGGCGAAAGAGGAGAAGCGATTGAAACGGGCTGAGAAGGCGTTGGCACGAAAGGATGCGAAAGAGGAAAAGATCAAGGCAGCGAAGAAGATTCCTATTGTTAAGTTTGATCCCTCAATCGCTACGCTGGAAGGCGATACGCAGGCGGTCAAATCGAAGCGCAAAGCTGCTGAAAAGAAAATCATCCCAACCAAGTGATGCCGCTAGTTATGGTGAATTCGTCGATTGCCCAGCCCCCTCTACAGGCTGGGCAATCTGTTTTAGGATGTTTGTACCGTCCCGAGAAATTGGTCGGGATCTCCTGCGGGAACGCTGACGACTTCCACTACCTCACCGAGCGTTGTATTCGTTTGTGATCCTGAAGGGCTCCCCACAACGACAGATCCAAGGTACGGATTTGCTGCTCCCGCTGGTGCACTTCCGACTACTTTCACGGTGCCGATAAATGGGTTGGAATGCCCGGCAGGTGCGCTCTCGAGTACGCGAACACTTCCGAGGAAAGCTGCTGACATAGTGTCTCCTTTCAAAACACGCTATGCACCTTCAACAAATGTGATGACCCTTCTAACCGCAAGCAAACTCTGGATCGAGATCGAATGGAACATCCGCAAGAGGCGGTTCGTTTCCATCTGGAAATAACCAGCGACGTTGATTCATGGCTTGTGTGCTGAGGTCACTCCATTCGCAGTTCTCTGGCGTGTAGTGACCTTGAACATCACGCCTGTCTAACGTATTCCCGACTGGCCGAGGGCCCATCGAGAGCAGGAAATTCCGAAAGCCTTGCCCACCCCTGATCCTCCAGTTGGGGCAGACTGTGATGCCCCTGCCACCATATTCAGGGAAATTGATATTCGTTTTCGTGAAGCATCGCTCCCTCATGGCGCACCAGCTTAGAAATTCACTCGAACTTTTTTGATGGCGTCGGCCATCGCGCCCGATGTAATAACGAATGTGACCGTAATAAAGAGACCGTTTCTTGCTCTTAGAACCGCAATCAACACAACAACGAATTGCACCGTTCGTGAGTTGGGAGCGGAACACAGTCAGGTTTTTGCCACATCTGCATGAGCACAGGTATACATCCGACCGACTTTCCCGAACAACGAGAAGAAGGCCGAAACGTCTGCCCGTTAAAAGAATCCCTGACGGCATAAGCCGTCGTAAAAATGTGCCGGATTTACGACGACGTTCGTACGAGATTTGCGATTCCAGAAATATTGGGCACGCGCCCCTGATTGTTCTTTGCGTGAGCCAATGCGATTTCCCGAACACTAGCACGCTGTGTTGCTGTCAGATCGACAATTGCATCTAATTGTTTATCAATCTCGACAGCCGCTTCCTTCTGCTCTTTCGGTTGTATGGGAGGAATAAATCCAATCGGCATTAATTCGTTCATTGTGGTGCTCCTTTTCAAAAATGAATTGCTTTCCAGATGGAAGGTACGTAAAAATCCTGAAGATGTTTCAGGTTCTGCTCCGGCTCCCCGTCCGTCGTTATATGGCAGTGCTCACAAACTCCCACGACATTCGTCGGGTCGTACATTCTCGATGGATCTTTTCTCGGGCTGACGAGATGGTGGCACGTGGTTGTTCGATTTTGGCAGCGGATGCCATCGCGCAACCGTTGGCAAACAGGATTCTCGGACAAGAACTTCAACTTGAATCTTGCCCATGCTACACAGTTATATCGCTTCCAAATGGGGTCGGCGGTCTTTCGACGACTCGCTTCCTGGGTTACCAAATTGCTTTCTTTGTGCGCCGGACAATACCATCCGACGCCGCGGAATTTCACATTGCAGCCAGGATTTTTACAATATCGATAGGCGCGCTCGGCCATCACTTCTTCTCCCTAGGTTGACGATCGATTAACTTAACTGTGGAACTAACTGGTGCAACGGATTTCTGATAAACGAACAGTGCCATCGCACACGCGACACCAGCATCGATTCTTTCCCGCGCTCGTTGCTTATCCAGTCGAACATCGCCGCTCACTGAACCTGTATTCACAGCAAGGTTGCTGAAATTCCATGTCGCTAACGGATTGCCGTGTATGCACAATTTATGCTTCGCTACGAGTTGCTGAAGCATCACGACGCCGGGGGAAAGTGCAAAGCCCTGGGCAATTTGGGTTACGCTGCATCCTTGCGCTTCAAGACGACGCGACAGATCAATTGCGTATCGGACGTCGTATCCAATTTCCTTTATACTGAATTGTTTGTGCAGGGCAAGAATGTCCGCTTCGATTACCTGAGTGTTTACGACCGGCCCTTCAGTCGATTTCATAAAACCTTGCCGCACGAATACATCGTACGGAACGCGGTCAACTTTAGAACGTCGATCAACGTCATCGCTCGGGCACCAGGTGTAGAACAGCGCTTCGAATATCCCATCCGGTTTCTCTGGTGGCGCGACCAAGCACAGAACGCTTTCATCCGTGGTTTGGCTCAAATCCAAACCGCAGAAAATATGTCGCTTAGGCAGAAGGGCCATCAATTCTTCCATCGTGCATTCGTGTAATGGCTTCGTACGCTCCTTGATTTGCAGCCGAAGAATGGCTTTATCGACGCGTTGACGCGCCGTCAGTTCCCGTTCTCCCGGTAAATACGCGACTCCTTCAGCACGCAAATCATCCGGATTCAGGGCTGCACAAGCCACCGATGAACTCCATTGATTCATGGAAAATCGCTTGAATGCTGCAAGTTTCGAAGGGATTTGTTCGGCTTCCTGCAATTCATTGCGGATGCCTTCGGGCTGCAAAGTCACGCTCAAACTAGGATTGGCTTTTAACCACACCGCTTCGTTGTGGTAATCGTCACCCTCGTCGAGGGTAAACAGCAGCGCAAAATAACTGTCGGCCTCGATGACACATTCGAGAACCTGCTGCGCCCGCAACAATTCGTCGTATGCTGGATTCCCGATTGCGTTTTCGCCCGCCGTCGTGATTCCTACGACGATAGGCTGTAAGCGACCCGCACCGCTTGACGTGAATGTCGTGCTCAAGGCGTTGCTTGTGTGGAAGGCGTACTCGTCGCAAATCCCAAAACTGATTGATCGCCCTTGGAGCTTTTCGGTATTTGCAGCAAGTGGCGTCAAAACGTTGTTGCCGCCCGCAGCGGATAATTTGAGGTACTGCTTTTTGACCGCAGCGTTCAGAATTGGATTCTCTTTTGCTTTCTGTGCAGCCATTTTGAAACAAATGTCGGATGCCTGCTGACGCCCGGTTGCCCCGATACAGACCTCAGCATTCCTTTCGCCATCGCCCAGCGGCCCAGGGCACAGATGGTACAGACCAAGTGCGCTCATCAAACTTGATTTGCCGTTCTTCTTTCCGATCTCGACGAAGACCCTTCGGAATCGTCGCAGTCCACTTTCTTGCAGCTTGAATCCGTACACGTTCGCTATCAAGAAGGACTGCCAAGGAAGAGGTGTCAGATCGCAGTATCGCGTTAGGAAGTTAGCGACGTGCTGGGCTGCCGCGGCATCGTAATAAATATCCTCGCGGAGCAAGTCATTTTTCCATCGACGCGCCGCGAGGTTGATGTATTTCCCTGCTGTGATCCTTCCGCCGAGAACAGCGTCAGCATAGGCATCGGCTTCAAGGAAGGCATCGGGGATCTCTCGTTGTTCGAAGACTGCCACTACCCGCTTCGATGTGGCTATGTCACCTGTTAACTTTGCCCTGATCATGCACCGCACCAGCTCGGCATCGCTAGTTGCCAAGACTTGCATCTCGTTTAAGCGGCACGTGTAGGAATCCCACAATGCCGCTTCGGCTTTTGACAAATCAGCCGGGCGTGGCGGAATCCCTAATTCGAGTTTGGTCGCAAGTTGCAAAGTCAGTCTCCGACATGAAGCTTCAAAGGGCAGCCGCGTTCGGAGAACTGAGGGAGCCCCGAACGCGACAGGCTTCAATAAGCAGTGACCAGCTGCTCGAGTGAAGATTGTTAATAAAGTGTCAGTCGAAGCCTTCGCCCTGTTCCTGCAAATCCACTAGTCAGTTCGACAAAAAGATGTGACGCCCTGAATCCAGCGGCACCCGCCGCACCTACAACTTTCGATTTCGCCTAGAGGGAGAATTTGACCAGCGCCAGGTCTGCGTGCCGTCGTGCTGGCAAAATCGATGTGCCATACGGCCACTCGAGGCGCAGCCATACCGACCGTCGACTGGCTGATTGCCTCGAGGTCTCAGATCTTGCACACGCTCTGATTGGCGATCTCTGCAAGCGTCACTGCAATTCATGCGTGCTAATGCAGTGACCTTTCTTGGGGTTTTCTACTCCCGCTTGGTCTCTATATGGGTTGACCTGGGCGATCGACGTGTTTCGCTCAGTAGAAACTCCGCGGAGTGCCCGAATACGACGGGTTCATGACGGGACTTTAATTTTGATAGGATTCCCGCCCGTTATCCGATCTCAACGCCTCTTTTTAGCTACATAAAGATTTCATAAGGAACGTAGCGTCCGTGATATAACGGGACCGATGGCACTCGTTCCGGTGGGTGGCGGTCATGAACCGCAAAACCGCGAAGCGTTGGAAAGTCCTTTGCAAGCAAGTGGCAATTGAAACTGACCCGCGGAAACTTTCCGAGTTGAACAAAGAAATCGACGAAATCCTTAGGGCAGAGGAAAAGCGGCTTTCGAAGTGAAAGGTCATAATGTGGTGGCTTCGAAATCACTTCACCAGCCACTTGAATTTCCTGATCTAAAGGCCCAACGACTCTTTTATGTCTCGGATGATGATGTCTAACGCTTCTTGCTTCTTTGCTTGGAAGGCTTGCGTCATGAAGGGGCGCTTTGACATTTTGCTGGTTCCGAACTCTAGGAATCTGGCCACACTGGCGACAGAGATACGGCCGGCCGCTTTCCGTTGTGCCCTCTTTGCCTCGTACTGCCGTGCAGCTTCTGCCCATTGATTGCTTCGGGCACGCTGACTAGCTTTACTGTTCCCGCCCCAACCCATGTGGGCGCGTTCCCTTGCCCCTGCGTTGGCGTGCGAACCCTTCTTGCTGCCACCACGATGACCGTGCGGAATGTATTTGCGCGGCATGGCTTACTTCTTCCCGTTCTTCGGGTAATCTATTGAGCCGTCCGGACCGATAAATGCTGAAGCTGCAATATCATCCCTCTTCACGCTGACCTTGACATTGAAGTGTTCTGACAGCAGTCCAGTATCTTTCGGGGCGCGTACCGCCATCTCGTCTTTAATGACGTTGCCCGCGTCTTTCAGGCTGCCTCTCAGAATCTTGTTAGCAAGGTTCTTGCCAAGCGATTCCAGTTTGTCTTGCAGCTCGTCTAATCCTTTGATTTGGCAAGTGATAGCATCAGCCATAATCTCTCCAAACGGTCCAAGTCCTTTTGCAATCTAATCGCAGCTACGATGGACACTGAGTACCCGCACTTCGTCAGAACAATGTGAGGAGTCCACTTGATGTACCACCAAGCTAGAGCACGGTAAAATGGTAGGAACTTCATATCAGTGCTGTCTCTTCTTTCTCCGATCGTTCAGGTAAATGGTCTACAGTGAATCCTGTATTCTACAATCCAAATCAGGGCTTTATGATCTAGGCCTCAAATGTCAACGCATTCAGAACGTATCAAGGCACTCGGAGTGGAGTTCGACTCGCTGGCAGGAAGACTTGCCGGGTTGCCAGCTCCGACACTTGACGAGCGCACACTGTTGCTGCAGCAAATGATATCTTTACTCCACGAAATGCATGTCGTGACGGCTCTTAACGACGCGTCATCCAACCCACATATGCTAAACGATTCAGAAGTTTCGCCTTCCCTGATTTGACGTGAGGCCCTCCGCGTCCAGTTCCGTCAGAGCGACAAATTGACTTGCTGGTGTTGACCTCGGCAATGCGGTGCCCCGCAGGTTTGTTTATCGAACTATCTTGCCGGCTGTAGTCCCGCGTGCGCTTCTGGCAGGCAGCGAAAGCAAGAGCGGGTGTAAGGTCGTCCGCAGTAAGAATTGGCTGCTATTCCGTTCGTGGTTTTGCGTTGACGTCCCATCCAGATAACATCTGTAAAAAGTCTGCAAGCGCGCGGGCTGACCCTTCCACTTGGAAATGCAATCCATCTTTATCCAACGTCGCACGAAGCGGCTGTGCCGCTCCTGACTCTGTTCCGGAATTCGGTTTATTGAGCGGTCCAGGCTGCACTGGGACGAACGACTGTGGATCCCTATCGTCATTCCTCTGGGTGGCTTCACCCTGAGCTTCTAGAATACGCTGCCAAAAACTCTCAAATTCAGCAGGAACGACCACATGGTTTTGACCTGCCTTGGGTGACGAAAGCCGCTCGGCCGGCCGGCATGGAAACAATTCATCCCAAAATTCTTCACAGCGGGTTGCAACCCGACTTTGCCGATCTCCGGATTGCGTCATAAACCAGTTGCTGAGTTGTACGTACGCCTCACTCTTCAAAGGTGTTTGAGGCTGCGCCAACCAACGAGAAAACTCCTTGGACGCCCGAGAACTCAGCGTAAGACCGCGATGGCTCTCGTTCAAGATTGCGCGTAGAAGCTCCGCCATCTTTGCAACATCCAAAGTCTCTACGTTTGCTGCGATTAGATCGAAGTCATTAACCGAGTTGGGTGATACCCTTTTCCATTTCAATGTAGTCATTGTGTGGCTCCTTATAGTGTAATGGCTTGTTTCATGCCGATATGCCACATGACACCATAAGTCATACATGAATGTCAAGAGGGATTCCATATTCGGAAAACTATTTCAGATCGTGCCGTGCTCTGCGACGGCCGGCGGAGTCTCGTACTCTCCGAAAGCTCTTCGGATCATGTGCTCGTACTGATATTCTTCCAGCGTCACCACGATAGTGACTGTGGGCGGCAGAGTCGCCACCGCAGGCATCTCTTTCCTGATGCTGCTGACGGGGACCTTGATCCCAGCGGTCTTGAAATGGTCAACGTAGCTCTCCAGTGTGGATTCCGGAGGCTGATGATGGAAGATGACGCGGCAGTCGGTATTGCTGGTCCTGATTAGGTCAACGTGCATTTGTGTTTCTCCTTTCTTGTCATAGTGAAAATCGTTGAAAATCTATGATGCGTGCGCAATGCTCCAGGAATTCGGCTTCAGAGTAATCGTTCTTGAAGTAGTTACATTTCTTGCAGCAAGGAACAGCGTTCGCCAGGGTGTAACCTTCGCCCGCGACCACTTGATCTATCCCGTTGGTTTCGTTGCGGGCTCCGCAATAGCGACACGGTTGTTTGACAATGTTCTGGTATTCTTCGAAGGAAATTTCGAAGAGATGACCTCTGCGTTTTGCATTTGTACGATACTGTTTATAAGCGCTAGCCGGTCTGCACTCCTTGCACGTGTACCGCCGCTTGCCATGCTCGCAGATTTCGCTGCCACCACACTCTTTGCAGACCGAACGCAGCCTACCGTGTTCACAAAAACTACTACCACCGCATTCTTTGCACTGGTGGCGCTTTCTACTGTGTTTACAAACTGAGGCACCGCCGCATTCCTTACAGAAATTGTGCTGCCTACCGTGCTCGCAGATCTGCCTTCCGCCGCACTCTTTACAACTCCAGCGCACTCTACCGTGTTCGCAGATACTGGCGCCGCCACACTCTTTGCAGTAATGGCGTAGCCGACCGTGCGAACACAAAATGTGGCCCCACTTGTCACGGACCTTGACGATTTCTGTATTCGCGATGCTCACAGCGATAGATCCAATGTAAAATGTTCAGAGCGGCAGGCAGGCCCGCAGCTGTTGTGAAACCAGTATTCGATTTTCGCGTCGCGGGCTTCCGCCGTCGGATAGAGCAACACACGCCAGCGACGACCGCACTTGCTCACACAACAGAATTTTCCGTCTCCTCTGATACCTTGACGGGAGTACGGGAACTTCTCCGCTGCCGCGATTTGGTACATCGAACGATCTGCTTGAGTTTCCATGCCATTACTCCTGATTTGATGTGAGGCCGTCCACTTAACGGATGGAGACAGGTTTTATAAGGCCCGCTACAACGGCTTGGCATTCACGCAGCCGCTTCTCTGCACGTCGCAGCCAATCCTTTTGAACATTCACGGCGTGTTCGGCATCCTCGAGATTCTTCAAGGCTTCCTTCATGTCATTCGCTAGCATTTCGTCTCCTTATCCCCGTTCCTACATTTACCACTACTTAATATACCTAACTGGGCTATCTGGGCTCACTGACCTCAATGGACGACTCACAGAGCCCTGTTAGCCCAGAGAGCCCAATTATTCTCTTATAGGGTAGTTAACAGGGATTGGGCCCACTGAGTTCCCAATACCAGCAACCGCCCCGCTGCCAAGATTTAATTCCTTCTCTTTTCTTGGCGGTCCTTAGCGTCTCTTGTTCATGTCCCAACGAATCGCCCTCACTGAAAACTTCCGCAGATGGCTTTGGACCGTCAGCTAGATAAGTTTTCAGCCATGCGCGTGCCGATTCTGTTTTCATCGGTTGCGGTCCAGGCTTGCTGTGATGCTCGGATTTAAATTGCTGATCGATGGTGAGATCAGTAGCTGATCCCCATACAACAGCTCCTACCGGAATATCTTGGCCCTCAATCCTCACTGGCACGCCTGTAAATGTGAATTCGAGGGTCTTCTTTTGGTCAGCGGCAACTCGATTCAATTTGCCGGGCACCATGACATGTGTTCGTGGGACTGTTTCGTCAGATTCATCACGCTTCTTGTCGAAAAGCCAGACAGCGCGTGGAGCGTCTGTCCATGTAGCGGCACCACCTGACCGATGGAGTGCCGCAACATCGGGATTCTTGCTGAAGTGCATTATCAAAAGTATGCTGATGTTCAAATCCTTGGCAAAAACTTTTAGCTTATCAATAAACGGTCGCACTTCTTTCGGTTTGTTGGGATCGACATTACCGACGTAGGAAGTGATTGGGTCAATCACAATCACACGCACGTCTTTATGATCCGTTAGCGCTTCCCGAAGCAACGTCCAGTCTCGGTCGATTGCAATTTCCCACGTGTCTTTGCCGTTGATAGAACTCTGTTTCGCAAAGTGAATTCGATTGATGTCCGCTCCTGCTGCAGACAGACGAGGCAAAATGTCTTCATCGTAATCTTCTTCGGACGCCAGAATCATTACGTCACAAGGCGCATTCGCATTTGGAGTGTCAGGAAAATCTTTCCCTCTTGTGAGACGAGCGATGAAATCAGCGGCGACAGTTGATTTTCCCCGCTCGGCCATTCCGGAAAACACCGTGACTTTATTCAAAGGAACACGATTCGGCCAAAGCCAGCGAGTCAGTTTCATTTCAACGTCAGATGCGTGGATTATTTCAATCTTCCGTTGTCCAGTACCGGCGGCTGGATTTGAAGCGGACGCCACTATCCGAAGAGTTTCGATAACCTGCTTTTTACCGTCTGCACCACCATAATGCATCCACAGACCACTCACGTCTTTGTACAAGGGAAGGCCGTTGGCGTCACGCGGTGCAAACTCCCACAGGCGCAACGCCCTCGCATTCGGAAGCATGGTTTGAATATCAGCAACCATCTTCGCTGGGCTATCCCAATTTTTCAGCTTTTCAGCATTAGAAGCTGGTTCTCGCACGATCAGTATTTCTTGACAGCCTTTTAGAATTCGCAGCACGTCCGGATCGTTCTGAATGCATGTTGACCACGTTTTAGCGCCCGGAATTCCAAGTACAGGCCATCCAAGATAACGCAGTGTTTGGGTGTCGCTTTCGCCTTCCACAAGAAACATGAACGGTGTCAATTCGGGGAGTTGCTTCTGACCGTAGAGAATCAGTTTTGCGCCTACTGGCGATTTCTTTCCGGGCTTGCTGCCTTTTCCGAAACGCCAGCGCGGATCACAACAGACAGCCCCGCCGAACATATCAAGCCGCGTGTACGGTTGCTCGATGCAGACGACTTTTTCGCGCTCGACTTCCTTTAAATCCCAGACATCTTTGAGATAGTCTACGGGTAGGTTTCGCTCGGCAGAGTACTCTTCGATTGTAAGAGGCAGGTAAACTTCTTTTGTTTTCGGCACACAGCTTCTCCTAAGCACAGCATGCAATTCTCATTCCTTAGAATTTTAACTTGCGACCGTCTGATAAACTTATGACTCCGTCAACGCAATGTTAGTAGCAATGTAATGACGGTTACGCGGCCCTTCGCAGCTTCGCGTGAACAGATTGCAAAACTGACTCAGGGATGCGGAAAGACGTATAGGATCGCTTGAAACGTGTTTCAGGTCGCGTGATCTTTAACACGCCCGGAACGTCGCGGAAAATACTGCGCACGGTATCTGGGCTTACTTGCCAAAGTTTGGCAACTTCAATTGTGGTGTAGTGACGCTCGAGTGCAGACACAGGGATGCTCCTAAGTGATAGGAGCCCGCCTGAACATAGGGAGGGTTAACGGTATGACGGTTAACGACGATGATGCAGCCGAAGCCACTTACGTAGCCCGTACAAATCCCGCTTATCGACCGACCGAGGATAGCGATACTAGTTTATAAAGTCAAGCGTTTTTATCGATTGATAACTCTTAATCTGGATTTCTTTGGCGTAGCCTGTGCTAGTGCCTTCCGGGCATCCGCAATGTGGGCCTCCTTCAATTCTGAACACCACGGTAGATAGGCCTGTTCTGTGATCGTCGTTTTGGAATGGCCTAGCATCTTGGATACCGTATGCAACTTCGCACCGTGCCGCAACATACCGACCGCGAAAGTGTCACGAAACATGTGCGGATGTGGGCGTCGCATCGTGCCCTGCTCGGTACGCACTGACTTGATCCCAGCCAGATCAAACAACTTGAATAAACGTTTTCGCCAAGTCACGGTATCGGAATGGGCGCTGTAATGTTTCATCCGGAACGGCATCGAAGTGCCGACGCTGTCCTTCTCCAGCGGCACATCCCGCAGCAGAACAATCAGGTGTTGAGGCAGCGGCACTGTCGCAAGGATGTCAGTTTTCTTCCGGCGATACTGCAAGACTCCGTCGCTATCGACCAATTCAGGCCTGTACTGTACCGCGTCGATCATCGCCATGCCTGACCACCGCAATAGCTCAACGAACGTCGTCAATCGCTGTTGCCAGACTTTGCGGGTCTCTTCCGGCCGATTCTCTGGAGCGTACTGTGCGACTGCTTCCAGAATTCTGTTGTACTCATGGTCGGTGAATATGGCTGTGCGACTTCCCTTTTCGTACTCGAGTCGCCTGATCTTGCGCGCAGGGCTGACGGAGATCCAACCTTGAACCTCACAGAAATTGAGGAATCCTTTTACCATGCCCCAACGTTGCGCAGCTGTGTAATCACCAAACTCCCAAGTCGAACGCCAAGCGGTCAGATGCGCCGGATTCAAATCAGCAACGCACGTCGGGCGATCATTCACGGTCAAAGTGGAAAGCCAGTTGAACAAATGGCCGTTCTTGGTGATCGCCTTCGTTTCGGGATCGATGTGACCAAACAGGGATCGAGCCATACCAATCGTGCCCGGGCTGCACTGTCGCACCTTCATATCACCGTAGTATATCGACACAGCTTCTTCGATGGAAACCTGCTGGGCTTCCTTGACTGCGCGGAGTCGCTTCAATTCTTGCTTGTCGGGATTGAATCGATCACGGTATTCCTGTGCGAGGTCTTCGGCCTTCGCCCAAGATCGAGTCTTTGCGGAGATCAGTTTGTTGCTGCCACTTCCGGCACCCTCATAAATCGACAGGGCCTTCGGGCAATCGCAGCCACGGAACTCCGTGCCCTCGTTGCGATGTTTGCAGTCGATTGAGTGACGCACCTTAACTTTGACGGTGCGTGTGGCAGGGGCTGTGAAGTCGGTCATGGATTCCTCCACGACCGATCATCACAGTATTTAATTCGTATTACAATTCATTTGTTGTGGAAACGAATCAACGCATAAACATTGGCATTTTTGCACCTATGCGTCAATAAATATCGTACTGCTCCCAATGCAGCGTCGGGTCGGATTGGATGACAATGGCTTTGCGCGTCGCGTGCTCTAGATCTTCGATCAGGGAGGACTCGCGCGTTTTCAGGGCTTTGGCGATTTCGGGGTTTACGCGCAGGGTTAAATTTTGCGCGTCGAGATCGGCGGCCATTTTTTTGGCTTCGGTCTGGATCTCGTAGCAGATCGTTGGAATGGATTTGACCATGCCGGAGCCGGTGCAATAGGGGCAGGGCTGGCACAGGACGCGTTCGAGGGCCTGCTTCGTGCGTTTGCGGGTGATGCACACGAGGCCGAACTCGTTGAACGAGAGAGCCTTTGATGGCGCGCGATCCTGCTGCAGCGTCTGCTCCAAAGCGGCCATCACTTTTTCGCGGTTGCGGCGCTCTTCCATGTCAATGAAGTCGCAGACGATGATGCCGCCGAGATCGCGCAGTCGAATCTGCCGCACGATTTCCTTCACGGCTTCGAGGTTCGTCTTAACGATGGTGTCTTCGAGGCGCGTGGAGCCGCGGCCCACATACTTTCCTGTGTTCACGTCGATGGCGACAAGCGCTTCGGTGTGGTTGATCACGATGTACCCGCCGGACTTGAGCCAGACTTTCGGGCGCAGCGCTTTGTCCAGCTCCTGTTGAATGCCGAACTCTTCAAAGATGGGCGTCTCTTTGGTGTACAGCTTCACGCGCGAAACGAGTTTCGGCTGGAAGCGGCTCACGAACTCGACAACCTTCGCGAATTCCTCTTCGTTGTTCAGCCAGATGGCGGCGTAATCCTCGCTCAGGTAATCGCGCAAAATGCGCTGCACGAGATTCAGGTCGCGATGCAACAGGGACGGCGCGCGGCGCTGTTCGGACGTGCCGCGAATCGTATCCCATGTTCGGCCGAGGAACTCGACGTCCGTGCGAATTTCGTCATCGCTCGCTTCGGAAGCTGCGGTGCGGACGATGAAGCCGCCGGGAAAAGTTCCCTTGGCTTCGGTCACCAGGCGGCGCAGACGCGAGCGGTCTTCCGCCGAACCGATGCGGCGCGACACGCCGATGTGATCCACCGTGGGCATGTAGACTAGGAAGCGCCCAGGCAGCGCCACGTGGCTGGTGATGCGCGCACCCTTTTTACCAAGCGGTTCTTTTGCAATTTGAACAATAATTTCTTCTCCGGCCTTCAGCATTTCTGAAATCAGCTGGGGGCGCCGGTGCTGCTCGTGGCGCGGATGCCCGTGTCGTGGCGGTTGATGCGGCCGGCCTCCGGGACGGCGGCCACCGCCGCCACCGCGCTGCGGGCGATTGCCGCGGCGCATGGGCCGCTGAAAGCGCGCGCGAGGCTGCTCAGAAACACGCGCGCTCGTGGGCGGTTGCGCAGCGCCGGACTGCTGCCCAGCCATGCCCGCCTGCAACTCTTCGCGTCCTTCGGCGTGATCGCCCAGATGAATTTCGCCATGAGCCGATTCGTGTTCCTCGTCGTGTTCGGCTTCGTGCCCATCCTCATGGCCTTCGTCATGGCCTTCCGCCTGTAATTCCCCATGCTCCGCTTCGTGCCCTTCGCCGTGCTCCGGCGCCGCATCGGCGGCCATGGCCACTTCATGCATTTCATCGGCAAGCGCGTCGGCCTCGTTCTCCGCCTCTTCATGATCGGCGTCATGATCCGATTCGTGGTCCGATTCGTGGTCGGCGTCTTGTTCGGACTCGTGCTCTGCTTCCAAATCTTCGTCGGCGTCCGTTTCGAGCGCATCCTGCAATTCTTCGATCTCAGCGGGCTCGACAAATGTTTCGGCGACGGCTTCGATCGCTTCCGGCCTGCTTTCCGCCTGCGCTTCTTCGTGCTTCGCTTCCGCCAACTGCTCGGCGAGAGAAGTGACTTCTTCATCCGAAAGGCTCGCACCGTTCACAGCGAGAATTTCGGGAAGTTCGTCGTGCTCCGCTTCCGCATCCGGCAAAATAATTTGCGATTCCATTTCTGCTTCTGGCGCCGCGGGCGCAGCGAACTTTGATACTCCCGTGGACGTTTCCACCTTCACATCCGAAACCGGAGTGACGTGCTCCACCGGTGAAACCGCAGCCGGAGTTGCGAACAAGGATCCGGGCAACCCAGCGGATAGTTCTTCATCCGTAAAAATGCGGGTAGAGGGCAGCGCCGGAACAGACTCGGCCGTGCTCAATGAATGCGAAGCAGGAGCGGCGGGAGGAATGCCGTGCGCGGACGGAACGCGATCTTTAAATATAGAGAGCGACTCGCCAGGCAAAATAATCGGCTCAAAGTCGGTCGCTGCGGGCGGCTCATAAGGCCGCGACTCGCGCGGCTTGGAATCCGAGGGTGATGCATATTTAGAAGGCGGCAAATCGCGTCCGCTACCCGGACGGCGATCGCGTCCACCGCGATTCTGTCCTCCGCGTCCACCGAACTTGTTGTTGCGTCCGCCTCGGCCGCCGCGATCCCGTCCGCCGCCAAAACCGCCGCGCCCTCGATCATTTCGCTGCTCAAATGGAGGATGCTGCACGCGCTGCATCGGCGCAGTGGGACGCGCGCCGCCTTCGGCGCTCGTGTTCTGTGCCGCGGCTACAACTTGAAATGATTCGCCGGCAAGAGGCGTGATGATCGGAATTGATTCCACAGCCTCAGGAATTTCAACAGGCTTGGGCGCAGCGGCCTCCGGCTCCGGAACAAACGACTGAACGGGCGCGGCCTCCACGCCGCCATTCGTGGTGGTGGGCGGGTACACCTGCGCGACTTTCGCCTCAGGCTTCGGGGCCTTGGGCTCGGCGGGCGCTACATGGTCATACTCTTCGAGATGTTCCAGGAAATCGCTGACGTAGAGGAAGGCGTCGCTATCGAGGCCAATATCAACGAAGGCCGACTGCATGCCAGGCAAAACTCTTGTGACGCGCCCTTTATAAAGACTTCCGACTAAAGCAAATTCTTTTTCACGCTCGATGTAAATCTCACAAAGCTGACCATCTTCCATGATCGCGACCCGCGTTTCGTGCGGGGTCGCGGAGATCACTAACTCCTTCGACATAAAAGCTCCTCGGAGGGCATGGCCGCGCTCCGGCCTGGCGCACGGATGTGCGCTCAGTCCTGCATTGCAGGAGGGCCGGGGAAGCTACAATTATTTTTGTTCTTCCGTTGGGCACTTGCCTCGCTCCAAAATTTTTGTTTCCTGCCGGCGGGCCGTCAACTGATTACAAAGCGCGGCAAAGGGCCGGACAGTCAAGCTGCTGGACAATTAATTGACGAAACGTCGAATACGAACGTTCATCACCAGCCCTAAAGCTAAAAACACAAACAATGTGGCCGATCCGCCGTAACTCATCAAAGGCAGCGGAATGCCGGTGACGGGCATAAATCCAATCACCATGGCCACGTTGACCAGAACGTGGAAACCTAAAACTGCCGTTACGCCCATGATCAAAAACATGCCGGCACGATCATGCGCGCGCTGGGCGTTCTGAACCAGACGCAACAGCAGGAACATATATAAAACCAGCGCCACGAAGACCCCTGCAAACCCAAGCTCTTCGGCTAGCGCCGCCAAAATGAAATCTGAGTATCGCACTGGCACAAAGCCTAATTGATTCTGGCTTCCGTTACCCAGTCCCTTACCCCAAAACCCGCCGGAACCCACGGCGATCTTTGACTGCAGAATCTGATAGCCCGCGCCCTTGGGATCGTCTTCCGGTCGCAGGAATGTTGTAACACGTTCTCTCTGATAGGGCTTAAGAAAATGATAGCCCACCGGAACCATAATGGCCGCAAGCGCCAGAATCGCCAAGGCATGCTTCCATTGCAAGCCCGCCAGATAAGCTCCGATCGCGGCCAGAGGCAGAAGCACCAGCGCGGTTCCCAAGTCTGGCTGTTTCATGATCAGGATAACAGGAAACCCGACGAGCAGCGCAGCCTTCAGCAAATCCGCGAGACTCAGCTCTTCTGTTCGCACTTCAGAAAAGAAGCGGGCCAGCACAATGATTATAATCAATTTTACGAGCTCAGACACCTGCAAAAGCCCCCCAAGGATGGGCAGCCACCGCTTGGCCCCAAACCGCGAGTTCCCGACGACCAGCACGGCGATCAGGGCGATAATCGCGATCAAGTACAAAATGGGAGCTTGGTCTAGAATGGTGTGGTAGTCGAGGCGGGACAACGCCAGCATCAGGATGAACCCGAGACCAATCCATTCCAACTGGTGCGTGTGCATGCCCGCCAGGTGGCTGGCGTGCGTGGCCGACCAGATCTCCAGAACGCCGACCCCGCAGATGGCGAAGGCTGTTGCCAGAAGCCACCAATCGTAATCACGAATGCTTGTGCTTTTTTGCATGGAAAATTTAGCGGCTTGGCGGATTCTCTGCCAGTGCCGGCCCCGCCGCGGACGTGGGTATAACTTTCGGCTGCTGCCCCGCCCTGGCGGTAGTGAACTCCTGAATTTTTATTCCGCTCTTCTTGTCGTAATACGCCTTCACGATGTCGCGCACCACGGGACCTGCGGTCACGCCTCCGTGCTCCGTGCTGCCCTGCACGACGGCCGCAACCACGATCTCCGGGTTGCGGCGAGGCGCGTAGCCCACGAACCATCCGTTCGTTTCCTTGCCTTTTTTGCCGCCGACTTTGTTTCCTGCGTCATAGCTCATCAATTGGGCCGTGCCGGACTTGCCGGAAAACTCGATGTTCTGTAGCTTTAGAGTCGATCCGGTTCCGCCCTCGTTGATAACCGCGTACATTCCCTGCGTCACCTGTTCCACCGTATTTTCGGCAAGCGGGAAGCGCTCCATCTTGGCGGTCAAGTTTTTCATGAAATGCGGCTGCGGAAGATCTCCGCCGGTGGCGACGGCACCGATCATGCGCGCAAGCTGAATCGGAGTCACGGTCACAGCTCCCTGACCGATCGACACGGAAATCGTTTCACCCGCATACCACTTATGGTGATACACGCGCTGCACCCATTCTTCCGACGGCATGTTGCCCGGCTCTTCGCCCGGCAAATCCACACCCGTGCGGCGGCCTAAACCTAGGCCCGCGCCATATTCGTGGATTCGTTCGATGCCCAGCCGCTGTCCAAGCGTATAGAAAAACACGTCGCAGGAATCGGCTATCGCTTTATGCAAGTCCGTGACGCCGTGGCCCGCAGGACGCCAGCAATGAAACGTGCGCCCATAGAATTGGGCATGGCCGGGACAGAACGCGGTGAAGTCCTCCGGCACATCGTGAGACTCAAGCATCGCTGTGGCCATGGCAATTTTAAAAACAGAACCCGGCGCGAGCTGCCCTTGAATCGCGCGGTTTAACAATGGCGTTCGCGCATCGGTGTTAAGCGAAGCCCACTCGGATGATGGAATCCGAATGGCGAAATCGTTGGGATCGAATGTGGGGCGGCTAACCATCGCCAGGATTTCTCCTGTGCGCGGGTCCAGCGCAACGACCGCTCCTTCTCTGTCCGCCATGTAGTTATCCGCGATGGCCTGTAAATCGTAATCAATCGTCAGCTGGATCGGTTTTCCGGGCGTAGCATCCTGCTGCTCCAGGCGCCCTACTTCCTTACCAATGCTGTTGACGATGACGCGGCGCAACCCGTCCGTGCCCATCAGGGTGCTGTTGTATTGCCGCTCGAGCCCCGATTTTCCGACGATGTCTCCCGGCTTCAAACTGGCATTGGACGCTTCCACCTGTTCGGCGCTAACTTCGCCCACGTACCCCATGGCATTCGCCATCATGTCGCCGTGCGGATACCGGCGGCGATGCACCATCAGCATTTCCAGGACTGGAATATCGCTGCGGTGGGATTCTATAAATGCAATGTCCGACGGGCTAGCTTCCGGCTTGATGACGATGGGTTGGAATTTCGGCATCGCGCGCGAGGCGTCAATCTGCTGCTTCACTTCGTCGAGCGTCATGCCCAAGCCGTCGGCAATTTGCGGCAGTAATTTTGCTACCTGGTCGGGAGCATCGCGCAGTAAAAGCACGCTGAAGGAGGGATAATTATCGGCAAGCACGCGGCCTTCGCGATCAAGCATGGAACCGCGCGGCGCAATGATCGGAATCGATCGGACCATGTTGCGCTCTGCCATTTGCGTATAGCGGTCCGAATCATTGATCTGCAGTCTCCAGAAGCCCAACAGGAGAAGCGCAATCACGCCCACGATCCCATAGGAAACGACCGCAAGCCGCTCCGTGGGCAGCCGTTTATCATTCATGAGTGAAATGGCGAACTCGACTCCGTGCGGATGTCATCTCCGCACACCTTGCGGGTTTTCTCCACACCTAACCATCGACCACACTAGCATTTACACCGAACACACGCAAGACTGCGCGCGACCAATCCGATACTCCCCAGCCTCAGGAAGGCTTCCGGAAGCGGTCCAGAAAGGGGAACAATCCTATCGCGATGACGGCATTCACAAGCGAGGCGATCACAATCGGCAGCGTGAGATACGCATTGTCGTGCCGGGCCAATAAAGTCCTCGTCGTAAATACGAACACTGCGTGGTGAAAGAAATAAAAACCGACCGTCAACAGGAATCGCGAAATTGGATGCTCCACGTCAATACGTGACCCGATCGACGAGCCAAGATATCCGACCAGCGTTTTGGCAATTCCATACAGGCCGAGGGGCGTGCTGCTCAGGCTGTCCTGGAGCAAACCCACCACCATCCCGAGCAATAATCCGGACGAAGGGTTGCGTTTGCTGAGCGCGAAATACAGCGTAACGAGCAGAGGCAGTTCCAGATAATTGGCCGAACGAATATATACGGGTAAAAATGCCTGCAGGACGAGCGCCAGCAACACGGCAACAGGAACTATTCCGCTGTAGTATTTGTGAACTTCAATGTGGGGCTCTGGCCCGACGTAAACTTCAGTGCTTTCCATATTTTATTCTCTGCCGGTAATAGTTGGCCGCTTTATCGCTCTATTGCGCTGCCGGTTTTTTCGCCGGAACCGCGGTTGTCGCCGTCGGCGCAGGAACGGGCGATGACGCAGGCGCGGCCGGCGGTTTCCCTGCCGCTGGCGACGAAACGGGGGCTGAGTCCACGTCCTGCACCTTTTTCATATTCAGTTCCTGCCTCGTCTGCAGGACCAAAACTTCCTCCAGCCGGTCAAGGCGCGCGGAAGGCTTCACGCGGATGCGCATGAACGGCGTTTTCGGATCCGCCACAAAATCGACGATCGTGCCCACGGGCAAATCTTTTGGAAAGATACGATCCTGCCCGGACGTGAGAACCGCTTCGCCGACCGCTACTTTTTCATCGTTGCTGATATAGTCAAGAGACAATAATGGGGTGCCGGTTCCCTTCACGGGCCCTTGCGTGCGCGTGTCCGCCAGCAACGCGCCGACGCCGCTCTCCTTATCACCCATCAGCAACACTTGCGAAATGTCCGGATACACTGCGAAAATTTTCCCGACCACGCCGTCCGGAGTGATCACGCCCATGTCGCGACGAATCCCATCGCGCGACCCGCGGTCGATATTCACCATCTGGCTTCCGGAGTCAGGGCTTCCGCCGATCACGTGCGCGGCGATCATTGGAGTTTCGGCATGCGCGTTGTGAAAGTTAAGAAGCGCGGCGAGGCGGTCCGCTTCCAGCGCGCGGCCTTCGAGTTCAGCGTTCCTGATTTTGAGGCGCTCCATTTCCGCGCGCATCGCGTCGTTTTCTTTTTGCGCCGTGCGCAGGCCGACGTATCCTCCCCAGCCGTGCGCAGCGCCGTTAATCGACCAGGCCGCGACGCGCTGCAGGGGAGAAACCAGTTCCACGGCCCAGACGCGGATCAGCCGCACCTGCTGTTCGCGCTTGATTTGCGCGGCCAGCAGCAATACCTGCACGACGACAACGCCGGCAAGCAACGTCAGAGATTTATGACGAGAAGGAATTGCAATCATCGCGGAAACAGCCTTCAAAATAAACTACGACGAATATAAAAAATTTAGTCAATGGAAACGAGCCGCAGCAAGCGGAAATCACTCAGCATTTTGCCCGTTCCGAGCACCACGGACGCCAGCGGATCATCGGCAATTGACACCGGCAATCCGGTCTCCTCGCGAATGCGCTTGTCCAGATTTTTCAGCAGCGCACCTCCGCCCGTCAGCACAATGCCGCGGTCGCTGATATCCGCGGAGAGTTCAGGCGGCGTGCGCTCGAGTGCTACGCGGCACGCATTCAGAATTGTGGCGACGCATTCCGAAAGCGCTTCGCGAATTTCGCTGTCATCGATGGTTACGGTTCGCGGCACGCCCTCAATCAGGTTGCGGCCTTTCACTTCCATGGTCAGCGGCTTTTCCAGCGGATATGCGGAGCCAATTTCCATTTTAATTTGCTCCGCCGTGCGCTCGCCCACCAGCAGGTTGTATTTGCGCTTCAGGTACTGCATCACGGCTTCGTCCATTTCATTTCCCGCGACGCGCACCGAACGCGAATACACGATGCCGCTCATGGAAATGACGGCAATGTCCGTCGTGCCGCCGCCGATGTCCACCACCATGTTCCCGGAAGGCTCTTCAATCGGCAGGCCCGCGCCAATGGCCGCGGCCATGGCCTGTTCCACGAGGTACACTTCGCTCGCACGCGCGCGGTACGCAGAATCCTGCACGGCGCGCTTTTCCACCGGCGTAATCTCGCTCGGGACTCCGATGACGATGCGCGGGTGTACGAGCATGCGGCGGTTGTGCGCCTTCTGAATGAAGTAGGTGAGCATCTTTTCGGTCACCTTGAAGTCGGCGATGACGCCGTCCTTCATAGGCTTGATCGCCACCACGTTGCCGGGCGTGCGGCCGAGCATTTCCTTGGCTTCCTTGCCCACCGCCACGACTTCGCCGCTGTTTTTGTTGATCGCTACGATCGACGGTTCATTCACCACAATGCCCTTGCCCTTGGCGTAGACCAGCGTGTTGGCCGTGCCTAGGTCAATCGCCAGATCTGAAGAAAACAGACTGAAGACCGAGCGCAGGTTGTAACCGTTATTGGACATGTTTCCCTCAGTGCCGGGACGCTCACGCGCTTGCTGGAACTCGCGTCATAGGGCGTCCCCGGTCGCCCTTCTGTAAAATTTTTTCCGGCGGGCTCGCACGATTTCCAAGCCCATCCAGGTTATGGAACTACTATTTCTATCCGCTTGATCGCGGTGCCGCCACGCCGATTCTGTCCAGTAAGGACGATTGTCTGGCTACCGCGGGTTAAGGGCGACGTGAAATATTTAAACTGGCCGTCAGGCTGGACGTTAGCGACCTGTTCCCCATTGATGATGAGTGCCGCGCCAGGTTCTGTTCGTCCCGTGATCTCTACCACGTTACCATGCAACGCCGTGCTTCCGACCTCCAGCAGCATGTCCTGTCCCTTGCCCTGTGTCGCGAGTGTAAACTTAAAGGTATCGCTCGGAGCGCTGACCCTCTTCTCCTGATCCATGGCAATCACGTCCCAAAAGTAGTCCCCTTGGTCGAAACCCGTGATTTCCGTGGACGTGCCGACCAATTTGCGATCTTCCACCACGCGCGAGAACATGGAAGTTGTGCTGATGCGCAGTTCGTAGCTCACCGCTTCCGCCACGGGCTTCCATTCGAACCGCACGGGGGCATGCTTCGGATCGGGCACGATCAGCGGTTGCAGATTTAACGGCTGCGCCAGATCCGGGGGCGCCAGGACATTCGTCTTCACCACGGTTCCGCCGCTCTGCGGGACGGTTACGCGCTCCCATCGGCCGATCTCCACGCGCTGTCGACCGTCGGACGTGGAAAGTTGAGCAGTTCCGGCAGAAACCGTAACTTCCGTCTCACTCGTTTTTGGATCGCTGCGGACGGCCGCGCGGCTGTTTTGCTGAATCGAGGCCACCGCGTTCGAAAAGGAAACTTTAGCCTCCGACTTGGGCGAGTCCCACGAACCGGTCGTGAGGTCTACCGCGCCGGACGTGATGTGCATGGCGACGCGTGTTTCGCTGTCGCGGCCCACCGAATTCTCTTCCACCGTGACCAGGGTGTCTGTCTGCACCGTGTACGTCGTGCCATCCGCAAAGGTGATGCGCGCCGCGCCGTCTCCGCCGGTTTGAATCAGGTCTCCTTTATCCAGGGCCATGCGGTAATCCGCCGTGACCCACTGCACGGAATTCACCTTCTTTACTTGGACGCGGCCGTCCAGATTTACAAACTTGGCCTGCTTCGCCGTTAACTCCGCCGTTGCAGGGGCCGCTGCGCCCACCGCCTGCGAAACTTTCGTGAATGCGACGCTATACGCATCCGGGAAAATCACGTACGAGATCGCCACCAGCACCGCCACGATCAGCAATATGTAAATAAGGACTGTGCGATAGGTAACAGCCTTCCAATAGATCTCTACCGAAGAGGTCTTTTGGCGCGGCGTGACTGGTGGTCTCTGTATCGGCATGAAACTTTTCGCTGAATTTTTATCCAGCACAAAAATTTAGCATGCCTCTCTATGCCCAGCAAACCACGCTCCTGCAATGAGTTTCGGGAACCGCAATAGTCAATTGGCGACTCAAACGCTGGCGCCTTGACGGAAAGCCGGAGCCGACGGCCCTTGCGAATCGGTTCAAACAGGAAATCGAGGAGTGCGGACAAATAGCCTCGCAAAAAACGCGCGGCTCAAGTGTGGCTGTGGGGGTGGGAGGGGTCTTGCTTAGCGACCGCCAATTCCGAAGATGGAATCGAGTGAAATACTGTTTTCATCGATATGGACGAGCAGGCAATAATAAATAAAGCAGTAAGGCAGCTGGAGTCCGGCAACGAGCCAGTCCTGTGCCAGGTTTGTGCCGATGACCAGCACCGTCATGACCAACGCCCCAAAAATTAATGTGAACCGCGAAAACAGGCCCAGCACCAGCAACACACCAACAATCGTTTCCACCCACGGCAGAACAGCGCCAAAAATTGGCAACATACTTTGCGGAATTAAATGGGCGTGCTCGAAATAATGAGTCAGATATGCAAGGAATGCGGCCCGCCCATTCAGCAGCCGGCTTAGACCATGAAGCAGAATGTTGGCCCCAAACGCTAAACGCAAAATGGCGTATGCCACCATCGTATTGGTCGCCTGACGGGTAGACACGTTTTCCAGATGGCTGGTCGAGTTCGCGTATTGACTCACAATTCCCCCTTGTTGTTCCCGGTTACGTTCAGGCTTGCGCCCCACGGTCACTCTTTTTATTCCAGTGCGCGTGAACCGCGATTCTGCTTTTTCACTTCTGTTTGGACGGAGGACGTTTTATACCAGTATGGCCCAGCATGCAACCCCTCTGTGGCCCGGGTGGCGCGGGCTTCAGCCTGCGGAAAAAATAGCACTGGCCTTCCTGTCTGTGCGATTTTCTCGAAACTTCGGGCTGCCGAATCCTCCATAAGCTCACAAAACTGCACTGGCAGGCATGGCAGTGCTACTCAACCCGATCAGCTGCGCAGGAAGGTCCTTAGTTCCTGCGTCAACTCGGCAGGCATTTGCTCTGGCAGAAAATGTCCCGTCGGCATCGCTTTTCCGTCTGCGTGGACAGAACGGTCCCGCCATGTCTGCAAGACGTTGTACATTCGATGGAATGGGCCTTTCTCCGACCACAGGACGAGCAGCGGGCACTGAATTTTCTTATCCAAATCGGCCTTGTCATGCGCGAGATCGATGGACGCCGCCGCACGGTAGTCCTCACAAATCGCATGAATGGTGGCGGCGTCGCGAAAGGCGCGGAAATATTCCTGAAACACCTCCGGCTCGATCCACGCAGGCAACGGGTCCGTGATCTTGCTCCCTCCCAGCCAAAGCAACGTGCACCGTAGAAAATATTCCGCGCTGTTTGCAACAAGCGTCTCCGGAAACGGTGGCGGCTGCACCAGCAGGAACCAGTGGTAAAAAACGGTGGCAAAATCCTGGGTGATGCTCTGGTACAGCAGGTAGGTCGGCACGATATCCAGGATGACCAGCTTGGTGAGCACTTCCGGATGATCGAGAGCCATGCGGTGCGCGGCGCGACCGCCGCGATCATGGCCCACCAGCGCGAACCTATTGAATCCCAGATGCTTCATCACTTCCACCTGGTCCTGCGCCATGGCCCGCTTCGAGTATCCGAAATGGTCGTCGCCGCCCGGAGGTTTACCGCTGTCGCCGTAACCCCGGAGGTCGGGCATAACTAGAAAATAATCCTTCGCCAATTCCGGTGCGACCTTGCGCCACAGGACATGGGTTTCCGGAATGCCGTGCAGGAGCAAAAGCGGCGAGCCGTTTTTGTTTCCGCCGTAAATGGTGTTGATCGCCGCGCCCGACGTCTTGATCTGCTCGCGTTTAAATCCGGGGAAAAACTTTGCGCTGGATTGTTGCGGCGCGGAAGCCGGCGCCTCGTCTGGGGAAATGCGAGTGTGCAAAAACTTTTCTGCGGCGGGAACAATTCCCAACGCCATCGAATTTTTCAGAAACTCGCGGCGGCCCCGATTTGGCATGTGCGCCTCCGATCAATTTTGAACTGGTGGTTTGCCTATCTTTAGCACACAGGCTTGGATCTCGCTATTCAAAAGCCATCTTAATTGAGGGTTATTTTACGTCACGCCCGTACGCGCCATCATTACAGAATTTATGGGAATACCCTGACAACCTTATCGACACGAGTTGCCATTCGGGCGAAGCTAAACCGGTAGCCTGGGCGTGCAGAGGAGACTCGTGGCCAGTGTAGACCGTCCGACAATGCCAGTTCCAACACGCGAGGCAGGCTTCGGCTCCTCCGGCGTTTTCACGCGACGATGGGTGTGGGTCATCCCTGTTGCCGTGGCGTTGGCGATCGTCGCCTTTATAATTTTTGTTCGATATTTTCCTTATTCGCAGAAAAGAATTGTGGAATCCTTACGGGAAACATTTCCGAGCGAGATAACCGTCGATCATTTTCAGCAGGTTTATTTTCCCCATCCCGGCTGCAAGGCGCAAGGCATTCGATTCCGTCGCACATCTAGCCCGCCGGAGTCGCCGCCCATCGTGGCAATTCGTGAACTAGTCATCCAGGGAAGCTATGTCAACTTTACGTTTCGCCCGCATTACATCTCCAAAGTGGTTGTAGACGGCTTGCACCTCTACTTTTCTCCGGCCAACAACACGAGCACGTTCAGCGGCGGGTCCACGCAATCGGCCATGACGATCGGCCAATTGATCGCCAATGGGGCCGTGATGGAAGTCGAGCGCGCCGACAAAAAGCCGGTGCTGCGATTTGATTTTCACGAACTGAGTCTGGGATCGATCAGCGACAAAAGCGCGATGTCTTACACCCTAGCGATGCACAATCCAGAACCTCCCGCGGAGATCACCTCTACGGGACACTTCGGCCCATACAACCAAAATAGTCCTGGCCAAACACCAGTCTCCGGGAAATATACGTTCGACGGCGGCGACCTGAGCATGTTCGAGGGCATCGCGGGAATCGTGAATTCGGTGGGGACGTTTTCGGGACCACTCGAGCAGATCGGCGTTCAAGGGGTAACCGATACTCCGGATTTTGAGGTTGTACACACCGGACATTCAGGTCCCCTTCACACGCAATTTCAAGCCATCGTGAATGCGGCGAGAGGCGACGTTACACTGACGAACGTGGACGCCACATACATAAAAACCAATATCAACGCAAAGGGCAGCATCGCAAGCAAAGACGGTTCCTCCGCTAAATACACAGCACTCGACTTCGTAATCGCAAAAGGACGCATCGAAGACATGCTGCATCTTTTCAACAAAGACAAACGGCCGCCGATGTCCGGCATAACACGCATGCAGGGGCATGTCGCCGTTCCTCCCGAGGGCAAGCCGTTCTTACAGGAGGTGAATGTAGTAGGCGATTTCGATATTTCAGACGCACGGTTTGAGCGTAAGGAGCGGCAGGAAACCGTGGACGAGTTAAGCCAGACTGCGAGTGGCAAAAAGAAGCCCAAAGATCAGCAAGATGAAGCCCCAGACAATGTAACCTCCCATGTCAACGGCCGCGCCGTGGTGCGGAACGGCATCGCTACTTTTCCGGAGCTAGGCTACCAGGTTCCGGGGGCCGACGCACGCATGCATGGGACGTATAACCTGCTGAATCAGAAGGTTGACCTTCACGGAACGGTCAAGATGGATGCCAAGTTTTCAAAGAGCACGAGGGGCATTAAGTCGCTGTTTGCGAAGGTTCTCGACCCCTTCTTCGATAAAAGCCACGGCTCTGACGTGCCCGTGCTGGTCGACGGAACGTTCGAAAAACCGCACTTTGGCCTCGATCTAAGTCCCGTCAAATAGTAGTCCTCCCTCGCCGATGAATTGCGCTCTATTCTGAGCTGATAACCCAGTCACAATGAGCGTCGCGAATCTGCATTGCCATCGACACCATTTGCGTTATTGTACTCTAACGTACATACTCCTAACAGTTACGTCCGGGCTATCGCACTCCGGCTCCCAGCCTCGAACATGCGGCGCTGACGACGCAAAAAGGAGAACGGATATGACTCGAGAACGGCTTTCCCCTGCACGCGCAACTCGCAGGTCCCGCACCACGATTCCCCCAATCCAACGAATCTTTGAAGCAGCGATGCAGCGAAAAATGACACCACAGGAAAAAGAATATTTCAATCTAGGCAGCACACGGAAAAGATCTAGCGGGACGTTCCCCACCAGATAGCGAGGCGGAACGCTGCGTTTAGACTTGTATTGAGCGTAACAAATCGGCACATCTTCAACTTTTCCACAACCAAAACTAAGATCATCGGTTGCAAATTTAAATAATTTAAGATATCTACATAGAAATCTGTATTGCCTGACTAAGGAGCCGCGCGTAACATTTTAATCTCCTTGCGACACTTTTTGTGACTTGCCGTCGTAGTACCTCGAAAGCGCGATATCAGTGAGCAAAATTTAACGTTGAAGCTAAAGAGTATTGGGAAGAGCGTTGTTAAATTCACAAAAAAGACTCAATCGCCAATGACAAAACCTAGAATCGATTTACAGCCGAAGAATCTGGCGTCGGTATTTCGAGGATTATATGTTCGCGTGGCCTCTCGAGTGGGAGTTGACCCCTCTTATGTAAGTCGCGTTGCCCGAGGGGAGCGGAAATCCGAAGAAGTGGAAGCCATCCTCGAGCAAGAAACGCGCAAGATCATCAGTCAGCTATCGAAGAAGTCGAAATTGCATCGCAAGGGCAATCATAAGGGCTCTCGCCGCAGGTCAGAGAATCGGCGCGGCGGCCAATTGGCCATGCGATCTTCCCAAAATTAAGCTGCAGCAATGTAAGTCGCTCGAGTACGCAATCATCGCGTCGCCGTCGGATGGATGACCGGTGCGACGCCTACCTGCCCGTATGCTTGCTGTTTCGCCTTCGCAATGGCCGCGTCAAATCGGGGCGTAACCGCCGGATTAAAAGCAAGATAGCCACCATTTGGCGAACCGTATATCCAGTTATAGCGATACGTACGGAATAATGTTTCCATGTATGGAATGAGATCTTCGACCGTCGCTGCGGACGCATCTTTGCAGGCTCCTTGGGCCACCCAGTTTTTCTTCTGCGCTGTATCGCTCCACAGGGTCACGGTTCCAGCCATCTCCAAACTTCCGCGATATTTCTGCAAGATGGGGTTAAAGGTAGCCGCCCGCTTGTCAATCGACTGCCGGAGATCCTCGATGGAAGTGTGACAGTAGCCGAGGCTCACTTCGCCGCCCGCGAGAACGTGCAGCGATAGTTTCTGTTGCCGGATCCGGTCCAGCAACCCTTCCGCGATGTAAGTGCCAGCAAGAAAGTAAGGCTGCCCGTCAATGATTCGGTAATCCGGGCGCGTGAAACCGGTGAACAAGATCCAGATCACCGCAGTGGAGTACTCGGTAGATGCGATGTCCGCCATGCGCGCTCCAAGGGTTCGCAGCGCTCGCAGCGTTTCATCCTTCGACATGGAAGTCATGAGCGCGAGTTCCGAAATATCATTCGCTGTATAGTTGTTGTAAAATTCCAGATCGAGAACAATTCCCGCCACGCCGGCGTCCCGCGCCGCGCGCAGGCCACTGCGCCAACTTCGCAGAAAATCGTCTTGCGCACCCGCTTTGCCATCCAAGTCTAATCCCTGAAATTTCTGAAAATAGGGCACTCTTGAAAGCGCGTCTCCTTCGGTGCCGCTGGCGCCAATCATGCGATTCAGGTACACCCACGGCCAAATCTGTTTGCTGGTGTAATTTTTCCAGGCGGCGAGCTGCGATTCAATCAACGCCGGCGTGGGCACGGGCGAAACGTCGTAAGCAGCGGAGAACGAAACCGCCAGGCCGTCGTAGGGCGAGCGATCGAATTGCGTTAACTTCTGCGCGTCCATCTGGCGAGCCATCGCGGTGTTGACAAGCAACAGGTAGTGGTCTTTTGCGCCGGACGTTTCATAGAGGGGTGTGCTCGCAGTGCACTGCGTTTCGCATGCTGCGGCGACGAGCAGGAATACCGCAGCTACAATTGAGAAGAGATTTTTCTGGTCCGCATATTTGAATTTGCGCAGACGTAATTCCGTTTGCTGCAGGCGGGGTCGCACGAACGGAATCGTATCATCCTGCTGTAACCGCCGCTAGTCACAATACGTGCAAACACTTGCAATTTTTGCAGATAAATTCAGTGACGCAGGCGCAAGTTGTGTGCAGCTTCTTGTGGCGCCGGCATCTTGCATGCGCCACGAAATCCGGGTCTGGTAGGACGGGCTTCAGCCTATCTGGTTTAGATTCTGCCGAATTAACATTCAAAACAGACGGGCTGAACAGGCTGCGGAAAAAATCGGTGCGGCCGAGAATTTATCAGCACAGGTACTCCTGTGCGGTTTGTGGATTATGGCGATTTGGCCGCCCGAAGTTTTGAGAAAACCGCACAGGCAGGAGTGCCTGTGCTACTTTTTCCGCGGGCTGAAGTCTGCGCTGCTCGCCGGCTTTGGAGGGGCGGTTCGCAGATGCTATGCTGCCAAACTGTTGCGTAAGATTGTTGCGGGGGGTGAAAATGTTGCTTGCGGATAAGGTGGCAATCATTACGGGCGGCGGACGCGGCATCGGGCGCGCAATGGCGCTGCGGTTTGCGGGAGAAGGCGCTGCAGTAGTGCTCGCCGCACGAACGGTGTCGGAAATTGAAGCCGTTACGGGCGAAGTGCGTGAAGCCGGCGGGCGCGCCGTGGCCGTTCCCACAGACGTCGCGGACGAAACGCAATGCCAGCGGCTAATGCGCGAGGCCGAAGCTCAATTCGGCAAAGTGGATATCCTCGTGAACAACGCCGGGGAATACGGGCCCGTGAAACCGATCGAAGAAATTACGCCCGCGGAATGGGACCGCGTGATCGCCGTCCACCTGCGCGGGGCGTTTCTCCTTACGCGGCTCGCACTCCCGAAAATGTATGCGCGCGGCTGCGGCGTCATTTTGAACATCTCGAGCCTGTCGGCAAAATCGGCCTTTGGATGGGGCTCGCCCTATGCGTCGGCAAAGGCGGGGATGCTGGGAATGACGCGAGTGGTGGCGGCTGAGGCGGCGCGCAAAGGAGTGCGCGTAAACGCGATCTGCCCGGGGCCCGTCACGGAAACAAAGATGTCAAAGGACTTAGGGGAGACGCTGGCAAGCCTCCTGGGTGTTTCCAAGGAAGACCAGTTGAAAGGCTTTCTGAACACAATCCTGCAAGGGCGGGGACAGACGGCCAACGAAATTGCGGCCGCTGCCCTGTTCCTGTGTTCGGACGAAGCCAGCGCAATTACTGGGCAGTCTCTGAACGTGGACGGCGGAGCGGCTTTTTGCTGATCTCTTCGGCCGCGATCAGCGCCCGCTTGGCCTGAGTTCCTGCGGCGTCCAATCCCCAACGGCTGGCGCGATCAACCAGGTACAAGACCAGCGCTATAATGGCGCAGACGATGAACAGTCCGGTGAACAACATCAGGGCGATCAAGAGCTCGCGGACAAAGTAAATTTGTAATGCGGCAAAAACCCCCAAGCCAATCCACAGCCACTTCTTTGCCTTGCTCTCGCGAAACCACGTACTGAACTTCAATGCAGTCCCCCCTGTATCGATTCGTGTCATTGGATGCAATTCGTCGCCCAGAAGAGTCAGGTTCAACCGAAATCGCAAGTCATTCTTTTTCTTGCGGGTGAGGGGAGAAAGAACTGTCCGAATGAAGTATGTAAATACTAGTACGGGATAAATCAGGAATTCTTTAGAAATTCGGACCACTTTTTTGCAGTTCCGTTGGGGTGCAGTTTATTTAAAAACGGCGCAGCTGCCGCTTTACAATGCATTTACATTTAACACATAATGTCACGATACGTGACAGAGTCACACTCCTGCAAATAAGATCTTGCAGCAGGTTTCAATGCGTTCTGTCGGATCAGCGGCCTTCAAATGGGTAGCGATCATTGGCCTGCACCGCGGCGCTGACGCGCTGGCGCATGGCGACGGTATCGGCAGGCTCGCGTTTCAAGAAACGCCGCAGCACGGCCAGTTGCGTCCGCAGCATGTCGCCGTCGAGCACCGCGGCCATGGCTTTGCGTGCACCAATTTCCACGCGGTCCGCAGCGTCATGCAGAAATACTCTCGCGGCGTCGGCCATAACGGCTGTCGATTCCGCACCGCGTGCCGATTCTGCTTTTTGAACGCGGCGCAAAGAAGACTCCGCCGCGTAGCATTCCATGACAATATCCGACAACGTCGCGACAATTTCCTGCTGGTCCGCGAGCCGCTCGCGATGTTTTTCCAGCGCGGCTCCGGCCACGAGCAAGAATGCTTTTTTAAGCCCGGCCAGAATTTTTTCTTCTCCCGCCCACGCTCCGCCCTCCGGCTCATCGAACGAAGGGCCAGCCATGATTTCCTCGCGCAATTTTGCGCCCGCCTGCATCAGGGGAAGCACGCCGGAGGTGGCGCGCTTCATAAGCATCTGAATGATGAGCATCCGGTTGATTTCATTGGTGCCCTCGAAGATGCGGTTCACGCGCGAATCGCGGTACGAACGCGCCACGGGATAGTCCTCGTGAAAGCCGTAGCCGCCGAAAATTTGAACAGCCTCATCCACCACGAAATCGAGCAACTCCGAGCCGTAGACTTTGCTGATGGAGCTTTCAATCGCGTACTCTTCGTAGACTTTCATGGACTGTTGCGACGTGCCGGCATTTTCACCTGCCGCAGCGGTGGCTTTATCCATCAGGCCCGCCGAGCGATAGATCATCGATTCGACGGCGAAGATGCGGATGGCCATTTCCGCGAGCTTCTCGCGGATCAGGCCGAACTCGGCGATCGGCTTGCCGAATGCGACGCGCTCTTTGGCATATTTCGATGCGATCGCCAGCGTGTCTTTCGAGCCGCCGGTGCAATAAGCCCCCAGGCTGAACCGTCCTGCATTCAAAATATTAAAGGCGACGATGTGCCCGCGACCCACGTCGTGCAAAAGATTTTCTTTGGGCACCACGCAATTTTCAAAAAAGATGGCCGTGGTGGAGCTGCCCTTCAGGCCCATTTTCTTTTCTTCCGCCCCCGCGGAAAATCCGGGGAAACCTCGCTCCACGATGAAGCAGGAAAATTTCTCGCCGTCCACTTTCGCGAACACGATGTAAATATCCGCGAAGCCGCCGTTGGTGATCCACATCTTTTGGCCGTTCAGGATCCACGATTTTCCATCAGGGGAAAGCACAGCGCGGGTGCGGGAGTTTTGGGCGTCTGATCCGGCTTGCGGTTCGGACAAGCAGTAGGCCGCCAGTTTTTCGCCCGTCGCGAGGATGGGCAAATATTTTTTCTTTTGTTCTTCGGTGCCGAAGAAAACGATGGGAAGCGTGCCGATACCGGAATGTCCGCCGTGGCTCACGCCGAAGGATGCGTATGCGGACAATTTTTCGGCGAGCTGCACGCTCGAAACCTTGTCGAGGCCCGCGCCGCCGTACTCATCTGGCACGCCGCCGCCGAGCAATCCAATTTCTCCGGCTTTTTTCAACAGCTGCGCGATCAAGCCCGGCTTGTGCATTTCCAAATCGGGGATGACGGGGACCACTTCGTTGCGGACGAATTCTTCCGCCGTCTGGCCAATTAATTTTTGATCGTCGGTAAGTTCGGCGGGAGAGAAAACGTCTTCCGGATCGCACGATTCGACAAGGAAACTGCCTCCACGGGATGCAGCCCGCGGCAACGACGAAGTAGCCATGGTCCCTCCTAAATGTTGACCGTATACTTTCGAGGCGACAGCGGCAACAACTTTCAGGCTGCTCCAGCTGCGCTCTTGATCTCGCCAATGTAGGAAGCGGGCAGATTGTGTTCACCCGCGCCATCCAGCATAGCCTGCAAATAGGGTGCAGAGGGGCGCAAACCTTTTTCCACTTTTGACGCGATATAAATTTGCGCGGGAACGGGCTGGCCGCCTTCAGGTGTCACCTGCACTTCGATGCGGCGGTAGTGGTCCGGAACACCTTCGTAGCGATCGATCGAACGGAGCGCGCTTTCGTCCACTTTATACAGCACGCCGTGAACGGTCTTGCCCGAAGCCATCTGAATGTTAGCTCCCGCGGTGCCGCCGCGAACTTTTTTGTTAAAACGGACTTCGTAATTCGGCAGAAACGCGTTGCGTTCTTCCAAAATATTTCCTGCTCGCGCAAGCATCTGCGCGCGGTTCATGTAACTGCCATAAGCAAAATGCCAGACTGTTCGAGAAGCCATGCAGCCTTTCTCATTAACGGGACGGATTGGGCGGGTGCGGAGTGAAGCCTCATTGTAATGGGATTCGGTGGTCGAGAGCAATGGTGCGAGAGCGAAGGTTTGAGTAGCACAGGCATTCTTGCCTGTGCGGCCTTGCAAAGTGCACACAGCCAGGAGCGGCTGTGCTACTCAATCATTGATCGTCATTCCGAAAGTAGCGACGAATTTCTCTCCGATTTGTGCTTACATGCGAGGGGCCTTCAGGAACATCACTCCGGAATCATTGTGTGTGCGTTGGCGGACCTGGAATTGGTATAAACTAATTTTTGATTGGCTATAGTCTGCGCAGGCAGAACTGGGGAGAAACCTTCGATGCCCGTTCTTCAAAGCAAGTGCAGCCGATTCGTCAAAGGCGCGCTGTGCGCCGCGTCGCTCATCACGCTTCCATTCATTTCTCTGCGAGCGCAAGACGCCGCGCCAACTCATCCCGCGAGCGATCAGCAATCCAAAATTACATATGTGACGATTGCAGGATCGGAGTCCGTCGGATCCTTTGGTGGAGTTGCATATAAGCGAACGTGGGGAACGGTGACCGGAGTGGTTGCTGCCCGCGACACGATCCAGGGATTTGACAATCTCGCACACGACGCGGATGGCAACTATCCGTACCAATCGGAATTTGAAATTACCGCGCCGGAAAAGCCCCGCACAAATACGGTTGTCTTCGTCGAGGCGGAGAATCGCGGCACTCCTGTGTTCCTGAACGCGCTGCATGAGGTGGAAATTTCAGGACCGCCCTCAAACACACCTGGGGGCGGAGATGCGGGCAACGGTTTTCTGTTTGCTCACGCGACCTCATACGCACGCGTGCAGTGGCAACCGGGCGTGGCTGAAAACGTTCCGATGGCGGCAGAGGGCGTGGGCGAGGTGATCATTCGTGATTTTGGACGAATGCTGGCCGGGCGCACACCGCTGAACCCGAAACCATCAGTGGATTTTGGAACCTATCACACGCTGATTCTCGGCGGCGTGAGCCTCAGCGGATTTTTCGCCAACACTTTTTTGGCGGAGGGGTTTAACGCAGACCCTGTCGAAGGCTCCGCCGTGTATCAGGGAGTAATTGCAGTGGATGGGACGGGCAACTGGCTGGCGCTGAACGAACTTGCTGCGCAGGCCGGCGCAAAGGAATTTCCATACGTAGTGCCGGACGGAAAGCCGCTCAGCGCCACGGAAATATTGAGCGGCCATCTCAGCGATCCTTTTTATATTGACATCGCGAATTACACGGATTTTTACCGGCTTCGCGCGAGCCTCACGGACGTCGTGCCGGCGAATCCGCGCATGCGCCGCTATGACTGGCCCAGCGCGCACGCTCCCGCGCCAATGAATCAAAGTAAAATCAGCGCGCGCCTCAGCCGCTGTAACGATGGCAAAGTGATTGACCTCAATCCGATTCCGCACTCGGCGTATTTGCGCGCAGTCACGCTGGAGTTGGAGAACGAACTGAAAGTGCCCTCGGCCAAGCAGGCGCCGTCGCTGCCGCGGTCCACGCTCTTTGAGCTTGATCCGGACCCGGTCCCGTCAAAAGTTCCTAACGTGAATCATTTGACGGGAGTACGGATTTATCTCCCGTTGGTGGATGAGAACGCGCAGCCGATCGGCGGCGTTCGCTTTCCGGACGTAGAGAACCCGGTTGGCCGCGCGGTTCCCCCGTCGCTGCCGCCGGTTACGACTGCGTCGATTGAGGCCACGTGCGGAAATCTTGGCGGTTGGCAGCAGTTTTCTCCCGAGGAACTTACGAAGCGCTACGGAAGCGAAGCCAATTATTTAAAACTGTATGCGCAGTCCGTGGACCGGCAAATTGCTGCCGGATTTTTGTTAGCTTCGGATCGCGACGAGATGCTGAAGATTGCATCGCAATTGTACGAGCGGCGGCCGGCGGCGGGAGTTCAGGCGAGCAGCAAGTAGGAGGGACGTAATTTGTGAGTTGTGAGCAAATCTGAATATTGAGATTCCAAATTACTTTCGCGAAGCATTCGCAAAGTTCACTCTGAGTATTAGGTTTGCCTGGGAACGCCAATCTCCCGATTGGCGACCTGAACCCGCCAATCGGGAGATTGGCGTTCCCAGGGGCTCTGCTCCAACCGAGCGTATTTTGTTCGTTGTAAATCAGTTTGCGGCGCGCAGTACGTCGGCCAGAAATTCCACGAGGCGAAGCTGATCCTTCCACATGGCGTTTTTGTCAGGATTTACGTGTGAGACTGCTGGAGTAATAAGCGCTTCGCGCAAATAGGCATGCGGAATATCTCTTTCCAGCCATAAGCTTTCGGTCGATGGAATGATGTCGTCCGTGGAGCCGTGCAGAAGGAAAACGGCGGCGTGCAATGCGGAGAGTTTCCCTTCCGGCGAAATTGCGGCAAGCTGAGA
>DASRQU010000145.1:0-21037 GCA_035696345.1 Candidatus Acidiferrales bacterium
GTGGCGTCGTGCAGAGTCAGATGATTGCCGTCCCATTGCGCAATCGTCGCATGGGGTTCCATCGGGTTGTGATGCTCGATTGGAGTTGTGTACACCTGATCGATCTTAATTTCAGCCTGCGCCAAGCCGCCATCGACGTCGCCCCAGCTAACGTCTCCCGGAATATTATTATGGCTCCCGGGACGGGACGCTGGGAATCCCGCCGTGAAGTCGAGCTTGGCGACAGCAGCGCGGTATTGGACGCGCACGAGGGAGGCAGCGTGCCAGGCGGTCTGCAAGTTTTCGGCGACGACGATGGCAATCGGCTGGCCATTGTAGTGAACCTGATCGTCTTGGAGGAGCGAAATTCGGCGTTGGGGCGCCGGCAGTCGGGGGGCATTTTCTGGAGTGAGAACCGCCAACACACCCGAAATACGCTCCGCTTGAGATGCGTCCATGCCGGCAATGCGGCCGTTAGGGATGGTGCTCTGCACGATCACGGCGTAGGCGACGTTGGGCACGCTGAATTCGGCGGCATAGGTCGCGGTTCCGGTCACCTTGAGCTTGCCATCCACTCGCGTGATAGGTGCCCCAAGATTGGTCATGCCACACCTCCCGCAACGCAAAGCGCACGAACGACGCCACGTTTCGCAAGCTCAATTTTGTATTCGTTATGGCGGTGCGGTATTGCGCCCCGAACGGCTTCTTCCGCCGCCCGCTGAAAGGTGTCAACAGTCAACTGCTGACCGGAAAGGAGATTTTCAGCTCGTTTCGACCGCCAGGGTTTATGGGCCACCCCGCCCAGCGCGATGCGAGCGGCGCGAATTGTATTGCCATCGTGATCGAGTGCCGCCGCGACGGACACCAAAGCGAATTCATAGCTGGAGCGGTCTCGGATCTTCAAGTAGTGAGAGGAATTGGCGAAGGGAGATTGAGGCAGATCAATGGAAATGATTAGCTCGTCGGGCTGCAAGTTCGTGTCCATCTGCGGCGTGTTCCCGGGAAGACGGTGAAAATCGCCAATGGGAATTGTTCGCTCACCCTTCGGTCCGCGCACACGAACCACGGCGTCGAGTGCCGCGAGAGCGACGCACATGTCGGAGGGATGGGTTGCGATGCACTGGTCACTGGCGCCCAGAATGGCATGTATGCGGTTGAAGCCACCTATCGCAGCGCAACCGCTGCCAGGAGCACGCTTGTTGCATTCTGAAAAACCGGTGTCCATGAAGTAGAAACAGCGCGTTCGCTGCATCAGATTGCCGCCGTTGGTCGCCATGTTCCTTAGTTGCGGCGAAGCACCCGAGAGAATTGCCTGCGAAAGCAGAGGATAATTTTTGCGGACGAGAGGATGATTGGCCGTATTGCTGTTTCGTGCAAGCGCTCCGAGGCGAAGTCCTCCGTCCGGAAGCATTTCGATCTGTTCGAAAGGAAGATGGGAAACATCCACCAGCCGGGATGGTTTTTCAACGCCATCCTTCATCAAGTCGATCAAATTTGTTCCGCCGGCCAGGAATTTTGCGTGCGCCGACTGAGAGATGGCATGAATGGCAACATCGATGCGGTCGGCTCGTTGAAATTCAAAAGGATTCATCGATTGGTTCCCCCTGGAGCAGAGACGCGACGATTTGCATCTTCCACAGCCTCGACAATTCCGGGATAGGCGCCGCAGCGGCAGATGTTTCCGCTCATTCGCTCTCGAATCTCGTCTTTGGTCAGTTCCACGGCCCCTTCCTTTGAGAGATCTGCCGTGACGATGCTGGCCTCTCCCTCCTTTGCCTCTTGCAACAGGGCGACTGCCGAACAGATCTGTCCAGGGGTGCAATAGCCACATTGAAAACCGTCGTGTTCAAGAAACGCGGCCTGGACCGGATGAAGTTGGTCGCCGCTCGCAATCCCTTCGATCGTGGTGATCTCGTCATTGTGATGGCTGACCGCAAGCGAAAGGCAGCTGTTGATACGGCGACCGTTCGAGAGCACCGTACACGCGCCGCACTGTCCGTGATCGCAACCTTTTTTTGTTCCCGTCAGCCCCAGATTCTCGCGCAGCAAGTCCAAGAGCGTGGTCCGCGGGTCGAGCAGAAACTTTTGCCGCCGTCCATTGATTACAATGTCGGTGGGGACCGCAAGGGCATTCGAACTGGCGAGCGGTTCCGTCGCGGCCCCCGCCTGACCGTTCAGCCCAGGGGCACTCAACACCGCGCCGCCCGTGAAGGCGCCAACGGCAGCCACAAACTCCCGCCGTGTGAATTCATCGCGGCCGTTTAATGCTTCAGGCACGTACGGACCGCCTCGCGAGGCGAAGTTATTGAAATGCGGTTTGATTGGACCCCAGGCGTCTCGAAACATTAGCGGCTCCAGACCGGTGTAAGTTGTGTTCGCTCTCAAATCGAAAACGGCCTGAGGGCTTGGGAGGGACAGTCCGAAGAGCCTTCGATCAGGGCGCGCTCTACCTGCGCTTTCAAAACTCTTACATCGATTAACACGCTGGTTCTGCCGATTCCATAGGCGAATCCCTGTAAAGAGTGCAGCGAAAGCGCCCTACCGGTGGCGGCATCGACCCTACGCAGCGCCCTTTGCGTCCTTGGAAGGTTTCTTCAGCAGGAAGGCGAGCGGCACGCACGCTACACAGACCAGGACCAGGTATCGAAAATCGTCAACGTAGGCCCAAAGCTGCGATTGCTGATCGATCGCCTTTTGGGTCAGGGAAAAGGCGCGCAAGGTTGAGACGCGCGGCCCTGCGTGCATCTGCATTCTTTCTGTCAGTAAACCGATTTGACGCCGCAAAATCCAACTCGCACCGGAGAGCCAGTGCACGTTTTCATTGCGATGCGTCTGAAGGTGCCTTTGGGAAATGGTGTTGACAGCTGAAATGCCGATGCTACCGCCAATGTTGCGAAGGAAATTAAAAATGCCGCTGGCGTTTCCGACTTCATTCTTCGACATCGTTCCAAATGCCACGGTTGATAGAGGAATGAAAACAAGGGTAATTCCAAAGCCCCCGAGGGTGATCGCCCAAAAAAGAGTAGCTGGAGATATGCCCAGAGTGATCTGTCCCATGCTCCAAGTGGAGAACGCAAGCACAGCAAATCCGAGAGATACGACGGGGCGCGGATCGATCTTCGAAAGTACTACGCCCGCGAGAACCGAGGCGACAATGGACCCCAGCCCGCGAGGACTCACAGTCACACCGGCAGCCGTCGCTGTATAGCCCATAAGCGTTTGGTAGAACACCGGCAGGGTGGTCGTCAGCGAATAGATCGCCGTGCCTAGAACAAATACGCCGACGGAACCGATGGCCAGATTCCGATTCGTCAGCGCACGGAGGTCGACGAGTGGTTTTGAAGCCAACAATTCTCTCGCCATAAACAGTCCGAAACCAACGACCATCACCACGAACGCCCAGCGAATCTCCGGGTTGCCAAACCAGTCGTCTTCTTGTCCTTTATCGAGCACGAACTGCATGCACCCAACCCAAAGTCCGAGCAGGCCCAGTCCTATGCCATCCAGTCTTCCCGGCTTCGCATTTTTAATGTAGGGAGGGTCTTCAAGAAACTTAGCCTGAAGAAGTAGCGCAAGAATGCCGACCGGAACGTTGATGTAAAACGCCCAGCGCCACGAAATCGCGTCGGTGAGATAGCCACCGAGGGCAGGCCCCACGACGGGCGCGACCACGACACCCAACGCGTAGAGTCCCATGGCCTGGCCCTGTTTTTCAGGCGGAAAGCTTTCCACCAGGATCGCCTGCGCGAGCGGCTGGAGGGCGCCGCCGGCTGCGCCCTGGATGCACCGAGCGAGCAACACGAGAAGAAGAGTGGGAGCTATGCCGCAGGTAAAGGAAGCTATCGTAAAAACCAGGACAGAAAACATTAGGAAACGCTTTCTGCCGAAACGCGCTGCGAACCAGTTGCTTGAAACTAGAAATATGGCGTTCGCCACCAGGTAAACGGTCAGCACCCATTCCGCTTCGTCATTCGTGGACGCTGTGCTCCCGGCAATATAAGGAACTGCTACGCTCGCAATGCTCGTGTCCATGACCTCCATGAACGTGGCGATCATAACGGCCAGCGCGATAAGCCATGGACTGTGTCTAGGCCTCCAATTTCCGGCATCGCCGCCCGGCATTACGTTTCTCCAAAAATAAAATTTTTTCTATTTCAGCCAGACTTTAGGCTCTACCGACATTCCGGGAGCAAGCCGATCGAGTCCCGGTTGATTTGGCCGGAAACGAATCCGCACGGGAAGCCGCTGGACTACCTTCACGTAATTTCCCGTGGCATTCTCCGGAGGCAGAAGGCTGTACACGGCGCCGCTGCCACCCGGCAAAGCTTCCACATACCCCTGAAACTTGGTCGAAAGAGCGTCCACGTTGATCGTCACGGATTGGCCGGCCTGCATATAGCGGATTTGAGTTTCCTTGAAATTTGCAGTCACCCAGATGTCGGTGGTTTCGGTGAGTGCGAATAATTCCTGTCCGGGCGCGACTTGCATTCCTACTTGCCCCTGTTTGTCACCGATAATGCCATCGGCTGGCGCATAAATTCGAGTGTAATCAAGGTTCAGGATGGCTTGGTCTGCGCGAGCTTGCGCCGCTTTCAAGTTCGCTTCGCGCATCGACAGCATTTCGCGTTGCACAGCGACGTTTTGCGGACGATTGCGCTCGACTTCGATCGCCTGCTGGCGGGCCTGACTGAGCGCAGCTTCAGCCTGTTCGACGACTTTCTGAGCGGCGTGCGCGGACTTCTGACGTGAGGCGACCATCGCGGACTGAGCGTGTTCGTCCGTTGCGTGTTGATCGGCAAGCTCCTGCGAAGTTTCATCCTTGAGCGCCAACAAATGGTATCGCTCGGCTTCCTGCTTTGCATTAGCTTCATTCGCCTGAGCCTGGTCGAGATCGGCGAGCGCAGACTCATACTTTTCTTGAGCGGCGGCCAGGTTCGCGGATGCGCTGGCAACGGATAGCTGGGAGTTCACGACTGCGGTGGATTGCGTCGTCGCAGTGGCTGGGACATTCGGCCGTTGTGCGCGCACTCCCGCACCGGCCTCGAGCAGATTCGCGCTCGCTTGTTCGCTAGATGCTTGGTAGTCGCGCGGATCGAGTTCTACGAGTAATTCTCCTTGCTTCACCCGATTGGTATTTTCCACGTGGATCGCCGAAACGAAGCCGCTGATTCGAGGACTGATCGGGTCCGTGTGGCCATCGACAAAAGCATCGTCTGTGTTTTCGTAGCTTTCGATGTACCGCCATACGAAAAATGCAGCAAACACCAAGACAACAACACCGACAACGCTCAGGACGGTTGCAGTTGGGTGCTGGCGAGTCCAGCCAGCGATGCGCTCCTTAAGCGGCGGCTTTTTGACTTCTTTCTTCTCTCCATCGTTCTTGTCATCATCTTTCTTGTCATCTCCCTTCTCCCCGCCATCCTTCCCATCTCCATTTTTCTGTTCGTCGTCGTCTTTTTCCTTTTGCTCTTCCTTCTCGCCGCCCGCTTCGTCTTTATGTTCCTTTTTGGACCCATCCTGCTTTCGCTCCTGCTGATTTTTACGAAAATCTTCAAACTCCGCACGCAACTTCTGCTGTTGCTCGTAGAGCATGCGTAAGAGCATGGTTTCGGAATTGGTGGGTGCAGCAGCGGGAACTTGATCTGTGCGAATGGGCTCGTGCATCCTACTTCCTTATTAACCGGGAGAGTGACTGTTCGGCATTGCCCAGCGCACGGGCGAGGGAAATCTTCGCTAAGTTGTGCTCAAAGACTGCCGAAATATAATCGTCGTCGGCCTGCACTACGGCCTGCTCGGCTTGCACAACTTCCACCGTGTCCGTGACTCCAACGGAAAATCGGTCGCGAGATTGCGTGAGCGTTTCGCGGGCCAGTTCTGAATTGCTCGTCGCGAGGCGAGCCTGATCCGCCGCAAGACGCAAATCGATGAAAGCCTGGCGAATATCCTGATCGACTTGCCCTGTTAGATCCTGCAATTCCGCATTCCGCTGGTGCAGGGCAGCGGTAGCCTGCTGCACGTCGCCGCCGATGCGCCCGCCGGTGTATAGAGGAAAGGTTATGGTGCCGGAAACCACATAGACGCCGGCAGATTCATGCGATGGCGTGATGCCCGCGGCTCCAAAATCGCCGTTGACCGTGATGTTTGGCAATCGCTCCGCCTGCGCTGCCTTTACTGCCGCTTCCGCCGCCTTCACTGAGGAAGTTGCAGCTTCGAGATCGGCGCGCTGACGCATGGCAATCTGCAGAGCGCTCTCGACCGTCATATCGTCGAAAGCCGTGTAGGAAAAATCATCGATCGCAATAAACCGCTGGCCGAGCGGCAACCCAACGATTCGCGCGAAGCGCAGGCTCTGGGTTTCCAGGCCGGCTTGAAGCGAACGCAGCCGTTGCTCTTCAGTCTGCAGTTGAACCTGCGACCGCGTCACGTCAATGCGCGCCGCCAGACCCAGGGAGTGACGGTCGGTTGCTTGCTGATAAATGGCGCGAGCCGTTTCCACCTGAGCCTCAGCCGCCGAAATTCGCGTTTTAGTGGCCAACAGTTGCAGGTACGACCCGCCCACCGCGAGCACGACCAGATCCCGCGCATTTTGCGCCTGTTCCAGGCTAGCTTTCAGCGTTTCACTCGCGCTGTGCAGATTGTCAATTTTCACGACGTCGAAAAGAGTTTGCTGGAGACGAACCGCGCGAGCGTCAAAGAAATTGAATTTCACGGTTTCGGGAAACGCGTTCGTTTCAACCCCAACCGTGCGAAGATTCAAACGCTCTAATTCTTCGCTGATTGCAGTGGTGAGATTTGGAAGCAGCTCGCTTCGCGCAACTTTTCTTTGCCCTCGTGATTGCAAGACGGCAGACGCCTCAGTTACGACGCCGAGGTTTAGGCGGAGACCCATATCGAGTGCTTCCTGCATTGTGAGTTTGAGAACGTCATTCGACGCAATGCCCGAAGGAGCGCTCCCGTTGAACGGTCTCATGATGGTTACCGAACCGCTGACTGCGAGAGTCGCACCGCTGTCCGAGCTATCTGTTGTCTGCTGATTGGTTCTCACCGCGTCTGGGGGAAGCGGCGTTCCGAAAAGCGGAATTGACGCGGGACGCGATGGTCCGGGCGCCGTCTGCGCGGGGCTCTGTCCAAAGGCTGCACGCGACAACAACATCGCCAACAAAAAGACAGTCCTCGTAATTTTTAAGGGGGCCCACGTGCCGAAGCGGACTTGGGCATTCCACCGCACCGATTCTGAGTGGAGCGCGGGATTCAAAAGGCGCTTGCTGCGATCCGCCCGGCGATTCGCAATACGGCGTTGAAAGGCGCGTTGCACGTGCAAGCAGGACTCCTTCAGAATCGAGGCGGGCATAGGTCCGTTTAAATTTGCTTGGGGGGTGCCTCGTTTTCCATACATCGTTTCCAGCAAGCGAAAGAGGTTAACCGTGTAGACCCGTAGAGTTGGCCTTCTGGGTTTCCGCGATGCTTTGCCGAAGATAGCAAAGCCTATGCCGCGATGAGAATGGATTTCTCTCAGGGGAAATCAGAGGAGCCATACCAGAATTTTCGGTAGCTGGGCATATTTTGCGTTCCGTAGACGGCCTCCGCACGATCTCAGTTGCAAAGTGATTTTTTTACCTCCGATTGATTTCGGGCCGCTGATTAACGCAATAACAAAAGCATTCCTCCAAACGCAGCAATACCTAAGGTGAACCAGGCAACGTAGTCTCCCACGCGGCCACTCTGCAGCAGTCGAAGCGGCACGACGATTCGTGCAAGAAATGCACCAAGCGACCGCGCCAATTTTAGTTTTGGCGACTCCGGGTACAGCGACACGCCTGCAATTGCAAACATAGCTAGAGCTACTGCAAGTTGATTCCAAGAAGGTTGCGTGCTTTCGCCGGATTTGGGCGCCGGCAAAGATTCCTTTTTGTCCAGCAGGACTGCAGTCTGATAAATTTCAGCCGATTCAAATTGGTATGCGTATCTTAGGGCGGCGGCTCGACCCCGCGTTGGAATGGCCAGCAGCGCAGCGGCGAGCAACAGCAGCGCCATCGGCATCCACATGAATATGGGCACGCGCTCGTGGCCACCGCGGGTTTCACCATCCATCTGGATATGTGGTGCGCCACGCGAAGTAATTGAGTGCCCGCGTCCCCCAACCAAGGAAGCTGCGCGCCGTAAACCTCAAAACCGCGCCCGCGGTGAGCACCTCAGCGATAAAGATCACGAAGGAAAGCCACCACACATGCGACTCTACGCTGACTCGATCGATCAATTTCTCGCCGAAGAATGTGGCGAATGGAGGAAGGCCGGCCAAGCCCCACGCACCGATCACCATCATGACGCCGATGGGAAGAATTACCCGCGCCTGCCCGCGAATATCGTACTCGTCCACCGTGCCAAAGCGATGCAGCAGAATTCCTGCGCCAATAAACAGGCCCGCTTTTATCAAGCCGTGGCCTATAACGTAAATCGCTGTCCCGGTCAGGGCGCGCGGATTCAGCAACGCAAATCCAATTAGCATCAGCCCAACGTGGCTAATCGTGGAGAACGCAAGTAGCCGTTTCAGGTGTCTTTGACCGAAACAATAGAGCGCGCCGAGGACGGCCGTGGCTGAGCCTGCAATAAGAAACGTTGTACGAATTGCATCCTGTAGGGGAACAGGAACATCAGCGAAGATCAGCCAATAGATACGTGCGATAGCGTAAAGACCCAGCTCTACCATCACTCCAGAGAACAGAATACAAACCGGCGTTGGCGCTACTGCGTGCGCGTCCGCAAGCCAAAAGTGAAATGGAAAAATAGCAGCCTTGACAAGGAATCCAGCGATTACAAATAAAAACGTAACCAGGACGAACTGACGCGAAGGAGGATTTTCGACGAGTGTCCGACCCAATTCGGTCATGTTCAACGAGCCGGTAAATGCATACAGCAGGGCGAGCCCGGAGAGCGAAAGGAATGCCCCGACTGTATTCGTCACCGCAAAATTCAAGGCGCCCTGCAGAGATTGACTCTCTTCTGATTCGTATCCGCAAAGAGCCACGGCCGCCGCAGTCATCAACTCATACCACACGAACATGTTAAAGAGATCTCCGGTTAAACATAGGCCGCACATGGCCGCGAGGAACACCAGCATAAGTACCTGGTACAGAGCCTTCACGGATTCAAAATAGCTCCAGGAAAAAGTAAAGGACGCAAGCACAAGCAAGCACACAAATGATGCTAATCCCGCGCTGAGCGGATCAATCATGAAGCAAATACCAACTGGAAAACGCGAATGCGCAGCGGGCTGCCAACCGCCGAACCAGTAAACAATCACCCCGCCGGATGACTTCCGGGTGAGAACGATGCATACAATAAGAACCGTGGTGGAGGTCGCTAGCGCGATGGCATCAAGCACGCGACGCGGCAAAAAAGATCCGATTGCTGCGAGAGCGGCGGCGACCGCCAATGGAATCACAACTGGAAGCGGAGCTAATTGCATGGCGACTAACCTCGCATCATGTCGACTTCCTTGGGATCGGCGGTACCTGCGCTGTGGTGGATTCGTACCGTGATTGCTAACAGCAACGCGACGACCGTTGCCTCGACCACAATGTCAGTAAGCATCAGAGCCTGAACGATGGGATCAACGGCGGGGCTGCCGGGTTGCACGCCGTCCGTGAAGACGGGGGCGGGCAGTCCGGGCCGATACCCTATGATCACCAATAAAACATAAGTGGAAGCCTGTACAACGGTAAGAGAAAGGCAGAGGTGAACCAAATGACGGCTGCTGACGATGCCGTAAAGGCCGATCAGAAAAAGCCATACAGCAACGGCGTATCCACTGAAATCAAGGACGGCGTGCGAGGCGGGGAGTTGCATTATTTCTCGCCGCTGGGCAAAAGGTTTTCCTGCAGAAATGCATACAAAAGCAGAATGAATCCAGCGGAAACTTCGAGGCCCGTGGCCATGCTGATCAGGGCAATCGTTCCGCCACTCGTGAGCTCATGGGCTTTTCCCAAAGGCAAAATGTCCGTGAGAAAGGGGCGGCCCCAAAACCAACTGAGCATTCCAATCAAAAGGAAACCGCCGGCTCCAGCAGCTTCCAGGGCTTCAATCAGAGCGCGCGAGAGAACATTGCGAAAAACCGCAAAATTTTCTCCGAGATAAAGAATGAGCGCGGCGGAGGCCAGCACTATGCCTCCCTGGAATCCTCCACCCGGCGTGAGTTGTCCGTGCGTGATGATGTACATTCCAAAAACTACTTTTGGCGCGATCATCGAAAGAATCCAAAGGCGGGTAGCATCGCTCGGGCCAACATCTCGCCATGGCTCAGCCGCGTCGATAAGGAGTTTTTCCTTGCGCTCCTCGGCCATACGGAGCAAAAGCAGCGAGCCAAGTACGGAAACGAACAGGATGAATTCCTCACCCACCGTATCAAATCCGCGGTAGTCGAAATTTACTGCGGTTACCGCATCGGTGATATTCCGTTCAGGGAAGGTTCGAGAGTTAATTTGCTGCGCATAGCGGTCGCCTAAACCGTTCGAGGACGGAACAGTTCGCAGCGCCAGAAAAAACAAAATGGCAATCCCGGAAGCGCCCAAGATAAATAAGGCCAAGCGCCAGGATCGACTCATTCGCTTTTCTCCTTTTGCGCCTTGCGTTCAAGGATTTGGGCATCGCGCCGCAGCTTTGCGAGCGTAAGAAGAATCATCAAGGGAAGACCGACGGCACCCACTACAATTTGCGATAAAGAAACGTCCGGAGCCTGAAATACCAGAAACATAAGAGCAAGGATAAGACCGAACAGGCTCACAACCGTAGGCTGGCTCGCCACGTCCCGCGCAAGCACCACAATTGTTCCGCTGATTGCAACCAATGCCAGAATTGTCAGCTGAATCAGAAGCATAATCGATCCCTTTTATTTGGAAAGACCGGTCGGATTTTCCCGCGTAATTAGGGGGATTTTGTCAATTGGCTCGGGTTGCAAATGCTTTGCCTCACGAATTCTGATGGCCCTGGCTGTTGCGTGGCTCAAGACGGAATTCATTACGAAAAGAATCACTGCGACAAGAATAACTTTCAGTCTGGATTGCCAGTCCGGATCGTCAAGCCATACGGCGACGACAATCAGGCCCGCGCTGAATGAAGTGACTGCTGATGAGAAATGCAGACGCTCGAATGCTTCCTTGGCGATACCCAGTCCAATCGACGAGACAATCGCCAGCGCGACACTCACACTAACCAAAATGCTGGCGATCACTGTGTGATGCATCATTGCCACCGTTGCAGAAACCGTGCGAAGACCATTCCGCCTCTGAACGATAGAAACGCCAGCGTGAGGGGGAGGTCATAAAAAGATGGCCGATGAAATCCCTCAGCCAATAAGACCATTTCCAACGTGACGACGCAGCTTGCAAATTCCAAAGCGACCAGGCGCTCTTCTGCACTTTTAAATGCAGCAACGTAAAGGCATGGAATGAGGGCCAGAAGAAGCGCCAAGGCTGACCACAACCAGAAGTTCATATTCGAAGTCCATATGGAAGTCATAGTTCGGCGCCTAATTGACCGAGAAACTTTGGAAGTGGCCGGGGAATGACAGTGTGGAAAAACAGCAATTGAGTGTCGCTGGAAATTCCTAACACGAGATTATTCGGAGTCAACGTGAGGAGGGTGATGACAAGTGCTCGTCGGCCGCGCGAGGCTGAATCGAGGCCGCCACACCTGAATCGAACCGATAAAATGCCGCTAGCAGTTTTTTGTCCAAGTAATTCACGCTTAATTGCAACCAATAGGATCCACGCATCGGAAAACAAAAGCTCCGGAATGTGAATCACCTGCGCTACATCACGCCAGCGAAATTTAAAATTAACCTCGGTTTCAGTGGCGAAGATCCGCGTAAAATACGTTCCGAGGGCCGCCATTAAAGCACCAATCAATTGCTCACGCCAACCAAGACTATTGGCAAATACGAGCCACAATATCCATTGGAATAACCATGTCAGCAGATAATTGCGGATCGACTTTTTGCGGTCGCGCTCTACAGGAGTTCTCATCGATACTCCCTTACTTGACTATCGAAGCGCATGCTAATGATCGAAGCGCGGACTCGCTCCGTCCATACGCAAAAGGTTGTACATTTCCCGGCGCGTATACCGATCTCAGAATTGCTACTTCCCTGCGCTCTTTGATTTTTCGTTATTCTCAAAAGTCATTCGCGCCCATTCCAGCCGAAGTTGGTCAACTGCCGAACGTTGCGATTCCGCACGCGCCGAAAGTTCTTGAAAATCTGTGCCTTGTAAACGTGTGTCGCCCGGTGCGATGGCCGCGAGGACGCGCCACAATGCCCACTTTCCATGTATTCCTAGCTCTAAGAATTCCAACGCTTCGAATGTGCCCAGGCTATCCTTTGTGTCAGGCCCCATTTTCAACCGGGCGACTTTTTCGCTAAGCCAGGCCGCGATTTCCTTGACCTGGCTGGTGCCCGAACCGACGCGCTCCGCCAACCGCTCTAGCGTGTCCCGGTCCGCTTTTATTTCCGTCAGGATCGAAGCGGCGAATGTGCCCAACGGTTTTCCCTTGAATTCCTCTCGCATAGCTTTTACAAGTTCGATGGCGTGTTTTGCACCTGCCAAATGGTCATGCAAATAAATGGCTAGCGGGTCATTTCCGGAACTCATAATTATCCTCGGCTTTCGATTAAAATTTGGTGGCAGTTGATCTTTTTCCGGGCCCTGTTGGATATTGCTTGGAAAGCTGCTGGATGATCGCGTCGGGCACCATTCCGCCTTTGCAAGAAGGATGGCCGAATCCACTCACACTTGCATTATTGTCCCAATCGAGAATCATGTTGTCGTTGTGATCGGGACTCGGGCCCATGGGGACGGCGTCCAGATGGAGTTCGTGGCGAATCTTCCAGGCGATGATGTGGTCGGTGCAAGAGGTGTCCCCGCTCAGTCCCAGGCCGCCAACGATTTTGCCGTCGGCAGCATAAAGCGGGAGCCCGCCGCCGAAGACGATGACGCCGCCAATCGCTTTTCCAATCATGGGATCATTCGGCGTGCCAAACGTCGCTGGGTTTCCGAAAGCGGCCTCGGGATTAGGTGATGCACTGGTTGCCAGGCTGTATAAACTTTGCCCGGGTTGAGACGCCGCAAAAATATTAGCGGTGGAGAGCGCGTAGTCACGCCCGCTCAAACCGTTTGCAGTGCTCGCTTTTGACGCGGCAATCACGCGACTTCCGGGCCACTCGTCACTTCGTGTGCTGCCGGTAAAGATGATGGCGCAAACGGCGCCGTCGCGGTTAACCACGGCGGCCCACTCCTGGTTTCCCAAGCCGCCGTTTTTCGCGGCTCCCTCACGCACAACAATTTGCGCGATGCTTTTTAAGCGACCCGCGTCCGGTACCGCGGAGCAATTCGCCGCTTCCTGCGCGGAAGCAGACAGGCACGCGAGTCCGCTAAGTGCAAAACAAATCGCTGTAAATCTCAGGAAGAATGAATTGGTGGATGGCGCCGCTCGATTCAACATAGTTAGGAACTCCTCACTCGATGATTTTGGAATTACTGCAGCTGGCGAAGATAGGCCACAAGATCCTGTAATTGCGCGCCGTTGAATTGCGTGAGGTCGGGCATCAATGCTTCTGGTTTTAGAGATTGAGCGTGTGTGATCCAGGCTTCGAGATACGCGTTGTTATTCGGAAAAGAATTCGCCGCGATAAATTTTCGGCTGCCAATATGCGTCAAGTCCGGAGCTACGCTTCCACCTGCAATGGTGCCGCGCACTTGATGGCACATCGCGCACGGACCCGCGAGAAACACCTGCTGCCCGGCAATTGCTTCGGGGGTCGTTGGCTGAGCGCCCGGTTTTAGTTGGGCCTGAACCCACGCGGCGTATGTCTCCGGATCGTCAACGACGGCGAGCAAACGCATGTGCGCGTGCTGGCCTCCGCAGAATTCTGCGCATTGCCCCTCATAGGTACCCGGCTGCGACGACTCAAGCCGAATGTAGTTGGTTACACCCGGAACGAGATCCACTTTGCCATGAAGCGCGGGAATCCATAGAGAATGCATGACGTCTTTTGCCACGACTTCAATATCAATGGGACGGTTGGCGGGAATATGAAGTTCGTTCGCGGTGGTAAATTCCTGGGTCAAATCGTCGTTCAGATAATCGATCTGCCACCACCACTGATTGCCCGTAATGCGAATTTCAGGTTTCATACGCTCCTGCATCGCGCGGGACATGCCTCCATGCATACCGTGAATCGGAAAGTCATTCAGCAGGTTCAGCCCAAGCACAAAGAGGACGGTCAAGATCATGATGGGGACTGCTAAACCGCCTACTGCTATCCACATTTCTCCGCCGTGGGAATCGATCGGTGCGTGCTCTTCAAGTGTGCCCCGCCTTTTCGCAAAGCCCCAAGCGAGGAGCACCCACATGACGAGGGTAACGGCCAGAAAAAGGATCGTCATCAGCCACGACAATCTGGCAATCCGCTCAGCTGCCGTCCCGTGTCCTTCCAGAGTAGACTGCGGAAAATTGCACCCGGATAGAAGCAGGGCAAACCACGTAAGGCACGCAAATGAAAATCGCCGGATCATTTGTGTTCCTCAACTTCTGAAAGTTTAGTCTGCATGCTGATACCGGGGCGGGTATCGCCGTATGGGTCGGGAACCATTTCGTTTGTCGGCTCAAGGGGCGGGTCAGGCTCTTGCGCTGTCCGCATCGATTTGATGTAGGCCACAAGCTCCCAAATTTGAATCGAAGGAATCTTGGAGCCCCACGCAGGCATGCCCTTGGAGCGTCCTTGCGCGATGGTGTCATAAATTTGATCGTCGCGATTCCCGTACAGCCATACGGGATCACGCAGGCTCGGTCCCATGCCACCGCCGGCGTGGCCTCCATGGCACCCGGAACAGTTGTACCAATCAAATAATCTGCGTCCGTCTTGCAGCGCCACAGGATCTGTTTCGAGGGGATTCGTGGCGTAGTGGATCATTTGAACCGCCCCGGGCGTGGGGCCAACAGGCGTGGAAGCTGCCGAGGTGCCACCATCGGCCACCGACGTGGGCGAGTATCGACATCCGGTAAAGACAAAAAGTAAGGCTACGAGAAGCCATCCGTACCATCGCATATTAGTTCTCCGCCAATGAGCTGGACGGCGCCGCCAAGTTGAGTTGAGGAATTCCATAACCACGTAGAAGCTGCAAAATTTCCGAATGACGACGCTTTAACTCGGCTTCGAGTCGCTGCTTCAGCGCAACGTTTCCTTGCCGTACGCCGATACCGATTTCAAATGTGAGTGGCATCTCCGGATGCGCCGGATCATTTTCCACTGGCGTAAGTTCAAGCGGCACAGAGGAGCGCCGTGCGTAGTAGCCCGCGACCGGCCCCCACGCGATGGCGACATCGACATCGTTCTCCGATACGGCATGAATCAGGTCCGCCGCGCGATCAGTCTGGGCAAGGCCCGCTCCAAATACGCTGTAGCCAACTACGTTTCGTACAATTCCCCGGCTAGCAAGCGCGTAAACCGGGGGCAAACTGTCCTCACCATCTCCCAGGACATTTACTCCCACGCGCAGAGTTTTTAATCTTGGATCGTCAAACGAATTAATTTTCAGTTTTAAGTCGCGTCGGGAGACAAAAACATAGCTGGAGCGGTAATAAGGCTCTGTGGCATCGGCTTCGTCGATGCCGGCCGGTACACCCATTACCACGTCGCACTCGCCGGCGTTCAACGTCCTGCGAAAGAAGGCATCGTGCTGGGGAAACCAAAAATATGAAATCTGCAGACCAAAATCTTTGGCTACAAGCGCGGCTAGCTTATTTTCAAAGCCCTGTCCCTGTTTGTTGGAGTAAGGCAGATTATTGGGATCGGCGCACACTTTCAGCAGCTGAGCGGGAGATGCGCTGGCCCCCGCGGCGCACAACAATAAAGCTGCGAACGTTTTAAAAGCCGAAAACATACAGGACGTCTCCCGGCTGTGTTTTGGCCTTAATTTGTTTCATTGCTCCCACCACACCGAGAGCGGCATAAGGGTCATCAGTCGAGACCGAGGGTAGAGCAACAGCACCCATCCATCCCCCAACACCCGAATAGATGGCAACATACTGTTTTCCGTCAGGACCAAGAAAAGTGATGGGATCGCCGACGATTCCCGAGGCGGTTTTAAATTCCCAGAGAATTTTTCCGGAATGCGCATCGACGGCCCTGAACCAGCCCTCCATCGTGCCGTAAAAAACCAAGTCACCGCCGGTCGTGAGCACTCCGCTATACACCGGCAGATCCGGATCTTTGATACTCCAAACCTTGCGCGCGTTTTGCACATCCCAAGCGATCAACTCGCCCTGATATCCCCCGGGCCCCGGATACATGCGAACGCTTGCTCCCAGATACGGTGTGCCTGCGATGTAATTAACCGCGGTCCCTTCATAGTCCATGCACGTGTTGTGCGCAGGGATGTAAAGCAACCCGGTGCGCGGCGAGAAAGAAGACGGGACAAATTCTTTCCCGCCCGTCGAGGACGGGCAGATACCTTCCGCGTATTTGCCGTAATGGGTTTGCTTATCGTCAATTTTCTGTGGTATCCCGGTTTTTAAATCAAAACTACTGGCCCAGGTCACCGGCTCGAATTTTTCGGCCGATAAGACTTCCCCAGTTTCCCGGTCCATGACAAACATGAAGCCGGTGCGTCCGGGATGCAAGAGAAGGTGCCGCACACGGCCCTGCCATGGCATGTCGACGAGAATGTTCTCCATGATTTCGTCAAAGTCGAATGCGTCATGCGGCTCGATTTGAAATGCCCATTTTGCGTAGCCGGTTTCTGGATCGCGCGCCCAAATCGTAATCGACCATTTGTTGTCGCCAGGTCGCATATCCGGGTTCCAAACGCCTGGATTTCCAGTGCCGTAATAAATGAGATTCAAGGTGGGGTCGTAAGAAATCCATCCCCATACCGTGCCGCCGCCCAGCTTCCACTGGCCTGGCGTCCACGTCGAGACGCCCAGATCTTTGCCGCGATCTTTTGCGTAAAATGGTTTGAAATCGGGACCGATTCGTACATCGGCATCAGGGCCACTGTTGAACGCGCGCCATAAAATTTTCCCAGATTTCACATCGAGTGCGGTGACTCGTCCGCGGACACCGAGTTCACCTCCACTATCGCCAACAAACACGACGTTCTTCACGACTATGGGTGCCATCGTGGTGGTTTCTCCGATGTGGTAGTCTCCCACCTGCGTTTCCCATATTCGCTTTCCCGAATTTGCGTCGACCGCAATTGTGTGATCATCCAGCGTGTTGAAAATAATTTTGCCGTCGGCAAAACTCGCTCCGCGATTCACGACGTCGCAGCACGCGACGCCTGCGGATTCAATGGCTGGATTCGGCCGGAAAATCCATTTTTGCGGAAAACCTGGCTCGTTTAAGTCCAAAGCAATTAAATTATTGGGAAAAGGAGTAACCATATACAGCCTACTTCCCACTACCAACGGCTGACCCTCGTGGCCATGCGGGATGCCCGTACTCGTGGTGCTCACTACGCGCAGGTTCTGAACATTGCCGGTGTCAATTTTGTTCAGCGGGCTGAAACGCGTATTGCCATAATCGCCCGCGGGCATCGTCCACTGTCCATTCGCTACGGGAGAGATGATGTGAATGCCCGGGAGCGCGCCGGGTATATCGTTCGTGACGCCGTTTAGTTCAGCTGCTTTTTGCGCTTTTACGATCCCAGCTCCAAAAATGAATAAACTGGCCGCCGCGAATGCGAGCAAGTGTTTAGAGAACATGCATTTTTGTTGCATGGGTTCCTTTCGTTCAGCGCAACGTGTATAGGTAAGCCGCAATGTCATACGCCTCGTCCGGCGTTAACCCTAAGTCGGGCATCGCCGTTCCGGATTCCACTACACTCGGATTTTCGAGCCATCGAACTAAGTTGTCGGGGGTGTTGGGAAGTTCTCCGGCGATCATCGTTCTCTCGGCGAAAAGAATGAGCGGTGGCCCAACAAGTCCACGCGCAGTGCGAACTCCGGGGATGATGTGGCAGGCGCCGCATCCGTACGCTTGAATTAATTCTTTGCCATGTCGCGGGTCGCCGTTGACTCGAACCGCATAGCTTCGCTCTGCCTTTCCGCCGGTGCACCCCACCAGCGCGACGCACGCAAGGGACAAGGGCAACGTCGCAAAGAAAAACCTGCGTCTCATTTGGCCCTTTCGCAAAGCTGGATTAGCAAAGGAGGAATAGACAGCCAGACAATTCCCATTCCGAGGGTCACGCTGATGATGACACCAAGCAGCGCGATGAATTCTCGCCGATCTGTTGCGTTTGTCTCCAGCAACCTGGGCTGATGAGACAGACTCCGCCAGTTGTAATAGGAGATAGCGCCACCGGCGACAGCCACGAGAAGAAAAGCGATACTAATGATGAACGTTAGGACCCGTGATGCCGCGTGCGAACCTTCGCCTGCAAATTGCTGCTGATGAGCACACTCGTTCCACACGATGAGCAGATCGACGGCCCCTAACAGAAACCAGGCCACAGCCGACGTGACAAGGCCAAACCACAATCTCTGCGAGCGCGGCGAAGCAGGCTGCGGATGCAGATCAGCATAATTTTCAGCGGACATAGGCGTGACCTTGAAAATGGGGAACGACGTACAGAAGCAACACAACCCACACCCACACGACGTCAACAAAATGCCAATACATCGTCACGGTTTCGTACGCGCGATGCGGAGTTCTACGCGAATCGCCAATCTGCGGGAGAATTCCGACGTAAGCTAACAGCAGCAAGCCGGCTACAACGTGCAGTGCATGAAGAGTTGTGATGGCGTAGAAAATGGAGCCGTATGAGTCGCTGTACGGCGCAAGCGTTTTCAAATGAGAAATATATTCAAAGGTTTGCAGAACTAGGAACACAATTCCCATGGCGACGGTCGCCCAAAGCGCAAGCCGCCCGGATCCAAAATTGCTACGAGTCACCTGATTTTTTCCCCATTCCAGTACAAAACTGCTGGCAACGAGAATTATCAAAAGGATGATGGGATATTTCAGGCTCGGCGGCGCTTCGATTCCCCAACGGTCTTTATTGGTACCGAGGTAGTAATACGCACCGAACATACACACGAAAAGCATTGCCTCGGTTGCGATGACGCACCACATGGCATCCGAACCGCGCCGCTGATCAATGGGCAACTCATTGAGCGCGTACCGGCTCGGCGGTCTCGATGAGATTTGTTCAATTGCGCTCATGCAATTTCTTTCCTCGTGCGCGGCCACATCCAGTAGCAGCCCGTGAAAAATGTAATCACCAATGCTGCAAACGCGACCCAGATCATTTGGAAAGTAAGTGTCACAAAGAAAATGAACATCGCGATGGCAAGGATTAACGGCGAGAGCGAGTCTTCCGGAATCGTTGCAATGCCCATAGGCTCGGCATCAAGCCAAGTCGTGGTGGGGGTCAGCCGTCCGCCATCGAGCACGCGCTCATTTTCCGGGTCATCTTCCTCAGCGAAATCATCCCAAAGAGGATGGCGAGTGAGGACGATCGGAATATGCGCAACGGCATAGGATTCCGGCGGAGAACTAGTCTCCCACTCCAGGCCGTCAGAATTCCACGGATTGCGTCCCGCGATTTTTCCTGACCGCAAGCTGATAAAAAAATTAATAATGCTGAGCAGGACGCCCACTCCAAGTACAAATGCTCCAATCGTGACGGTCATGTTCAACCCATCGAAGCCCAGCGCCGGTTCGTAGGTGTAGATCCGCCGAGGCATTCCGAGAAGCCCCAAGATATGCATCGGAAAAAACCCGACATTGAATCCGACGAACATGATCCAGAAGCTCCATTTGCCCAGCGTTTCACCCAGCATTCGACCTGTCATTTTCGGCAACCAGTAGTAAAACGCGGCGAATACCGGAAACATATTCGAACCGATAAGCACGTAATGAATATGAGCAACTACGTAGTATGTATTGTGCGCTTGCCAGTCGACGGGAATGATTCCGGTGAACACTCCGCTCAGACCGCCAATTATCAGCAACGCAATCGACCCCAGCGCGAAATGCATCGAGGCGGTGGGAACGGGGCGACCGGTCCACAGCGTTGCAACCCAAGCAAATACCTGCACGGTGGTAAACAGCGCAATGGTCATGCTGCCGGCGCTGAAAAAACTCATCGCCATATCGGACATTCCAATCGTGAACATGTGGTGCAGCCATACGCCGAATCCAACCACGCCGGTAAGCACCGTGGAAATCGCCACGAATGGATAACCGACAATCGGGCGGCGCGAGAAGACGGGAACAATGAGCGAAATCATTCCAGTGGCGGGAAGAAAAATTACGTACACCCATGGGTGCCCAAAAAACCAGAAAAGTTGTTGCCACAGGAATGTCTCGCCGCCACGCGCAACATTGAAGAAGTGAGTTCCCCATCGACGGTCCAATTCGAGAAAGACGCACGCCGCCGTCAGAGCCGGCAGCGCAAATAAAATAACTACAGAAACAGTCAGCGTGCTGTAAAGAAACAGAGGCATCCGGCTGATGGCCATTCCGGGTGCTCGCAGCCTCAGGATCGTCACAATAAAATTAATGGCTCCGCCGGTAGCGGAAATTGTCAAAAAAATCAGCGCTAACGCATAAACGTCCATCCCAATTCCCGGCGAATAAGTCGTTAGTGTGTACGGAACGTAAGCAAACCACCCCGCGTGCGGTGCCTGGCCCAAAACTGGCGCGATATAGAGAAAAATGCCAGAAAACAAATAGGCCCAATATGTGAATGCGTTCAACCTTGGATAAGCCATATCACGCGCGCCAATCATGAGGGGAACCAGGTAAACGGAGAAGCCTGACAAGATGGGAGACGCATACCAAAAAATCATTGTTGCGCCGTGCATCGTAAAAATCTGATTGTAGGCTTCCGGGGAAAGAATCGACATCTCTGATCGCCAAAGCTGGATGCGCATTAAAAGCGCTTCTATTCCGCCGATTATCAAAAACGCAAAGGCTGTGACAAGGTAGCGTATTCCTAATTCCTTGTGATCCACCGTCGCAAACCAGCCGCGAACTGTTTTAGGAGTTTCCCACAGT
>DASRQU010000146.1:0-66324 GCA_035696345.1 Candidatus Acidiferrales bacterium
ATTTAGTTCTGCGGCCGCAGTTGCCGTGAACGCTGAAAAATTTAGATCACCCCGGGCGGAAGTGGCGGAACTGGCAGACGCACCATCTTGAGGGGGTGGCGCCGCAAGGCGTGGGGGTTCGAATCCCCCCTTCCGCACCAAAATATCGCTATTGTTTTCATCTAGTATGGCCTCACAGTTTTTCTATGTACCTCTGGCGTACCCTTCGTTTGGAATTGCCCTTCGAATAGTGCCAGGGGATCGTTACTCCAAACCCGAGAAACATCAGCCTCCAATTGCCTGCCACCGGACATAGGTGGCGATGATTGGTTCCTGGGCCCAGTGCGAAATCTCGGTTCGATTCACTCAGACCATTGGTGTGGGACGGGCACCGAGTTGTCCCGCCGGGACGCCATTGCCATCTACCCAGTCGGAGGATGGTGGAAGGAAAAACCAAACCTTGCGCGTTACGACAAGTCGGTCCGTTATGCGCTCATCGTGTCTATTCGAGCGACTGCGGGAGAAATCGATATCTATACCCCAATCCAGGCAGCAATTCCTGTAGTCATACAGATCGAACCGTAGATGTTACGGTGCATTATCCTATCCATAGGCCAGTCTAGCGTAGTAGCCCGACATATCAGAAACATCTATTTGTGGGCAAGCAGGACAGTTGATCCGCAGCACGCCAAATTAAGGACTTGCACGGGAATTGAAAGTGAGGTTTCTGGGCAAGCTGCGCTCTCTGGTGCCGTTTGAAATTAAAATCCGGCCACAATCCCCCGCAAGGTAACTCGCAATAGATAAATTAAACTCGGATCTTGAAACTTTGTCCGCTCCGGCGTTTCCTCAAACAGCTCGTGTCGGATCTTTTGGCGCCCTAAGCTAAATAACTCGCGCGCGGACCTCATCACCGGTAGCCTCGAGCATGCGCAGTAAGTGGGTTGTCGGTGTCCCCCAGGCCTCCCTGTCGCGGAAAGAGGGAGTGAAAGATAGACTTTTGAGGAGGAATTTCGCTTCGGTTTGACCTAAAGAAGCACTGATCTGCACACAACGCACCGCAACGCCGCAGCGCCCCCTAATTCCCTGCGCGAAATTGAGTTACATCGAGCGAATTTTTATATACCGAATCACGTCTGGCATCATCTTGTAAATGCCGATCGCTAGTAGCAGAAGCCCGATACCCTTCATTGTTTTTGTCATCGCATTTTTCCTCGTTAGACTCTCCCTTGAAATTCGCAATCGGTGGCGATTGCGCGAATTACGCTATGGCAGCAGCCCGGGAGCGCACCAACCGGTCCTCCAGAAAGTTTGTATAGGGTTCAATACCTTCTTCGGTTTTGGAAGACAGTTTAAATATTTCTATCCCAGGCCGCACGGCTTGAATATTTGCTCTCGCAAGTCCCTCATCGAAATCCACCGCCGCGGCAAGGTCCGACTTCGTTATCACCGCCACATCCGCGCTGTTAAAAATCGTCGGATATTTGAGGGGTTTATCCTCGCCCTCTGTAACCGAGAGTAAAACAAAACGCAAGTCTTCTCCGAGGTCATAGGAAGCGGGACACACTAAATTTCCCACGTTTTCAATAAACAAAAAATCGAGTGCATCAAGGCTCCAATCTTCGAGAGCGGCCTGTACCATCGCCGCCTCAAGGTGGCACACGGTTCCTGTGATAATTTGTTTAACCGGAACCTGACTGCGCGCAAGACGCGCTGCATCATTTTCTGTAGCAAGATCGCCGACAAGCGCTGCCACGCGGTACTTCGATCGGAGTATGGTCAGCGTTTTTTCCAGAAAGGCGGTTTTTCCCGAGCCTGGGCTGGAGACCATGCTTACGGCCAGGACGCCCGCCCGTCGATACTGCTGGCGCAGCGCGCGCGCAATCACATCATTCTGCTTGAGGACATTCTTTCGCACTTCCACCAAGCGGGGTTCGGCGCTCATTGTGTAAGCTCCAGGGCAACCACTTCCAATTCTTTCCCTCGCAACACGTCAGGAGTGTAAGCTCCACACTCCGGGCAGCAAAACCATTGAATCGACCTCACCAGACGCGCAACCCGGCATTCAGGACAATAAACTTCCACTGGAATTTCTTCGATCACTAATTGCGAGCCTTCCAGCAGCGTGGATTGGCATGCCATCTCGTAAGAAGAAAGCAAAGCTTCCTTCACGACGCCGGATAAACGGCCTAACTTCAGATGCACTGCCTGCACGTGAGCATGGCTATGGCGCTCGGCTTCTTCCTGGGCCATCTCTACGATGCTCATCGCTATCGAAAGTTCATGCATCTATCGGCCTCGCGTTTCACGTTTGATCGTCTCCCTGGGCGAACACTTCTTGCGGAGACGTCGAATGACTTTTTTCTAACGCGGCCATCGCCGCCTGCCCCAAACTTATTCCGCCGTCGTTTGCGGGAACCACGCGATTCGTCCACGTTTTCAGGCGCTCGGATTGCAGGCGGCTTTGAATGTCGTGCAGCAGCGATTCGTTCTGGAAAACGCCGCCGGAGAGCACGAGCATATCCGTGTTGTGAGTACTGCAGAGGTTCAGAACTACTTCACACAGTCCCGTCGCAATGCCCCGATGAAATGCTCGTGCGATCTCGCCCGCGTTTCGCCCGCGCAAACGGTCGTGGATCATTTGATGCAGCAAGGGCCGAAAATCCAATTCGCCAGACGCGAACGGAAACGAATAGGACGCGGTATTCGTGGAGCGTTTGGCAAGCTGTTCCAACCAGATCGCAGCTTGTGCTTCGAACGTTATTTCGCGAGTAAATCCAAGGAGGGCCGCGGCAGTGTCAAAAAGCCGTCCTAAAGACGTAGTTTTAAAGCAACGCAGGCCGCTCCGCGCCAATTGCCAAGCGTCTTTGAAGCGGGACGGAAACAGAAAAGGCTCCGCATTAAAATCAACTTGATCGGTAACTTGCGAGAGAAATCCGGCTGCGGATTGCACAGGGAACGTAGCAGCCGCGTCTCCGCCGGGCAGGGAAGCGGGACGCAGATGGGCGACACGTTCGAATCCATCGACGACGCTGCCTGCAAAAATCTCTCCGCCCCAAATTGTCCCATCATCGCCATAACCGGTGCCGTCGAAACTCACTCCGATTACACGCTCGTCCCATGCGCCACGCTCGGCGAGTACAGACGCGATGTGCGCGCGATGATGCTGCACAGCACGCGTTTCCGCGGCATGAAGTTCAGCCGCATACTGCGTCGAGACGTATTGAGGGTGTGCGTCGTGGACGACAAGCAAATCGGCAAAATCTATTTTGTACATGGAAATAAGATCCTGAATCGTCTGGTGAAACGCACAACGCGCGTCGTAATGATCCAAGTCCCCAATATGCTGGCTGACGAAACACTGTCCATCGACGACAAGTGTCACAGTGTTCTTCAGGTCCGAACCGAGCGCAAGAATCGGTCGCTGGCTTGGGATTGTCGCGGCGGATCCAGGCGCATATCCGCGAGATCTCCTCACGATTGTTGGGCCGAACGAACCCGCGCGCACAACGGAGTCATCAACGCGGCGGGCCACTGGGCGTTCGCCGATGAGAAATCCATCGGCAATTCCTGCAAGCTTCTGCAGCGCGGCCTCATCTTCATACGCAATCGGCTCGCTCGAACGGTTCGCGCTGGTCATCACCAATGTTTCTGGAGCGCCGCCGGCGAAGAGTAAATGATGCAGAGGCGTGTAGGGCAGCATCACGCCGAATTCATCATTCCCGGGAGAAACCTCGGGCAACGATACTTTAGATGGAGCGAGGACAATCGGTCGCGCGAGGGAATTCAGCAGACACTCCGCCTCTTTGCTCAAATCCACCAGTCTTCGCGCGACTTCCAGACTTTTGACCATCAGCGCGAACGGCTTTTCTTTACGAAATTTCCGGGCGCGCAGGTGACGAACTGCTTCGGCATTTGTCGCATCGCAGGCAAGGTGGTAGCCGCCGAGTCCCTTCACCGCCACGATCTTGCCCGCCACTAAATAATCGACAGTCTTGCCGATCGCAGCTTCATCGCCGCACACAACTCCGTCCGCGGATTGAAAAAAGAAGTGTGGGCCGCAAGCCGGGCAGGCTACCGGTTGAGCGTGAAATCGCCGACTAGCAGGATCGCCGTATTCGTCTGCGCAATATTGGTCCAACGACCACGCAGCCATCGTTGTGGCGGGACGGTCGTAAGGCAAATTGCGGATTACACTGAAACGCGGACCACAATTTGTGCAATTGATGTACGGGTAGCGATAACGGCGATCCCGTTCATCGAACAGTTCTTTTAAGCAAGCTTTACACACCGGGAGGTCAGGTGAAATTCGTACAGTCGGCTTACTTGACTCGCCGCTGTCACGAATCGCGAAGCCTCCATAATTTGCGCAGTCCGCAGGGTCAATGCATACAGAGGCAATGTTGGCGGCCTGCGGAGCGCTCGCCTGCATCTCATCGAGAAATGAACATACGTGGTCGCGCTCCCCTTCCACGTGAATCTCCACGCCTTCTCCCGCATTTAAGACCCAGCCGCTTAGTCCGTTCGCGGACGCAAGACGGTAGATGAATGGGCGAAATCCCACTCCTTGTACCACTCCGCGCACCTTAATGGACCAGGCTTTGACCATAATTTTATTTTGTGTTCAACACACAACTTCTTCCCTGCCATCCAACTTGCAGTATTTTTCCGTCTTCCACGAGGATCGGAACATTGAAAGGAGGCTCTGCAAACGCGCGCACGCGCTCGCGCGCCTCCTGATCCGCTTCGATGTCATATTCTGTAAACGCAGTCCGTTTCCATTCCAGCCACTCCCGCATTTCCTGCGTGTAAGGGCATCCCTGCGTCCCGTAAAGTTCGAGCTTAGCCACGGCCCAACTCCTCCAGTTTTTCGCAAATGACGTGATAGATCGACGCCTGCACCTCTTGGATGCGTGGGATGTAGTCTGACGGAACGATGATCGAAACATCCGCCAATCCGCGGCGGCAAACTTCTCCTCCGTCATAACCAAGGAGCGCTACCGTGAGTAGTTTTCTCTTACGGGCTTCTTCGAGTGCCGACACGATATTTTTCGACCCTCCGCTCGTGGAAATCGCTATCGCCACATCATGGGGACGCGCATGGGCAATCAACTGGCGCTGAAACACTAATTCAGTGCCCACGTCGTTAGCGATCGCTGAAATATTTGCCGGCTCCATCGAAAGTGAAATGGCAGGAATCGAATTACGGCCATCCTGCGGCGATATACAATCGATGGCCCAATCATTCGCGTCCGTCGCCGATCCGCCATTGCCGAAAATGATCAGCTTGCCGCTGCGATCCACACGTTCCCGAATCGCGGAAGCGGCCGCCGCGATTTTTTCCGATTCTGTCCCGGCGACACGCTCCCGCAACTGCGCATCGTCCTGCACCTTCATCTGAATGGAAGCGGCTACGCCGGAAAGAAGGTCGACCGTTTCCTGTTTTTGTTTCCCGAGGAACGGGTAAAGATATCCAGCCTCACCCGCGTCGAGTCCCAACTCGCGATGCTCAAAGAACACGTGCACAGTTTCCCAAAGGGTGTGGTAAAGAACTTCAATCAATTCCTGATGCATGAACGCGTCGGGCGCGGCGGAGTTACAGAAATACGAACCGGACATTCCGGGCAAAGCAAATGTCATGGCATGGCGTGTGTTCGCAAAATCCAGTGCGGCTCGCACATCCGCATCCCCGTTTGGCGGGCTGAAGCCCATCACAATATCTTCCGGTTGCAGCAAAGCTCTTAGCCATGGTTCGAACGCGGCGGACAGATCAAGCGCGGGAAGAGCACGTTTACCAACGATTACCGGATGCACGAATTCCACGGAAACGTGCTGCGCATCGGTCGCGTACGGCCCTTTGCCAAACGCCAATAACCGGCCGCCTTGTAAAAAGCGTTCAGACATTTCGCGGGACGCCTCGGCAAGCCGCAGCGCCTCTTCCGCAAAAAAGGACCGGAGCAGCTGATTGCGTGCCAGCAACCGTTGCTCAATTTGCGCGGTGATTTCCAGAGTAGTGGCCATCGTGTGTCCTAGCAAATTCGCGGGAGCGGATCGCCCACCAGCATGTCGATCATGCGAGTTCCACCGTAAAGTGTAGTTATCAAAACCGCGCTTTCCGGCTCTTCGCAGATCCCGCCTATGATTTGTGCGTCCTCGCCTCCGGGAGTCGCCCGCAGCGCGCGTAACGCGGCGTCCGCATATTCAGCGGCAACAACGGCGAGAAACTGCCCCTCATTCGCAATATGCAGCGGGTCGAGTCCAAGCAGTTCGCAAGCTCCGCGAACAGAGTCCCGCACGGGGATTTTCTCTTCGTTCAAAACAATGCCAAGTCCGCAGTCTCTAGCCAGCTCATTCAAAGAAGTAGCCACGCCGCCACGAGTTGGATCCCGCATCCAGCGCACTCCGGGGCCCGCATCGAGAATTATGGACTGCACCAGGGGAAATACGGAGCGCGTATCGGATGACAACTGCGCTTCGAGATCGAGTTCCCCGCGCGCCAGCAAAATCGTAATTCCGTGATCGCCAATCGGTCCGGAAAGCACAACCTTGTCGCCGGGCCTCACTGCTTGCGGAGAAATCTCGACGCCGGAAAGCAACCGCCCAATTCCAGTCGTCGTGATGTACATACCGTCCGCTTTTCCGTGCTCCACAACTTTCGTGTCGCCACCCGCGATAATCACTCCGGCCTGCTCCGCTGCACGGCCCATAGCGCGAACTTCGGCTTCCAGAACTTCAGTAGGCAGGCCGGCTTCCAAAATAAAACTCACGACAATTGCCTCAGGTCGCGCTCCGGCGACCGCCAGATCGTTGACTGTACCGTTGATCGCCAACTCTCCGATCGAACCGCCGGAAAATCGCAACGGCTTGACGACAAAACTGTCAGTGGTGATCGCGATCTTCGTGCCGTCCATCTGAATGTGCGCGGCGTCGCTGAGGGGGCCTGCGGTAGAACCAAACAAGAGCGGCGCGAATAATCCTTCGACCAGTCGGCGGCTGGCTTTGCCGCCCGCTCCGTGCGACATTTCAATTTGCGTCTCGCGAAAACTGATTTTCTTTGGAGCAATCGTGGCGTTCGTGGACATGTTTTCCTCAATCACTCGACGCGTTCGCGATGGTTACGGGCTTGCGAAGCTGGTAGTTGTAATAAGCAGCACACGATCCCTCGGACGAAACCATCAAGGCGCCTACGGGTTGTTCCGGCGTGCATGCATTTCCAAATAATTTGCATTGCGAAGGCTTCAGTACGCCCTTGAGCACTTCTCCGCATTGTGCCGCTTTTGGATCGGTAACCCGCACGCCGGGCACGGTAAAACGCTGCTCCGCGTCTCACTCGGCATACCTCCCGCGAATCTTCAACGCGGACTGCGAAATAAATCCAAGACCTCGCCATTCAAAATACGGACGCAGTTCAAATACTTCCGCGATGGCGCGCAAGGCTGCAAGATTTCCTTCCCACGGGACGACTCGCTTGTATTGATTTTCAACCTTAGACTCACCGTTGCGAAGTTGGCGAAGCAGCATCACAATGGATTGCAAAATATCAAGCGGCTCAAAACCCGACACTACCACCGGCTTGCCCTCGTTTTTTGCAATCCACACATACGGCCTGCAACCGATGACGGTCGAAACGTGGCCCGGACCGACGAAACCGTCAAGACGCATGTCAGGCGAATCCAGGATGGCGCGAATCGCTGGAATAATTGTGACGTGATTGCAAAAGACTGAAAAATTGTGCAGGCCCTCCGCTTTGGCGCGCATCAGCGTCAAGGCGGTCGATGGAGCAGTCGTCTCGAAGCCTATCGCAAAAAACATTACATGCTTTTCAGGATGTTTTCTCGCCAGTTTCAGGGCGTCCGCGGGCGAATACACGATGCGCACGTCCACGCCTCGGGCCTTATATTCCAGAGGGCTGCCGTGCGTTCCCGGAACGCGCATCATGTCGCCGAACGCGGCAAAAATGAAATCAGGTTGCGCTGCGAGCGACAAGCCGTCATCGATTCTGCCCATCGGTAAAACGCACACGGGACAGCCCGGACCATGAATCAACTCCACGTTCGCGGGCAGCAAATCCTTTAAGCCAAACCGGTAAATCGCGTGCGTGTGCCCGCCGCAAACCTCCATGATGCGGTAATGGCGATTCGTATCGGCGAGCTTACGAATTTCTTTCGCCGCTCTCGAAATCAATTCCGGCTCTCTGAACTCATCCACGTATTTCATGATTTTGACCCTTGTCCGGGTGCTCCACGTCTCCCTCACCCAGTCCGTAGCCACGCACTTCTTCAATCGCAGCGGCCGCCTCGCCCAGCATCATCAGCGTGCGCATTTGGTCGAGGGCGGCCGCCTCGCTGATTTTGCTCATTGCAAACCCTACGTGGATTAAAACCCAATCTCCCACAACCGGCGGTTGATCCTGCAGCAGGCCCAAGTCCACCTTGCGGCGAACCCCAACCACTTCCACCACCGCCTGCATTGCGTTCTGCGAATCCACTTCGACAATTTTTGCCGGTATGGCTAAACACATGGCGCAACCCCTTTTGCTTCCGATTCACGCTGGATAGTTTTCTTCCCGACGTTCCTGTTCCCTGGCCACGAGTTCGAGATTGAATTTCAGTTCGTCCTTGAGTTTGAGCGCGCCACCCGCGAAGGACACAGGCCTAATTCCGAAATCGGACTGGCGCAACACGCCGTGGCCGGAAATGCGCAACATTGTTCCAATCTTCGTGACGAGGGCGTCGATCGGAAACGCGCGCGTAACGCCATGAAACGAAAGTTCTCCCGCCACGTGCACCGCTAACGAATCTCCACTTCGCTTCTGTACGAAAATTTGCGTGCTTTCAAACGTAGCCGTAGGAAATTGATTGACATTCAAAAGAGTCGTGTACATTTCTTGCTCTAGTTTTTTGCGATCTTCGCTTTTCATCTGGTCCATCACGTCCATTCGTTTGGTGCGCACCTCCACACGAACATGCGCATTTTCAAGGGTGTCCCGGTCTGCACGAATTTGGGCGTCGAAGTCGCGTATCGCAATGATCGGGTTGTGTCCGAACGATGACAGCAGTCCGCCGGAAAAGGCCTGAACAGTGAATTTGCTTCCCGCTGTATCGATCAGGAATTTCGAGAGGTTTTTTTGCGTCCCAATGTTCATTTACGATTTTCTCTTTTAACTCGCACACGATCGAATTGTGCAGTTTGTCAGCTGACCGGCCATCACGTCATTCTGCCTCCGGTCTGAACTGTTTTCCTGGCGCCAGACTTTTTCCAGCCAGAATGCGCGTCACGAGCGAGTCGATCACTTTCACGCACTCCCCCACCGCTGCGGCCACCGGCTCACTTAGTCCCATTTGCCCCTCGTCCGGCCCTAACGTGGCGGGCACGCACCCTACGATAAGCACTCGCTTTAATTCGCCGCCCATATTTTTTGCCATTTTCAGCACGTTCAGCGGATTCATTCCATGTGGATCGACAAATGTTTGGTGCGATTGCGCCGAATCCACGTTATTCACATCAGGCTCGATTACGAACAGTGACCCTGGCTCTCCCTCGCCCGAGCACGCGTCCACCAAAATTGTGGTTTCGTAACCGTCCATTAACGCGTAGGCGAGATCGAACCCGCGGATGCCGAAATCCGCGACTTTCACGCCAGCGGGAAATGGATGGCCGGCGAGGCGCCTCGCTACTTCCACTCCGAATCCGTCATCCCCCCAAAATATATTTCCAATCCCGGCAATGAGAATTCTTGTTGTCTGCGCCGGCTGGGTTTGTTGTGCGTCCAAAGGCAAAGGTTCGACCTCAGCGGTTGCAAAAAAGAATCGATGTCCGGGTTGCCGCAACAATCCGATGTCCCGGCCGGGGTCGTCGTCCACCACTACGCATACATGCACTTTTCCTTCGTAGTCCTGTTCGAGCGATTCCACTGTCGCAATTTTTCCGCTAAGCGCGAGATCAAATACATCTCCCCCCGCCTTTGGATTCAGGCGAACACGATCTCCACTGCGAACCTGCACACCAGAAATCTCCACCGATTTTACGGAGGACTTATCTTCGAGGAGCTGCCATTCCCATTCGTTCATGGCTGTTCGCCTTTCACGTTTCGCAGCCCCCGCAGAGCTCCGTGAAGTTTGGTCCAATGTTCTGGCGGCAGAGCTTCCGTGCGTTCCAGGATCATGCGGGCACGCGCATCGGACTGGCGCATCTCGCGTTTCTCCTCGTCGGTCATCGTGAGGATGCGCAGAGACAATATTTCATCGATTTCCGCGCCATCGAATAAGTCACCGGGACTTTCGGGCGCGATTTGTGGATAGTCGTACAAAATAATCGGAGAAGAAAGCAGCGTGTTGCGCTCGCCCGCCTGTCCAACAAGTACAGGCCACGTACCCACATTTTGGCAATCGCGAACGAAAGCAAGGTACTCTTCGGGAGGATCGATTAGCGAAACAAATTCGCCACCACTGACTTCCAAAATCGTATGTGCGGAAACCAACGACTGCGATAGCACCTGTTCGCGGGTCGAATTTTCGGACTCCCGCAGACTCGACTCATTGGAAATCCTGGCGACCAGCTTAAAAACCCCGGAAGACAATTCGGCTGCGCGCAGCTCAACTACACCAGACACGCTCGATTTATTGAGTTGCACGATTCCAACGATCGAGCCATGTTCATCGACGATAGGCTGTATTTCCTGCTGCGAAGATAAACGGAACAGCCACGAAACAGGATGGTGCAACAGCGTTGAAATATTGATTGCGGCAATTTCGATGGTTTCTTCCGCCGCCTCCTGCCACGGCTGAAAAACTTGCCCATTCACTTCCAGCCGATCAACCTTTACAGATTTTGTGAACGCCGTTTCAGCCATGTCACGGCACGTCTCATCAAGCTTGGCAATAGAGCGGTCTACCATTCGCAGAAATCTCACGCGAATCTGGCACTCCGTCTTCCCGCTGCCGGCCACGAGACATTCGGTTTGCATCGTCCAGGCATCGCCGGAGTTCCTCGATTCACTGTACGCGCGCGGGTAGACGACGCCGAAATTAAATCGCTGCTGGTTTTTGACGGCGGACGGACGATACGGGTACAACATGTATCCCTCGTAGAGCACCGCCCTCACGATGCCGTCGACGAGCGTCTGGTTCATGAACGCACCGCTTCCGGAAGGGCGCTCAACAACCGTTCCAGCGCATCTTCCCAAGTCGGAATTCCATGGCGCACTTTGAATTGATAGAGTTTATCAAACGAATCTCGGCGCAAGGACAGCCACACGGAGTTTGGGTAATACATATCCATCAAATCCTTCCAGACTTTCACCGGCAAGCGGTACTTGGCCTCTTTATCCCAGGAAATGGGAGCGACCTGCAGCGCGCCGTCCTCTCCCTGATAAAAGACTGTTCCGCTAAACTGAAAACACAAAGGCAGGTCGCCGTTATTCAGGCCGTGAAAGTATTTCGTTGCGGGAACGTTGAAATCAAACGTGCAGGGAACCGGAATTTCCGTCACTGCGCTGCCTGTAAATGTTGGCACTGCCATAGGCGCATGAGTCCACAACATCGTCCTCAGAGTGCGTCCCCAGCGATCCGGTTCGCCAAATAAGTCCTTCAAGCTATCTTGCTCCGCCGCGTCGTATTTACGCTGCGTGGGCTCAATCTGTATTTGTGCCCGCCCTGAGACACTGCGGATGATTTCCCCGGGAATGCCGTTGACGATCCTGGTCTTAAACGAAAGCTGTGGCACCGCAGCGTAGGGAACCGCCTCAACCCCTTCCATCGTGAAGGACAGATCAGGCATTGGCCGTCCCTTCTGCGACAAATCTGGATTTCTTTTTAAGCGTCGCGAAGAAAGAATTAATCTCGCGCCAAACTTCCGTGCCTCCGGAAAGTCCGCGCCAGTGCGCGCGAATCAAGCCTACGAGCTTGTAACATTCGTCGATGGGAACCAGAAAATATTCCGCGGGGACTGCCGCTCTCTCATGTCCAACGCGATTTACCAGCAGCGCAGCGACGTCCGCCTGCATCCCGGAAAGCACGGGATTTGCTGACACAATTTCCGTCCAGGTATCGAGCGGCAGCAACGATTCCATGGGTCCCGCGGGACTCGGATACAGCGCTACGATTTTTGCGAGCGGGCTGCTGTTAAAAAAGAACGCCATTTCAATTGGCACAGCCAGTCCATCCCACTGCGCGTCGGTCAGCTGAAAATCCTTTAAGTAAATTATCTCTCGTGGAACCCGCTTGTACTTCGTGCCGGCCTGACCTTCAAAAAGAATGGCGCATGCATTGCACGCGCAAATTAATTTGCGACCAGCCGGCTCCACCAGATGACCGTGTTCAGGGCCCAGCTCGAGCGCACACATTTCGCAACGTTCCACACCAAATCGCTTTCTGGCAAGCTGACTAACTCTTGCGAATGCGCTGTCCGGGCGGAATGCAGAGATTGCACCCATATTAATCCGCACTTCCATGCCGCGGTTCTGCTAGCGGTGCGGACTCGAATGTGGCGGAATGTTGCAACCGAGCTACGGAAACGAAATTATTCGCGTTGAGATGTGCGCCGGATTCTTCCACAACAATGGCTGACGCGTCCGGAGCAGCGTCTTGGATAACAGCTTTTAATTGAGCCGGTAATGACGCCGCGCTGCATCTCTCGGATTTGAGTTGGAGCCGCAGAATTACTTCGTCTTGGTCGCTAATCGAAACCAACTCTGCAGCGGCATCGTGGCGCTCTAATAGCTTGCGCGAATTTTCAAGCGCGTGAGTGACGCGCGTCCGGATACTTTCCGGGTGCAGGCTGTAAAGCAGTAAAACGCTGCTTACAATTTCATCGCGGCCGCACTTGCGAATCATTGCCTCGCCCGCCTCGCCCGCTTCGGTGGCCAATTCCAGCATTCGCTCAAGAGCGGCGCCGTGCAGGGCCATTACGCACTCTAGCAATTCTTTACCCACTAACCGCGCTCCGGGATCCGCCGACGATTCGAGATGCTGGACAATTTCGCCGATTCGCTGGATCTGAGATTGAATTGTTTTGTGGTCTGCCATTTTTGGGGCCGCAGAGAAAACGCCGGACCACTGCTCTTGAATAACAAGCCGTTAGCGGCCCGGTCGCGCTAGGTATAGATTTTGAACGTTATTTCAAATTTGCATGCCGAACATGGGCGAATGATGCGTTTCCAGAACTTTTCCATCGCCCAGATACATGTGCACGCCGCACGGCAGGCACGGATCGAAGCTTCTCACCGTGCGCATGATGTCGATCCCTTTAAACTTGTCCGGGCCGTTTTCTTCGAAGATCGGCGTATTTTGTACCGCATCTTCGTAAGGACCGGGAGTTCCATAAATGTCCCGCGGGTTTGCATTCCACGGGGTCGGCGGGTACGGATGATAATTTGCAATCTTTCCGTCGCGAATCACGACGTGGTGCGACAAAACTCCGCGCACCGCTTCGTGGAATCCGCAACCAATTGCATCCATTGGGACTTTGAAGTCGGACCAGGTTTGCGTCCTTCCGGCATGCAATTCCTCAAAGGCTTTTTCCGCAAAGTGGAGTGCACACGCCGCTGCATAGGCCTGAAAATAAGTTCGCGCGCGATCCCGTTCCAGCGCGTTGCTCCATTTCGGAATTTTCCACTCAAATTCCGTTTCCGGCAGCGACATAGTTTTCGGCAGATAAATTTTCACACTGTGCCCAGTCGACTTGATGTAGCCGAAATCCACTAAGCCAGCCAGCGCAGTGGCCCATAGGCGAGCAATCGGGCCGCCGCCCGTGTCGATAGCGAGGTGATCGCCAGTCCTCTTGTCGAGCCAGCGAGGCGACATCACCCAGGTGTATTTATCGGCAAAATCGCGCTTCTGCGGTCTGGGAATGGTCGTCTGATTCCACGGATGATTCTGATCCACTTTATTTCCGAGCGGATCCTGCTTCACAAAAGTTTCGGCGTTTTCCCATCCGTCGTAAAAGGAGCTGCCCAGTAAGATTCGGATATTGAGGTTAATGTCCACAAGATCGGTGGTCACGAGTTTGCCATCAACGACAATTCCGGGGGTAACGTGCATGGCCCGTCCCCATTCGGTCATATTCTTGTAGGAATAATCGCAAACCGCAGGATCGTTAAAAGATCCCCAGCATCCCAACAGCACGCGGCGACGACCCACTTCTTCGTAGCCAGGAAGCGCTTCGTAAAAGAAATCAAAAAGATCATCGTGCAGCGGAACTACTTTCTTCATGAACTCCACGTATTTCATCAAACGAACCATGTAATCCGTGAACAGCTGCACTGTTGGCACCGTTCCGACGCCTCCGGGATAAAGCGTGGACGGGTGCACGTGGCGCCCTTCCATCAAGCAAAACATTTCGCGCGTCATGCGGCTCATCTGCAAAGCTTCGCGATAGAACTCCCCAGTGAAGGGATTCAGCGCCTTCATGATGTCCGCGATCGTTTTGTAACCGTGCAAATTCGAGTGCGGTGACGCGGTTTTCTCCGCTTTTGTGTATACAGACGGGTTGGTTTCCTTCACCATCTGCTCGCAGAAATCGACGCCCACCAGATTGTCCTGGAAAATGTTGTGGTCGAACATGTATTCGGCGGCTTCGCCCAGATTCACGATCCATTCCGCGAGTGCGGGAGGGCGCACGCCGAAAGCCATGTTTTGCGCGTAATTTGCGCAGGTCGCATGGTTATCGCCGCAGATTCCGCAGATGCGGCTGGTGATAAAGTGCGCGTCGCGCGGATCCTTTCCTTTCATGAAGATGCTATATCCGCGGAATATCGAAGATGTGCTATGGCACTCGGCCACTTGTCTGTTTTCAAAATCGATCTTCGTAAAGATTCCGAGGCTTCCCACAATTCTGGTGATGGGATCCCAGTTCATCTCCACTAGTTTTCTTGAACCGGTGGGAGATTTGCTCTCAACTGACGGCGTTGTGCCCATGATTCCGCTCCTTAATCTTAGAAAAATCTGTCTTAGAAACTTCGACCGACTGGCGCGTTAAATCTTTCAGTAAATGCCGGGCCTGTAACCCGTAGTGAGCTGGCTTCGGTTGTGGCGCCATTTCGGTTCTTTGTTCAACGTATCGTTGGTGAAGGATCGGAGCGAACGAATGACGGTGCCGTACAAACGAATGCTGGAGGTAGAAACTTTGCCGCCGGGAGGCTCGTCCATGAATGGCATAAATTTATCCGGAAATCCGGGCATGGTGCAGCCGATGCAGATTCCACCCACGTTTGGGCAGCCACCGATTCCGGCCATCCATCCACGCTTTGGCACGTTGCAATTCACGACCGGTCCCCAGCATCCAAGCTTCACGATGCACTTTTCGGAACCGTAAGCTTCCGCGAAGTCACCCTGTTCGTAATACCCCGCGCGATCGCAGCCATCATGGACTGTTTTGCCAAACAACCAGGTAGGGCGCAGTTGGTCGTCGAGAGGAATCATGGGCGCAAGGCCCGCTACCTGATACAAAAGATAAAGAAGCGTTTCCATGAAGTTGTCAGGCTGGACTGGGCAGCCCGGAACATTCACGATGGGCAGTCCAGCTTTCGATTTCCAATTCCAGCCCAAATAATCCGCCAGCCCCATCGCGCCCGTCGGATTTCCTTGCATTGCATGAATCCCGCCGTACGTAGCACAAGTCCCGGCGCCGACGACGGCCAGTGCCTTCGGCGCCAGTCGGTCAATCCATTCCGTCGTCTTGATGGGCTGTTTCGTGATGGGATCGGTTCCCAGGGCCGCCCAGTATCCTTCCTTCTTAATATTTTCATTGGGGATGGATCCCTCGACCACCAAAACAAACGGGTCCAGCTTGCCTTGCTCCGCCTGATACCAAAATTTCATAAATTCGTCGCCTGTTTCATAAGCAAGGACGGGATTATGCAGATGCACCTTGGGCAGACCGGGAATTGCGCCCCGCAACACGTCTTCAATGCTCGGCTGCGTGGCCGCCGTGATGGAAACGGAATCACCGTCGCAGCCTAGTCCCGCCGTAATCCATAAAATATGAACATCAGAAACAGGGGAGGGTTTTTGAGTTTTTCTACCGTAAGGAATTGCGTCCGGAGCCATAGTCGTATCTCCTTTGCAGCGGAACGAAATACCACGAACAATTAGGTCTTATAAAATTCAAATTTCTAAAATTCCACATTCTGGTTCGCGGTTCTTAGACATGAATTCAGCTTTGGATTTGCAGAGTTGGATTTTTGAACGGGACTGGACGAACGCGAACATCATGCCCCAACCATTGCAGCCAAGAAAAACAACATCAATCGGGTAAATACTTTAGTATTTATTTAGGAAAGCCCTGTATACGAAAGAAGGGCCATAAGCCTTAGCAGCACGATAAGTCCCCGAACGAAGGACGCTTCTGCTGAAGCGGGAGGATAGTCGATAGCTTGGACAACGCAAGCGGATGAAAAGCAGAAAAGAGCCTGAGATAAATCCCAAGAACACGGGTGAATTTCGTTCGAAAATCCTTGTTTCATGTTTCCCTTCTACTTGCTTTCCATTATATCCATGCGTGAAAAACGCTGATACTCTGATGGCGTTCATTGACCGAAATTCGGAGCAAAACGGACACGCCGAACGAATTTCCTGTAACTAGAGCCGCTATCGGCACTACCAGATACGCTGAAATGAAGGCGAGCCGGGGCCAAGTGTCACCCAGCAATTCGGAAACTTTACATTTCGAATTTGGACCGTCGCAGAAACCTTTTTTGGTGAACATGAACAGAAAATCGGGCACCGAAATGGGGAGGGTTTGAAGCGCGCATCCAAATCTTCTGAACACTCGCACCTGGCCGGAGTGGTCACTGGCACGGTTGTTGTACTAGCTCTCTATTTTGCTAAGGTTGTTTTTCTCCCCATTGCTCTGGCCCTGCTACTGTCGTTTCTTCTCACACCGGTCGTCAGTACCTTTGAGCGGATCAAATTTCCCCGCGCCTTGGCCATTCTGATTGTCATCGGCACACTCATTGGCGTGATCTGCGTGCTTGGATGGAAAACGTATGGACAGGTCACCGATCTGGCGGAACAGGTTCCGACTTACAAAGGCGCACTAATTCAGAAGATTCACTCACTCGAGGGACACAACACGCAGGCTCTTTCTCAGGTTTCAGCGACCGTTCGCGATCTCGAAAATGAAATTACGAATTCCTCGGGGAATACACTTCCAAACGGGAAGGGCAAGCAAGCGGAACCGCCACAGAACTCGCGATACCATCCAATGGCAGTCGAAGTGATTCCGCCTTCCAATCCGCTGGATACGTTTGAAAGCATGGTCGGACCGCTGGCAACGGCGGGAATTATTCTGGTATTTACGATTTTCATGCTGCTCGATCGGGAAGATTTACGCAACCGCTTCATTCGATTAGCGGGCGGCAGCCGCCTAAGCGCCATGACGCAGGCGCTGGAGGAAGCGAGCCAGCGCATCAATCGCTACCTCCTCCTTCAATTGATCGTGAATGCAGGATACGGAATTATTATTGGAACCGGACTGCACTTTATTGGAATTCCCAACGCTTCGTTGTGGGGAGTTGCGGCAACGATTCTTCGATTTATTCCGTACGCGGGTCCTCCCATGTCGGCCGCCATGCCTATTTTATTGTCTCTGGCGGTTTTTCCGGGATGGACTCATACGTTGGAGACGATGGCCCTTTTCGCAACTTTGGAAATCATCGTGTCAAATTTTGTGGAGCCGCTTTTATACGGTTCGCATGTAGGACTGTCTGCACTTGCGGTACTGGTGGCCGCGATTTTCTGGACGTTAATTTGGGGCTTGCCGGGCCTCGTGTTGTCCACGCCGCTCACGGCGTTTATTGTCGTAATGGGCCGTTACATTCCAGGACTCTCGGGCTTGAGTGTTTTATTAGGCGACGAGCCGGTTCTTCCGTTGAGCACTCAATTTTATCAACGATTATTGGCCGTTGATCATGACGACGCCAGGCTGCATTTAGATCGCTGGGCCAAGGAAAAACCGCTGGAGGAAATTTACGAAACGGTTATCGTTCCGGCGCTCAGTCATGCCGAGCATGACACGTACAAAAATGAACTCGATGAAGATTCCGAGGTTCTGATGTTGGATGGTGTTCGCCAAATGGTGGAGGAACTTGGTGAAATTCCGCTTGAGAAAGCCGAGGAGGAAGAAAATGGTACGGAAGAAACCGAGCAGCCGGTTTCAAGCGGCAAAGAAGGGAACGGGCCAACTGAAATAATTTGCGTTCCTGCGCGCGATGAGGCCGACGATGTCGTGGCGCTGATGCTATGTCAATTGCTCGAACGGCGCGGATTCAAATCGGGTAACGTTTCATTGGTTCCAGTGCCGGAAATGCTGTCTCAAGTCTCCGAAATCAAGCCGAGGATTATTTGTATCGCCGCGCTTCCGCCTTTCGCGATGAGTCACGCAAGGGAACTGTACAGGAAGTGTCGCGCGTTATTGCCTCAATGTCATATCGCCATCTGCTTATGGCATTTTGAGGGCGATATTCAGAAAACAGCTGTGAGGATGAAAATGATTTCCGGTGATTCGATATTCGTCACTCTCCCGGAAGTATTGGACTACGCAAAACAGGAGCTATCGACAACGGCGGCGCTCAACGCCCTTGCCGACTGATGTCATTTGGCTCGTGTGTTTTATCCCTGATCGGGCAGTCGATTTACCATACTCCGCGTTATTTAATACAGCCTTTGTCCTATCGCCACGGCGCGCTCAAACGAATAAATTCCTGATATGGAGTAGTTGACAGGCAACTAGCGGAGGTGAATATCGCCATGAATGTCATAGCAAGCGGTTCCGGCGCGCGAAAGTTCCGGAAGAGCCGGGGATTGATCGGACCCATTGCAGTCGTCATTGCGCTCAGCATTTTGCCAGCGCTATCGGCGCAGGATCGTGATTCGGACCGGGATCGAGACCGGGGTAGGGAGGGCGATCGGATTACCCGAATTGAGGCGGGCACCATGATTGCCGTCCGAAACAATGACTCGATTGACGTGGACCGCAGAGACAACCAGGTCTATCGCGGTATCGTCGACCAGGATGTGCGCGGGAGTGACGGACGTCTGGCAATTCCGAGGGGATCGGACGTTGAGCTGATTGTCCGCGTAGAGCAGGATAATGATCTAATTATCGATCTCGAATCTGTAAGAGTAAACGGGAATCGATACGCTATCAAAACGGAGCCGAATCGGCAAGAATCGCGACGTGACGACAGCCTCGTAGGGTCCATTGTCGGCGCAATTCAGGGCGGGGAAGCTCGCGGCCACGCCGTTCGCATTCCGCGCGATTCGGTTTTAACCTTTCGACTGCGACGTCCCCTCGACATGGGAGTTGCCGATCGCGGAGTTGACCGAGAAGGCCATCACTATCACGACTATTACGACGACCGCCACAATTAGGTAGGCCAGGCCTCATTCATTGAATGGCGCGGTTCTGAGCTTCGCGTGGGGTAGTGCGGAAGATTCTATAGGTTTAGGAGTCTTTCCGCATTGCCGTGCGCGACTTTTTTTTTATCTTCAGCCGCCAGCGGCAACCTGTCCAGGAACTCGCGACCTGCCATATTCGAACTGAACGGATAGTCCACGGAAAACAGAATCCGATCGATCCCCACCACCTGCTGCATGCATTGGAATGGCGGGAGACTGAAGTATCCGCTGGTGGTGAGATAAAAATTCTCGCGGAAATATTCGCCCAAGCTGCGTTTTAAATCAGCTGCGCCTCTGCCCAAGACCATTTCCGCGCGAGCGATGGAGTACGGCAAATTTTCTCCCATATGGCCTACGATCATCTTGAGTCGCGGAAATCGGTCAAACAGTCCACTTAAAATTAACCGCAGGCAATGCATCCCCGTTTCCACATGCCAGCCCCACATCGCTGTCGATAGCATGGAACCCAGTGAACCCGGCAATCCGCTGAAATACGCTTCCATCACCGGTTTGGGAGGAGGCGCCGGATGCAAATATACCGGCACGCCAAGCGATGTTGCTGCCTCAAAAATCGGAGTGAACCTCGGATGGTCGAAAAACAAGCCGTTGCTCGTGCCATTTAACATTACGCCTTTGAATTTGAGCTCAAGGATGCAGCGCTCGAACTCCGCGGCGGCTTTCTCCGGATCATGCAAAGCCAGTGTGGCGAAGGCGGCAAAGCGGCTGGGATGCGCGCGAACCGCTTCGGCCATTCGATCATTTGCGTCGCTCACAATCGCTTGTGCCGTGGCAGCTTCCAGCTTGTCCACAGCGTTTGCCGAAACAGACAGAACCTGCAGATCGATTCCCGCCGCATCCATATCCGAGAGCCGACCCTCGCCCATATCGAGGAGCTTTGCGTTCATTGTCTGCACGTAGGCGGCAAATGCCCCTGTCGCCGGCATCTGCGCGGCCTTTAGAATTTCCGGTGTGGTAATGTGTTCTTCGAGTGCGATGGTTCGCATGCGCACATAGTACACAACCTGGCATCAGCAGCAAAATTTCGCCCAACGATTTCGAGCACTCGATAAAGTGGCGCAGGCTTCAGCCTGAGGAATCTAGTCCTGGCATGGACTAACCCCCGCGGGCTGAGGCCCGCGCCACTAAAAGCGTTCCCCTCGCCCGATCGAGACGGCCATTCGCGGTCATCCTATTTCCACGCAGAGTACAAGGGCTTGCCCACCATCAGAGCGGGATTCGCACCGGGACGCGGTTTAAATTTTTCCGCGCGTCCGTTGTTCACTTCCGCGAGATACAGATTGCCTTCCTGATCGACGCTCATGCCGTGCACGTTCCATAGTGCGCCGGGCCAGTCGCCTTCGCTGCCCCATTCGTAGTACAGATGGCCGTCCATGTCGAATTTCATAATTTTCGCGGTATAGCCGTCGGCAATCCACAGAAAACCGTCCGCTGCTTTGTATAGAAACTGCGGGGTTGAGGGTTTTCCGGTTGTCCACTGGTCGAGAAATTTTCCATTCTCGTCAAAGATCTGGATACGGTGATCCGAGCGATCTGTAACAAATACGCGATGCCGCGGAACGTCAAACACAACTCCATGTACATCGTGAAAGGTTCCCGGGCGGGTGTCATCCGGCGGATTCGAAGGCGTTCCCCACGTCATCAGATATTTGCCGTCCTTGTCGAACTTCACCACGCGCGTGTTGCCATATCCGTCCGTCACGTACATCGTTCCATCGGGCAGCCAGTTGATGAACGTGGGCCGGTTGAAATGTTTTTCATCCGTGCCCGCTTCGTACGGAGTGCCCAGCGTCTTCACTAATTCTTTTCCATCGTGAGTAAATTCGTACACGGCGTGCCCTTGGTCGTCCACCACCCAAATGTGTTTTTCCGGATCGTAAGGATTCATCGTCACGGAATGCGGCCGCCGCAGCATCTTGTCCCATTTCGTCCAGTCTTCGGTCAGGTTTCCGTTCGCGTCCACCACCACGATGCAATGTTCCCAGCGCGCATCCACGCCCAGCGTGCCTTTCCACACCGGATTCCCGGCGGCCGTCACGGGGCCCACCGAAGCATTTCGCCAAGGCACCTGCGCGACTGGAAATGAAATGCTGGGGCCGACAGAAGGATAGGGAATTTCCTCCGGCCGCTTCATGGCAGGAATTTCGCCGCGTTCCAGAATAAACACGCGATTCGGATTTTCCGCAAATACGCTTTCCACCGCTCCGTACGTCCACTTCTCATGCCCGGGCAGCGCAGTGAGCGGCTTCGGCCAGTTCGGATCAACTTCGTATGGGCCGTCCACATCCTGGCCCACGCGTTGGCCAGCGAGCGCCGCAAATCCGTATCCCGGCTTGGTCTGTGCCTGGACCGAAATCATTTTGCTCGCGGCAATCATGCCGGCTACGAATGCAGCGGCGGCGACGGTGGCAATGAGAAGCGTTGAGGTACGTCTCTTCATGGTTCGGTCTCCCCGAAAATAGAAATTGAACGTGCGACCAGCGATTTTCTGAGACGTACTATACACCCGACTGCGTAGGCAGTTCGCGCGAAGCAATTAAATTTGGTTGGTGCGGGAGGGCTGTTTGAGCCTAACGGAGTAAAGACATGGATATTTCCACTCGATCTTCAGGGACGTTGAGGGCCAGGCATCTGCGGCGAGGGCACACATATCCCCGCAGGTTTTGCATCGAGTTGACCGTGCTCGAAAGCTACCTGTGCAATCGATGATGGTGATGCCGCGCAAAAAACAGCGGGATGCCCAAGGTCATCGCGAAAAATAAAACCATAAATACAAGTGCCGCGGAAGGCGTGGTTAGCGGAGGCATATTCTTCTCCTTTACATCCGCGCTTATGTTCGTTCATCCATGCGATCTTGGCTGTGATGGAGGTAACAGATGCGCGTGACCCCGGTCACCCCGTCAGTGAAAATAAAAAGGGTGCCGCGAGAAGAACGTGTCCCCGTCGCTTTTAGTTATCGCTCTCGTACCTGTTTTACTTCGTCCACGCCGCGCGAATCGGTTGGCCAATCAGCAAATCCGTGTTGGCGCCTTTACGTGGAATGAATTTTTGTGGACGGCCGCCCCATACTTCAGCTGTATAGAGATTACCTTCCTGATCCACTCCAAACTGGTGCGTTCCCCACAGCCCGCCCGGCTCGGGAGTCATCGTGCCCCACGTGTACAACAATTTCCCATTCAAATCATATTTATAGAACTTGAAATTCCCGTGCCCGTCTGACATCCACAGATGCTGGTCGGCCGTCATGAAGATGTGATACGTCGCAGTGGGCCCGTCGCCCAGATACCACTGGTTCAGAAATTTCCCGTTTTCATCGAAAATTTGAATACGCCGGTTGCTGCGATCATTAATGTACAACCGCCGCTGGTTGTCGATGGCGATGCCATGCACCGTATTGAAATAATTCGGGCGCATTTCATGTCCACCGGCCGCGCCGCGCTCCCCCCAAGCCATCAGAAACTTTCCGTTTTTATCGAATTTGACGACGCGCGTCTCCTCATACCCGTCGGTGACGAAGAACGTGCCGTCCGGCAGCCACGCAATGTCCGTCTGCCGCCCGAAAGTTTCGCTTGGCGGACCGGTCTTCTGGATGTACGAAGGCCGCGCCGTATTTCCGGTCATCTTTGCGTTGCGTTCGGTTGTGGTGTTCAGCGTGCCAATTGTCTGCAGCAATTTTTTTCCGTCATTGCTGAAGATGCGAATCACTTCGTGCCCATCGTCAATCGCCCACACGCGCTTTTCCGGATCGTAAGGACTGATCAGAATTTTATGGACGCGTCCCTGCGAGAGCACATTCGGATTGTCCGGCTTGAACAACGAATCCCACTGCGACCACGCTTCTTTCACATCGCCCTTGCTGTCGTACACTGTGATGATGTGCTTCCAACGATAGTCTTTTTCATCAACGCCCAAGTAATCGTCGGATGCCTCGCCAGGACTAGCATATGGCCCTACAGACGCGTTGCGTCCATACATTCCGCGTCCCGGAACTTCGACATGCGCCTTCAATCCGAATGCAGTCTCCAGTTCGACGTAGGCCTTTTTCGCATTCGCCAGGTCCGGCAGCTCGCCGCGCATCACCACGAAAATTCGATCCGGATTTTGCGCGAAGATGCCCTGCACCGCGCCCCACGTCCACCCCTTCTCTTCAGGAAATAACGTGGACAAGGGTTTCGGCCAATTCGGATCCACTCGATACGGCCCGTCCGTCAACTCGTCGCTGGGATTCGCGGGATCGACCCACTGCCCGGCCTGCTCCTTCTGCTGCGCAGCGTTCGCCCGTTGTGTGCTGACCCAACTCGCCAACACGGTCGCGCCCATCGCGGCGCAAACCATCGCACCTATCTTGATCTTTCGGCCCACCCGTTTCATTCGTCCTCCTGAAATTTAGCCGCGAGCGGCGATTGCTTTCCGTGTTGACCAGGCCTTTATGCCAAAGAATGGTCGTGAACCGCCCGTCTCTACTTGCCGATGACCAAAATCGAAAACGAGCCCGCCACCATCGGACCGCGCGCCACGCGGCCGTTGGAGAGCGGCGGTGTTCCGGCCGGAGGGGGATCGAACATTGCGGCGATCGAAAGAATTTGGTTCGACTTTGTGTCCAGCGTCAGCGTTTTGGCGCTCGGCATGGTCGTCAAATTCTGCTCCACTTCGAAACTAGTGGGGCTGTTTTCCTTGATCACCGTCATTGTTCCTTCCGCGTGGGTGCTGAACGCTTCCATAGTAGCGGGATCAAATACTGCGCCATCCGTCGCGCCCGCAAGCGGCAACGTCGTGATGATGTTGCCGTCGTCAGCGTTGAGGATCACCATGACATGCGGATCTCGGCACGCCGCAAACAGAATGCGATTTTTCGCATCGATCGCCAGTCCGGCGCACGTCCCGGCCTTGCCTGAGACGTCGTAATGCGCCGTTACCGCCATCGTCTTCGCATCCACAACGGCGATGTTCCCTTTATCTTCGATATCGACATACAGGTGTCCCTTGCCGTCGCTGACCGCCTGTTCCGGAGCGCCGCCCAGATCAATCGTGCCTACAATCGAGCCATCTTTCGTATCGATCACGGTGGCATTCGGCGCCGAGTGGCTCAGGTCGTAAACGCGCTGGTTAAACGCGTCAAACAAAATGCCGTCCGGATTTCCCGCGACGGTGATCGTTTTGATCACTGCAAGAGTTTTGGAATCGAACATGACCACTGGATTGCTCGTGATAAATCCGTGATTGGTTTTTGGATCTACCACAGCCCCATGACCGCTCACGTTGGGAATTTCTCCCGCTTGTTCCAAAGTATCCAGATTGAAAACGGTGATGCGGCCCGAGGGTCCGCTGCGCGGAACATATAACCGGCGCCCTTGCACGTCGGCATTCACATAGTCGAAGCCGCCATCGCCTCCGACCTTGACCGCCTTCAATATTTTATACGGACCATTCGCGGGTGGCTGCTGTGCCGCTCCCATGGACGCGAGTATCGCGACCCCTGCCACAAGCACAACGAACAAATAAAATCGTCGCATTGGATTCTCTCCTTGATTGATGGGGACTGCGTCTTCCGGTACGGAACCTGCGTGCGACTATACACCCAATTTCAATCCACGCATTGCATGTATATAAATTAACTAAGTAAGGCGAGTGAGGCGTCTCTAAGAAATTTGAGATCTCGTTGGGCTTATCTCGCGTTGACGTCAACAAATCGCGTGTGGTTTCCCGAATTCCAGCATCAGGTAATTACCCGATACAGATCGAGTCATTGCCAGCGCCAATTGCGGTTAACATAGAAAGAGTACCCAGCAGGGGAGTGCCATGAAATCACGGACGTTCTGGATTTTCGCACCGGGAGTTTCGCTTCGTCGCAGAGTGGCATACAGCCTCGCTATCGTCAGACTGATCCTGGCGCCGGTTATTTTACTTGCGATCTACTATCTATTTCAGATGGGGTGGATTGTCGACCGCATCGTAAGCGTCGACGCCCCCGCGGCAACTCTCGCCCAGCAGGCGTCGATTCAAATGCTCGAAGCACGCAGGGCAGAGCGAAACTTTTTTCTGCTGTATGATCCTGCGGACGTAAAAGCAAATCGTGATTCGCTGACCTCCGTCTCTGGAATCCTCGCGGAGATTCGCCAACTGCATCCCGAAGAGCAAGAGACCATCCATCGGGCTGAGAACTCGGTCAACTTGTACCAACAGCGGTTTGAAGAAGCGGCAGCGTATCTCTCCCAACCCGGCGAGGCTCAGCGCGATCGTATCGAAGCCGTTGTGCGGAATTACGAAACCGATTTGAATACGCTCGTGCGCCAGAATAATGTCAAGAGCAGGGCGAAGCTCGTCGAGCAGTTGCGCACACAGGTGGATTCGTTCGATACGCAGATCATGTCCACGATTCAGGCGAGTGACCCGAAATTGCGTCTCGTGGCTAGCGATCTGGACGCTTCCAGCCATGAGTTGTTCAGCCTGACCTCCAGTCTCGAAGGCGAAAACTGGAGTCGCGTTCAGCAGGACCACCAGCGCGCACAAATTCTCTTGCATCGAGCGGAGTGGGTGCTCAGCATCGTCTCGGCCATCACAATTTTGCTGAGCCTCTGGGTAAGTCTCGTGCTGCCCCGGCAAGTAATCAAGCCGCTGATGATCCTCAAAGAGGCGGTCGATCACGCCGTTTCAGGAAACTATCAAATTCAATTTGAACTAAAAGGAAAAGGGGAAGTTGTGGAGCTGGCAAAAAGTATTCGCAGCCTGATCGCGCATCTTCACACCACGCGTCAACCGGTTTGAAGTAGCACAGGCTCCAGCCCGTGGAATTTAGTCGTTGCAAGGACTAACCCACGCAGGCTGAAGCCGGTGTCACAGAACCCACCTAGTCGTAAAACTGCGGCGATTTTTTCAGTTTAGCATTCCCCGTAAAATCATGCTGAATCCATAACTGCGAATTCGTCTTCTTCAAAAACATCTCCACATCTTTGCGGCTGGCTCGCGTGATGTCCGGATTGAAATCAAACGTCGGCGTACGATCCAGAGTTTTCTCGGCAGGATAATGATACAGGTCGCCGGACAACACAACGCCGCCGGTCTTCGCGAGCTTTACGTAAATCACCTGGTGTCCCTGCGTGTGTCCGGGAGCGGACTTGATGATTACCTTGCCGTCGCCGAACACGTCGTATTCCTTGTCCTTCAAGACGATCGTCTTGCTGTCTTTCAATCCGGAAAACGTCGCCGGCCACAGCGAGCCGTACGCCTTTGCGCCGCCAAACATCACGTCATGCTCCGCCTGCGGCACGAGCCATGTGGAGCTCGCAAACTCGTTGGCGTTACCCGTGTGATCGTAATGGTAGTGCGAGAGCGCCAGGAAATCGATGTCGGAGGGCGCGTAGCCAATTTCCTTCAGTTGATCGATCAGATCTTTATCCACATCCGCATCGCGCGAAGAACCGTCCGGCAGATCTACGTGCCGCGTGATCATCGCTCCCGTCGGCGTCCAGGAACTGTCAGGAATCGCGCCGGTATCCCAGATCAGATTTCCCTTGGGATGTGCGATCAGAAAACACGCCATGGACATGTCGCTCGTAGTCACGTCTTCATTTTTCAAATTGAAACGTCCCATGTCCGCATTGTGCAGCACGCCGCAGTCAAAGACGTAAAGGCGAACGGTCGCCGGCGCTTTTGGTTTCTGGTGCCCACCCGAACCGGTCTGCGCCCCCAGATTCGCCTGCGCGGAAAACAGCAATGTCACAACAAGGGCAGCAAAAAATAATCGCATCATTGTGCGTTTCATCGTCATAAACCTCGCTGGATTCTGAACCATCGAAATTTTCCATCTGGAAATTGTTTCGCATTGTATACCCGCTTCGGTTCGATTGGCAGAAATAGCGAATCGCCGCGAAGCTGTATCGGTTTTCGCAGCGCCAGCGTCTTGCGCTTGTCGCGGGGCATGAGGGCCCCGCAACCTTTCGCCGCCTACCGCCCACAAAACCAGCGGCCGCCGTGCATCTCAAGGCAATCGAAACGTGAGCCCGATAAATTGCATCCTACGAATGTTTGAGTCATGTAAACTTTGGACGGCCTTAATCGTAAAAGGAGATGTTCGTTTGTCGACCACGAGGAAAATAGAGTTTCTGACCATATTACTCGCAACGACGATTCTGTCGCTGGGCCTGGTCGTATCCTCCGCAGCCCAGACCGGAGGCCATCTCTATGCCTATCACTACGAAAACGTGCTGGGCACATGCCTCGAGCTGAAAGTAGTAGCCACATCCGAAGCGCAGTCGGAAACGGCGGAACAAGCTGCGCTGGCGGAAATCGATCGTGAGGCGCACATCCTCAGTTCCTGGGATTCGCAAAGCGAATTCAGCATTTGGTTTCGAACAAAGGGCAAACCCATCCACATTTCTCCCGAACTATTTGAAGTTTTCAGTCTGTTCGACGAGTGGCGTGAAAAAACCGGCGGCGCGCTCGACGCCTCCGCAGAGGCGATCACAAGGGTGTGGAAACATGCAGCTGATGAGAAGCGGGTACCGACGCGCGCTGAACTGGATGCCTCCGTAGCCAGCGTTCGCCACGTTCATTGGACGCTCAATGCCGCGAATCAGACTGCCACCCACACGGATGACGCCCCTCTCGCGCTCAACTCTTTCGTGAAAAGCTACATTGCAGATCGTGCTGCCGACGCCGCGCTAAATGCTTCCGGCGCGCCAGGACTTGTGATTAACATAGGCGGCGATTTAATTGTTCGCGGCGATTGGCGGGAGCCGGTTGACGTTTCCAATCCTCGGTCGGATGCCGAGAACGCCGCGCCCATAGCTCGCCTTGAGGTTCGCGATCGCGCCATAGCCACCAGCGGTGATTATCGTCGCGGCGTTGAAATCGCAGGGCATCACTACTCGCACATCGTAGATCCTCGCACAGGCATGCCGGCCGACCAGATCATCAGCTCGACGGTCATCGCGCAATCTCCATCGATTGCGGGCGCGCTAGCTACTGCATTTTCAGTGCTTGCTCCGGCAGAAAGCGCGCGCGTAGCGGCCGCCGTGCCCGGCGTGGAATATCTGCTCGTTCACAAAGACGGCGAACAAATTGCGAGCGCGGGCTGGCAATCGTACGAAGTGCCGCGCGCGTCCATGCAAACGTTCACGACCGCCCCAACATTTCAAACGATTTCCGCGCAATCCGGCGGCGCGCAATGGGACCCCAAATTTGAATTGACCGTTTCACTCGAGCTTAGCTTAATCGAGGGGATGCGCATTCACCGACCCTATGTCGCTGTGTGGATAGAAAACGAAAATCATGCCCCGGTGCGCACAATTTCCCTGTGGTTTGGAAAATATAAATATCTAAATGAATTGCGCGCATGGAGCCGCGACGAAAGCACTCGCTCCACCAGCGAAGACACGCACATCCTGAATTCCGTTTCCAGCGCCACCCGCCCTCCCGGAAAATATACCTTCCGATGGGACGGCAAGGACGATGCCGGGAACCCTGTGAAGGCCGGAAAATATAACGTTATGATTGAAGCGACGCGCGAGCACGGCACGTATCAGCTCTTGCATGAAGAGATGGAATTTAACGGTACGCCCAAGAAATTTGAATTTCCGGGCGGCACAGAAATCGCGTCGGCCACCATTGACTACCACAAAATCGCCCAATAGCCCTGGCGCAAACCTTCCGGGTGCCGCGAGTCCAGCTGCCCTGAATCCACGCTATTTGCATTGGAAGCGCCGCTTCGCGCATCTCGCTCGGTGGCTGCATACGTATTTGTCCATGCTTAGCTTCGCCGTCCTCTTGTTCTTCGCCGTCACCGGACTAACGCTGAATCACGCGGAGTGGTTTGACACACACGCGCGTCCTGCGATGGTCCACGGCACGCTGAATAAACAGTGGGTAAACGCTTCCAGTACAGACGGCGTCGCGAAAGACGACCTTGTAAAATACTTTCGACAGGCGCACCACACCAGAGGCGCGCTGTCCGATCTCCGCGTGGATGGCGATCAATGCGAAATTTTGTTTAAAGGTCCTGGATACGAGGCGGATGCCACAATCGATCGCGCAACAGGGACTTACGATTTAACCGTCAGTCCATTCAGCCTCGTAGCATTGCTTAACGATCTGCACAAAGGCCGCGACGCTGGAAAAATCTGGTCCAACGTGATCGATTTCTCGGCCCTGCTGATGACCCTGGTTTCTCTCACCGGCCTGACGCTGATTTTCTTTCTCAACAAGCGCCGTCTTTCAGGCTTGTTGTTAGTGGTGACCGGAGCGGCACTCTGCTGGCTGGTCTATTCGTTGTGGGTGTATTGAGTGGCACATTGAGTAGCACAGCCACTCTTGGCTGTGTGTACTTTCCCAAACCCGCACAGGCAAGACTGCCCGTGCTATTCAGTCCTTCGGCAAACGAGAGTGTTGCCATTTCGGCCGCTTATTTGCCGACCGAAGTTCCAGCGCCAGCCGTCAATGTTTTCGAAGCGCCGCTCTGATGCGTTCGAACCAATTTTTCCGGGTCATACCCGCGCGCCGGCAGCCGATTCAAAATTTTTTCATACACGGCATCAGGCATTGCGGGCGTCCGGCTCAGAATCCACAGATAATCGCGTCCCGGTTCTCCCACCACCGCATAATCGTATTTGTCGCCCACATCCAGCACCCAATACTTCCCGTAAAACGGCCAGAAAAAAGCGACTTTCAATTTTGCGTTGGTCGACGTATCCGCCACTTTTGCCGTCCCCACGGACCGCACCGCTCTTCCGTCCTGTGCGGTGCAGGAATTGACCACCCGGATGTCGCCATTTTCCTTGGGGGCATATTCTGCCGTCACATCGCGCGCGCATTTTGTTTCAAACTTGTTTGGATAGCGGGCGATCTCATACCAGCGCCCCGCGTACCGGTTCAAGTCAACGTGCTGCACAGTCTCTAGCCGCGACTCCGACGCTGCCATCAACATCCCTGCATTAACACCGATCAGCCCGCCAAGTAGAAGTATTTGACGTATTCGCATGATCACTTATCCCACAAGCTTGCGTGGAAGGCTCTCGGGTGGAGTAGGTACTTTCGGTGAGATTTTTACTGCAAACCCCCCTCGCCGGGTTGTGTCCGGAACAGGAGAAGCGTAGGATGCCTTGGCGTAACCCCAACTGGAAACCTAAATTAGACGCAGCAAGTAAGGAGGCCGGTGAGATGCGGAATCGGCTTGCGGCAGGAATAATCGTGCTCGGGATGATATGGAGCTTCGCGGCAGTGGCACAAAATATGCCTCAGTCCACGTCTATGTCTGCCAATGGGGCAAAACCGACGTCCCCCTCGGGCGCCGACCTCAGTGGCGTCTGGGATGGCATGCGCGGCAACTATGACTTCGCATCCTTCAGCAAAGGCGATCCGCCCATGACCGCGTGGGGCAAGGCACAATTTGACGCGGCCAAACCATCGCAAGGCCCGCGCGGTGTCTCCCTGAAAGAAACCACGGATCGCGTTTACAAATGTTTTCCCCCCGGCATGCCCTACATCTACCTGCAAATTTTCCCCATGCAAATCGTACAGACTCCCAAGGAAGTCATCGAAATTTTTGAGTACGACCACAACGTGCGCCACATTTTTATCGACGGCCGCAAACATCCTGACGATTTGACGCCCACTTACAACGGCCACTCCATTGGTCACTGGGAAGGCGACACGCTGGTTGTGGACACTGTCGGCATGAACGGGAAACTTTGGCTGGACCGCCTGGGCCATCCGGAAAGCGACCAGATGCACATAGTGGAACGCATCCAGCGTGTGGACGACAAAACATTGCAGGTCGACCTCACCTTTGACGATCCCAAGGCATATCCCAAGCCGTGGACCGCCGTGCTGAAATTCCGCTCGCGCCCCGATTGGGACGTAATGGAACTTATCTGCGAAGATAACGTCGATTTCGAGAGCTTTGAGAAATAGTCGCGCCGCTTTTTCAAAATCAGGTCGCTCAACACATGCAAGTACACGGGCCGCAGTGACGCCAGTCGCCCGCGTGTGGCACTATGAAATGGTTTTCAACTCAGGGAGAGAAAAATGAACCTCAAGAATGCAACAGCCCTCATCACCGGCGGCAGCAGCGGCATCGGTCGCGCCATTGCCCAAGCGCTCGTAGCCAGCGGCGCGCGCGTCGCCATCACCGGTCGCGACGAACGAAAGCTCGCCGAGTCCGCGAAGGAACTAGGCGTGCACGCGATTCAGGCCAACGTCTCGGTGGAAGCCGACGTTGAGCGCACCTACAAAGAAGTTCTGCAGAAATTCGGCGACCTCGACATTCTGGTGAATAACGCAGGCGGCGGCGCGTTCAAGAGCCTTGTCGATATGGGCAAAAAAGAATTTGAAGATACATTTGCGACGAATGTCACCGGCGCCATGCTGATGGCGCGCGAAGCCGCCCGTCATTTCGTGAAAAAACAAAAGGGAAACATCGTGAATATTTCTTCCACTGCGGGACTGCGCGGCGCTCCGAACGGCACCGCGTACTATGCCAGCAAATTTGCATTGCGCGGCATGACGGAATGCTGGCGCGCGGAACTCAGAAAATATAATGTCCGCGTCATCCTCGTGAATCCCAGCGAAGTGCTCACCAGTTTCTTTCAAACGGCGGGCCTGCCGCAAAAAGCAAATGCCAGCAAACTGCGCGGAGAAGACATCGCCTACGTGGTGAAATCCATGCTGGAAATGGACGACCGCGGCTTTGCCCCTGAAGTCTCCATCTTCGCCACCAACCCGCAGGATTAAGACAGTAGCGCGGGCTTCAGCCTGCAGGGTTTAGTGCTTGCTTGGACTAATCCTCGCACGCTGAAGCACGCGCCACTTAAATCCTCCGCTACTTAATATTATTCTCCTTGCCTTCCTTCACATAAGCTACGGACTGCGCAATATGGTTCCTGCTGTGAATCGATTTTTTCTTGGCCAGATGCGCAAACATCTGAATTCCAAATCCGCCATCCAGATCATCCGTAATCCGTTTTTTCCAGGGCCGCCGAATGATCTGCGTCGTCAACCGGCGCGTGATCCGCGGCTGCGTCATGATGTGATCGGCCAGCTGTTTGGCGCGTTCCAGCAAACGTTCACGCGGAACCACTTCATTCACAAGCCCATATTCCAGCGCCTTTTTCGCGTCGATCGCCTGCCCCGTCAACAGCGCATAGGCCCCACGCTTCGTGCCCAGAAGTTCCAGGAAGCAGCTGTGAATCCCGTCTCCGGGAACCGACCCAATGTCATAATGCAGATCGAAAATCACTGCATCTTCGCTGCAAATCGTGATGTCGCACATGAGACAAATTTCAGTATGAAATCCTGGTCCATTCAGCACGCCAATCGTAGGGATTTCCAGGTCATTCACCAATGAGCTGACATTGATGCGTCCGTCTTTGTAAGCATATTCGTACGCCCAATGCTGTAAATCTTCCTGCTCCAGTTTAAAACCCTCGGGGTCCGCGTCCATCATGAAGTCTTTGCCTGAACCCGTAAAAATCATCACTTCATTTTCCGGATCCGCGCCAATGGTTTTAAAAAGCTGCCCCACCGAGCGATGATTCTCCACGCTCAGCTGAATCGGCCCGCCCACCGTGTGCGCTTCCACCACAATCACGCCATCCTTGCTGCGCTCCATCCGGTAGTGCTGCTTGAACCGTTCCCGATATTCCTCAAACTTAGGCGTAGCAATGAAATCCACAAGAGACATTTCAAATCTCCTTTGTAGCGCCGGCTTCCGCTTGCCCCGAGCAACGAGGGGCAGGCAGTTTTTACGATTGAAAGTAGAAAGTTCATGTCAGCAGGATCTCAAAGCGAACTCACCCCACTAGCTTTTCGCCTTCAACCCCGCATTCCGAGCAATCACCTGCGTCATGCTGGACCAATCCATTTCACCCTGTCCCTGCGCGAGACCCGCCAGTAAATGATCGTGTACCAAACTGGCCAGCGGCATCGGCGAAGCACACTCCTCGGACGCCGCCAGCACCAGACGCACATCTTTCAGTCCCAGTTTCAACGCGAACCCCGCCGGCTCGAATTGTTCCTTTGCGATGATGCGCCCGTAGCCAGTGATCACGTTTGAGCCGAGCAGCGAATGCATCACATCAAGAAAAATCTCAGGGTCGACGCCCGCCTTCCGCAGCGTTGCGTAAGCCTCGCCCAGCGCCTCAATCGCGCTGATCACCATAAAATTTCCGCATACCTTGGCCACATTCGCCTGCCACGGTTCGGCGCCAACGACGAATGTCACGCGCCCAATCGCGTCAAACAGCGGCCTGCACCGCTCCACAAGCTCCGCAGGGCCCGCAACCATCACCACAAGATTCTTGTTTTCCGCTGCGTCCGGACGCCCAAACACGGGTACGCTCAGAAAGACTTGTTTACGTTGCGCGTGTTCCGAAGTCAGCCTTCGCGCCATCGCGGTGCTAATGGTGCTGTGCGATAGGTGAACGCACCCTGCCTTCATGGCCGAAGCAGCGCCGTGTTCCCCAAAAATCACAGCTTCCAGCGCGTGATCGTCCGCCACCATGCTCATCACGGCGTCTGCGTCCCTCGCGGCATCCGCTGGCGAATCGGCGATGCGCGCTCCCTCTGCGGCCAGGCCCTCCGCCTTTCCCCGGCTGCGGTTATAGACAGCCAGCGTGTGACCCGCACGCATTAAATTGCGCGCCATGCCCGCGCCCATTTTTCCCAGTCCAAGAAATGCGATTTTCATGAGCGCCAGCATAGCATTCCCTCGCGCGGTGACAAGTAAATTTCAAGTTCGTACGAGGCAACTTCCCGGATGCAACTTCGCCGACACTTTTAGTGAATTAATCCTGATCCCAATTCAACAAATCAGGTGAAATACCGATAGAAATTTGGTTATGTTTTTTCTAAGTATGGTGCACGGCCTGCTCTTATTTTCTGGATTCTGGAAGGCAGACTTATCCAGACCCACGCGGATTGACTGGGCCATGAGGAATGGTTTATTCTCCGCACACTAGGAATGATGCATCGAGGCGAACGGGTCCTGTTCGCAGCTCGCTTCGAAGACGAAATTCGGATTCGGTTAGGAAGCGAACGGTCGTAATTGGCGGCCGAAAAATGTTCCCACGGGGGCCTTGCGGAGAGAAACATCCCCCCAAATTCTCTTCGTCGTCACGATCTAAGAACAACGTCCTTGGCTGTCAGCGGAGGTTTGGCCATGAGATTTCATCGCGGCTTCTGTGCTTTCCCTAAATTCGTGATAATGTGCTTGCTCGCCACGCCTTTGGCCGCCTCGCCCGCAAGTCCCCCTCAGAGAACATCATCCAAGGATGCCAAGCCTGCTGACGTCGCGTCCATCCCCGGGCCGATGCGTTCGTTTCTCCGTATGGCAGCCATCAGCCAGCAGATCACGCCTGACGAGCTGTTGCCGCTGCTTGCGCGCAATGTGGTGATGAGCGGTTACGAGGTCGGCAGACCCACCCAATTTCTAGTCCTCTTGAATTGGTATCTCGATCAGGCCCGTGAACTCGAAGCGCTCGCCGGCAAGGCCCAGGTCCTGCATGTCTCAAATTGCGACGACGCTAAGCCGTTGCTCTCCGTTCTGGGCTACCGATTGCAAAAATCCTGCGGACCTGACGCGGCTTTGGAGACCGCAGACGCCAACCGCGCGTTCCTCACCGTTAATTCCGGATTCCCTTTAGCGGATTTGGAAGATTCATTGCGGGAAGGGAAGCCGATCGATATTCCATATGGACCAACAAAAGTTCCCGTATTGTATAAAACTTCGGACTGGGTTCCAGCCAAAAAAAATTCCAATCGAGGAGTGGTCGATGCCCTCTTGCGGGATCCCAATGTCGCCCGACTTTACTGGGCGATGTCCCGCATGGACTCGGAGACCGCCCAATTATTGTGGCAGACGATGGGATTTAAGAAACTGATGTTGGTCGCTCCCGTGTTGGATTTTTATGGCAGCCAGCTCAGCGTTCGTTCCGGCCGCGTCCTCGTGCCGGGCGGAGCTTCCAGCGAGTCTGCGTGGAGGGACCTAGTTGGCGCGAACCCGCGCTCTCCTGCGGAATTCATTTCGAAGTTGCTGATTAAGGATGGCGGGTGGGCGGCTTCTTATTTTGACACTCTTTCGCGCGTGGGCCCAACGCAGCAGGGCTATTTCACGTCATCTCGTCGGCTCGTTCGCATGTATGAAGCGCTTCGCGGACATGACCTCAACCCGCTACCCACCAAGCATTCGTTCCGTCCCGATCCGGGCCTGTTCCTCTTGGAAGCGCGTTTAATGTTAGATCCGAGTGGCCAGCCGCACATTCCCGGCGGCATTGAAGTCTGGAAGGAAGTTTTGCACCGCAAGTTTGATTCGAAACTTGTTCGCGAGTGGGGAGATAAAGCGAGCAGCTGGAACAATCCGGAGCAAGTCGTCGAAGGCATGGTTGCGGTAACGCGGTATCCCATGCCCGACGGACCGGTCTACAATTTTTTAATGCTTACCGAAATTGATCGCAATCGTGCCCCCGGCGAACAATTGAATACGGCCACAGCGCGATTGCTTGCCGAAAAATTTCCACTTTTCGGGGACCAGTATCCGAGGTTCGCGGAATTTCACGCATTGAACAACGGCTCCATCACGCGCTTTCTTAGGGTAGCAGAAGGACTCAATCAAATTCCCGATCGTCTTGCCCGCACCGACGCGCTCGGAATGATGCAAGCCAATGTGGGCCTCTGGGAAATCCTTGCCCGCCAGGGCGAAATTCCAGACGCGCAACTGAACGATTCATGGGAAAAAGTATTGATTCCGTTCAGCACATTACATTCGTCCGAACAGGTATACGAAGCCGGGCGAGCTTCATTCGCGGAGCTTTTGCGCGCCGCGACCGGAAAGACATCCATTTCGCAGGACCAGCTATTTTCCGTGCTCGCGGGTCCAGAGCAGTACAACAAAGAAGGGCAACAGCTGCGATTGCAGATGGCCAGGCGGATGCACCAGGTGATGGACGACCAGCGCCTTGTCTCTCTCGACACCCTGATCACGTTGGGCGATGGGCTTGACCAGATGGCCAAGGGCAAGGGGGGCGCTGACGTACTCCTGCCGCTCGCCGCGGAGCTTCGAGAGTTTGAGCTGCCCAGGCCTCTCTTCACGAAAAGTGAAAGGAATGAGTTCGCCGCGGGCCTTTACAGTAATCGTCACACGGCCCTGCAAATGCGTACGGATTTAATTCGCATTATTAAATCTGCTAATCACGACGAATTGATGCAAGCCCGTGCCCTGCTCACTCCTTTCCTTCGGGACACCTTGGTGGGACTTAATTACGCCTACTACGAACCCCCCGGCGCGCAGATGATTCACAACAATCCACTCTTCGTGCGCTCGCACGATTTTTCCGGCGGTGATTATTCCGGCGAAGAGGCCACGGCCAGCGATCAGATCTGGCGTTCGCCGCGCATTTTTGGCCGCGGATGGACGGCCAGCGGCGGTGCGCATCTGATCGGCTCCATGGCGGATTTGCCGTACGCCCTGGCGCGCGTCGAACAGGACTTCATCGTGCCCCAGAATGTGCAATCGCTAATCTGGGAAGATTTAGTTCCCGGCCTTCTCACGAGTGCAGTATTGCCGCGATGGTGGAATGTAAATCGAAATGAAATGCACGCCGTGGCCTTGTATCAGCGCACCGGCGAAGAACTGCTCAGTTCCGCCGCAAAAGACCCGAAGGTGCGCGAACAAGTGCTCGCCATTATTTCCGAGCGCCTGCTACCCCAACGACTTGAGTCAATCGAGACCGCGTTGCGCAATGGACAAGAGGAAGATGCGCTCGCGCTTCTCGCTCCGGCTGAGGCCCTATATCTGGCCGCTGAATTTCGGCGTACCCATTCGACAGAAAACCAGGCCTGGGGCCCGTCAGGAAACGAACTGGCTCAAGTTTTGGATCGCTATCCGATTGAAACAAACTTGGAACGTATCTCCGAAGATTTCGGGGTCCCGCATCCGGCCCTGGCGCAAAACTATCACCGTGAATTGATGACCATAAAACCTGTCCCCACCTTTCTTTATTATTCCAGCCGCTTAATGGCGGAATCCTGGGACTCTGGAAATCTCTATTGGGGCCGCCTGGCGGACGAGATGGGATATTCCCCAGTGATGCTGAACGTACTCGTTCCCGAATTAACCCGGCGCATGATTGAGCAGACTTTCGCTTCGCACTTGGAAGATTGGTCCGCCATACTACGCGCCATGCATCAGACTGGCGACGAATTCCGCGAGGGCAAGATTGCGTCGATAGCCAGGAAGACTCCCACGGCGGGACTTAATTGAGCGCACTATACTGTTAAAAAATTCGTGATTTCGAAGTGCAAGACCAGCTGCGAATCGTTCGAGGGAAACCATGGCAAAACGTTACGGATACCTGGGCATTCTGATTTTCGTTTTCGTTTCCGCCGGTGTAGTCTGGCTCGCCGCGCAGGACCAAGGTCAGCTCGGTAACGAAGGAAACGTGATCCGCGTCGTCGTGTCCATGGTGCAGCTCAACGTGGCCGTCACCGACGAAAAAGGGAACTACGTCACCACGCTGCAGCCCTCCGATTTTACGGTCGCCGAAGACGGCATCCCGCAAAAGATGGCCTCATTTGAAGAAGGAAATGCCGCGCCCAAGACGTTACTCGAAGTGACTCAGAATCCCGCGACGCCTGAAAATACCCCCGCCGCCCAGATACCGCAAAGCGGGCTGCATCGTGAAGGTGGTCAGTCCCAGAATCTGGACGCGATCGCGTCCTCGGTCAGCGGTTCCAACGTTTTCATATTGTTTGACACCAGCAATTACATGTTTCACGGACGCGGTTTCGTTTTTGCGCAGGATTCTATCGCGGAGTTCGTCCGGTCACTCGATCACCCCTATCAGGTTGCGTTTTATTCCTATAGCCGTAATTTTTACCGCGCCGCGTCGCTCACCTCGGACCGTTCACAGGTGATACGCGGCGTGCGCGAGACTACCAATGGCGATGACTCCGCGCTCTACAACGCTTTGCTCATGACGCTCAAAGACGCTGCGCAGCACACCGGCAGAAAAGTCGTAGTGGTTTTCTCTAACGGTCCCGACAACTCCAGCATGGTTTCCCCGGAAGACGTCGACGAACTCGCGCAGTCCGAAGGCATTCCCATCTACATCATCAGCACGCGCGAAGCGCAGCTGAACGCCGCCTCCGCCGCCGTGTTTGCGCGAATGACCGCAAGCACGGGTGGCGAAGCCTACTTTGCCAAAAGCTGGAAAGATCAGCGCGATGCGTTTAACTCCATTCGTGACGACCTGGCTCACCTGTACTTCATGAGCTATTACCCGCAGCCCAATCCGAACCGTGGCTGGCGCGCCATATCCGTAAAACTTTCGAATCCGAAATACAAAAAATATCGCATCCGCACGCGCAGCGGATACCGGCCGATTCCCGCGCGCATCAACAACGAAACTCCGGCTCCAGAGCAATAGAGTTTCGCATTTTTGCTTCGCCGTACCTTATCCCCTTTCGGCACTGCAATACACAATTGCCCTTAGAATTGCTCGGCTTGCCTACTGTACTTTCGTCCAGTAGTAATTTTCCGGGCATCTCCCTAAGCTGTCTATGACTAGACCATTGCACCCGGTGCCGGCCGTCATCCGCGCAGGGAAGAGAAACGCCCATGGATAGGAAGAAATCGGCGATTTTAGCAAGTCGCGGAACCGCTCCTGACGGATCAAAAGCGGAAAGGCGCAAGAGCCATCGCTATCCCGTTGCGGTGCCGATTGAAGCAAGCTGGCGCAATTTGGAAGGCATCCCGGTTCTGGTTCAGGCTGTCGCGAAGCAAGTGAATGCCAACGGCGGCTACCTGGAAATGGCTATCCATCCCACCGTGGGCAGCCGCATCACTCTAACCAATTTTCTCTCCGCGGAATCCGCCGAAGCGCGCGTGCTTGCAACGCCCAGTTCGCGGGAAGGCGTATCTCACGGCATTATCGTGGAGTTGATTACACCCAGCGATAGCTTTTGGGGAGTCAATCTTCAAGTCAAAAAAACCAGCGTCGAACTGCAAAAACTCGAGAAGGCGCTGCAAGCGGAAGGCATCGATTTCCGTCTGCTGAATGAATTCCGCGATACCGTCGATTGCATTCGAACTACGTCCCTCGCCGTCCAGCAATTGCGCGAACTGCAGCTGAAGGGTAGGGACGAAACAGAAATCAAATCGATGCTCGTATCGGAGCGTATACGTCGCACCAACAATCTTTGTCAGGAACTCGTCGCGGACCTCGACGCGGGCCATCTGTCTCACGGCATTAAAGGTGTGGACGAACTCTACGAGTCGCTCGAGCAAGCCTGTGATCGCCTGAGGCATCTGCTGAAGAGCCGACATCCGGACCGTTATCTGACTACCCGCACCTGAACCGCGGTCGACCCGGATGGGTCGGCAGAGGGCTCCCTAGAAGCGCAGTACGAACCCCGTCGATAGCCTGATATTGTGCTGTAATCCGCCGAAGTAATGCGTAACCACGTCGTCTGCCTGAATCATTCGCCAGGTCAACAGGGGCGCGAGATGCCTGTCCAGGCCCCCTCCCAATGCCGCCGAATACGATGAACTGGTAAATCCATTGTCATGTATGCTCCCATACCCCGCCAAAGCATGCACAAAAGGCGAGTATTTTCCCAAGGGGAAAGAAACTTCAGGTCCCACCATGATGTGGAATGTCCTGCCATCTATCTGGTTTGGAAAGATAAAATGGCCGTCCAGATCTGCCACCGCTCGAAGCCAGGGAAATAGCCGGTACTGCGCCGCAATCTCCACCCCGTTGAAATTCCTGCCGGGCGAGGTTCCTACATGTTCGAACGAATAGCCCGCAAATAGCCCAATGGACTGTGCTCGCGCAGAAACGGATGAAATGAATACAAGTGCGAACAGGATGAATAACTTACGTGCCATGTAGCAGCCTCCGAAGACTTGAATTTCACATGAGATTTGGGGCGTATGGTTGTGATGCCTGGGGAGCACACGCCAGACTGGGTGGTAACTCAGATGCCGAAAGCTACGGGTCGGTTACTTGGATACAAGGGCTTCAAACTCGCGAAAAATATATGCTCAAGAAGCTTTCGGACCCTCAGAAGCCGGCCCCGAAGCAGCTTCGCACTTCATGCATGGTAAATAGATGGCTAGCTGGCAATCCGAGACTGTTTCAGGTGGGCCGATTTGGTATTGGGCTCTCGTCTCGCATCCATGCCAGTAGCGCCCCCACCGCTGCGCTGACAGGCACCACCGCTGTGTGCCAGATCAGAATATGCAGCGCCTGGAAATTGGGACAGTGCAACTCCAGCATTGTCACCCCGGCAAGGCCGGCCAGCGCTCCTCCGACAAGCCCGGCCGTTACGGCGTTCACCGCGAACCCGCGGCGCAACACAAGCCAGCCCAAGAACGCTGCCGGTATGGCGTGGAGCAGTCCGAACCCGAGGCACGCAACACCCGCGTGAAGGAAGCGAGTCGTGTGGTAGTCGCGAAACAAAATCCCAAACACGGCGAGCATTCCAGCGATTGTCACTGCCACTGCAGCGCCCGCCGTAAAACGCCGTCTTCTTCCGGGAATGTTTTCGCTGACCCATTCCGACGCCGCCAAAAAAATCAGAACTGCCAATCCACAAAAAATAATCACGCGGTATGAAACACTAAGTCCTAAAAAGCCGTCGAATCCCGCTTTGGCCGCTCCAGCGAGCGCAATTGCCGTGGCAATCGCCACTAAAGCGACTTCGATCGCCCAAGGCGGCGGCAAAGGACGCACAGGCTCCAGGGACGGACCCACGGACGCGGCAATGCGATCCAGCAACTCGGGGGAAACCCTTTCCTGAGTTCGGGCGCCGTGCTTCAGGATTTCGTCCATGTCGTGATCATTCACTGCAGTTCCCCCACTTTGCCTTTTCCCAGCCCGAGCATCGTTAAACGCTCTCTGAGCTTTTCGTAACCGCGGTGAGCCTTTTGCTTCACTGAACCGATGCTTGAGGAGGTAGCGCGCGCCACCTCCTCCAGTGACATTCCTTCGACCTTCAGCATGGTGATCACCTCGCGCTGGCTTTTCGGCAGCGGCGCGAGCAAAACGTCGAGTTCTGGAATCCTCTCAATTTCCGCCGTGGTGATTGTTTCGGCTTCTGGCGTTTCGTCCAGCGGTTGTTCCTGGCCCGTAGTTCGGGCGGATTTTCGGTAATGATCCACGCGGATGTTCCGGGCAATCGCGTACAACCAGGGGAGGACTGGTTCGCCGGGGCGATAGGTGTGCCGCGCTTTGTGAATGCGCAGCCACACCTCCTGCAACAGATCGTCGGCGTGTTCCCGGCTGGAGAATTGCACTACAAAAAATCTGTGCAGGCGCGGGCTCATGCCTTGAATCAAGGAATTTGCCGCCGCCAGGTCGCCCTGCTGGTAGCGGACCATCAAGTTCTCTAAATCGATATCCGAAGCCATGGGTGCGAATCTTCGCGCCCGATTATAGCCGCATTCCGCAAACCTGCTGAAGCTATCTATCGTCGGCAATAGAAGCTGCGTGGCCATAGTCCACTGATAAAGGTACGAGTCGCGGGAGCCAAAAGTTACGGTCTTTTTTTCTGCACCAGAACAATCGCATTGACATTTATTTGGGAGATCGCCGTAACTTTCTCTCAACGCAGTACGAATCAGTGTGCATCAGGCCGCGCCAACGTTGCAGATCGAAAGCACCGCTGGACGCGCTTCTGAAAACACGATTCGACTGGAGAAACGATGAAGTCTCGGAGAGTTTAGAAATGTTGCTCACTTGCAATTTTTGTGACCATCCTGGCAGCGGTCCCGCGTGTCCACGCAGATAACAATGACCAGAGGCGCATCGTAACCGCAACCAATTCCGCAACAAATCAGCTTCTGGTTTACAACCCACGGGGCGAACTTCTGCAAACGCTCTCCACGCAGGGGAAGGGCGGCGTCAGCGGAAATGCCGGGGGCATCGAAGCGCAAGACAATCTCGTTGCCGTCGTCAATTTTGGATCGAAGAATGTATCCATATTTGAGCGCCGCGAAGAGGGCTTTCATCTGACGCAGACCGTTCCCACGGCTTCGAGTCCCGTGAGCGTCGCATTCGGCCACAATCATCTCTACATTCTGGGGACCACGACTGTGGAGTCCCATCGACTATTTAATTCGTACGTAAGCTCGAGCCTCGATGGCGTTGTAACGCTGCTGAAAGCGGACGGTTCCGCAGCACAGGTTGGAGTGCTGCCGGACCATCTCGTTATTTCCGAAAAAAGTAATGTGATCGAAACCGTTGACCTGCGCGCGGACGGCGACCTCACGGGAGCAGCCACTCTGGTCGCGGACATTCCTTCCAACGTAAACGCGCCGTTCGGCCTCGTCACGCGAGGCAACGACGCGTATGTAACGATTGCCCATGCCAATGAAATCAGCCTGGTGCGTGACGGCGCTGTCCTCACGGTGACAAGCTCGGGAACCCAGAGCGCTCCATGCTGGGTCGCTCTCGATGGCCCGTTTCTTTTCTCAAGCAATTCACCCAGCATGAGCGTTTCGCGCTACGCGGTATACGGCCAAAAAATCATTCAGGATGACGCCGTAGCCGCGTCATTCAACGGGAATCCAACAGATATTGCCGCAGGCCAAGGCTTGGTGGCCGTGATTGACGGAAACGGCACTGTTTCGCACCTCTCGATTTTCCGAGTCGATGAAGACGGTAACCTCACTCCGCAAATTACGGGCACACTTTCGAGTGGGATAAATGGTGTAGCGATTATGCGCGGAGAGGAAAATAGCGACCGCTAGTGCACAGAGTGCTAGTTATCGGTAGAAGATGTTGCCCGTCCAGAAATCGGATGTGCGATACGAAGGGTTTCGTACACCCATCTCCATCCCGTGCAGTTCGGGATGGAGATCGCAACTTCGTTCGCATCGCGAAGCGGTAACAAATAGAAGAAAAGAATTGCAATCGCACAAGCTGAGGCACTTACCGGGAACTGGCAAATCAACTTCGCTGGCGCCGGACAACAAACGCCCGTTCAAAACGGCCGCTACGAAGACCTGCTCCGTCGAGCACCTTCCGCGCGAACACAGCCACCGCCACCCCGCGCCGGAAATTGACTTTCCGGCACGCCGCTGTATGATAGTTTTAGTCCCGTGAACCATAGGTTTATGATCGTCGCGTGCTCCTGTTGTAGTTGCAACAGTGCGCCGCCGTGTGGGGGAATCGCGCGATAAGCATTCAGGGGTCGCAGCGTCAGTAGCCCACCTCGGCGAACAAGCCGTTGGTGGGTTTTGTTTTTTGCGGGTGCAGGTGCAACTCCCTCCGCATCTAATTTCGAGCACTGGAATTCGAAAGATGCCGGAAATTTGCCGTACTTAATGTGCGCAGCATAGCGGCGCTCAGCGTCAGATCGATTAAGGTGGAGGCCAGGTTCAATGAAGGTTTCAAATGCTTCGTGGGCGGAGCGGCTCGCCGGGAAAATACCGGAAGCGCTGTCGCGCGAAATTGATATTTTTGAGACGGAAATCGCTCTTCGCAAGCAGGGCAAATTTGATGAGCGCTTGTTTGCCGAAACGCGGCTGCGCCGCGGCGTCTACGGCCAGCGCTATGACAATGGCCAGCGCCACAATGGCAAAACCGTGCAGCGCCTCAATTTTCCCTCCGGAGATCTGACCAAGGGACCGAACACCATGTGGGATGCGCCGGGAATGCAGCGCATCAAAATCCCCGCAGGCGGCTTGAATGCAGACCAACTGGAAACGCTGGCCGATCTGGCAGAGGAATATTCCGACGGCATCGCGCACGTAACCACGCGCCAGGACTTTCAGCTTCACTATGTGCACGTGGAAGACACGCCAACCGTGATGCGCCGCCTTGGTGCCGCGAATATCACCACGCGCGAAGCCTGCGGCAACTCCGTCCGTAACGTAACCGCGTGCCCCTATTCCGGAGTCTGCCCGGATGAAAAATTTGACGTCACGCCGTATTCACGCGCGCTTTCCAAGTTTTTACTCGGACATCCTGATACGCAGAATTTTGGCCGGAAATTTAAACACTCTTTCAGCGGATGCTCGCAGCATGCCTGCGGCCTTGCCAGCATGCATGATATGGGTATGCTAGCGGAAACCAAGGTTGAGAACGGAAAAGAGAAACGCGGTTTTCAAGTGCAAGTAGGCGGCGGTCTCGGAGCCGTTCCGTACCAGGCTAAGCTCTACGATTCATTTGTTCCAGTGGAAGAATTGCTGCCCCTCGCGCAGGCGATCTCTTTGGTATTCGCCCGTCTCGGAGAGAAAAAGAATCGCAGCCGCGCTCGCATTAAATTCCTGGTGCAAGATCTGGGCATCGAAAAATTTAAAGAACTGGTGACAGAAGAGCGCAAGAATCTGACGCCGGATCCGCGATGGACAAATTTCGTTGAAGACGCGGAAGCCTTTCACGAGGTGCCACTCCGGCCCGCCGGGAAAATGCCTTTGCTGGGCACGGAATCGTTCCAACGCTGGGTGAAAACCAACACACGAGCGCAGAAGCAGGACGGCTACACGGTTGTCACCATCACGCTTCCGCTTGGAGACATCACCCCGAAACAGTTGCGCTCTTTGGCGGACATCGCGCGCCGCTTCACGAAAGAGACGATCCGCTCTACGGTGGAGCAGAACATTGTGCTTCGCTGGGTAAGCCTCAGCGATCTGCCGGAGTTGTACAAAGCCCTCGAAGCCGCCGGACTCGGCGCGCCCGGAGCCGGAAGCATAGTGGACATCGCCGCGTGCCCCGGCACCGACACCTGCAAGCTGGGAATTTCGTCCTCGCGAGGCCTCGCTGCGGAATTGCGCAAACGCCTCGCCGAGAAAAATTTCCAATTGGACGATTCCGTCGTGAAGCTGCACATCAAGATCAGCGGCTGCTTCAACAGTTGCGGCCAGCATCACGTTGCGGATCTCGGTTTCTACGGCGTCAGCCGCAAAATGTCCGGCTACGCGGTTCCGCATTTCCAGGTTGTGCTGGGCGGCGAGTGGGAAAATAACGGCGCGTCCTACGGATTGCCCACGATTGCGATTCCGTCGAAGAGAATTCCGGAAGTCGTTACGCGCCTGACGGATCGCTACGCGGCTAATCGCAAGAACGGCGAAAGTTTTAAAGACTTCGTGGCGCGCACCGGAAAAGTGGAGTTGAAACGCATGCTCGAAGATCTTGCGAAGCCTCCTGCCGATCTCACGGACCGCTCATTCTTCCAGGATTGGGGAGACCCGCGGGAATACACGCTAGCGGATATAGGCGTGGGAGAGTGCGCGGGAGCAGTAGTGTCCTCGGTGGAGTTCGATCTGGCCGCGGCCGAAAGACAATTGTTCGAGGCCCAGGTTGCGCTCGAGGACGGTTTCGTTGAGCAGGCGGGCGAGACGGCATACCGTTCCATGGTGCAGGCCGCGAAAGCGCTGGTGAAAATCGAGGCGTCTACAATCGCGGATGATCCCACGCAAATTGTCAAAGAATTCCGCACGCGTTTCTATGACACGCAGAAATTTTTCGATCCCTTCGCGGGCGGTAAATTTGCGCACTACCTGTTTACGGCACAGGAAAAAGTGGGCCAGCCCTACACGCAGGACGGCACGCGCTACCTGATCGATGAAGCGCAGCTTTTTATTGACGCCGCGCACAGCTGCTACAACCGTATTTCGGCCCCGGCGCCGGCATAAATAAAATTGCGGCGACATTCAGCCGGATGTAGCGCCAACCTTCAGGTTGGCATCCGGGGTTTAGACAATTGTCCGTTTCAACGGGAATTAAATTAGGCCGACATCGCAGCGGTCCAACAAATACCCGCCCGAAGGCGGGCGCTACATAAACGTCACATAAAAGGGAACCGGCGCATGCAACTGCAGCACGTCAACGTGAAACTTCTGCTCCAAAATGCAAAGGGCCTCAGTCTCGAGCCGCTGATTCCCGTCTTTCACAGCTGGATTGAACATCAGAATGGCGAATTGCTGATCGACATCGCGGATTACTCCCACGTTCCCGCTGGCCCCGGCGTGGTGTTGATCGGGCACGAAGGAAATTACAGTGTCGACAACTCGGACGACCGCCTCGGCGTGCGTTATAACCGTAAGGCCCAGTTCGACGGCGCAAATCAAGCCCTGCTCGCCCAAGCCGCGCACGCCGCGCTTGGCACTGCGCAGAAATTGGAAGCAGAGCCCCGCCTCGAACGCAAATTCTATTTCAACGGCCGGGACATCGAAATTTCCATCAACGATCGCCTCATCGTCCCCAACAATACGGCGAGCGTGGAAGCTCTCGATCCGGATTTTCAGCTCTTTTGCCGGAAATTGTTTCGCGGAAAAGAGTACTCTATTGCTTACGAACCGGACCCGCGCGCTCTTTTTACCGCGAACGTAAAAGCGGCTCAGCCGCATACCGTCGCGCAATTGCTGGAAGCGTTGGCCTGATTTAATATATGTTTTTACAGGAGGCACCTTTATGGGAAAACTAATTCAGAAGTCCAAGGTAAAAATCTTCAAGGAACCAGGCAAAAGCAAAATCAAGCGCGCGGAAATCGAAGGCTTCCCGGGCGCGATCCGCATGGGCATTCACGGCGGCATTGCGCAACACTTTAAGCTCACGCCGGAAGAGCCGATGGCCTCGACTCTTGACTACATCGTCGCCGCGGTAGGCGGCTGCATGACGGGCACGATTGGCGGAGCGCTCGAAGCGCGCGGCATCAGCGCGAGCCCGGACAAACTTCAGGTTGAAGCTCATGGAACGATCGAAGAAGTCGACGGCAAGATGATTTTAACTGGCGTAAAGATGCACTACAAAATGACCGTGCCGAAGGACAAGCGTGCCGCCGCCGAGCGCGCATTGGAACACCACGAAGGCTTGTGTGCCGCTTCCGAAAGCGTGCGCCGCGGAATCACGGTCGAGTGGGAAAGCGAGATTATCGAAGAGTCCGACGGGCAGACGGGCCAGGCAACGACGGCAGCAACGCACGCACGGAACTAAGTTCGCGGGCCATCTCTAGTTTTTCTTTGGCCCAGCATCGAATGTGGCGCCGGCATCTTGCCGGCGTTCTTTCACGCGGCAACGCAGATCAAACCCTCCGGGCCCCCGTCTTTCGGGGCAAGCGGGACGCCGGCAACACAAAACCGCCGGCCACCTCAGCCTGGGCCAACTGCCTTGTTTGCGCCAATCGCGTCAAATTTGAATCCCGGCAACTTGCGCGGCGCTGACTCACGAATCACGCTCATCGCGATCAGTCCGACGGCTTCCGCTACAATCCAATACCAGGCGGGCGCCAGTGAATTCCCAGTCACTTTAATCAGCCACGTAACCACGTACTGAGTGGTGCCGCCGAACGTGGCGATGGACACCGCGTAAATAAGGGCCATGCCGCTGGAGCGAATCGATGCCGGAAGCGATTCCGTAAGCCAAACGACGATAGGGCACGCGCACGCCGACATGAGGATCGCCAGCGCCGCCGTGCATGTGAGCAAGGTGGCCGTTGTCCGAAAATGCTCGATAGTGTAAAACCCGGGAAAAATCAAAACTAGCAGAAGGCCGGCGGGAATGAGCATCATCGGTTTGCGTCCGAAACGATCGGAGAGCGCGCCGCTCACGAGATCGACGCTGACGCCGCTCAGTCCCACGACTACCGTGGCGGCAAAAGCGGCGTTTACGGGCATATGCAAAATCGCGAGTACATAAGTCGTCATATAATTAGCTATATAATTTCCAATAGTGGCGCTGGCGAGCAATAGCACCCCCGGTACAGCGACCCATAGAAGCGGGCGCAGCGTAGCTGTTTGGCGTTCGCTGTGCGGCGCGGCATGGAATGTCTCGGGCATGCTGCGCCGCATCACTACACCCAGCGGCACGATCGCCACACCCAGCAGAAACGCGATGCGCCACCCGTAATCCTGCAACTGCTGCGGGCTCAAAATATTGGCCAGCCCAAATCCCACCAGCCCCGAGATCAATACCGAGAGATGCTGCGACCAGCTCTGGAAAGAGGTATAAAATCCCCGCCGCTCCGGCGGCGCGGCCTCCATCAAGTACGCCGTCGACGGACCAACTTCTCCCCCCAGCGCAAACCCCTGCAACAGGCGAAAGAAGATCACCAGCACCGGCGCGGCCACTCCGATCCTCGCGTGCGTCGGCGTCAGGGCTAGCCCCGTAATGGCGATGCCGGTGAGCGAGAATGAGAGAATCATCGCGGGCTTGCGTCCCTTGCGATCGCCGATCCTGCCAATCACCCAGGCGCCAATCGGCCGCGTGAAAAATCCCACGCCAAACGTTGCGAGAGACGCGAGTAAGCTTGCAGAAGGAATGTTCGAGGGAAAAAAAGCCCTGCCGATGTATACGGCAAAAAAGGAGTACGTCAGAAAATCGTAAAACTCCAGCCCATTGCCCATGACCACGGCTGCAATGTGGCGCGCGGGAATGGAAGCAGTTTTTTCAGGAATCGTTTGTGGGGGGCCGACGGTTGTCATCATGCGTTCTCAGGCGCGCGCACTTATGTTCCGCGATTGCTTTTTCCCTAAAAATTGGTTCATCCTTCGATGAACCATTTCGCGTGTCCGCCAAGTTGTAGGGGCACGGCATGCCGTGTCCCTGCGGCGCAGATCGCGCCGCGAGATTCACCGCCCGCTACTTCTTCTCCGAAATGTCGATCGCCGCGCGCGTCGTCTCCCAATCAAACTTCATCGTGCAGACGTTCCCCGACCCTTCAAACGAAATAGTGAAATTTTCAAGCGGCGTAGAAAGTTTTGAAACTTTCATCTCCATCCGCGCGAAATCGAATTGCGCGCCGGGGTAGGGAATTCCCCACTCGCCGATTTGCTTGCTGATGATCAGCGTCCATTTGTTTGGCGTGGGCAGCGCGAACATTGTGTACCTTCCCGCGGGAATATTTTTTCCGCCGGCAGTGACATCCGCAGCCGGTACAAACGACGTCGCATCATCCGCGCCCACGCGCCACACTTCTCCGAACGGGACAAGGTCGCCGAAAATTTTGCGCCCGCGCATACGCGGGCTGGAGTAATTTACCGAAATCATTTTCCCGTCCGCGAATTTACAACCTGCCTGGCCGGAGGGCTAAGCACCTGCGCCCGAGCCGGAAACGCGGAAGCGGCGGACGCAGCAAGAAAAATAACAAGAAATGCGCAGTGTTTTTGCATGTTTTTCTAATGTGCTTTTTCTGAATTGGTCGGACGGGCTTCAACCTGTCTTCTTTTGATTTTTATATGGTCGGCGAAACTCAAAACCGACAGGCTGAAGCCTATCCTACTAAACCCATGCCATACTGAAAAAGCCTTACACGGTTTTAAAAAATAATTTCCCAAATCGCGAATAAAGCTTGTTGAATTTCTTCTCAGGATGTATATCATGTGCGCATCAGGCCATACATACCGGTTTTATTTCGTCGTGCAGAAACGTCTTGAAAGTGACTTCGGGCCCCGTTTTTTAGGTCTTACCGACCCCTTGGAGCGAAGACGATGCTGAGTAGACGGCCAGAACGCGGTTCCACCTCAGTTGCTCTTGCCTTTGCTATATTTTTAGTTTTGATGACGGTTGCGACGGTCTATGTCTTCTGGGCAAAAATCTGGTGGTTTCCTCCAGCCATTACTGATTTTGGACACGAGATTGACTCACAGTTCACGCGCACCTTCATCATCACCGGCATTGTTTTCGTCGCCGCGCAGTTCGGCCTCGCCATCGCCATCTTCAAATATCGCGACCAGGGACAAAAGGCCTCCTACTTCGAAGGCAACAACACGATGGAGATTGTCTGGACGCTGGCGACCGTTGTCCTCTTCGTCGGCCTCGGCCTGTATGCGCGGAACGCGTGGGCCGAAGTTCACTTCATGGGCGCCGCGCCCGGCGCGATGCAAATCGAAGTCACCGGCCAGCAATTTGTGTGGAACTTCCGCTACGCCGGGCCGGACGGTAAATTCGGCCGTGAAAAACCCGAACTCGTCAGTGCATCTACAGGAAATCCCGTGGGCCTCGACCCTACCGATCCCGCTTCAAAGGATGACATTGTCTCTCCCGTGATCGTCGTTCCGTCCGGCAAGGAAGTGGAGCTCATCATTCGCTCTCAGGACGTCACCCACAGCTTTTACGTGCGCGAATTGCGCCTGAAGCAGGATGCCGTTCCCGGCATGGAAATTCACATGCACTTCACGGCCAGCGATCCCGGCGACTATGAAATCGCCTGCGCCGAACTTTGCGGCTTAGGCCACTACCGCATGCATTCCGTGCTCACGGTAATGGCTCCCGCGGATTTTGATAAGTGGGCGAAGGAACAGGAAGCGGCGAACCAGTAAAACAATTCTGTAGCGCCCGCCTTCAGGCGGGCATCCTTGATTCATGCAAATGCCCGCCTGAAGGCGGGCGCTACAGAAAAGAGATGCAAGTTTTCTCGTAGGTTGAAAGAAAAGAGTTCCACCAAGACCCTGAGGAGAGCCTCAATGGTGACACACGAAAACGGCGGGCACGCGCACCACGCACCGACCGGTTTCATTCAGAAGTATGTGTTCAGCATCGATCATAAGGTGATCGGCATTCAGTATCTATGCCTGGCCTTGTTCTCCGCATTTCTCGGCATGGGCCTATCCCTACTGATGCGCTTGCACCTCGGCTGGCCCGCCGCAAAATTCGCGTTCTTCAAGGGCGGCCAAATGACGCCGGAGCAATATCTGGCGCTGATGACCATGCACGGCACCATCATGGTCTTCATGGTGCTCACTACGGCGCCGCAGTCCGGTTACGGCAATTATTTTCTGCCCATTCAGATTGGCGCGGCGGACATGGCGTTTCCCGTCCTCAACATGCTTTCGTTCTGGACGACGTTCGTCTCCCTCGTCGTGATGGTCTGCGCGTTCTTCGTCTCCGGCGGTGCGCCGATCGGCGGTTGGACTTCCTATCCGCCGCTCAGTGCGCTTGGAGAAATAGTTGGCCCGGGGCAGGGCGCTGGAGAAACACTCTGGATCGTGGGCCTGGCGATTTTCTGCGGGGCCTCGCTGATGGGCGCGCTCAATTTTATTACCACGCTCATCGATCTTCGCGCGAAGGGCATGACGCTTGGCCGGATGCCGCTGACGTGCTGGACGTGGTTCGTCACCGCGATTCTCGGCTTGCTCGCGTTTGGCGTGCTTCTTGCCGCGTGCATCTTGCTGCTGCTCGACCGCGTCGCGGGCACCAGTTTCTTCATCCCGGGCGGCCTCGTGGTTACGGATCAAGTAGTCACGTGGCACAAGGGCGGTTCGCCGCTCCTATGGCAACACCTGTTCTGGTTCTTCGGACATCCCGAAGTGTACATCGCGATTCTTCCCGGCATGGGCGTGGCGTCGCACCTTCTCTCCACATTTTCGCGCAAGCCGGTGTTTGGCTACCGCGCGATGGTCGGAGCGATTTGCGGCATCGGTTTCCTCGGCTTCTGCGTGTGGGGACACCACATGTTCATCAGCGGCATGAGCCCCTATTCTGCGTTCGCGTTTTCCATCCTCACGATGACCATTGGCGTCCCGTCCGCGATCAAAACATTTAACTGGCTGGGCACGCTCTGGGGCGGAAAGATAACGTTTAATTGCGCCATGCTGTTCGCGCTCGGCTTTGTTTCGCTCTTCGTGACAGGCGGTCTGTCCGGATTATTTCTCGCGCAGCCTGCGCTTGATTTGTACCTGCATGATGGATACTTCGTCGTCGCGCATTTCCACCTGATCATGGGCGTTGCGGCGATCTTCGGAATGTTTGCGGGCCTGTATTTCTGGTTCCCCAAAATGTTTGGCCGCTTCATGAACGAAGGCATCGGTAAAGTCCATTTCTGGCTCACGTTTATCGGTGTGTACGCGGTCTTCATGCCCATGCACTTCCTGGGCTTGGCCGGCAATCCGCGTCGCTATTCGGAAATGACGGCCGGTCCGTTTTTGCAGGCGTTGCAGCCCCTACACCAGTTCATCAGCGTTGCGGCGTTCATCACCATCGGCGTGCAGCTGATTTTCCTGTTCAACTTTTTCTGGAGCCTGCTCGCCGGCGAGAAAACAACGGAAGAAAATCCGTGGCACGCGACGACACTCGAATGGTCGATCCCTACACCGCCGCCATTTGATAATTTTGGCGGCGTCGAGCCCGTTGTTTATCATGGAGCGTATGAGTTCAGCGTGCCCGGCGCGGCAGACGATTACATTCCGCAGCATCTGGCTCCGGAATTAGTTCGCAAGAGCGACGGCTCGACTAGCTAAAACGCAGCAGGAAAAAATATGCCCGGAACAGTTGTCGATGATGTCGAAATTATAGATGGCGACCGCGGTCGCGGAACTCCTCCGCCCGATGGCGGCGACGGCGATGGAGATTCGCCTGGATCGCGGCGGCCATTTCCAAAGCGCGCGTACTTCACGGCCTTGCAACTCGGCCTCGCGGCCATCGTGATGTTTTTTATGGCCATGGCGAGTTCGTACATCGTGCGGCGCGGGCTGGGAACGGATTGGCAGCGCACTCCGATTCCTCCGGTTCTCTGGTTTAACACAGCGGTCCTGCTCATAAGTAGCGTCACGATCACCGTGGCGCGAAAAAAGCTGGCGAGCGGCGAGCGTGAAGCGTTTCAATCCCTGTGGTGGGTGACCACTGGACTCGGAATGCTTTTCCTGGCGGGGCAGATCATTGCCTGGCGCCAACTCGCCGCCGCAGGAATGCTTCTCGCGACTAATCCGAGCAGTAGCTTTTTCTACGTGCTCACGGCTGCGCATGGCGCGCACCTTGCCGGCGGAATTTTATTTTTGTTCTACGTGGCCTTTCGTCCGTGGAGAAAGTCGCGCATCTCCCAGGAAACGGCTGCGGAGTTGGCTTCCATTTATTGGCATTTTATGGATGGGCTTTGGATTTTCTTGCTGGCACTTCTGACACTGGGACGGTGAACCGTGCATGATGTGAAGACCGAAGTGGCGCTGGATTCAGCGTGGAACGGTGGAAAATCTCCTTTTGCAATCGGCTCCAAAAAATTGGGGATGTGGCTTTTCATCGTTTCCGATACGCTGACATTTTCCGCGCTTCTGATCGCCTACAGCTATTCGCGCATCACGAATCCCGACTGGCCGCGCCCATTTCCGATTTATCCGGCCATCGCATTTTCCACCACGATGACGGTGGTGCTGCTCGCCAGTTCGCTGACCATGGTGATGGCCGTGATGGCCGCGCAGCGCAACGATCGCAAAAAAACGGTGATGTGGATGGTCGCCACCATGATTGGCGGCCTGCTGTTTACCGGTTTGCATTTGACCGAGTGGTTCAACATGATCACCAAGGAACATTTCACCATCACGGGAAACCCCGAAGGCACCCCGCTCTTCGGAGCAGTGTTCTTCGGCGTCACCGGCCTGCACATGACGCACGTGATGATCGGCGTGATCTATCTCGGAATCGTGGCCGTGGGCTACGGACGCGGAAAATTTTCCGCGGAAGACGTGGAAGTGAACGGATTGTACTGGCACTTTGTGGACCTGGTCTGGATGTTCGTTTTCCCGCTGATTTATTTAATGTCCGTGAAGTATTAAGCCGAAAACGGGGAGAATAAGCGATCCATGAACACACATGCGCACACAGAGGAAGCACACGCCGGGGCCAGCGTCGGCACCAACCTGGCGATTTGGATTGGCCTTGTGGCCATTACCTTTTTGGAAGTTTTCCTGGCCTACAAGCAACTGCAGCCGTCGCTGATGCTGAGTATCCTGGTGATCTTGTCGCTCGTGAAAGCCGCGATGATCATGTCCTACTTCATGCACCTGAAATTTGAGAAATTGTCTCTGGTGCTGTGGCTCGTTCCCGCCATGATCTTTTGCATCTGCATGATGTTTATTTTTTTCTTCCCGGAAGCCTTCCGGTTGCTGCAAATGAGGCCGCACTGAAGTATGATGGCGCTGTGTTTGGGACGCTTTTGGAGAGGAACCTGAGATGCGAATGAAATTTGTTTTGGCAACCGTGCTTGCAATTGTGGCTTCCGCGCAAGGCGCGTTCGCGCAAGGTTGCGCGTTGTGCTATACGACGGCATCCGCTATCGGTGCTTCCGCGCAACGCTCGCTCGATATCGGAATTCTAGCTTTGGTATCGCCAGCGCTAATCCTGTTTCTCACCGTCATCTTCATGCTCTATCGCCGCGCTGTTTCCGCCACTGCTTAAGCCGTCAAAATGATTCGAGTAGGACAGGCTTCAGCCTGTCTTCTTTTGACTTTTGTCACACCGCAAAAATTCAAACCCAGACAGGCTGAAGCCTGTCCTACTCAAATCTCAATCCTCCTGCGTCGCTTTCCTCAGCTCCTGCGCGACCCGCTCCACCTGTTCCGCCGTGAGCTCCGGATAAATCGGAATGGAAAGCACCTCGCGCGACGCCCGCTCGCTGACGCGCAATTCTCCCGGCCTGCCTCCGAGCGACGCATACAGCGGCTGCAAATGCAGCGGAACAGGGTAATACACCGTGCTACCAATCCCGCGCGCCTTTAATCGCTGCTGCACAAGATCGCTGCGCACTTCATCCCCGCGATCGTTCGCGCGCGTGTTGCCTCCGGCACGTCCTTCCACGCGTATCGTGTACAGGTAATAGACATGCTCCCTTCCCACGGGAACTCGCGGAATGAGCACGCCAGGCAAATCTTTGAGCAGGGAATCGTAAACGCGCGCATGCGCCTGCCGCGCCGCGGTCCACTCCGGCATGTGACGCAGTTTGACGCGCAGGATGGCCGCCTGCATTTCGTCCAGCCGACTATTCCAGCCGCGCTCTGTGCTGAGATATTGCCCAGTCTGGCCATGATTACGCAGCGAACGCAGCCGCGCGGCCAATTTTTCATCGCTCGTGACGATCATTCCCGCGTCGCCGTACGCGCCCAGATTTTTGCTGGGATAAAAACTGAGGCAGCCGAGCCGCCCCATCGATCCGGTTCTTTTTCCGTGATATGTCGCGCCAAACGATTGCGCGTTGTCTTCGATCACTGGAATGTCGTGCTTTTCCGCGATCGCGAGAATCGGTTCCATGTCCGCTGCAAGCCCAAACAGATGCACCACAACGATCGCGCGGGTGCGCGGAGTGATTCGCGCCTCCAGCTGATCCGGATCGACGCTGAATGACCCGGGCTCAATGTCCACAAACACAGGTCGTGCGCCGAGCGCGCTGACTGCGCTGCCCGTAGCAATAAACGTAAAGGCGGGAACGATCACTTCATCGCCTGCCTTCACCCCGCAAGCATGCAGCCCAAGTTCCAGCGCCTCGGTGCCGGAAGCCAGCCCGATCCCGTAGCGTACGCCACAAGCCAGTGCAATCTCATGCTCCAACGCTTCGCCCTGCGGCCCGAGGACAAATTGTTGCGCCGTTAGCACGTTGTCGACAGCCGCGCGAATCTCGGTGGCTATGGTTTCGAACTGCGCTTGCAGATCGAGCATGGGGATCATCTTCGTGGAAAGATTGGTGGGCTCAGTCATATTGTTTCGAATTGTTCCTGCGGGTGGAGTGAAGTTTCAAGACGCGAATATGGTATCACGCACGATGGGGAGGCAAACTACTTCGATGGCCGTCCGGGAATCGCGCACGTGTCGCTCTCACAGCGCGCGGGAGCCCCGGGAAGCTGGTAGCGGTGCCGCGCAATGAATCTGTACAGGGAGGGACCAATCCAGCGGGCGGGAGGCATGTCTGCGATGCTTCCGAGCCCTGCAAGCCGAGGAAGGGCGCGCAGCAAAACTACCCACGCTTCGAATCCTTTGTACCAGTTGCCGGTCGGTGTTCGAACGTGCATTTGCGCGTCAAGCTCTGAGCGTGGATAAGGCGCCTGCGCACTAACCGCAGGGTCATTGTAGTCCAGAAACCGCAGCTTGGATTCCGAATCGTACGGTTGAATTTTCGACCGCGTCCATCGGCAAAACGAGCATGAGCCGTCCATGAAGACGTCAAACGTTGGTTGCGGCATAGGGTTGACTCGCGGCCTGCTCCTATTATCGCACTGCGCCGGAATATCGCCACTCCTGGTTTTTACATTTGGTCGGCTTATATTTGGAGCAGCAGAAATCGAAGGTCGCCCCGTCCAAAAAACGGACGACCTCTACAAAACCGGTTTCCGGAGCGGCCATTCTGTCTCCGGTTTTTGGGGGAGAATGGGCATGTGCTTGGCTTGGTGGAGCGAGCCTCAGAAGTCTTTGGTTTTGTTTCGTTGATAGGTACTTTGCGCGAAGAAATTAAAAGTGGCCCAAAAAACCAACGGCCGCCACAAAATGCCGCCTGAAAACCTACCTCAGCCGGCCCGGCGGATCGGCCGATGGGGGAGTCGCGGGAGTCGCGGGAAGCGTGCCGGAATTCGCGGAAACTTTATTTGGGGGCGGTTGCGGCAGTCCAATGCCTGCGTTGATCTCGAGATGTTCTTTGGAGCAGCGCGGGCAGTAGGCTTTTCCCGTGTCTTCGTCGCGCAGGCTGGCGAGCTCGTAGCAGCCATGGATGCAATCGCAATATCCTGTTGTGGAAGCAGTTTTGATCGGCACGAGGGCCATAGGGTTATGTCCTTTTCCGCAGGATATTACAGTTGCCCGGCTGTTTCCGCAAGGCCGGAGATACATTTGCAAGGAATCAAAAATAATCTAAACTGCTTTTAATTGAGATAGCCGGTAGGGCGTTCCGATATTTTCGCGCAGCTCTGTCCAGATAGTCGCGTCCATGGTGATAAAAACTTCCACCACTTGCGGGTCAAACTGCGTGCCCGAGCAGCGCTTGATTTCTTCCTGAGCGTGCTTGATGGATAAAGCTTTGCGGTACACCCGGTCGGAAATCATAGCGTCCAGCGCGTCCGCTACCGCGAAAATTCTCGCGCCCAGCGGAATCTCAGTACTTCGCAATCCGCGCGGGTAACCCGTACCGTCGAAATATTCCTGGTGCGACAAAACGATTTCCGCCGCTTCACGAAGGAAGGGAATGCGCTTCACCATGTTGTAGCCGATTTCGCAATGCGTACGCATGATGTCGCGTTCATCCGGAGTCAACGGGCCCGGCTTGCGCAAAATCAGATCTGGAATGGCCATTTTTCCGATGTCATGCAGAAATGCGGCGCGTGCAATTTGCGGAAGCAACGAAGATTCCACGCCCATGGCCTTGGCGATCGCGATCGTAAAAGCCGTGACGCGCTTGCAATGACCTTCGGTTTCTGCATCCTTCAAGTCGAGCGCGCCGCCTAGCGCTTCCAGCGTGTCGTCATAAGACTGCTCAAGTTGCTGGAGCGCGCCTTGCAGCTGCGCGGTTCGCTCTTCCACCTGATTTTCAAGCGTACGCTGATAGTTGCGATTTTCAAGCACAAGGCGGCGATGCTCGAGCGCGCGCCGCACACTTAAATAAAGCTGGTCCTTTTCAAATGGTTTCAGAATGTAGTCGTACGCGCCGCGCCGAATCGCCTCGATCGCGGTGGAAATATCATGTATGGCGGTAACCATGATTACCGGAACGTCGGGCTCGGCCTTGCGAATCCATTCCACCAGGCTAAGGCCGTCCATTTCAGGCATGATCATGTCACTTAGCACGATGTCAGCTTCGTGGGTGTGCAAATACTCTTTCGCGAGCCGCCCATTATTAACAGACGAACATTCGTAGCCAAGTGCTTCCAGAAGTGTGGACACAACTTCCCGGATTGCCTCTTCGTCATCTACAATCAGGATCTTGGTTTTTGCCACTCATTACCTCGCCGGTGAATGCTCATTATACGGCAGCGCTTTTCTTTACCCAGCCGCAAGTATCAAAATTGAATGGGAAGTGCTAAAGGGTAACCGTAGGTCATCACAGTAAAGGTAAGCGCTGGAAGGGGTTAGAATCACTCGCCATGCTGACTTACATTCGGCCCGGCTGACCGATTATACACTCGCCGGACCGCTGATTACCCGCCTAATGTTTCAGCCATGTTCCTTACAGACTGCGTACTGATCTCGGCCATCGCTTCGTCCATGCGCGCTGACAGCCTGCTGACTACGTCTGTGAGGCGCCCTATTTGCTCGACGGGCAGGTTTCCGGTGTACAGGCGCATCCATACGAAGGCATATAAAAATTGGAATTTTACAGTCAGATTTAACCGTTCGGCTTCCTGCCTGTTGCTGATCTCAGGAGAAAGCGAGGCGATAACCCGCCCGAGCTTTGAAAGATTCGAAAAGTCCTCGTGTAAGCCTTTTAGAAATCCCCGAGCCACTGCGCGGCGTTCTCGAAGAGCTTGCTTCGCTACAGACTTTGGTGCAGTTCGAAGCAGATACTCGGCGTCGGAGGGAGAGAGGGCCTGTCGAATCTGCCGGAAATACCGAAAATGCTTGGGAGCAGGAAGTACGTCGTCAATCATCGCCCGCTCATGAATCGTGGGAGCATCCCTCTCGCGAGGCAGCTGCGAAGAATCTTTCCGCGAATACAAAAGCTTAAACAGAATGACCGAAACTGCCAGAACGACGGGAATGGTGACCGCTATATGATTCATGGTTTCAGCAACTCCACCATTCGAGTATTGAAGGAAGCGAGGCGAATGTTGATCGCCGGAGACAATTCTCGATAGATTTCGGACGGAAGCAAAACAGGTTTGGCCCGCCGGGCGGCCAACGGGTGGCGCAGAGAAAAACACCACACCCCCATCGAAAGCATAAAAAACAGAAGGTGAATCGTACTCCACAAATCTCTTACGTAGTGAACTTGCGAATCCATCTGGGGCCAGAGTGCTTGTTGGGTGGCGAGATACCAGGAATACAGATAGCCCGTAAAAAGGTTGCGCAATATTGTGTTTCCGATCGCATCCACGGCGCAAATAATACAAATCCCCAACGAAACTGCTCGCTGCAACGGCTCGAGCACGATTCCATAGTAGTTTCGCAGGAGCAAGAGCGCTGCCACGACTACGATCGACGCGAACGCCAGATCACGATCAATGGTCATCCCATAGATGGCCAGCCGGCTGGGCTGGCCCCAAGCATCGACAACGGCGTGGGCGAGCAAAAAGATTGACAATATCGCAAGGATTCGCCAGATCAGCGCCCAGATTCCGTTGTAGGCGCGCAATCCGTAGCGGCATAATTCCACGATGGCCAGGCTGCGCGCCGAGGCGTTCAACAGAATGGAACACCAATATGCGTAATACGAAATCTGGGAATTAATTCCGCAGATTACATACGCGCTCCACACTGCGATCGTCCCCAGCAAAAGAATCCCGCAGTAAATCGAGAACACCGGAAGAAACTGATAAAGCTTCCTCACGGAGACAAAACCGCATAAAATTAACAGGAAGGTTAAAGTCGACCAAGAGAGAATGTTTTCAAGAAGATTCATGAGCCCGGCCAGCTCGCGGATTGTACCATGAAGATGACTTCACTTGCGAGATAACATCTCCATGCTAACTGGCCTGAACCGGACTCAGACTCTTACTCAGCGACCAAGCCGTGACCACCAGGCATCGGAAGCGTTCCTTGGAAGCCGTGACCACCGGGCATCGGAAGCGTTCCTTGGAAGCCGTGACCACCAGGCATCGGAAGCGTTCCTTGGAAGCCGTGACCACCAGGCATCGGAAGCGTTCCTTGGAAGCCGTGACCGCCGGGCATCGGAAGCGTTCCTTGGAAGCCGTGACCGCCGGGCATCGGAAGCGTTCCTTGGAAGCCATGGCCACCAGGCATCGGCAGCGTTCCCTGGAAGCCGTGGCCACCGGGCATCGGAAGCGTGCCTTGACGAAAGACTTGATCATTAACGGAAGCGGCATTGACTTGATTTGTCACCGGGAGTAGCATGGTGAATGCGAATGCTGCAATAAACGAAGCGCCGATAATCTTTTTCATTGTGGTTGACCCTCCAGAGTCCAAAGAGTTTTAAACGAGGTTCGTTCCATGCGGGCGATTCGAAACGGAAAAGTTCGGTAATCAGAACGGGGAAAATCAATGGAGTCTTGGGAGCAATTTCGGGCGAGTAAATCGGTGATTGAAGACTTTTCTTCGCGCACTCTTGCCGCGATTAGCACCGACTTTGCGCGGCTTCACTATGTAAGCTCCCTTAAGGGTTCCGGTACGGGGCGGTATGAGCACGAAGGGCTTAGCAGCTTGTATCCAGAGAACTCGGTGCAAGCTGGATTAACGCACTGCCACGAAGAACTATTCTCGAGGATTTTGGAAACCCCTCTGCAAAAGCAGGAAAGCGATTTGTACGATTGTCTTACTACAGCGGGGGATACCTTTTGGGACGTAGTGGAGGATTGGCGCCAAACTCACTCATTCGAAGAGATGTGTCCCGATGGTGTGCCCAGTTATTTGCAGGATCTGTTTCGATCGAACATGAGCGCGCTACTGTCGATATTTTCCGCACACGAGCCTAGCTAGTTCCCATTCGCACGACCATTCCTACGACTTGGCCCACAACTTCCGCCTCATCGGGATACTGATAAACTTCTGGCGCACAAGAAGATAAGGGATGTGGAACTACAATAATCTTACCGCCTTCGCAGCGGCACCAACAGCAACGAAACTCGCCATGCAATTCGATGAAATAGACGGGCCGCTCGTACTCGTTCGTCCAACCCGTGTTTTTTACTTGACGCAACTTCGGATCGACTAACACGAGGCTACCCGGACGAATAAGAGGATTCATTCTCATATCGTCCTCCCCAATATAGCCGTAAAGAAATTTTGAGGCCGGGTTGAAGAAAGTAGCTTCAAGGTCTCCCCAGCGCTCTACCATGCGGGTCAGGAATTCGGTGCGCCGAGGGTCGAATGCCGGATCGAACCGCACAGGTACGCGTAAACGGGCGGGCGCCGCCGCTAAGTGCGTTTTGGGGGCGGCGATGTGAATTCCGTCTGAAAAATGCCCTTCGAACGGAACGTCGTACCATTGGCAGACTTCTTTAGGGTCCAGGTGATAGATGGCTGCGAGCGCATAGAGCTTGTATAAGCTTGGCGTTACTTCTCGATTCTCGATATCGGCCAAGCGGCTCAGGTGAACAATGAAGTCGGGGCGTCCCCGCTGGCAGGCCAATTCGTAACTCAGCCGTTCGACATCCCGGTAGGTAAGTCCGAGCCTCTCGCGAGATTGCCGCAAACGCGTACCCGGTTGCATTCCATGCGGAAGTTCGCCGGGTTGGGGCAGATTGCGAATCGCCATAGCGACATACCTTTCTGTTACGATTCCAGAACACTCCACCTACGCCGAAACCCTTACAATGTATCAAAGTATCAAGGCATAATGCAGACAGCAGCTCTTCCGAATTTGCTAAAAAATCAAAACATGACCGGGAACTCGGAAGGAAACGATACTTTAGCCCATTCACAAATATTTTTTAAGCGCGGAATCACGAATCTCAAATGTCGTTAAAAAAGAATGAAAGTTAGTTGCGGGCGAAGAACTTTTACCCGCATGAGTTCCTCGGTTCTTGCGCCGGACATAATGATTGTAATAGAGTCGATGGCCTAATGGCTTTACTTGTTTTACAAGTACGAAGCAAGGTGTATCGCCTTCCGCTCACAATATCCATTCTTGCACTTTCGTTTTTGCCTGTCATTGTCAGTGACATCATTTCCTGTGGAAATCTTCGCGCGCAAACAGTTGCGGATCCGGCGGCCGAGTTCCGGAAATCGGCGATTGAACTTTCCTCTGCACGATTGGGAGGCGGAAACGAAGATAAAGCCCAGCTGGAGACCGCGCTTGCCTACCTCGACTCCGTGGCCACCTCGGCCCTGAATACCGCGACTACTTTCGATCTGGACTCTGCCAATCGTCGATTGGCCGCGCTCGTGTCGCAGGGGTCCCCGGTGGGAGAGAATTATCGTCTCGTGAAGCTTGGCGGGTCCCCCGCCGTCTACGCGATGGTGATTAATTTTGGCCTGAGTGGGCCTGCCGCCGTGAGAATTTACGCAGGCGAGGCAAATCGCTACACGCTGGCCGGGCAAATCGATCACTATTCTCAAAAAGATTTTTTGGATAGCGACATTGAACTGGTTCCCGTGTCCGCGGGGGACCTCGTGTTCGTAACCGTTTCTGGGCGCACTGACGATTTGTCGACCGGCGCGTTCTCGGCCTGGCAATTCAAGGGAAAAGCGGTGGGGAATCTTTGGAATTCGGATCTGTTTCAGCAATCCAGCTATGAAGCGGAAGGAAGCGGGTTTCGTATTGCCTATTGTTCCCAAGTGGATGATGACCGGCCTTCGGTGTGCCTGAAAATGTCTCGCGAGCTGTATCAGTTCGAGGCCGGTAAGTGGAAACGAACGGAGACTGCTGAAGTGCCCTCTGCGAAGCCTGCGGCCAAATAAAGAAAAATTCTTCTGTCGCTACCAATTCGCGCGGGCGGCTTTCGAGTGGCGCGCGCTTTAGCCGGCGGTCCTTTGTCCGGCTAGACTACAACCTACATGGCCAAAACCCCGCAGGCTAAAGCCTACACCACGTACTGCTACATCCGTTTCGCCGCAAACTACATCAAAATGTTAGGCTAGATTAGATTTCGGACGGGAAGGGATGGACCACGTGAAACGATTTCTGGCCTCCATGGTTGCGGCGCTCTTCCTGGTTCTGGGAGCGGGCGCGCAAAGTATAGCGCCTCCGGCGTCGCTGCCGCCTCCGGCGACCGCACAGAAGCAGGAATTTTTACAGGCGGCCGATGAGGTGCTCGCGGAAATGAGCAAGCTCGTGGCGCTGCCCATTCTTTCTCCGTTGAAAAAAAGCATGCGCTCGCGCGAGGAAATTCGCGCATATCTGCTGCAAAAAATGAAGGAAGACAAAGACGCCGATAAACGTTATGCCGATCAGAAGACGATGGAAAAATTCGGCCTTTTGCCGAAAGATTACCCGCTAGACCAGGTTTTAGTGAAAGTGCTGACGGAACAAATTGCCGGGCTGTATGATCCGGACAGCCAGGAATTTTTTATTGCGGACTGGACGTCGGCGGCGGACCAACGCTCTGTGATGTCCCACGAACTGACGCATGCCTTGCAGGATCAGCATTTTCATATCGATAAGTGGACGGATGCGGCGAAGCCGAACGATGACGGGGAACTTGCGCGAGACGCTGTGCTCGAAGGCTCCGCGATGGCCGCGATGATGGACTATGAGCTGCGCGGAAAGGGAACGATTCGCGACCTCGGCGATTTCGATCCGGCCACGTTCATGGGCGACGTGGACAGCAGTCCCGAACTTTCCAAAGCGCCCAAGGTTTTGCAGGATGAATTGCTGTTTCCGTATCTCGCGGGGATCACTTTTACCCAGCACATTCTGAAAGCCGGTAACGGCTGGCCCGATTTTTACAAAGTGTTTGAAAAGCCGCCAGCGTCCACGCAGCAAATCATGCATCCGGATTTGTATCTACAAGGAGTGATGCCGGCCAAGGTAGATTTGCCGGCAGCCAAGGGAGCGATTTCCGCGGAGTGGAAAAAATTGGATGAAAACGACATGGGCGAATTTGGCATCCAGGAAATATTGAAACAATTTTTGTCCAAGCCGCGTTCCGTCGCTCTCGCAGCGACTTGGAGCGGCGATCGCTACGCCATTTTTGAAAACCAGAAAAATAAGAGGACACTACTGGAGTTTCGCATTCGGCTGTCCAGCGACGCAGACGCGGCGCGCTTTTTCGGAGCGTACAGCGAAATTCTGGAGGCGAAGTATGCGCAGCGGACGAATTTAATGCGGCGTCCGAATTTCTTTTCGTTCGATACGCCGGAGGATGGCGTAATCATGCGCTGTATGAATTCGGATTGCTTTATTCTGGAAGGCGGCACGCGCGCGATGTTCGATCATATGACCATGGAAATGGGCTGGCCCGCGGGTCCGGTCGTGCCGATGAATCCGAGCGATCCGCACCTCCACGAAACAGCTTTTCCTGTTATTCCAGCTTTGATTGCCGATGGCGGTCAGCCCATGCGGCCCACGGTACCGTAAGCCATATCGCTAACGCACTGAGCGCAAGCGCCTGCGAACTCGGCGGAGGCGGGCCGAATATCGATCCGAGATACAACACACCCAGCAAGGTTGCGAGCGACCAGAAGGCCCATTTCCCAGAAGTATCTTTGGCACGATTCGCGCGTACGTACAGTGCGATGCCCGCTGCAAAAATCAAAAATTCCACGATAAGCGTGAACGGAAGTGATTCCCACATGCCCAAACCGAATTTTGGGCCGCCGGGATAAATCGGCATGTCGGGACGGTGCGCAATGAAATCCAGAAGCCAATGCGTGGGGACTAGCGCGCCGACGACTAGCGCGCTTCGCGCATTCCGTTTCACGGCGAAATAAATAATGCCCAGCAGAGCTCCCCATCCGATTTGCGCGAACAGGCTATGCGAAATGGGGTAGTACGTGAAATCGAATGGCGAGACGGGCAGAAGGCCCGGCACAATACGAACTTTTTCCAGTCCAGCAAGAAGGAGCAGCGGCCAGAGGAGATCCGCGAATTGCGCAGCGAAGACCAGAGTGCCGAGAGATGTTTTCGGGGCCGCGTTCTTCGCGGCAAATGCTACTCCAAAATGACCGAGGAACAATTGGGTCTCCTGTGTTTCTCGCGAGCCAGCGCTAGCTTCTCATAAAAGAGTCGAATGTTTGAGTAGCACGGGCACTCTTGCCTGTGCGGGTTCCGCAGAATGCACACAGCCGAGAGTGGCTGTGCTACTCGAACCGTCATTCCGAACGTAGTAAGGAATTTCTCTTCCCTGCGCATTTTGAAGGCGCGAATTGCCTCAGGCGCGCGTATCGAGAGAGCGACTTTGTGATGAGCGGAGATCCAATTCGGATTCGAGCTTGCAGCGGCGTTTTAATCTTGCGAGGCGGCGGGTGAGGCGCGCTTCGATTTTCGCGGCGCGGTCTTTTGGTAATTTTCCATCGCGGCGGCCTACGTGCAATTCGCTTATGGCCACGTGGATCAGATCGAGGGCGCGCTGCGGTTCTTTCGCTCGATGCTCGTAATGGATTGCCAATTGTTCGGCGGCTTCGATTGCTGATTCCAGGGCTCTCTGGGTGTCTTGCGCGTACAACGGGAATTCGGAATGTTTTTCCGGAGCGTGTTTTTCCCGCAGGTCTGACCACAAAGAAACGGCGCGCGAGTAATCAAGCTCGCGTTTGGCCATTTGCGCGAGTTCGCGCTGCGCGAGGCGCTCGACGGGGCGCGGGAGGCCGACGCGCAGCGCGCTTTCGTAGAGTTCGCGAGCGCGTTTGGAATGGCCGCGTTTGCGCATGATGCGAGAGAGGCCCAACACTTCGATGGGATGATGCGTGTCGGCGAGCGCGGCATTTTCGAGCGCGTTGCCGCTGTCGAGCAGGCCCAGAATTTTTCCGGCTAGCGCGGCGAGTCCGCGCAAATCCATTTGATTGTGACGAAAAATCCCCACCAGCGGCTCGGCTGGCCCGCCGCGAAGATAATCGAAATACATTTGCGGGATGAGCGAGGAATCGATGTCCTCGAGCCGCGTCCAGTCGAGCCTGCGGTCGCTTGTGCCGAGCACCTGGCGCTCCAGATCCTTGAGGCGTACGGAGCCGAGTTTCAAGCGCCACAGTTGCCGCGCGGGGTGCAGCAGATCGAGATGAAGAAATGGGGAGAACGCGGGCACGGCGCGCGTCATGCGGTAGCGCGTATCGAGCAACGGCCAGTCAAAACTTTTTCCGTTGAATGTGACTAGAACGGGACGCTGTTCGAGGCGCTCGGACAACTCGAGCAGCATGGAATGTTCTTCATCGAGGTCGCGCAGGAAAAATTGCTCGACCTGCAGACCGCCCGCGTCCCACCAAGCGATACCCACCATAAACGCGTAGGTCCCCGTGCCGCCCGAGAGGCCCGTGGTCTCTGTGTCCAGGAAGAGCCATTTTTCCGGATCGATGGCTGTGTCTAGAAAATGTTTCTCGTCTGTAATTTGGGGAAGCAGCAGGGACAGGGAGCGAGCATCCGGCGTGCAAATTTCCGGAGTGGAATACCACTGCAGCAAAGATAAATGTTCGCCGTAGTGATTGTGGTTTAGGCGAGCGCCAAGAAGAGCCGAGAGGCGGTCGACGCCTTCCACGGGTGCCAA
>DASRQU010000147.1:0-6180 GCA_035696345.1 Candidatus Acidiferrales bacterium
CGTCTAAAGCCCTTTCTTCACCAGCCAATCGATAATCACTTGCGCGATTTTCTCGTTCCCGTTATCCAAATACATGGGATGGCCATGGCCGGTCAGGCCGATGTCGGCGAGGTAAATATGATCCGCGCCAAGAAACTTGGCCGTCTGCGCATCGACGGCGCGCGGATGCCGCGGGTCTTGATCGCCCGTAATAATCAACTTCGGAACACCGGAGATTTTTTTCGGATCCACTTTGAGGCCCATTCCGTCTTTATTCATCAGTTCATTAATTGAGCGTGGGCTTTCCGCGACCAGGCTCGGGTAGTACTGATCCATCGCGTCTGTTGGAAAATTGGTCGCGCTGGCGAATGCTTTTTTTGCGACATCGAGCTTGTACCATGCGGGTTTATCTTCCGGCAGGTAAGGACCCGGACCGCTCTCGGTGAAACTTTGTCCAATCGCGCTGGCCGCGGGAAAACTGCCTGCGGGCATGTTCGCTGGAGGCACGGGAGCGACGCCAACGATGGCTGCAACCTGATCCGGAATGGTGTCGCAAATCTTCCATCCAATCATTCCGCCGATGCTATGCACGATAAATACGGAGCGGCCGATTTTCTTGACCAGCGCCACGCTATCATCCACCGCGTGCTGCAACGACATCGTCGGATAGTCGGGCGGCATGGGAGATCGGCCGTGCCCTGGCTGATCGACAACGTAAACTTTCCAGCCGTTTCTCACCAAATAAATAGCCCAGCCTTCGCGTCCATCAGGCGTGCTTACAAATCCGGCTCCCGTCGTGCAGCAGCCATGAATGAGCACGATTGGCGTCTGGTGAGTCGCCTTCGCGGGAAGAAAGTATTCCACGTACATGGGGAACGGCTCGGCCCCAACAAAAAAATTGCCTTCTGTAAAGGTAACGGGTTTGGGTTCCGTCGCATAACCTCGCACCGCCGCCGCGAAAGCAAAAACCAAAATGAAACGGTAAATTTTAAGCATGGCTCGATTTATCCTCCCGCAACGTTTTGATGTTCTCACGAAACGCGGCACGCATTGGACTTTTTCGCTAACCCGTAAGCTGAATGAAAACTGACAGCAGCGCTGACACGCGCATTCGCATTGCCTTCTGCATTGGTTAGTTATATGTTTCTTTCAGCCCATTGAAACGACGATCGCAGGCGCATGTTCTGTGTCGGAAGACCGTGCTGCCGCCAAATTCGCCTTAACAGTCTCTACAACGGAGAAACTTTGCCATGAACAAATATTTATTGATTGCGGTGCTCGCGGGTTCTCTGCCGGGAGTTCTACCGGCACAATCGGTGACGGGAGACAAGGCCGAGACTGTAAAAAAGGAAATTATGAAAATTGAAGACGAAAAAGTGGCGGGACTGCTGCGCGGCGGTTCGGAGCCCGTCGATTGGATCAAACAGTATGACGCTGAGGATATTGCCCAAACGAATATCGACGGAAGCACGCCGACAAAAACCGAAATCGAAGCCGGTCTGGCTCCGGGTTTCTTCAAAATGCATTCCATGAAGCAGGACGGCCACCGCATTCGCGTCTATGACAACGGAAACGTTGCGGTCGTGACCTACCATGCTCTCGGCGAGCTTGAACGGAGCGGGAAAGTTACGCCCAGAGAAAGTAATTTTTCAGATGTATGGGTGAAGCAAAACGGGGCATGGCTACGAGTCCTGCATATTGAACGAGAAATATCAAAAAAGGCTGCAGCCGCGCAGTGACGTTTCGACGGCAACGTTGTGTCTGCGCGGTTCTAACCCTATATTCGCATCACAATCTGACTTTCGAGAGAGCGGAGCCCAGCAATGAACGCAGTGAGCGGAATCTTTAGATTTTTCACGCAGCAACGCAAATTAGCGATTTTATTTTCTACATGCCTGCTCTTCGGCGCAGCGACCGCCGCGATTGCGCAAGATGCAACCACCACGCGTATCGAGCACGCCGACAAGGAGCCGCAAAATTGGCTCACTTTTTACGGCAATTATCGCGGGTGGAGCTACAGCCCGCTGAATCAAATCACTCGTGAAAACGTAAAAAATATTGTGCCCGTGTGGGCATTCCCCGCTGGCTTCCCATCCGGCGCGGCGGGATTGCGGCCTGGTCTGGAAGCCGCTCCGCTCGTAGTGGATGGCGTGCTCTATCTCGAAGGAATGCAGAACAATGTTTACGCTGTCGAAGCAGCCACCGGCAGGCAGATCTGGACCTACGAATACAAGTGGCCGGAGGTGAAAACATTCAGCATACGCGGCGCACGCGGGCTGGCTTACGGCGACGGCCGAATTTACATGGGCACGCAAAACAATCACATGGTATCGCTCGACGCCAAAACAGGCGCGGAAGTTTGGAACATTCTGGTGGAAGAAAATTCCGAATGTGAATGCAGAATCACGGCGCCGCCGCTCTACGTAAAGGGAAAAGTTTTGATCGGGAATGCGGGCTCCGGCTATCAAGCGCTGCGCGGACACATTAACGCCTACGATGCCAAAACCGGCGGACTCACATGGCACTTTGAAGTGATCCCCGCACCAGGCGAACCCGGCGCGGAAACCTGGGCCGGAGCCGAAAATAATTATTGGAAGACAGGAGGCGGCGGCGCGTGGTTTACAGGAACGTATGATCCCGATACGAATTCGATTTTTTGGGGAACGGGAGATCCCACTCCGATCAACGGAACGCTGCGTCCCGGCCCAAATCTTTACACAGCGTCCCTTCTCGCGCTTGACGCGGATACTGGAAAACTGAAATGGTTTTTTCAGGAAACGCCGCACGATTTATATGATTATGACTCCGCTGCGGAGCCCGTCCTCATCGACATGGACGTGGACGGCCACAAGCGCCAAGTAATTGTGCATCCCACGAAAAATGGCTATACGTACGAATATGATCGCGAAACTGGAAAATTTCTACGCGCCTTCGCCTATAGCGCACCAAACTGGAATAAAGGGATAGACGATCAAGGAAAACCAATCGACCCGATCGTCCCGAAAGAACAAAAGGACGGGCTAGTGTGCCCCAGCATTCACACCGGCGGCCGCGGAATCCAGCACTCGGCCTACAGCCCTCACACAGGATTGTGGTACACATCCGACTTTGAACTCTGTACCCATTTTGTCGATGGCGGCGACAAGGGGGATCTGGTCAATCCAAATGTTCCGCCAAACATCAGCGCGTTCGATCCCACGAATGGTAAGAAAGCGTGGACCTTCAACACGAAGTACTACAACATGTCTTCCCTACTCGCCACCGCGGGTGACTTGGTCGTCGCCGGCGATTTGGAGGGCAACGTTTTCGCCCTCGACGCGCGCACCGGAAAGAAGCTCTGGTCATTCAATACAGGCGGACGAATCGCTTCCGCCGCGGTCAGCTATTCGGTCAACGGCCGGCAGTTTATTGCGGTCGGGTCCGGCGGCGGGTCGGAGACCGAAGGCCGCCTGGCCAAGTTGTATCCCGAATCCGCGCTGCACATCGCGCAACCTGCGTCGACACTGTTTGTGTTTGCGTTGCCCGAAAAGGAAAGATAATTTTTACGCATCCCGAAACTTTTTGAGCAGAATGCCAAGCCGACAGTTACGGTACTTTTCAAAACGGAAAACCCAGCGAGATGAACGCAAGTATCGAGCTTCAGGTAGTTTCCAGCCTGAATCTCTGCTCTGGTTATAAATCCAAGCTGTTACTTCGCGGCAGCGTATGAGAAATTTTTGTATTTCAGGACTTGGACGTGCGCGTCATAAGCTTCACTTCCCTGCTTGCCCGCTCTTTTTCAGGCAGCCTTTTGCTAAACAGGAAGCCGTAGTAAAGGCTGTTGCAATACATGCAGGAGTATTTGCGTATCAGGACCAGCCTGATGACAATGCGTTTAATTTGGCTGCCACCCCTGTGACGATGAACATTAAAACTGCCACAGCGGGGGCACTGTCGGACGGGGATAAAACGTTCTAGCATGTTCCTTGCCTTTTAGGATTCGTATTGCTCGATGAATTTATACCACAATTAGAACCAACCAGCATTTTCTTGCCGAGGCTAAATTTCTGGATGTGAAAGTTTGCCGATTGGTTCCGGCCCGGCGGGACGCGCCTTCGCGGATGTGTCCATTTGCCAACCTTGATGAAGAGGCAAACCCATCTCGCGAGCCAGTGGAAATGCGGTCGCCGCAAAGGTACGCTAAATGCCTGATCTAATTTTGCGAAAAGGTGTTTCGCACCTGATGCGTGCCTTACCGAAAACGGACGAGGTTTCGTCACTGCTTCGCTCTCCGACGCTAGCCGTCGTGACGGCGTATGCGCTACGCATGTTTTTGATGTGGCTCTCGCATCAAAAAGCGGGCGAGCATCTGCTGCCGGTTACCGGCCTCGAGGCGGGAATGCTGGCGTTGTCGCTTGCATCAGGCAAAGGATTTTTCGGGCCGTTTCCGGGATACGCTGCCCCCACCGCGTGGCTCGCTCCCGGATACCCTGCGATCTGGGCGCTCGCCATTCGATTGACGCACATCTATTCCGGAGCAATCGTCCTGCTCGCCCAAACCATCAATTGCGCGTTTTCGGCAATGACGTGCTGGCCGATTTTTTCCATCGGAAAAAAACTGTTCGGAGAAAAGGTCGGCTTGGCTTCTTGTTGGTTGTGGGTATTCCTTCCGTTTTCAATTCTAATGTCGCTGGAATGGACCTGGGACCAGTGCGTAACCGCGTTCCTGCTTGCGCTAATTGTAGACTTCACGTTTCGGGTTCGCGACTCGATGTCGGCGCTGCGCTGGGCAGGTTACGGACTCCTTGGAGCGGCAGCGGCTCTGGTGAATCCTGCGGCGTCCGCTCTTTTGCCATTCCTTTTCGCATGGTTAATCTGGGCTCGGTGGAAAGTTAGCATGAAATCGCCCATGCTCTATGCGCAGGCGGCACTGATGTTTTTTCTGGCTGTCCTGCCCTGGTCGATTCGTAATTACCACGCCCTGCATGGGTGGGTCTTCGTCAAATCGAATTTTGGAGATGCATTGTACGTGGGAAATCACCCGGCTTCTTTTGCCGTCGATCCACAACCGATGATCAATTCCGAAGAGCGCGCCCGGCTGATCTCTGAAGGCGAGCCTCAATTCAACAAGAACGAGGAACATTTGGCCGTGCGATACATCGAATCGCACCCCGGCGAATTTGTCAAAAAAACCGGGGGCCGCGTCATCGATACGTGGACGGCGGTGGACAATTCCTTCACTGACCGGTGGGTCTCATCGCTTCACCTTGTCGGCGCGGAAATTTTCTTTTGCGTCGTCTTTTCCCTGCTCTCGTTCGCGGGTCTAGTTTTAGCCTTGCGCGCAAATTCGATCGACCCGATTCCTCTGGCCATCTGCCTTATTTTATTCCCCGCGCCTTATTACATTTCGCTCGCCGAAATGCGCTACAGGCATCCCCTCGATCCGATCCTTACCCTCTTGACCGCTTATGTGGTTTCGCGAATTTGGCAGCACGTGTCGGAACGCACGGCCGTCGAAAATTTACAAACCAGCGCCGCCGCCTGACGGTTTGGTCGTCATTGCACGTCACATGGTGCGAATCAAGAAGTCTGAAAGCTGCGGCAGGCAGGCGAAAATTCCCCCACAATACGAGAAATCAAAATGGCGAGCAAGCCTGTAAGCCGGATTTTGTCCAGCGCGTAGGCTTTGCAGCCTCTGCGCTGTGGCGATCATTCCTCTAGGCTCAGGTTCGCACCTGAGCTCCAGCAGCCTACCCGAGGGTCCTGACGAGCCGGGCTGGCTCTCCCCTCCTATTTGGCCTTGCACCACGCGGGGTTTGCCGTGCCCTCGATGTTGCCATCGAGGCGGTGGGCTCTTACCCCACCGTTTCACCCTTACCAGCCACAATCGCTTTCTGCAGCTCGCTTGCGCGAGTTGCTTTCAGGTCGTCCAAAGGTTTTCCTTCGGATAGCCACCGAGAAGCAGATGCACCGGCGGTTTATTTTCTGTGGCACTGTCCGTAGCCGGTTTCCCGCATCAAATCGCTTGCGCGTTCGGCGCGAAAAACGAGCCCCCTGGCGTTACCAGGCGCGTCGCCCTTTAGTCTCGGCACAGTGAGCGTTACCGCTAACTGCACGAAGACCACGGTGTCCGGACTTTCCTCCCGGCCTTCCTTCTTGCGAAGTTTGGCCCAGCGATCACCCGGCTTGCCCGCCAAGGCAAGTATATCATTTTTATAAGGA
>DASRQU010000148.1:0-2827 GCA_035696345.1 Candidatus Acidiferrales bacterium
GCGTACACGCTGTTATTCTCGGTGGCCACAATCACTATATTCGTAGGCGCTTCACGGCCCGTGACGTGTGCCCCGGAAACCACCAGAGGCTGCGCGTACACGTTGCCGTCCACGGCGCGCGATGCCAGCTTTCCAAAACGATCTTTGTTCACATTCGATGTGTTGAGCTTGGTCTCCTTGAGGTTCGCGCCGGAGCGCGCGTTATCGTTATGCTGCGTGAGCACATCCACCTGACCTCGAGCCTGAGGCGCAACAAAAATCACCAGCGCTAGAAAAACGAATTGGATGCAGCTGCGCCTATTCAGAAAAATCATGCACGAAATCCCTTTTAAACTCGGAAGGCGACAGGGGACTGGGCCTATCTAGAGTTTGGTTTAGTTCTCAAACGAGGAGGGCACCTTGGCGTACGTGGCCAGCGGGCAGACACGATTGTACCTATGATTTCGCGCGGCATCAAATACCTGAAAACCAGTAGCTATTGTTGCCATCCGCCGCCGAGGGATTTATAAATCTGGACGAGCGAAAGAAGTTCGTTCAACCGCGCTTGCGCGAGACCAAGTTCAGAAGAGAAGTAATTCGTTTGGTTGGTCAGGACTTCCAGATAATTTGTGGTTCCGGCTTCATATCGCTTGTTGGAAAGTTGAGCGGCATCCTGCGCGGAGTTGGCGAGAAGTTCTTCCTGAGCGCGAAATTGTTGGTTCTGCTGGTAGGCGATCAGCGCATCGGAAACATCGCGAAACGCGCCCTGAATCGCCTGCTGATAGGTAAGCACAGCTTCCTGTTGCTGCGCCTGCGCCAGCCGTACGTTGGAGCGAATTTGCCCTGCATTGAAAATCGGTTGCGTCACATTTGCCGCGAAAGTCCACAGACCGGCGGGCCCGCTAAACAGGCTCGTCAGCGATGCGCTCTGAAATCCAGTCGTGCCGGTCAGCGCAACATCAGGAAAGTACGCTGCCCTCGCTACGCCAATTTGCGCATTCGCAGCCGTCAGTAACTGTTCAGACTGCCGGATGTCCGGCCGCCGCTCCAGCAGCGCAGAGGGCAGACCGGCGGGAACGGCGGGCGGGTGCGGCTGATCGACAAGCTCTTTTCCGCGTGGCTCGATAGGGCCCGGATTATTTCCGAGCAAAACACTGATCAAATTCTCCTGCTGCGCGATACGCCGAGTCAGGTCCGTGATTTCCGCATCTGCCGTGTACACCAACTGCTCCGCCTGGCGCACGTCGAGGATGGAATTGATGCCATGTTCTTCCAGAGTTTTAGTCAGATCCAGCGATTCCTTGCGCGACGCCAGTGCTTTCTGTGAAATGTCGAGTTCGAGATCCAGTTCGCGCAGTTGAAAAAAGGCCGCAGCCACATTCGCCACGAGCGTGGAGTTCACTTCCTGCTGCGCCCAGTTGGTGGCCAGCAAATTCGCGCGCGCCGCTTCCGTTGCGCGTCGATATTTGCCCCAGAAATCAATGTCCCACGATCCGGAAATCCCGATTTCGCCTTGCGAATATCCGTAAGAAGGGAACGGCCCTTGTGCGGGGTTATGAAGGTTTACGCCAGTGCCAATCGCGCGAATGTTGGGGTACTGATTTGCGCGCGTAATTCCCAGCTGCGCCTGCAGCTCGAGTACGCGCGTCGCCGCGATGCGTGCATCGAAATTTTGCTGCAGCGCAGTGCGGATCAGCTTCTGCAGCTGCTCATCCTGGAACACTTCCCACCATTTTTGATCGCCCACAGATTGAGTGGAGCTGTTAGCAGGAGGGGTGACGACAGGCTCCGCCGGCGGCAAAGTTCGATAGCTGGTCGGCACGTCCGTGTTCGGCCTCTTGTAATTCGGCCCCACTGTGCAGCCGCCAAGAAAGAGCGCGCACGAAAAAATTGTAGTAGCGAAAGTCGCGCTCTTCGTCCCACGAATCTTCATCATCGATTTCCAACGCTCCGTGAAGTGGCTTTCAGTAGCGCGGGCTTCAGCCCGCGGCGCTTGGTTCTAGCAAGGCCAAAATTCCGCAGGCTAAATGCCCGCGCTACCAAATCATTCAACCCAAAATTTCAGTCTGCCGAACTATCTCCCGCGGCAATCTGTCCGCCCGCCGACGGAATTTGCGTGTGTCCCGAATGAAAGAACGAAGTGCGGTTCAACACCTTGACCTGGAATTGTTCGAGGTATAAATAAATCACCGGCGTCACATACAAGGTGATGAACTGCGAGACCACAAGCCCGCCGACAATCACGAGTCCCAGCGGCCGCCGCGAAGCCCCATCCGCGCCGTATCCGGCTGCGATCGGCACCGCGCCGATCACCGCCGCAAGCGTGGTCATCAAGATGGGCCGGAACCGGTCAAGGCTCGCTTCGTGAATCGCATTCTCCGCGGTCTCGCCCGCATCCACGCGCTGCCGCGCAAAGTCCACAATCATGATTCCGTTTTTCTTCACGATGCCCATCAGCATGAACATGCCGACGAACGCATACAGCGAAGCCTGCTCGCCAAAAATATAGAGCGTAAGCAATCCGCCGACGAGGGCAGTGGGCAAGGTCGAAAGCACGGTCAGCGGATGGACATAGCTCTCATAAAGAATCGCGAGAATCACATACATCACAAACACGGCTAGTCCCATCAGGATCGTCAGGTCTCGCACCGTGTCCCGGAAGGTCAACGCTTCCCCCTGCAAACTCGCGCGAATCGTGGACGGCACGATGTCCGCTTCGGCCTTGCTAATAAAGTTCGTAGCGTCGCCGATCGCCACGTCCGGTTTCAGGTTGAAGAAAATTGTCACGCTCGTAAACTGGTTCAGGTGGTTTACCGATTGCGGGCCAAGAGAACTGGTCCAGTCCACC
>DASRQU010000149.1:0-15754 GCA_035696345.1 Candidatus Acidiferrales bacterium
GCGCCGCAACTGGGCCATTCGCCAGCCGCACAGCACTGTGACATACCCTTTGGCGTGACCGTGGCGAGGCTTACGGCGATATGTGGCATCTGGGCTGGTGTTGTGGTGCTTCCTGCCTCAGTCTACCAGTAGACTTTCCTCGTGAGATTGTACCCTCGTACTTTGGTTATTCTCCGAAAGTCTACCAGTCAGTCTACTGGCTCAATATCATTTTCGCCCAGACTTTCGCCTACCTTGCACAAAACCCTTTGTTTCATTGGCTAGAAGTGGTGCGGCTGGGGCGACTCGAACGCCCGACCTCGTGCTTCGGAGGCACGCGCTCTATCCAGCTGAGCTACAGCCGCGTGCATCATTTATATCATGCGCGCCGGGTTGTGTGGAGGGTCGCGCTCGATTTTTGAGTGGGTGTCATTTGCCGGAAATGTGGCCTGCGGGCCCCGCGCATACTTTCTTCCATTCGAGCGCAGTCATGCTAGAATCCGCATTTTAATCCCCGCTTTAATCGCTATAAAAGAAGGAAATTCTTGCCATGGCGCATGAGGTCTTCATCAGCTACGCCTCTGAAGATAAGCAGGCGGCGGATGCCGTCTGTTCCAAACTTGAGTCTTAAGAAATTCACTGCTGGATCGCGCCGCGCGACGTGCTGCCTGGCATCCATTATGGCGAAGCCATCATTGACGCGATTTATGAGTGCCGCATCATGGTTCTGGTATTTTCCGCGAAGGCTAATGCATCTCCCCACATTCCCAAGGAAATTGAATGCGCCGCGAGCCAGGGTGTAACGGTCATGCCGCTGCGCACATCGAAGATGTTCTACCGACGAAGTCGCTGGACTACTTTATCGGAAGCGTGCATTGGCTGGACGCGTTGACGCCGCCGCGCACGAATGCGGACCACTGCGGAGATTTGCCAATCATGCCTTGTGCTTTGGCACACTCCGACACCGTACGATGTCGGACGGCAGGGCGCGTGAGAACAGTCTCGATGCGTTTAAGCAGAAGTACAGGAAAAATCGGATGCGTCGCGCCTGGAAGCTACTCAATCCCTTCGGCTATGATCGAATGGCCATGCGCTTTAACGTCGATTGCAAACGGAGGGCGGAGACCGGTGCCTTGTACGACTTGCCCGCGCGCCCATGTGTTGCCGTCTATGGTTTCCACTTTTAAAGGATCAAAAACGGTAGCATCGCAAGGGTTGACGACCATGGGATGCACAGCTCGAAAATTGTATGAGGATGCGATTGAAGAAAGATCCGTAACATACTCCAGGGCGCAAGTGCTGTATGGCGCTTTCAAGGAGAATGCCCAGAGTTCTCCGCTCGGGAGGCGCACTGCAATCGCGTCGATATTTTCGTGCGTGATCGGTTTTACGAAGTTAAATTTTTTTGCCGACCACGGTTTTGCAAGTTCCTCCACCGTTGCAACCAAAATTGGGCCGTCATGTGCCGTCGGCGAAGGAACTGAAAACACCGGAGCGGGGGCAGACGTCGTCTGGTCCGCGATTTCCGGATCGGCAGAAGCGCTCGAGGAAGAGTGCGATTTATATCTGGACCACATGAATATCGCAAGGCTGATCGAAATCACCGCCGCGACAATCACCGCGATCTGACGAATCGGAGCAGGCTCACTATTGCTGGAATTCTCGGTTTGCGCATTCAATCGCCGCGATCCGTCGCTTACACCGGGAATTCGCGGCATTTCGGGCTGCATCGGATTGAATTTGGCCGGTCCTGCGCTTTCGGGAGGAGAGGCCGGACGTTTTTCGGTGAGATTTGGCGCCATAAGGTTCTAGAATTTTCTCATGCGAATTACAGTTCCATTGCTTTCGTGATGGACTTCATCCATCAGTTGTTTGATCAGCAGAATTCCGCGGCCGTGATCCGCATGCAGGTTGGAATCGTCTGTGGGCGAAGGGATGGACGCGGGATCGAACCCGACTCCGGGGTCGCGAACCACAATCAAGATGCCGTCCTTTCGATCTCCGCTCACTGAGCACTCAATTTTCTTGGCCGGGTCCGCTTTGCAACCGTGCACAACCGCGTTCGCGAGGGCTTCGCGCAGTGCCATTTCGATTTCAAATTCCTTGCCTGCCGCGTAATCCAATTCGTTGACGAGCCGCATCACCCAACCGACCACCGGGGATATGGCGGACACGTCGGCTGGTAAACTTACTTCGAAAGGCGCTGAAGGCGGCTGCCCGTCTGTTGGAATTTTCGAATTCATAGAATTGTTGTCATACGCACAGAAAATCAGGCGGTCTTCGCCGAACTTTACTATTGACTTCGGAGCATTTGTCGCCCTGTCTCAAATTATCTTGGACCCCGGTCCTCCAGCTTACAAGCAGGCCGGGAACTGCGCGTTCCGCATAGATACCCCTTCGGCAAGCTACGATTCTTTTGGGAGTCGGCATGGCGCGTCCCTCGTTTTCCATCCTCTCCATTGTTACGATGCAACGGCTCTGCCTATGTTAGAGGCCCGCCACCTCTATGAATAAAGCAAATATACGAAGCTTAACGGCGGAAAATGTTTTTAGTTTGAACCACGGCCTGCAGAATCTGCGATTGTTAGGGAGACAGCTGGGTCGCGAAAACGACGTGATTGCTATGGTATACGAGCAGGGCACATACGTGGGATTACCTCAAGTATTGACTTGCCCCGAAACGGTTCACCAATTAGCATGTACGCGCGAGAAGAATTTGGCTCAAGCTACGTCAGGTTAGGCCTTTGACAGGCGGATATCAGGAGGGTTATCGGTATGTCTAAGTTATCAATTCTATGCGTGGCGCTATTCTGCTTCTCTCTAACTGCGTCAGCACAGGATTCCCCGGCGGCGTTTGAAATCGCTAGCCCTGCAAGCGAAGCCGCCCCAGTCCCCGCCCCGCCATCGCTCCTCCCGTCTGACCGTGACCCGTGGCAAGTCGGGCTTGGATTTGAATATTTGCACTTCAATGTTTTGAGAGTGCAATTTCACGATTTGGCATACAAAGCGGAAGTGACCCGATATCTGAGCAACTGGTTTGGCGTCGAGGGAACCGTAATAGCGGGGTTTGGCCACGTGGAAGGCGCTCCAAAGATCGACGCAAAATCAGTGTTTTTTGGCGCGGGTCCGCACATGTCGATCTATAACAGCCGGCACTTTGAGCCTTGGGCCCATGTGCTTGTCGGCTGGGAACGCTTGCGCTTCAGCCAAGGCGGCAATCTGGGGAGCCCTTCGCATGCGGCATTCTATGCTGGTGGCGGAGTCGACTACAAAATTCGGTCCAGCCGATTGTACTGGCGCCTTGAAGGCGACTATATCGGAACGAATTTTGGCCCGAAGGTCAATACAAACTATGCGTTCGGCACAGGAGTGGTTGTAAATTTTTAATTAGAGTCGCCGCTCATTTTAACGATTCGGAAGCCGGTGTCCAGCGAGTAGTCGTAGCATAGCGCCGGCTTTTTCATTTTCGGCGAAGTCGCGGGACTGAAATTCGAGCGGCTTTGAAAGAAATGAATCGATTAAGTTGACTGGGTTAAATCAGGCGGCTACACCGTGGCACTTCTTATATTTCTTGCCGCTTCCACAGGGGCACGGATCATTCCTGCCCACCTTCGCGCCCGTTCGCACTGGTTTGGGCTGTTCGGCTGCCGCAGCGGCCGCCGCACCGGCTTGCAGTTGCATCTCCTGCTGTTGTTTCCGCTGGCGGCGCTCGATTTCCTTGGCTTCATCCTCCGGCTTGGCTGGTTGCACGAGGAAGAGATAGCGCACCGTTTCCGTATCGATGCGGCCCATCATGTCTTCAAACAGTATGAAGGCCTCTTTTTTGAATTCGACGAGAGGATCTTTCTGCCCGTACCCGCGAAGGCCGATGCCTTCCTTTAAATGGTCCAGAGTCAGCAGGTGGTCTTTCCACTGCGTATCGACAATGTCCAGAATGATGCGGCGCTCCAGCCACCGCATCATTTTTTCGCCGAACAATTGTTCTTTCTCGGCGTACCTTTGCTTTACGCGTTCGACCAGCGTGTCCGACAATTCTGCGTGATTCATTTTCGTCGGATCGATTTCCGCAGCCTTTGTGTCAATGCCGTACTGGTTTAAAACTTCCGCGGCAAACTGCGTGACGTTCCATTTTTCAGGATGCTCGTTTGCCGGGCAGAAAGTCTCGACCTGTTCGCGCGCAATGTCTTCCGCGATGCCCAGCGCATAATCTTTTTGCTCTTTTCCTTCCAGGGCGGAGCGGCGAATCGAATAAATCGTTTCGCGCTGTTTGTTCATCACATCGTCGTACTCGAGCAAATGTTTGCGTGCTTCAAAGTTTTGCGCTTCCACAGCCATCTGCGCGTTTTCAATGCGGCGCGAGATCAGTTTCGATTCGATCGGAATTCCTTCGGTCATGCCAAGGCGGTACATCAGCGCCTTGACGCGCTCGCCGCCAAACACGCGCAAGAGATCGTCTTCCAGAGAAAGAAAAAATCTTGACGATCCGGGATCGCCTTGACGTCCGGCTCGCCCACGGAGTTGGTTGTCAATGCGCCGTGCTTCGTGCCGCTCTGTGCCCAGGATGTGCAGGCCGCCGAGTGCAATCACTTCATCGTGCTCGGTTTTGCATTGCGCCGCGAATTGATCGTAGATGGGTTTCCATTGATCGGCGGGCACTTGAAAAATTTTGCCTTCCTGTTGGAACAAAACCATGTTCGGCGAACTGACGGATTCGGCGCCGTCTCCGCCAATCACGGCGGGAGCGGAGGTGTAGGGAATCGCGAGCCTTTCCTGCAGGCAATACTCGCGCGTCATGGCTTCGGGATTTCCGCCGAGCAGAATGTCCGTTCCGCGGCCGGCCATGTTTGTGGAAACTGTGACCGCACCCTTGCGTCCCGCCTGCGAAACTACCTTCGCTTCGCGCTCGTGTTGCTTGGCGTTCAACACTTGGTGCGGAATGCCGGCCTTTTTCAGAAGGTTGGCCAGGTGCTCCGATTTTTCAATTGAAATGGTTCCGACGAGCACCGGTTGCCCAGACTCATGAAGTTGCCGGATGCCGTGCGCGTAGGAATTGTCTTCCTGCATGATGCCGTTGACCACGGCTTCATATTTTTCCGCGGCGGTGCGATAGACGACGTCCGGAAATTCCTCGCGCTTCAGGTTGCGATTCGTGGGAATCAGCGAAACGTCCAGCTTGTAAATTTTATTGAATTCAGTCGCTTCGGTTTCCGCCGTTCCGGTCATTCCGGAAAGTTTTTTGTACATGCGGAAATAATTTTGAAAGGTAATGGTGGCGAGCGTCTGGTTCTCGCGCTCGATTTTGACGCTTTCCTTGGCTTCCACGGCCTGGTGCAAGCCGTCGGACCAGCGCCGTCCCGGCATTTCGCGTCCGGTAAATTCGTCGATGATGATGACTTCGCCGTTTTTTACGACGTATTCCACATCGCGCTTGTACAAGGTATGCGCGCGCAGCGCCTGATAGACGTGATGAATCGTTTCCAGATGCTCCGGGTCATACATGTTGGGCAAGCCGAGCAGTTTTTCGGTTTTGCTTACGCCCTCTTCGGTCAGCGTGGCGGTTTTGTGCTTTTCTTCGACGATGTAGTCGATGTCCTGAATCAGTTTCGGGATAATTTTGTCGATGCGGTAATACTTGTCGGTCGATTCTTCAGCCGGACCGGAAATGATCAACGGTGTGCGCGCTTCGTCAATAAGGATGGAATCGACTTCGTCCACTACGGCGAAGTGGTGACCGCGCTGCACGCAGTCGGCCAAATCGAATTTCATGTTGTCGCGCAGGTAATCGAAGCCGAATTCGTTGTTCGTTCCGTAGGTGATGTCCGCGCCGTAGGCCGCGCGGCGTTCCGCGTCGCTCAGATCGTGGACGATCACGCCCACCGTCAGACCCAGCGCTCGGTAAATCGGGCTCATCCATTCCGCGTCGCGCCTTGCCAGATAATCGTTGACCGTAACGATGTGCACGCCGCGCCCTGTTAGCGCGTTCAATACCGCAGGCAGCGTGGCGACCAGCGTTTTTCCTTCGCCCGTTTTCATTTCGGCGATTTTGCCTTCGTTGAGCACGATGCCGCCAATCAGCTGCACATCGAAATGGCGCATACTCAGTTTTCGGCGGCCCGCTTCACGTACCAAAGCAAACGCGGGAACCAGTGCCGGTGCCAGCGCTTCCTTGCAGCGTGCCTTAAAGTCCGGATCGTCCAGCGGGATATCCCCAAGCTTGCCCTGCACTTGGGTCTTCAGCTGAACGATCTTTTCCAGAATTTCGGCATCCGACAATTTCTCGAACTCTGGCGCAAGCGCATTGATCGCGCTGACGAGCGGTTGAATCACCTTGAGGTCGCGCTCGTGCTTGGTGCCGATAAACCGGGCAACAACCCGGTCAATCATGGAATCAACTCGCATCACAATCCTTTAGGGTTCTTCGGATTAAATTTCCTGCTCCAGCGGCGGGCGAACGACCCGGCGTGGAGTTGCAGGTGCGCGCAGCATGAGGCATCGTGCAGCGACACTTAAAAATTCATTGTACCCTGTCGGGCAATCGACGTGCAAAGAGACGTACGCTCACCATCACCGGCGATTTAACTACAGTAATCGTAAACCCAAAATAATAGGAATACCCTAAGGACGGCTGATCAGATCTTCGGCAGTATCTATGGGCATGCCGATTTGCTCTCCAACGTGCTGCGTCCCCTGGTTAACATTAACCGGAAAGTTTCATCGTGGCGAACTGCCGAATACCGCGCTCCCAAATTCAATTCTGACTAGCTTTGCTCCCGTAAGCTGCTGAGTCCTCTATGGCTATATCGAAATTCCGCTATATTAAATGTTTGGTTTTCTTTGCGCCCCTATCTACACTTTTATAAGTAACCTTTAATACTTGTGAAGGAGGTTCGATTCACTATCCAGCCATAAAGATTCGCTGATCACGTTCAATTTTATCGCCGCCTACCCCGCCTAGCGCGGCCTATCCCTTGGAAGACAGACAGCAAAGGACTACCCATGCGCACGGCCCTGAAAATGGTCCTGCCTCTAATCGTCAGCGTCGCAGTGGTTTCGCTGCTTTTTGCCTGGTACCAGGTGCGCACCGAAAGGCGCATCCTGAGGACCGACCTTTCGCGTAGGTCCCAGATCCTCGGCGAGGGCTTACAGGAAAGCGTCGAACCGAACCTCAGCCACGCGCCTGACAAAAATCTTCAGCGATTAGTGGACCGGTTCACCGAACGCGAGCATCTTTTGGGAGTCGCGGTGTACGACGCCGCTGGGGGAACACTGGTCATTACGCCTGGAATTGCGCCAATGATTAGAACTTGGCCGCAAGTAGTGAAAGAAGCGGCGCAGAAAGATCAAGAGCGCGACGAATTCGTCAAGGCGAAGAGTGTTGACAGCCTGGGGAATAAAGATGTTCCCGGCATGCACATCCACGCTGTGCCACTGCACAAGAACGATCAGCTGGCCGGAATGCTGGCGCTGTTCCAGGATACCAGTTACATTGATGCCCAGCTTTCGCACACCCTTCGTGACGCCTTATTAAATGCGATTATCCAGACTGTCTTGATCGCAGGTCTGGCGCTTGTCCTTGTGCGCTGGACATTTATGAGTCCCCTCAAGAACACGGCCCATTGGCTCCGCACCCTTCGCACAGGCGGTCCGCAAAGCACTCGGACCCCTCCCGAGTTGCCGCAAGGAGAAATTTTCGAACAGCTGCATCAGGAAGTGAGACATCTCGCGCGCGACCTGAATACGGCGCGCGCCTCGGCAGAAGCGGAAGCGACGCTGCGAGAATCGGGAGCCTCACTGTGGACGGGCGAACGCCTGCGCGTGAGCCTGCGAAATAAACTTCATGACACGCCGCTGTTCGTTGTGTCCAACCGCGAGCCATATATGCACACGCGGAATGACAAAGATGGGTCGATCAACGTAATTGTTCCCGCCAGCGGACTTGTGACGGCGCTGGAACCTGTATTGCTGGCGTGTAACGGAACATGGATTGCCAGCGGCTCGGGAAACGAAGATCGTTCCGTAGTGGACGAGCACGATCGCCTGCGCGTTCCGCCCGACCATCCGAGCTACACGTTGCGGCGCGTGTGGATGACGGATGAAGAGGACAAAGGCTTTTACGAGGGTTTTTCCAATGAAGGTCTCTGGCCCTTGTGCCACATCGCCCATACCCGACCTGTGTTTCGTCCCGATGATTGGATCCAGTACCAGCGCATCAATCGAAGGTTTGCAGATGTCGTGTTGCAGGAAATGGAAGGAACGGAATCGCCGATTCTGCTGGCCCAGGATTATCACTTCGCTTTATTGCCGCGCATGGTAAAAGATGCTCGTCCCGACGCGCGCGTGGCCATCTTCTGGCACATTCCCTGGCCCAATCCTGAAATGATCAGTATCTGCCCGTGGCAAAGGGAACTGGTGGATGGTTTGCTTGGCGCGGATTTAATCGGATTTCATATTCAGACGCACTGTAACAATTTCCTGGAGACCGTGGACCACGCCGTAGAAGCGTTGACGGAGTGGGACCGTTTCGCGGTGAACCGGCTCGGGCATGTGACGCGTGTGCGGCCTTATCCGATCAGCGTCGCATTCCCTGAAGTGAACGCTTTTGATGACGAAGTATTGAGCATGGGCGTCGAGCGCGCCGCGATTTGCAATGAATTGGGAATTGAAGCTTCGCTGCTCGCGGTTGGCGTCGATCGCGTCGATTACACAAAAGGCATTCTGGAACGCTTCCGCGCGATCGAGCGTTTTCTGGATCAGTATCCCGCATTCCAGCGAAGATTTTCTTTGATCCAGATCGGTGCGCCCAGCCGAACGGACATTATCCGCTATAAGAATTTTCTGGATGAGGTGACCGCGGAAGCGGAACGCATAAACGCGAAGTTCCAGGCGGGACGCTGGAAGCCAATCGTCCTTCTGAAAAAACACCACTCGCATGAACAGATCGAACGATACTATCGCGCGGCGTCCATGTGTCTGGTGACGTCGCTTCACGACGGCATGAATCTGGTGGCCAAGGAATTTGTGGCCTCGCGCACGGACAACCGCGGCGTGCTGATTCTCAGCACCTTCGCCGGTGCGGCACATGAATTGTCCGACGCGCTGCTTGTGAACCCGTACGACGTGATGCAACTGGCCGAAGCCATTCACAGCGCCCTCGAAATGCCTGAAGCCGAGCAAGCCAAACGAATGCAGTGGATGCGCCGCGTCGTGAAAGAGCGAAACATTTATCTCTGGGCGGCCAATTTGCTAAGCGACCTCACGGAAATCCGGATTGAAGGAGCCGAACGCACGGAAGTGCGGCAGACTCAATGATCCGGACGCATCGTATGACTCCGCATTTGTTCAAAAACTGGGAAGAAATCGTCCGGCGAATTCGTGGAACCAAACGTATTTTGATTTTCCTCGATTTCGATGGGACGCTTGTGCGCATCGCCCCTTTGCCTGAGGCGGTCACCCTGCTCCCGGAAACGAAAGCGGTACTTCGGAAACTGGGAAAACATCCGAAAGTGGAATTGATCGTTATCAGCGGCAGACGCCGAGCTGAGTTGCAGCGGTTCATCGGCATTCGCAATATTAAATACATGGGGTTATACGGCTGGGAAAATAAAAACAATAAAAAGCTGCGGAACCCGGAGCGTATCGCGCTAACGCAGACTCTGATGGCGTTGCTCGCGGAGCTTCCAGCCTATCCTGGCGCGTGGATTGAGCCCAAGAACAACAGCTTTTCCGTCCATGTCAAAGGATTGAAGATCGAAACCCAACGTGAGCTGCAGCACCTCGTGAAAAAGCGTGTGGCATTGCGCTCCGAAACGCTTCAAGCCATGACGAATCTTCGCGACGTGGAAGTGGCGCCCATTTCCATTGGCAACAAAGGAATCGCTTTGAAAAAAATTCTGAGCAAAGAGGCAAAACGTGAAGCGCTGGCAATTTATTTTGGCGACGATTTGTCCGACGAGCCGGCCTTCGCGGCGGCCGGAAAAGGCGTTTCCGTTTTGGTCGGTCGGCGGCGCGCAACGAGGGCTCGATTCTTTCTGCGCGGCCCCGCGGAAGTAACCGCAGCCCTTTCCCGAATGGAAGAAACCATTCGGCGATAGCCGGGAGTTCCCAGAACTTCCATTCCGAACTTATAACTGACCGGGACAGATGCAGGCCTGCCGGGAATTATGAGGGCGTCTATAGGAGGAGTTGCCACCCCCAGTGTGTAGCTAGGGGCGCCGGGTTTATGAAAATCATGCGCGCCGCCCGACAGTTTCAACCGGCGCGCACGCCTTCCAAAGCCTGGAAAAATCAGCGGGCTTTAGTGCCGACCGAACGTGTAGCCAACCGCGATCGTGTATTGCGGGACAAAGTTGCTGCCATATTGCTGGTCTAGATTGTGCACCCAGTGCAAGTCAAATTGGGGCTTGATGAAAATATCCGATTTCACATACAGCTTCACTCCGACAGCCGCGTGCAATTGAAAGTGGTTGGATGTGGCAACAACCTGGCTTGAATTTTGGCAAACTTGCGTAACGCAACTCGCCTGGTTGAAATAGAGCGACAATTTCGACCCGCCTAATCCGCCCTCGATTACCGGAACGATCCGGCTCGTAGCCACTCCGGGCTGATAGACAGCGTTGAAGTCGTAAAAAGACGGACGTGCATTCAGGCCCGCGTCCGGCAAATAGTCGGCTTGGGTAAAGCGCCAGGAGTATTCCGCGTTGATTCCGAGATGCGGCTTGATCATGAAGTCCCCTCCGATGACGCCAAACGGGCCGCCAATCGTGGGGCCAGACTCGCAGACACCATTCACTTCGTCGAAGACTTGTTTGGAAGGACAACCCGCAGTTGTCGAAGCGCCATCGTGCGCGCTGCCAATTCCAAAATATGCGCTGAAACCCTGCGCCTTGGCCTGATTAACTCCTGCGAGCAATAGCAGAACGAAAATTGCAGTCGTTCGGGTCGTGAGCTTTAACAATGAAAATCTCCTTTATTCACGGCAGGTAATTGCGGGCCCTTTTGCGAAACTTGATACCGAAAACAAACGCACATCCTGAGCCGCGAAGCTCTGTTTTATTGAACGCCGAATGCACAGGTACATACGTCCCCGTCTTTTAAGGCCGCCTGATCCCGCATTTCGTGTCAGTTTGTATGTTCGTAATGTACTGTAAACACCCGATATCACTCCGGTTACACCGCACTGAGTTGGATGGTCGGCGTTGCAGTATGGTTGCGCACAAGTTTAACTTACCTACTTTGACCCAATGCAATTTTAATGGAACTTTTTCGCGAGGGGCGTATTTCATTTCCTTTGCTCAAATTTGGCCTGTTTTGGTGGAAGCGCCGCTACGGTCCGGCCGATGTAATCCTGGTGGCCGCCCAATTTGCTTCGCGTGATTCGGCCACAATCGGCTGGCATTTTCCGGCGCCAGTGGACGTACGCCCATTTCTCGTTCAAAATGAAGGGCTGTAAATTGCTCTTCGTAGAAATCTGTTCGTTCAGGAGATATTGAACATGCCACCGCCGCCGATGCCTCAGCCTCCGAAGCTGCCTATTCAGGGAGTAAAGAATCTGGTCGCCGTCGCCAGCGGCAAAGGTGGCGTGGGGAAGACGACGGTCGCGGTGAACCTCGCGCTAGCCCTGAAACACATGGGCGCGTCTGTCGGTCTGCTGGACGCGGATGTGTACGGGCCTAATGTGCCGATCATGCTCGGGACCGACGAGCAGCCTCAGGCGCTGAGCGAGCGTGAAATTCTTCCGGTCGTGGCGCAGGGAATAAAAATGATCTCGATGGGCCTGCTGAATCCGGGTGATAAGCCGATGATCTGGCGCGGCCCAATGCTGCACAGCGTGATGCAGCAATTTCTGCGCAGCGTGATGTGGGGCGAACTCGACTACCTGATTATCGACCTTCCTCCCGGCACGGGCGACGTTCAGCTTTCGCTGATTCAACTTGTCCCCGTAACAGGCGCGGTGCTGGTGACGACCCCGTCGACGGTGGCGCTGGCCGATGTGCGCAAGGCCATGGAAATGTTCCGCCAGGTGAACGTCGACATCTTGGGCGTTGTTGAAAATATGAGTTTCTTTAGCTGCCCGCATTGTCAAGGACGCATCGACGTTTTCGGCCATGGCGAAGGCAAGCGCATTGCGGAAATGTATAGCGTGCCGCTTTTGGGCGAAATTGAAATCGATCCGCAAATTCGCATCGGCGGCGACAGCGGGAAGCCGGTCGCGCTGCTTGGCCCTGACGCGCCCGGGGCGAAAAGTATTTACGCCATGGCGCGAGCAGTGGCCTCGCGCCTAGATGCGAAGCCAGCCGGCGCGCGCGGCCCCGTAGTAGAAATTGATTAGGTTTTAGTAGGACAGGCTTCAGCCTGTCAGCTTTAGATTTACGCTGGTGAAAATCAAAACCAGACAGTCTGAAGCCCGTCCTACTGAAGCGTTGTCAGCCCGAAACGCGTATGTTAGCTTCGCTTGTTTAACTTCCATCGAGGTGCATTCATGATTCGCAGCCATCATGGCCGGACGCCGCAAATCGCCGCGTCGGCATACATCGATCCGCAATCCGTGATTATTGGAGACGTAAGCATCGGAGAATTTTCCAGCGTGTGGCCGTGCACGGTGATTCGCGGCGACGTGAACTGGATTCGCATCGGGTCGCGCACCAATATCCAGGACGGCTCAATTTTGCACGTGTACAAAGACACGCATCCGCTGATCCTCGCCGATATGGTCACCGTGGGCCACGGCGCGATCCTGCACGGCTGCACCATCGAATCGCGTGTGCTTATTGGCATGGGCGCTATTTTGTTGAACGGCGTGAAGGTCGGCGAAAATTCCATCGTCGCCGCAGGCACGCTCGTTCCCGAGGGCACCATCATTCCGCCGGGCAGCCTCTTCATGGGCCACCCCGGAAAATTCCGCCGCACTCTAACTCCCGAAGATCAGGCCAGCATCGAAGCCTATGCCACACGATACGTGGAATATTCGGAAACGTATAAGTCGGAAGCGGGGAAGGCCTGACGAATACATCGCATTTGCGCGGCGGTTGCATGGCATTAGAAGTCCTCGGCGCCTCGGCGCTGAAAGCGCCGAAGTTGGTTAGCCCGGGGCAACGCCCCGGGTCCGGAATCCATCGATTTGGGTGCGCCCTGAAGGGGCGCAAGGGGTCGCCCTCCGCCCTTTCAGGGCGGATATCGTGATAGTAGGGCGCGGTACCCAGGGCGTTGCCCTGGGCTGGTCACCTCCGCGCCGTTGGCGCGACACCATGGTCGCGTGTGCGATTGGAAATACTCGGAATAATTGATTTATGGAATTACTTGGAGTCAAAGGATTTCAAATTGGGCGATAAAGGAAAATTCCAGGCGATCAAAGGTGTGCGCGATATTCTTCCGCCGGAATCGGCGCTGTGGAACCGTGTCGAGCAGACCGCGCGGGAAACGTTTGGCACCTTTGGCTTCGCCGAAATTCGCTTGCCGATTTTTGAGCAAACGGAGTTGTTTGCGCGCTCCGTGGGACAGGAAACAGATATCGTTTCTAAAGAAATGTACAGCTTCGAGGATCGTGCGCAAGGCGTTATAACGGCCATGAAAGATGCGATCCAAATGGCCATGGTTTCGCCAGATTCTCCCGATAGTATCAATGTTTTTACAGCAACGCTGAAGCGATACGAGACACTCGTAACTACTGGCATTAGTTCAGCAGAAATTCCTAATAGTGCGGCGATACAGGTTTATGCTGCCGGACTCCGGCATGGTCTTGAGATTTTAGAGCGATTTCAAAGAGATCCCGAGAACAAGTGGCTTGAATCGATCGGTTTTAGTGGCTTTAGTGCGATTATTGCAGGTATTAAGGCATTAGCTTTTGCAATTCCTATGGGAGAGAACATCGCCTTGCGTCCTGAAGCAACGGCATCCGTCGTGCGCGCTTACATCGAACACGGCATGCAGATGCTTCCAGGCAACGCGAAGCTCTACTACACGGGGCCAATGTTCCGCCGCGAGCGGCCGCAAAAGGGCCGCTACCGGCAGTTTTACCAGATCGGAGCGGAGGTGCTCGGTTCTTCCGACGCACCAGGGATCGACGCGGAAGTCATCGAGATGCTGATGCGGCTCTTCGAGCGGCTGAAGCTGAAAGGCGCGATCCTCAACGTCAATTCGATTGGCTGCAAAAATTGCCGGCCCGCGTACGTTGAAGTATTGCGTGCGGAATTATTAAAGGTGCGCGAACAGCTTGGCGAAGACAGCAAGCGCCGCATTGAAACGAATCCACTGCGCGTGCTCGATTCAAAGCTCGAACACGAACAAGCCATCATCGCAACGCTGCCGCGGATTGCCGACCATCTTTGCAACGATTGCCGCGTGCATTATGACGAAGTGAAGCGCCAGCTCGGCCTTCGCGGCATCACTTATCAGGAAAATTGGCGACTCGTGCGCGGCCTCGACTACTACATGCGCACCACATTTGAAATTACAGCGCCGGGCCTCGGCTCGCAAAATGCCGTTTGCGGCGGCGGGCGTTATGATGGACTCGTCGAATTGCTCGGCGGCCCAGCCACCACAAAAGGAATTGGATTTGCGATCGGCACCGACCGCCTGATTCTCTCGCTGCAGGAGGCTGGAGAAGGCGCGACGCCCAGCGGCTACGACGTGTATCTGGCATGGTTTGGCGCGGCAGCGCAAACCGCAGCCATCGGTCTCGCACATCGTCTGCGCGACGCGGGTTTCACCGTTGAACTGCCAGCCGCCGAAATGAAATTCGGCAAATCGCTCGGCCTGGCCGATCGATTAAAAGCGCGGCACGCCGTGATCATGGGCGATGACGAACTTGCTGCCGGCGTCGTAACCGTAAAACGGTTAACAGACAGCTCGCAGCAAAAGCTCGCAGAACAAGATTTATTTTCGTATTTACGGTCACAGAATCCGAAGTAGCGCCACGTTCCGTTTGAGTGGCATAGGCTTCAGACTGTGCGGTTTTAGTGCCTGCAAGGGCTAACCCCGCACAGGCTAAAGCCTATGCCACTCAAAACGATCGCAAGAATGGAAGGGAAAATAACACGTGCTCGATTCACTTGGAACACTGCAACGCACACACTACTGCGGCGAATTGCGCGCCGCCGATGCCGACAAAGATGTCGTCCTCATGGGCTGGGTTCACAAGCGGCGCGACCTCGGCAACCTGCTTTTCATCGATCTGCGTGACCGCTCAGGCCTGGCGCAAATTGTTTTCAACAAGGAGTTGAATGCCGCCGCGCACGCCCGCGCCGAAGAGCTACGGTCGGAGTACGTGGTCGCGGTCATCGGCCGCGTCGTGAAGCGTCAAAAAGTGAATCCCGATTTGACATCCGGCGAAGTGGAAATTGTCGCGAGCGAATTGCGCATCCTGAACGTGTCCAAGACTCCGCCGTTCGTGGTGGAAGACGACTTAACCGCGAACGAAGAAACGCGCCTCCGCTATCGCTATCTGGATTTACGGCGCACTAAGCCGCGACAAAATCTTGCGCTGCGCCATCGCGTTTTCCTGGAAATCCGCAAGGCCATGGACGAGATGGGCTTTTACGAAATCGAAACGCCCATGCTCACACGCTCGACGCCCGAAGGCGCGCGCGATTATCTAGTGCCCAGCCGCGTGCATCGCGGGCAGTTTTATGCGCTGCCACAATCGCCGCAAATTTTTAAACAGATTCTGATGATCGGCGGAATGGACCGCTACTTCCAGATCGTCAAATGTTTCCGCGACGAAGATTTGCGCGCCGACCGCCAGCCGGAGTTCACGCAGCTCGATCTGGAAATTTCATTT
>DASRQU010000150.1:0-10061 GCA_035696345.1 Candidatus Acidiferrales bacterium
CCTGTCCGCGAGATACCGAAACAAGCCGGGATTCATCAGGTTTACTCTCGACCATCCGCGCCAGAGCATTCCGTAATAGTGAAAAATATTAGCCATTTCTTTGCATCGTTTTTCTTTGATGGTGATGGTGTCGTCCCAGACGCGCAGCGCGGTCACGCCCATTTCCGCCAGGGCCTTCACTTCGGCCTCGATTTGGTCGAGCGTTTCTTCGCGGAGTTTTGTTCTAGCGTCTGCGCAGAAGAAACATCCGTAGGGACATCCCCTCGCGGTGAATAACGAGCCGGTGGTGCGCTCCGCCCCGTCTACCGATTTCCCGGAGACAGACTGTACCGCGAGGGCGCCCTTGGAGTAATTTCCTTCCCACAAATCGTAGGCGGGAAGGGCCATTTTAGTTACGTCGGGTAAAGCTCCGGATGGATTCCAATCCACCGTTCCGTCTTTTCGGAAGCGGCCCAGCCCCGGAATGGGCATGCTCAGCATGCCCTTTGAAAAGTAATCGCAAAACTGAACGAACGTCTCTTCGCACTCACCGGACATCAGGTAATCGAACCCGTGAAAGTAGTCACGATGTTTAAATTTCGCATGCGGCCCTTCCAGGATGTAAGTGACGTGTGGTCCTCCGGCAACTTTCACTTTGGCCGGCCAGGCCTCAGCCAGTTGCCCGCCGAACTCCGCATTGGGCGTCACGCACGAAATACCCAGCACATCGCACGGCTCAAGCTTGTCCTTTTGAACGATCAATTTACCTGTGGATTCGCTGACGGAACAAAATTTGTGGCAGTCCACAATTTTCACGTCGTGCCCGGCCTTGCGCAGCGCCGCTCCCAAGTACAAAAGACCGAGCGAAACGTGCAACGAAGGATTAAAAAGCGCAAAGCTTGGTCCGCCTGCCAGAATCACTTTCGCCATTTCACACGCCCCTCGTCTTCCGGAACTAAGTTATGAACCGGTCTGTTCGGCCAAGCTTCGCAATGCAGCATGCAGACTGCTTCAGGCTACAGAGCTAACATCGGTGAATGACAGGCGATCCTTTAGCGATTATCGATGAGGAAAAGGGATGTCGCTGGCCCAGTGAGGGTTGGCACCTGACAACCGTTTTGCTTGTAGGTCTCAGATCGGACTGGCTTCGTCACGAAACACGATGAAAACCGCTGATCGAGAAAATCCAAACAGCCGTAATCAGCTGTGCAACAAACCGAGTCCATGGGGCGGAAGGCAAGAAACACCCTCGCTCAAGCAGGCAGGCTGGAAAGTTAGAAAATTCCCGGCGGAGGGTGAAGTGTTTTTCTTGACTTTTCCTTTTATAGAACTTATCAGGCCCTATACGAATTTGCGACGCGGAAGGCGGGTCCGACAATAGCTTCCGAGTGCACGACGATCCACACAGTGACAAGAGAGTTTGCGGCGAAGACATTTTGGTTCCCATCGATAACGAAATTCTATTGGGAAGCTGGATCCAGGGCATGGTAGATTCCCGCCTATGCTGCGTCCATTCTGTCGCGCAATTTGCCTTCTCGCTGTTTGTCTGCCTGTTGCCGCGTTCGCGCAGCAGATACCTTGCAAATCCACGGTGGTTGGCCGACTAGAGACTGTGCCGCTCACGAGCCGGATTTTTCATAACACTCGCAACCTGCGGGTTTGGTTGCCCCCTGCTTTCGATCCCAAACGCAAGTATCCTGTTCTCTATCTACTCGACGGGGCGAGCGCTTTTGATGAGTGCGCCGCGTTTGATCACGAAGAGGTGCACGCCGACGAAACGCTCACCGATTTAATTTCCCTCGGTAAAATACCCCCGCTGATCGCCGTCGGAATCGACAACGGCTCCGATGCCATCCATCAAGCCGATGGCAATGGGGAAGCACGCGCCCGCGAATTTCTGCCGAATGCAGACCTGGTCAATTTTCCTAACCTTGCGCCTCTGGGAGCTGCGTTTCCTGACTTCCTGGAAACAGAAGTCATGCCCGCGATTGCCTCGAAATACGCGGTCGAGACTGGGCCTGAGCACACGGCCATCTGGGGCGCATCCTACGGTGGCGTCGCCGCGCTGTACGTATTGATCCACAGGCCGGACCTGTTCGGTTCCGGGATCGTTGAAAGCCCCGCACTGTCGGTCGGCAACGGGCAACTACTCCGCGATACGGCGGAACTTGTTATAGCTCCGAAACGGGTCGCCATTGGAATAGGAACGGCGGAACTCAAAACAGAAGTACCTGGGGCGTCGACTATTAACCTCGCCTGGGTTCGTGAGGTCAAGCAACTGGCGCAGAACTTGAAAGCCGCCTACCTGCCCGGGGAAGTGCAACTCACGATCACAGAAGGGGGCCACCACAACTACCCCACTTTCGGCGAGCGCTTCGCCTCCGGCCTCCAATTCCTTTATGGCGCACCGCCGGGGAAATAACACACGCTGCTCGATGCCGTCCACCAGCGTTCGTCCTGAATTACGGGCAAGCCGGAAGTCACCCTCCCCGTGAGCCGGATAGGGCCTGATTAACGGTGCCCGGTCAACCGGTCGATGCAACACCATCTGATATAAATCTTTTTTCTATAAGGTGGTGTTTATGAGATTTAAAAGGCTCGGATCGCGGGTTGGAGATGGCGCAGCACAAGAGCTTCACGGTCGATACGGAAGTGAAAGTCTACTTCTGCGATCCGCAAAGTCCGTGGCAGCGCGGTTCAAACGAAAATACAAATGGCCTACTGCGTCAGTACTTCCCTAAACGAACAGACTTGTCGGTATATTCTCAGGAAGAACTCGACGACGTGGCGCTCAAATTAAATCAGCGTCCAAGAAAAACTTTGGGATTCCAAACTCCAGCAGATAAACTGCAAGCAAGTGTTGCGTCGACCCATTGAGACCGCCAGGGTTATCGGAATTTGGCCTTTTTCGATAGTTGCGAATATTATGCCCAACGGTGAAAAGACTGTCGAAGCACTCAAAATTTAAAGGAGAGAGCTATGCTCGACCATATCATTTTGACTGTAGGCAACGTCGACAGGTCACTAGCGTTTTATGAAGCGGCCCTGAAACCTCTGAATATCCGGTTCTTCTTGCCCTATGAGGGCGAAGGTGGCCATCCTGACCTTTGGGGATTTGGAGATGGAAAAAAAGCGTGTTTCTGGTTGAAGCAGGGCAAGCCTGATCCAGCGTCTATACATTGGGGATTCAAGGCTGAGAGCGAAGTTCAAGTAGATGATTTTTATCGAGCCGCAATCGCCGCTGGGGCAAAAGATAACATCTCGCCGCGATCGAGGGTTGAATACTACCCGGGATACTACGCCGCAGATGTCTTGGACCCGGACGGGTATTCGTTCGAAGTTGTTCACAAGAGCTAGTGCGCAGTGCACGGCATATGCACAAAGAAAGCGAAGCAATCAACCCAAATCAATCTGCTCAATTTTATTCAAGCCCGAGGACTTAACGCTTAGAGAATTGCTGCAATCTGTTGTTTCGTCTCTCGCCTCGGCGTCAGATCCTGTGAAGCGGCCTTATCGTCATGTGGGAATTTTCAAGTCGCTCTGAGTCGCCCGCTCCGCGCAGGTGGGTTGAGCGCGGAGTTGCGATTTCAGACGTCATTGTAACGATTCTGAGGCGGGAATGCGGCTCAATTACTTTTTGAAAATCGCTTTGGGTAGCAGAGCATGGATCCCCTTGACACCGTCTACGGCCTCGGTGACCACGAGGTCCATGTTGGCGCTCAGCAACATGTAGGCGTCGTCCCGCGAGAGGCCCTTCGTCTCGACTACGAAATTGAGCATTTCCCGCGTCGCGATTTTGGCCGCCACATTCAGATCTTCATCGAGGCCCATCGTCATGTAATGTGTGGGGGTTTCCCCTCTGGGACCGTTCAGGTGCATGCCCTTGTGGAGAATGACTTGTATTTCGCCTTTCAACGAAGTCTCGACGGCGGAGAGGCCCACTTCACCGCCACCCTGGACGGCGTGTCCGTCGCTCACGGATAGCAAGCCTCCGGGGACCTGAACCGGCAAGTACAACGTACTGCCTTGCCCCAAATCATGATTATCCATGTTGCCGCCAAATATCCTCGGCGGGCCGGCGATCAAGCGTCCCATACTAAGCGGCGGCGCCAATCCGATATCACCCCAAAACGGTTTCACGGGAATCACTACACCCGGCGCAAAATCGATGGTCCTGTTTTTCAGATCGATCCACATGACGCGATCTTTCGCGTACGGAAATTCTTCAGGCAACACCCCGCGCCCTGGGCGAAAGCTCATTGCCCCGATTGGCAGCCAGACATCAACGGATATGATCCTGATTTCTATCGCGTCGCCTGGTTCTGCTCCGTTTACGAAGATGGGCCCTACGAGAGTATGATCGCCGCGGCCATCATCTTTCACTCCTTCAAAAGCCGCATAAAGCTCCTGGGGAATTTTTTCTTTCGGTACTCCCAGACCCTCGAAATACTTCGGATTGCCCGTTGTGGTCCACAGACGCACTCTGTCTCCGGAGTTAATCGTCAGAACCGGCTTGAGCGACGCATCGTAGTAGCCGTAACTCACCGTGGTCGGCGACGATTTCAATTCATACACTTTGCCGGTGCTTTGGCCGCGCGTGACGGCTACAAGGCCCAGCATGCTTATGCAGGCCACAAGCGCCTTTCGCTTCATAACTTGCTCCTTCACCCATCTGGAATATCCAATTAAAATCTCTGACGCGCGCATGGTACGCTTCTCCTGCCCTCGACACAACGAATTTGCTACGGGCGCGGACCCATGTGTATGGATTGCAAAGTTCTGATGGCTCCGCATTTTCCATCTTTCTTCTTCGCGTGGATGTGTTTAATCGGACGGTGACCGCATTTTTTATAGGTGCCACAGGAAAGATCGATGTATTATTCGATATCCAGCGCGCGCGCATAAAAGTTCATCATGCGAGGAGTTATCGGGATCGAGGCGCGGACCTTCCAAAATTGGGTCACCCACACGCACACGAAATCCCAGGACAGATATGCAAATGCGAAGTAAGCGGCCGCTCCGGGGACCGGTGCCAGAGCAAGCGGGACCGACGGTCAAAAACTACATCACGCCAGCCGGGTTGCAGCGGCTGATAGACGAGCATGGCTTCCTGCTGAGTCGCGAGCGGCCCGCGGTGGTGGAGGTCGTAGCGTGGGCTGCCAGCAACGGGGACCGCAGTGAAAACGCCGACTACCACTACGGCAAACGACGGTTAGGCCAGATCGATTCGCGGATTCGCTTTCTGACGAAACGCATTACTTCGGCTGTGGTCGTCGACCCCGCCGCTCCGCGGCCGGGATCGGCCGCTACGCGCGTCTTCTTCGGCGCAACTGTGACCTACAAGGACGCCGCCGACCTCGAACTCGTCGTCTCGATCGTCGGCACCGACGAGGTGAACCTCGACCGCGGCTACATCAGCTGGCGCTCACCTCTCGCCATTGCGCTGATGAAAGCGAGCCCCGGCGATCACGTCGACCTGCGCGCGCCATCGAAGACGGAGCATCTCGAGATCATCGACGTCGAGTATGTGCCGATTCCGATGGATCCTTTCCGCGATCCGCCAGGCGCACAGTCGGCGCCGAAGGTCAAAGATGCCTAGACCAGGCCGCCCGATTCGCCGGGCCCACTGTGGATCCCAAATCATCAGAAGCGGCTTTATCGGAGCGTGGCACTCAGTACCCGATGAAGCTGAGTCGACGGCAGATCTTGTCGAATCACATTTACATCTGACCCCGTTCGTCAGGACCCATCGGATACTGCCTCGCATAAGCTAATATTTGGAATGCAGCAGAGGAGAGAGTCTACATGCCGAGGATGGACTTGATGCGCTTCCGGTCCGTAATCTCGCGCGGGGTGCCATTTGTTTTATCCAGCCACTTTGTAAAATCTTTCAACGCGACTTCATGTTCTACCGGGACGTTGGTTACTCGGACCTTGACGGTGTTCAGGCCTTGCGCAATGCCTGTGGCCCAGTCACTCGTTCGAACGGCCGCCATCCCCAGCGCCACGGCTTCGTAAAGAGTCTCTGCGGTGACATTGACCGTGTGAGTTACGCCCTCCAGATCTTGAATCGTCACTTTGCAGCAGCGAACGGACATGGAGGCAATCTACCATATTCGCTTTTCCTTCGCCATTCGAATTCCCAAACGCGGAGCGTTGTTTGACTGCTTTCCTTCGCGATTATTGCCGGATGGAAGTTGATTGCGTTTGATCAGCGTGCCATTCCATTGGCGCGGATGAAATTCATACTCTCTGACTTTGCGCTCACTTTATTGCGGATCCGCTGGCCTGCCGCGGAGGTTGTTCCCGGATCCTGAATCCACTCATTCGCTGGGACATCATCTGAGCGGCGAGGCTTAGGATTCGGTCTGCGGCGCTCTGCAGGCTGAGGCCGCGCACGTGAATGTTAGAGATGAGATTGCGGTTGGCGTCGGTGTGCGCCGCGCGAGGCTGATAGGCCATGTAGGCGGACAAACTCTCCGCGGTGGCAAGGCCCGGGCGTTCGCCGATCAGCAGAACTGCCACTTTGGGGGCGAGCAGTTCGCCGATCTCATTGAGAACGCCGACCCGGCAGTGGCGAATCACGAATGGATTGCCGACGGTCCATCCGCGCTCTCGTGCTCCTTCGTCCAGCAGTGGCAGGAGAGCGGGAACTTGTGCGGCGACTGCCGTCACCGAGAGGCCGTCGCCGATGGCGATTTGAATGTCGCTCGCGCGCGAACCACGGCTGACTAATTCCTGGCGCGACGATTCGTTGAAGCAGCGGCCCATGTCGGGCTGCAGCAAATACTCTTCCTTGGAACGCGCTTCAGTCCGGACCTCGAACAGATTCCACTTCTGGATGAACGCCTCGGCAAAGACGGTTTGCAAATCCAGTTCCTCGCGGACGGCGTCGCGCGCGGCAGCATGGGCTTCGCGCAGTTCCAATTGCGTAGAAGTGCGATAGGCGGCCCCTGCGCGGCCAGAAAAAATGCGGGCTGGAGTGCGTTCACGAATTTTTCGCAAGGCGCCGGTAAAATCGGCTGCGAGGAAAGAGTCAGTGTCGCGCGCCATTCAGACAATTTCTCCCAGTGAGGTTTCCAAACCTTGCATGAGCTCGCGCCGCGCCGAGGCGTCGAGCATCGCCGGCTCCGTGCCGCGAAAGATGCCTTTCGTTTGCAGCCAGTTCAAAAACTCGGGCGCGGGATGCAGATTGAAAAGCTTTCGCGCGGCCAGCGCGTCATGGTAGCTCGTGGACTGATAATTCAGCATCACGTCGTCCGAGCACGGCACGCCCATAAAATAATTGCAGCCCGCGGCGGTGAGAAGCACCAAAAGATTATCCGCGGAATTCTGATCGGCCGCAGCGTGGTTCGTGTAGCAAACGTCGCAGCCCATGGGAAGTCCCAGCAATTTACCCATGAAATGGTCTTCGAGGCCGGCGCGAATAATCTGCCGCTCATCGTAAAGATATTCCGGCCCGATAAAACCCACTACGCTATTCACCAGGAACGGATGGAACACGCGGGCCACGCCATACGCGCGTGCTTCGAGCGTTAATTGATCGACACCGTGATGCGCCTCGGCCGACAACGCGCTGCCTTGTCCCGTCTCGAAGTACATCACGTCCTCTCCCTTCCAGGGAACGTCGCGCCGCGCGTGATGTTCCAGGACTTGCTCGCGCCCTTCGCGCAGCATTTGCAGCGTGATGCCAAAACTGCGGTTGGCCGCCTCCGTCCCGGCGATGGATTGAAACAGCAGGTCCACGGGCGCTCCGGCGCGCATTGCTTCCAATTCGGTAGTGATGTGCGCGAGACAGCACGATTGCGTCGGCACGCCGTAGGCATCGATCAGCCGCGCCAGCGAATGCAAAATCGCGCCCACGGTTTCCACCGAATCCGAGGCCGGGTTCACGCCAATTACGGCGTCGCCGCAGCCGAAGAGGAGACCTTCAAACGCGGCCAGCAAAATTCCCCCAATATCGTCCACAGGATGATTCGGCTGCACGCGAATCCCCAGCACGCCGCGCTCGCCCATGGTGTTCCGGCATCGCGTTACATTCCTGATTTTTGCGGCCGCCAGGATCAAGTCTTTGTTGCTCATGATTTTTGCGACGGCCGCCGCGATTTCCGGAACGATGGCCCACTGAAGCTGCTTAAGTTGTTCCTCGGTCGTGGCATCGTCGAGAATCAATTCCCTGAATTCGCCCACGGCCAAGCCCTGAACGGTTTGAAACCTCTCCGCATCGTAGGTGTCTAGAAGCAGGCGGCTGACTTCGTCGTGGGAAGGGTCGATCAGCGGTTGGCGGACAATTTCACCGAGTGGAAGATCGGCGAGCTTGCGTTTTGCAGCCACGCGTTCGCGCTCCGAGCGCGCGGCAATCCCCGCCAATTGGTCGCCGGATTTTTCCTCGTTGGCTTTGGCCAACAAGTCGCGCAGGTCGCGAAAAACAAACTGCTCAGGCATGGATTTCCCACGGGTGCAACGAACGCCAAAAAGAAAGTAGCATCAATCGCAAGCGCAAGAAAGCCTACGTACTACTAAAAGTTCACTTACCAACGATGCTGGACTGCGTAGTGATTGAAAATTCGCGGTTCATTCATAATCTCGCAACACTCGCTTGCAACGATCCCATGGCGCTTTGATATTTCTTGAAAGGAACCTCTGAATGAAAAACATCGGAAAACAAACGATCTCACCTGTATTCGCGCGACAACTTATTGCAAGTTTACTGAGTGTTGTGATTGGAAGCGGCGTAGCATTTGCCCAGAACGGAATCGTGTTTACGCCGGGAAATATTGTGGTCAGTCGCAGCCTCTATGTGGACCCAGGCAGTATCACAGCCGGTACCACGGTCCTGCCGCCGGACTGCTCCGTGGTCAACTGTCCGGCACCTGCAACCGCAGTCGTGGACGGGACGTACCCATTCGTGTGGAACAATGATACCGTCGATGGAAGCTTCGGCATCACGTCGAAAATTTTTCTTGACCAGATGACGCCCGCCGGCACGCTCGTCAACTCTCTCGAAGTGCCCAACAGTTCCCAAAACGGAGTTCCAGCGTCCAAGGATCAAGTGGTTACCAGCTTCCCGTCGAAATCAGAATTGGCACTGAACTTATCGACAGATGGCAAGTCTTTGACCTTCATGGGCTATCTCGCCCCGGTCGGCGCGATTGACGTATCGAATGCCAACACACCCGGGGCATTCGATCCGAGCAATCCAGCCGGCACGACCGCTTACCGTGTTGTCTCGCAGATCGATCAGCACGGCAAAATTCGATATACGCTGACCAACGCTTATAGCGGCAACAACGGCCGCGCGGCCATCCTGAATACTGCCGCAAATGTGACTTACACGTCTGGGAATGCGGGCAACGGCGGCAATCCTCAACCCGATGGCATCATTGCCGGAGCGGGTGCGCAGATCATGAATGCCGAAGTCAAGTCGGAGGTCGCGCAGAATCCGGGAGCGCCGACACCGGTTGGAAGCTTCAATCTTACGGAATTGGGCCTCGGAGCCGATAAAGTTGGGAAAGATACCAATTTCCGCGGCCTGACCACGCATAATAATGTTCTGTATTACACAAAGGGAAGTGGCAGCAATGGAGTTAATACGGTCTATTTTCTTGATACGACCGGCTCTGCCTGCGTAAATGGCATCGGCATTCCTTCCGATTCCGCAACTCTGCCCACGTCCGGCATTGCGTATGACTCGTCCGTGTTACAGACAGCGGGCGTAACCCCATACAATATGTGCATCCTGAAGGGCTTCCCTAACCTGCTTGCCAAATCGAAAAGTGGTGTTAGCTTCCCTTTCGGCATTTGGTTTGCAAACTCAACCACCCTGTATGTCGCTGATGAAGGCAGTGGCGCAGTCGGCAAAACAGTTGCGGGTTTTTATACTCCAGCTCTACCAGCCACCAATACGACGGCGGGACTCCAGAAGTGGGTTTATAACACGGGACTCGGCGAGTGGCAGCGAGCCTATACTCTGACCAATGGCTTAAACCTCGGCGTGCCCTACCCCGTTCCCAACTCCCCGACCGGAGACGTGTATCCGACCGGAAACAATTCCGGAACCGGAGGCACTGGATTCCCATGGG
>DASRQU010000151.1:0-74285 GCA_035696345.1 Candidatus Acidiferrales bacterium
TGATGGCCAGAACATGACACGGAGTTCCGATCCGGACCCGCTGCGCAGATAGAACAACCCAAGCACTCCGTCACAACTCAGCAATAAACTGCAATTCAGAACCGAAGGCTTGAAAAAACTCAATTCTTCAACAAACTGTTAGGGTGCGCTGTGGACCTGTCGCGGCAGAGTTCTTATCTTTTTGTTATCGCTCTTCCGATTGCATCTATTTCATGGACCATCACGCACGAAGAGGTCTTTCGTGAATTCCGCGACTTCTGCCTTACGAAAAGCAAAGTGTGCAGGCGAATTTACGAACGCAATTTTTTTTACCTTTTCACGTGTGAATATTGCTTCAGCCACTATGTTGCGGCGGTATTTCTGTTAGTTCTCCGGTATAAGCTGCTTTACGCGGGTTGGCGCGGTTATGTTGTTGCGGGCTTCTCCTTGGTCTGGGTTGCCAACTTTTATATAAACGTGTTCGGCAGGCTTCGTCTGGACCTAAAGGAGGAGCGCGTAAAGATTACGGCAGACGAAACCACGGCACAGAATAACGCGAACTGGGGGGGCTAGAGTGCTCGTGAAAACTGCATGCACGCCGATTCCCATCACCGGCAAGGCAGGGCAGAACTCGTCAAAACAGATTTATTAAATCGTGTGGTTACCTTTGGAAAAGAGGCTGGAGCTTGTTCCAGGATAGGCTGTTCAGAATATCGGACTTCTCTAGTCCCGCGCGGCGGGCCTGATCGATGCCGTAGCGTGCAAGCCCCAGTTCCCCTGTGCTGTGAGAGTCTGTTGACACCGCCACTAAGACGCCCGACCCGGCGGCGCGGTGGGCGTTCTCGGCCGAGAGGTCGAGCCTGTCAGGACTGGAATTGATTTCGAAGAAACAGCCATTCTGCCGCGCGTGGTCTATTACCCGGGCCACGTCGATCTCGTAACCGGGCCGCTTGAGCAACAGTCGCCCCGTCGCATGCCCCAGGATATTGAAATACCGGTTGTCCATGGCGCGCATCAGGCGTTCCGTTTGCTCTGACTTGCCCAGCGAAAACCGGGAATGTATTGAGCATACGGTGTAATCGAGTTCTTTCAGCAGCGCATCGGGATAGTCGAGAGACCCGTCCGCGTGGATATCCACTTCACTGGACTTGAGTATGCGGAAGCCGCGCAGCTTGCGGTTGAGCTTGTCTATATAGCGGAGTTGCTGCCACAGATCATCGACAGAAACACCGCCGGCGATTTTTAAGCCTTGCGAGTGATCCGTGATGCCGATGTACTCATAACCTCGCGCTCCCGCGGCTGCCGCCATGTCTTCGATCGAATCGACGCCATCGCTGGACAACGAGTGAGCGTGTAATTCGCCGCGAAGATCGCTTCCAGTCACGAGCCGGGGTAATGTGGCTGCCGCCGCTCGCTCCACTTCATCGCGGCCTTCGCGTAGCTCCGGTTCCACGTATTGTAAGTTGAAGCGGCGGTACAGGGCTTTCTCAGTCCTGAACCCCCCGCGCTTCAGGTCGCGAAGCGGTGCTGTGGAGGCCGTCAGTCTCTTGAGGTGCGCCGTGGCGCCGGTGCAGGCGACCAGATAAAACCCCCAGTTTTCATCCGAGGCTACCTGCAATCGCATCCAAATGCCGGAGGACAACGCAAACGACGCCCAGTCCTCCCCGGCATTAACAAGTGTCGTTCGTCCGCCGTAGCGCTGCATTCTTTCGATGACTTTTGGAAAATCGCCGGTTTCAATAACAAAGACAAGTTCCTCGATCACCTCGACCCGGCGCCTCAGGTCCGCAGCTATTTCCACGCGACGAACGCCGCAAAAATTCAGCAAGAATCCCTTGATCAGACCACTCAGATCTTCCGCCCGGTACAATAGCATCGCGTGCGTTTGAGTTAGGCCCTGCCGGATGTGCTGCTCTACGCGGCTTCCGAAAAGCTTCCCGATTTCGCCGCTATCGAGCCGCTGCCGCAGTTGGCTAAGTGAAGAGATGTTAAGTTTCTTGTACATGCGCATTACTCGTTTGGGATCGAGCGGGTGATGGGCGATCAGCTCCGCGATTGCAGGGCTGACTTCACCGCGCAGCCTTTCCAGTTTTGACAGGGTACCGGTCGTGACGATTTCCTGTATCGAACTCGCAATGGCAGCGCCAATACCGGCAAACTGCGTCAGATCTTCCTTGCGGCGCACCATCTCGTCAAGACTCTCTGGGACGCTGCGTATCCGCTCGGCGGCTCGGTGGTAGGCCCTCACTTTGTAGGGGTTTTCCTTCTGGGTGGATAGCAACTGTGCGAGGCTAGCCAGTCGATCGGCTATATCGGCATTGCTAAACACGGCCGGAGCGGAATTCTGTTTGCGATCAGCGGCCTTTTGCATGCCCAGCCTTGTCGTTCTTCAGACGCAGCGAAGCGATGGTAACAACACGACCGCGCGCCATTTCCCGGATGTTTTCCAATGCTTCGTCGTGCTCGCGCGTCGTGCGTGCGGCGCAACAATCGGAAACCACCCTGACTTTGAAATCCCCCATGTTCGCGTCGGAGCCGTGCAGAGAATACCGCTATTTGTCGCGAGGCCTGCGAGGATCAGCGAAGACGTACCCAAATAGTGTAGCAAAAGCTGGAGGGGCGTTTGGTAAAACGCTGAGTGCATCGGTTTCAGAACGAAATAATCCTTCTCGTCGGGTCGGACGGCTTCGACGAACGGCTTCCTGGCAGAGCCGGCACGCAGACAATGCGTAAGTAATTTTCCCGCATCCGAGCGCCATTGACCGAAATTATCGTTCACGTAAATTACAGGTATGTTTTCCTCGCGCGCCTTTTTCTTCAGGCGAGCCAAACGCGGAGCAATTGGCAAAGCGTTCTCAAAAATGTTGTCGCCATCCGGAAACTCGAAGTGATTAATCACGTCTATCAGCACAAGAGCTACGGGCGATTTGTGACGAACGTTTTCATTACTCATAATCACGAGCCGGACACGTACATGAAAGTGTTCTCGCCCCGGCCATAACTTCGAGAGTTACAGCAGATCAATGGCGGCCTTGGCTTATCGGTTGACGGAGCACGGATACGACAAGAAAAACGAGGCCACTCAAGCGGAATCGATACCGGTCTGAATTTCACCGTACACACCGACCGCGGTAAAGTAACCCCTTAACTGAGGGTCGTCGATACGGAAAAGGCCGTAATTCAAAAGGGGCGTGCGAGTAGACTACGGCCGTTTTCTCTTTCACACGTTCTTTAATTCGGTTTTGCGATTGCCGAGTTAAGCATCTACTCGGAAGCGGCACCCTTGTTATGCGGGCATTTAACACTTGGTTCAAAACGTTTCAATAATTATTAAGCTGTTCAGGCGGCGTACTTAAAATGTCTCATTGCGGACATCCTGCTCTCCTCAGCGACAAGGGTGTTGCGCATGTTGGGTGCGCGGCGGATGAGCTTTGTTGGTTTCGTGAGTCGATTCGCTTGATACAACTTCCGCTGCGCGAGGGTTGGTTTGAGCCCCGATTTGAGCTAGGATGGCTCCGAATCTGATAATGATCCCCAGATTTACGATAAAAAAGAATTAAGGCGTCCGACTTTCGAAGGTGAGCATTCGCATGAAAGCTGAATCTGGGGCGACGCGGATTTAGTCCGAAGTGAAGCTGGGCTAAGGTACTGGGTTTGCTAAAGATTGTGTCCAACGTTACAGGTTTGGCTGTAACTTAGAACGACTTCCCGGCGTCAAACGCTTCACTGAATGTGCAATGCCTAGGGTCGGTGACTATGCACCAATTCGATAGCTGCTCACTGGGTTTAATGACGTTTTCCCACAGCAAATCGGGAACAAGCAGGTGCTGGACACGCTGCATGCGTCACGCAATTTGTTTAGTCGCTTTCGCTGCGCTCAACTCGGGGTGCGCAAAAGAACAAGCGGCCCCTCCCAGCCGTCCGCCAGCAAGGGTAACCCTTGCCAAAGTCATCCAAAAGACCATGCCCGTCGAGGTGACGTCTGTTGGAAACGTCGAGGCGATTTCCATGATTTCCATCAGGACCCAGGTTGCCGGCGAGGTCCAGGAAATCCGTTTTAAAGAGGGTGACTTCGTCAAGAAGGGACAAGTATTGCTTACGATCGACGCGAGGCCCTATGAGGCAGCGCTGGCGCAAGCGAAGGGCGCACTCGCACGCGACAAAGCTACCGGAACGTACAATCGCGTGCAGGCGATGCGATACAAAACACTTTTCGACGAGGGTGTGGTGCCCGCGCAACAAGTCGATTCCTTCTCAAGCGCTGCCGATGCGTCCGATGCCACGGTGAGTGCCGACGAGGCTGCTGTGAAAACAGCGGAACTCAATCTGGAATACTGCACGATCAGATCGCCGATTGACGGCCGGACAGGCACGGTGATGGTGAAAGCCGGAAATCTTGTGAAAGTGGCGGACGTTCCGATTGTTGTGGTTAATCAGGTTGATCCGATTTACGTGAATTTTACTGTCCCTCAGAAATACTGGCCCGACGTCAAGGAGCGCGTGGATCGGCACGCGCTGCACGTCACAGTCACGATCCCCCAGAATTCAGGCCGTCCCGTGGACGGCACGTTGACATTTGTCGACAACATTGTGGATACAACGACCGGCACGATTCACTTGAGAGGGACGTTCGAGAACTCCGAGAATCGTCTCTGGCCCGGATTGTACGTGAGTGTTTTGCTTACGCTTTCTGAGCAGCCGGACGCCATCGTGGTGCCGGCACAATCGATTGTCGCGACACAGGAAAATTCGTACGTGTATGTGGTCCAAGCCAACAACATAGTGGAACAGCGCACGATTGTGCCCAGCAGGACAATTGAAAATGAGACGGTAGTTGATAAGGGACTGAAGCCCGGCGAGACGATTGTCATCGATGGCCAAGTGAATCTGGTGCCGGGAGCGAAAATAGAGGCCAAGAATGGCGGCCCCGACGCGACCGCTGAACCATCTGGCCGGCCAGCCGCGGTCGCTGGTCCGATCGAGCATGCAGGTGCGAACGCGGATTCATCCTCCGCCGATACAAATCGTCCGAAGAAGCAATAGCGGGCACGCGGCGCAGTTTACGGGAGCATGGCGTGAGCATTCCCGAACGATTTATTCAACGTCCGATCGCCACCACGTTGGTCATGATGGCTATCTTGCTGTTCGGGATCGCAAGTTATCGCGTATTGCCGGTAAGCGATCTGCCAAACGTTGATTATCCGACGATCAGCGTCAATGCCAACCTTCCTGGCGCCAATCCCGATACGATGGCCGCAGCGGTAGCTTTGCCTCTGGAAAAACAGTTTTCGAATATTGCCGGCCTCGATTCGATGATTTCATCGAACCGGGTTGGCGCAACGTCGATCGTGCTGCAGTTCAACCTTGATCGCAATCTGGACGGAGCCGCGCAGGACGTGCAAGCTGCTATTTCTCAGGCGGCGCGCCAGTTGCCTCCCGGAATGCCAGCTCCGCCTTCGTATTACCGGCAAAATCCAGCCGACTACCCGGTCCTTTTTCTGGCACTTACTTCGGACACGTTGGAGCTTTCCGCGGTGGATGAATACGCCGAGACCTACATCGCGCCGAGCGTATCAACCGTGAACGGCGTGGCACTCGTGCAAATTTACGGCCAGTTTAAGTATGCTCCGCATATTCAACTGGATCCCGAGGCGCTTGCGACGCGGCGTATTGGAATTGACGACGTCGAGAACGCTTTAACAAATGGCAACGTCAATCTTCCCACGGGCACGATCTGGGGTTCGCAGCGCGCGCCGACCGTGCAGACTCAAGGGCAGCTTTACAACGCCGCTGATTACTCCAAGTTAATCGTCGCATACCGCAATGGCTCGCCGGTACGGCTGTCCGATTTAGGGCGTGTCGTCGATAGCGTTCAAAACGACAAGAACGTCAATTTCTTTTACGACGCAGACCTGCCGCGCGGAATCTCCGCCATCCCGATGGTCATCTTTAAACAGCCCGGGACCAACGCGGTCCAAGTCGTGAACGGCATTAAGGCCATGCTTCCACGTTTGGAGTCGACGCTACCTCCCTCCGTAAAGATGCGGGTACTTTTCGACCGTTCGGTCACGGTTCGCAATTCCGTGGACGATGTCAAGTTCACGCTTGAGTTGGCTCTCTTTCTCGTGATCATGGTCATCTTCCTGTTCTTGCGAAATCTGTCTGCAACCACAATTCCCAGCCTTGCGCTTCCGTTCTCCCTGGTGGGCACGTTCGCGGTCATGTACGTTTTTGGCTACTCGATCGATAACCTTTCTCTGATGGCCCTGACCCTATCCGTCGGTTTTGTTGTCGATGACGCGATCGTGATGCTCGAAAACATCGTGCGTCACATGGAGCAGGGAGAAAGTGCCATGGCAGCTGCCATCAACGGTTCGGAGGAGATCGGATTTACGATCATTTCAATGACATTGTCCCTCTCGGCCGTGTTTATTCCGGTGTTGTTCATGGGGGGAGTGATTGGCCGGCTTTTGCACGAGTTTGCAGTAACGATTATGGCGGCCATCCTAGTGTCGGGTTTCGTGTCCTTGACGCTTACGCCTATGTTATGCAGCCGCTTCCTGAAACCTCACCACGAGATCAGACATGGGCGGCTGTACAACTTTTTCGAATCCATGCAGGTGGGACTTGAGCGGATTTACGATCGTTGCCTGCGTGTCGTGCTTCGTCATAAGCTGGCGACGATGTTGTTCTCTGCGTCACTGGTGGTGGGCACCTACTATCTCGCGGTCATTATTCCGAAGGGGTTCTTGCCGAGCGAGGATATCGATCAGATCAATGGGACCACGGAAGCCATTGAGGGAATTTCGTTTAATGCCATGGTCGAACACCAGCGGCAGATCTGCGAGATACTCGTCCAGGATCCGTCGGTTGATTATGTATTGTCATCCATAGGCTCGGGCGGCCGGACGCTCAATCAAGGCGGGCTGAATATTCGCTTGAAGCCTCGGTCGGAGCGGCCGCAGGTTGACCAGGTCATTAATGAGCTGCGGCCCAAACTTGCCGCTGTGCCAGGGATGGTTACGTTCCTCCGCAACGATCCTCCCATTCGCATCGGCGGCCTGCAAAGCAAGGCACTCTATCAGTTCACCATGCAGAGTCCCAAAACGAGCGAGCTCTACAGTTCGGCTCAGGATTTCACGGCAAAGATGCGCGCCCTGCCGGGCCTCACGGACGTAAGCAGCGATCTCCAGATCCGAAATCCCCAGATCAATATCGAAATCGATCGCGACGCCGCATCGTCTTATGGCGTTTCGGTGAATCAAATCGAAGATGCCATCTACTCCGCTTATGGGCAGCGGCAGATCTCCACGATTTTTGCTCCGAATAACCAGTATTGGGTCATCCTGGAGCTGGAGCCGGAATATCAGCGCGACGCAAACAAGATCGCGTCTCTCTATGTTCACTCGGTTCCAGGATCGCAGAGTTTCACAAGCGCGAGCGGGCAGCTCGTCCCAATCAGCGCCGTAGCCAAACTTAGTTCGACGCTGGGACCGCTTTCAGTCAACCATCTGGGACAACTGCCAGCAGTAACGGTCTCCTTTAACCTTAAGGCCGGCACATCCATTGGAGACGCGGTAGCCGAAATTAGTGATTTAGCGAGGCAGGCGCTTCCGCCGACGACCACGACCACGTTTCAAGGCAATGCCCAGGCTTTTCAGTCCTCGCTCGCGGGTCTCGGTGTATTGCTCGCCATGGCCATTCTCGTGATCTATATCATCCTCGGCATTCTGTACGAAAGCTTCTTGCACCCAATCACGATTCTCTCCGGACTGCCCTCCGCGGGATTTGGTGCACTGCTGTCACTGTACCTTTTCCATACCGCTGCAACAAAAGGTTGGATTTCCCCGCTCCTCGACATGAACCTGGACATCTATGGCTTTGTGGGAATCATGATGCTAATCGGCATCGTTAAGAAGAACGCGATCATGATGATTGACTTTGCACTCGAAGCCCAGCGAAAGGAAGGAAAGAGTCCGACCGAAGCAATTTATCAGGGATGCCTCGTCCGCTTCCGCCCAATCATGATGACGACGATGGCGGCGCTTATGGGTACCCTTCCAATCGCGTTGGGCATTGGGGCAGGGGGCGAAGCCCGTCGGCCTCTGGGAGTTTCGGTCGTCGGAGGGCTGGCGTTTTCCCAAGTGGTGACACTTTTCCTCACCCCTGTATTCTATATTTACATGGAAGATGCAAAACAGTGGGGCGCACGCATATTCGCCCACATGGGCGATGCTGAGTCTGAACCGCATTCGTCTTCGTCCGGCACCTTCTCTACTGGACCTGTTGGCCCGCCCGTCGTGCGTTCTAAGGATGCGCCGGAACTCTAGGGAATTGGCGTCGTGCATATCGAGACGGTTGACGATCCTCGCAGCCTCTTTCCCCACTGACTTTGAGACAATCATTTGCGAATTCTGCACTCTTTGCAGCTTGCATATATCCTGCCACTGGGTAAAAGTGGACCACGTTTGCTAAACCACAGCTGTGGAATTGCATTCCGAGGGGACGGGTGTATGGGATTGGTCGGCTGGGAATTCAAAATGGAAATCCCAGTTTACAGCTGACCGACCAGGCTTATTGCACGCGTTGCCGCAACCTGGCACCTGAACGCCAGGCTGGTTGGAAGGAGATTGACGTGACGAATCACTGGCGCGGGACGCGTTCTCTTTTTCTCGGGACTACAATCATTCTGCTTGGATCGGCGGAATTTGTATTCTCGCAAGCGGAGCCTTACGGGACACCGCAGGAGGATGAAGTTGGCGTTGTCAAGGACGTGATGGTACCCATGCGGGACGGGGTGAAGCTGGCCACGGACATTTACTATCCGGCGAAGGACGGAGCCCCACTGCCTGGAAAATTCGCGGTGCTACTGTCGCGCACGCCGTACGGAAAAAATCCGATGCGCCCGCAGGACGGAACGTTGACCAAAGAGCAGCAGAACCGGCGCGAATCGGCATACTACTTTGCCAGCCGCGGCTATGTGGTCGTGGTGCAGGATTGCCGCGGCCGGTACAACTCCGAGGGAACGTTTTATCTAGACCTCAACGAAGGGCCCGACGGATACGACACCGTTGAATGGGCGGCGCGACAGCCCTGGTCCAACTGCAAGGTAGGTACATTCGGGGGATCGTATCTTTCCGCGACGCAGAATTCGCTGGCCGTGCTACGCCCGCCGCATCTGGCGGCGATGTTTCTGATGGTAAGCGCTTCCGATTATTACGAGGAAGGCGCCTACCGTGGCGGCGCCTACACGCTGTTGCACAATCTATACTACCCGTTGGCCTTTGCCGCCTCGAGTCAGGAAGCAGAAAAAAATCCGGCCTTGCGCGCTGCCATGCTCGAAGCCTCAAGCGCCGAGCGCTTGGGCGGTTGGCTGCTCGCTTATCCTTTTCGGCCCAACGGGTCCCCGCTGCTCGCGTCGCCGATCAATCAGAAATGGTTCCAGGATCAAATCGATCACTTCGCGTTCGACGATTACTGGAAGCAGAACGGCTACAATTTTGAAATTTCCTACGACAAGTATCCTGATATTCCGATTTATATTCTGAGCGGGTGGTACGACTTGTTCGAGCACGGCTCGCTTCACAATTTTATGGGCATGGCCGCTCGCCACAAGTCTCCGACCAAGTTGATGATGGGCCCTTGGGTGCATGGAATCGGCACGCGCGGTTCGGGCGACGTCGATTTCGGTCCCACTGCGGAAGTGTCCATGGTCGGGGAGGAGGCACGCTGGTTTGATCAGGTTCTCAAAGGTAAGCATACCGGAGTGCTGGACGAAGCGCCGGTTCATGTGTTTGTTATGGGCGGCGGCAGCGGCAAACGCACCCGTATGAGCGAGCGCATGGACGACGGCGGGGAGTGGTTTGCGACCACCGCGTGGCCTCCTCCGCAGTCCGCTTCACGCGCGTATTACATGCATGGGGACGGCAGCTTGAACGAAAAGGCCCCTGGCGAAGAAACCGCTTCCGCTTATGAATTCGATCCTCACCGTCCCGTGCCGACGATTGGCGGACAGATCGACTCGGGGAAAAATTTCAGTCCCGATGGTCCGCGCGACCAGAAGTGCAGCATGAAGATTCCATACTGCGAAAATGATCTGCCACTGTCGTCCCGCCGCGATGTTCTGACTTTTCAGACGCCGCCGTTGGAGTCCGATGTGGTGATCGCAGGCTCGGTCACTGTGGATCTGTGGATATCTTCCTCTGCGCCGGACACGGATTTCACCGCGAAACTAGTGGACGCGGACGAGCCAAATTCCGATTATCCCTGGGGATTTGCGATGAACCTGGAAGATCGCATCGTTCGTGTGCGTTCCGCGATCGATAAAGCGAATCCAGAGTTACTCAAGACGGGGGAAATCCGCAAAGTCACGATTGATCTGTTGGGCGTCGCCAATCGCTTCAAGAAGGGACATCGCATTCGGGTCGATATTTCCAGTAGCAATTTTCCGTTCTTCGATATTAACCCCAATACGGGAGAACGTCCGGGATATCATACGCACGAAGTTGTGGCGACCAATGTCCTTTACCACGATAAGGATCACCCTTCGCGACTCAATCTTCCGGTGATGCCGATGGATGCGCTTAGCCGCACAGCACCGAGGTAGGGTCTCGTCGCGGAGGCGCCGTGCTTTGACACAACTGCCCACGGATTCCCGAGAACGTCGACGACACCCTCGAATTGGTCTGTCACAGGCTACGCGCATTCGCCCCTTCGACCCAAACTTACCGGAATACTGCAACTTGCTGAATGGGTCTCGGGACGGTCTCTATTTTTCCACGGACTCAAATCATTACGTACTTGGCATGAGCGTGCATGTGACAACCGATTTTCACCCTGACAGTCTATTGAACACTACCTTTGTGGGCGTTGTAGTGCGAATCGACAAACTGAAATGCCTCGGGTGCCCCGCAGGAGGAGAAATATTTTTGGCAGCGGAGGGCAGTATGGATGTCAGGATCGCGATTCCGGATGTATACGATGAAAGCTCCACAATATGTACGGAAATATTTTATAGTCTCGGCCGTTGCATTGTCACTTGTCGTGACTCCGATCGTTGTAACCCAAAGCGCGCCCCCATAGGTGACTGCGGAAAACACGAGGCGTTCGATCTACGGGATATGTCAGTGCCAGTGGCTGTGTGGGCTGGGAGGAGCACTGCACACCGTCGGCAAATTCCACCCATGCTGCCCGACTACGTCTCTAGGTAGACTAGCGATTAGCGAGAACTTTAGAGGTCAGAGGATCGGCGAATTGTTACTAATGGATGCACTAAAGCGTGCATTTGGAAATACCCGCGAAGTCGCTTCGGCCGTGGTCGTGGTGGACGCGAAGGACGAAAGGGCGCGTGGATTCTATCTGCATCACGATTTCATGCCTCTTCCAATGCGGCCGAATCGGCTCTTCATCTCATGAAGACCATCGAGAAGCTATTTTCCCGCTGAACAAGATGGGCGATTGTAATAGCGGCGATCCTTGTCGCGGCGGCGGGTATGGTTGTCTCTGCCAGTGAATGTCATGTGAGAATGCGCATCACAACTCACATCTGCAAATATCCTGCACAGTCTGTCCGGCTATTTCAATTTTGAGCTATATGAATTTCCCGAGATATAGCCATGTCGGTGAGCGTCGTGGTGGCACTTGGCGCAGAGAGCTATGAGATTCTCAGCCGCATCATCGCCCAGTCGGCTACGCCACTGGATGTGATGGACTTGAAGATTTTCCATGCGCCCACAGGACTGGCAGCGCCACCCGTCGCGCTCCAGAACTTCCTGGCAGAGTTCGCGATAAGCTTCTGGCTCAAGCCTCAAGCGGGGCCGCTTTGCTCGGATTTCTTTCAAAGTGTGGCCTGCACGTCTTGAAGAAGTTGTTTCCGTTGGGGCTTTGGAAGAGCAATGACCAGCCGAGTCAGGCAAGGCAAGACTGCATCGTGATTGCTCGTCTCCAAACTCACTCCCGCAAGAAAATCCGCACAGATCATTTCCAGGCAATAGCCTCGCGATTTGTCACTCCCAAGCATCAAAGCCGCTGTCTCTAATGCCTGCTCAATAACAGGCAATTGGCTCTTGTAGGCCTTGAAGTAGAGAATCTCCCACGGTTCCGTTTCCTTCCCGGTCAGATGTTTTGAAACCTCTCGTTTGAATTCCTCCTTAGGGAGTTCGCGCGCTTTGTGCACCCAGGTTGCACTTTCGAACCTCTGCCCGTCCCTCCGCGCTACCTTTGCGAGTTCAGTTGCCTTGGACCAACCAATCTGTTGCAACTCGACCTTGTCAATACGGGGCAGCTGTTCGTGAATCGCCATCAGGTAATAAGCCTTGCGTCTGGACTCGGGGAACTTCCTCTCCAGAAATTCATCGAACGAACGGACGTTGTCAACCCTCCAGTACTGGCCGGCCCGAACCTCACACAGATAGCGGCCGAGCTCCACAAACTTCGAATCCCGTTCGCGCTCCGTTGCCTTGTCCCACGACAAGATCTCGTCGATCTTCGAGAGCACAAACACCGCACGCCGGCGATTGAGCTTCGGAGCGATCAAAGGTTTTCCGTTAGTCGTCAAGCACGTCAATCCAGTCAAGGTCGGCGGCTCCTGGTTGACGAATGAGTTTGTTTCCAGACAATAATTCGTTTCCGAGACATAATCCGAGATGCGCGCAACTGACGCAGCCGTTTTGAGGAAATCGGATGCCTGGATGAGCAGGGAACTGGGCTGTTTCGATTTGACGGGCAGTAGCGTCAACGAGTTCTCCGAATTCCCTACGTTGCTGTTCCGTGATGGAAGCCAGCAGATACTGAATCTCCGGAGCACGTTTCCGCACAAAGGCCACAATGGCGACATCGGGAATACCTGTTATCCAGGAAAAGGAAATCAGTTGAAGGTCCAGCGAAGTTAATCCTTCGGGCTGATCTGGATAGCGAGCACTAGTGGTTTTCCACTCCAGTAAACGCCGGGTGCCGTCCAGAGTGCCGATCGTCGAAGTAATCATCTGCAAACAGAAAACAACCCAGGCCCGACGGAGCGGTTTTGCTGCGCTCCGTCGGCATCTCAAGTCATCCAGCACTGCAGAATTCTGATGCTACAAAATTATTTAGCTCCCGCACGAAGATTCTTTTCAGCAATGGCCGTCATTCCGTTCCATTTCCGCGAATCGCTTGAGTATGCGGATAAGGCTTCCCCTCCAAAAATTCGCACGACCTCACTCCGTACCGCTCGATTGTGCCGAATCTCCTCAGCGGTCGGCCAACGAAGAACTTTGCCGTAAGCCATCTCGCGGTCTTGAGCAACGCGAAGGAGACGCAAAATTAAGACGCGAATGTTTGGATTTTCGGTTTCTTCGACGAACGCCTGCTCAAGAGGCGTCAAGTTCTTAAGCCAGTCCTCAACCTGCTGGTTATCTTGCTGCACATAGGTGGAAGCCAGCGCCCTTGCGGCACCACGCGACAAAAGTGAACCTAGCGGGTAATCGCCCGGTTTGACATCTGGAATGTTGGAAGGGATCGAACAACGATTCCGCAACGAGCATGAGCACTTAGCCATTTTGGTTGCCTCCCGAATTTTCCGGGATTTTTGTGCCCGTGAACGAACGCAACCGAGCAGGCATTTGTCCGCTTTTAGCGTATTGATCGAGTTCGTCGGGGCTCATCTGGTCGAAAAGCTCGTGCATCCCGATCTGCTCATCAGGCTTTACAAGTTCTCCACGCGAATTAATTCGCGCGAGTAACTCAACAGCCTGAATAATCGAGCTGCCGGTCATTTGAACGTGATCAGCTTTTTCGATAATGCGGCAAAGAGCGGCACGGATATTCACAGCGCGCTTGACATTTAGCCCGAACGCATTGGCGTGGCGATATAGGGCAGAACGATTTCCCAGCCCGTAATCGGTAGTAATTTCTGTAGGACTTACCCACGAAGTATATTCCGCCTCGATTTCTTCCCGCTGCGAATGTGCGCAAACGGTGCAGTGCGAAGCGTGAGATATTAAATTCGGTTTCTTCGAGGGAATGGAACTCGGGTTCTTACGATTAGCCATGGTACACCTTACTTCTCAATATAAATTACAAGTCGGCGTCCTATGGATAACCTTCATCCTTTGTGGCGATCATAGCAAAATACCCGCGGGAACGCAAGTCATTGACGCATATATTTACACTGTAATTGTTTAATCATATTATACGATAGATACTGCATGCTCACATGCCATTGCCTTTTGTTTTCAAAAAACGTCGCCGAATTGTGATTCAAACCTAACCAAAATCGCATGGCGAATAGCGAGAACGCCTTTGAATTCGTTGCGAGTAACCTAAGAGATTTTTGTTAATTTTCAATCGCTTACGACTGCTGCCGGGACAGCGGCTGTTGCGAGCAAATTTTGTTCTAGTTTTGACGCAGAGTCTTGCAGCTCCGTATCTAGACGTTAAGTATCCAATTAGATCGCTTCGTGGGTCATGTTGCAGAATCTGCTGAGGGTAACGACAGCTAAGCGGTCAGTGAGTTTCAGGGATGGAGACTACCTACCAAGGTGTTACGGTCAAGTATCTTAAACTCTATCCGCGCGCAATTGTGGAAATGCTCATATCAAATCTGGCGATGCTGTTTTACGCCCGCCAGGCTGGGTTCGCGGCGCGGTACCAAGCGACAAATTTCTTGAGGCCTTCTTCAAGCGTCGTCTGCGGGTGATAACCAAATAATTTCCCCGCCTTTGCGATATTCGCCCATGTCAGCGGTACATCGCCCTGTTGCGCGGGTTCCCGCTGGATAATCGCTTTTTCCCCGGTTGCATTTTCCAGCATGCGGACCAGCAACGAGAGTTTGACGGGGTGGGAATTGCCGAGGTTGCATATTTCCATGGGTGCGCCCGCCGTAGGAGGAAAATCAAAATCGAGAGCGCCGAGAATCCCCGCGACAATATCGTCCACATACGTATAATCCCGTCCCGTTTCTCCGTCGCCGAAAATAGGAATCGATTTTCCCGCTTCTATGCGCGCCACAAATTTGTGAATCGCCAGGTCGGGGCGCTGCCGCGGCCCATACACCGTAAAAAAACGCAGCGCAATCACTGGCAGTTTGTATAGATGCGCATAAGTGTGGCAGAAAGATTCTCCCGCCAGTTTCGTGGCGGCGTACGGAGAAATGGGGCGCAGGTCATGTTGCGTTTCCGAAAACGGAGGCTGGTCGCACTCGCCATAAACCGAGCTTGAGGAACCGAAAATAAATCGCGAGACCTGGAACTCCTTACACAGTTCCAGCAGATTCACAGTGCCGGCAACATTTACGTGCTCGTAAAGCCGCGGTTGATCGATCGACGGGCGAACTCCGGCGCGCGCCGCGAGATGAATGATCGTATCCGGCCGAAAACCGGAGAATATTTCCCGCATGCGATCCGGCGAACAAATGTCCTGCTCAAAAAACTCGAATGGGGCGATGGCGCGGATCGACTCCAGATTTGCTTTCTTCCACGCCGGAGAATAAAAGTCGTCAAGATTGTCGACGACTCCCAGGGAAGCGACGCGGCGCAGCAAAGCTTCCGCCACGTGAGAGCCGATGAACCCGGCCCCACCCGTCAGCAAAACTCGCTCGGAATTTCCGGCCACGCTGCATTCCTCCAAAGGAAAAAACACGAATGGTCAGCGTATCAGGAAAATTCTCAATAGGCTTTTGAAATCGTGCTGTGAGCGGCGAACGTTGCATCAGGCAACGCGTGAACGGAATGCTCCGGCGCATTCGAAAGAAGCTTGTTAATTCGATTTTGAGATGCCTGAAAAAGTGCATTGTCGACGGGCGCACCGTCCAGGTAGTTCAACAGGTCTTGTGCGAGCCCCAAACAGCGGTTCGTGTCGGTCCAATGCGCGGACATCATAATCAAATCGCATCCCGCCTGAATCGTTCTTACTGCGGAATCAGCTCGAAAAGATAATTCTCTCATTTCATCAATCCTACACAAGGCCTTTACACAACTGACTCACAAAGGACTTCGCTTCATTGATACGAGCTTGAATGTTTCCCAGCGGAAGTCGCGCGAGGAATCATTCAGTTCTGTATGAACATGCCAATGCCGTTATGCTGAGTTAGACTTTCTGAATGGCTGCTGAGGTAAAGCCGGGTCCTATTGCTGAAAGCACACGAAGACGCATGATGTTCATTAAAGTTTCAAACTCAACCCTATGAGCTCCGTTGTCGGATTATTTACGGATGTGCTCCCACTGGGCGGCGTTCAACGCGCCAGCCGGCACGTGGCCGCCGTGACTGCGAAATTCGCCGCCGATCGCGGAATGACGGTGCGTTTTCTGAGCCTCAACGATCCGCAAGGATTGCACCCTATTCGCATTGGCCATCTGGAATTTTCCGTTTCCGGATACGCGGGCAGCAAGTTTCAGTTTATTCGCGCGGCAGTGCGCGAGGCAGGACGCAATCCGGATCTGGTGGTCGCGCTGCATCCGCATTTGGCGCCCATTGTGTCGGTGATGAAACTGCGCAGCCGGAAATTTCGATCCATTGTGTTTACGCACGGCGTTGAAGTTTGGCAGCCGCTCGGATGGACTCGCGGCCGTGCGCTGCGAAGTGCGGACCTTGTCCTTGGCCCGAGCAGAGATACCGTCAAGCAGCTAATCGAACTTCAGCAGATTCCGTGCTCCAGAGTACGACGGCTGGCATGGGGACTCGATCCCGATTTTGAGTCGCGTCTTGCATCGCCCGCCTCACCAACCGTGCCCAATGGATTTCCGCCGAACAGTCGAGCCATTTTGTCGGTAGGCCGATGGAATTCTGCCGAAAAATATAAAGGCGCGGACACGCTGATTTCGGTATTGCCGCGCGTATTAAAAACGATGCCAGAAACATCGCTGGTCTTAGTGGGAGACGGCGACCATCGCGCGCGTCTCGAGCAACTTGCACACGATCTCGGAGTCTCAAAAAACGTGCGATTTCTCGTCGGTCTCACACCAGACGAGCTTTTCGCATGTTACGCCCACTGCGAAATTTTCGCCCTGCCGAGCAAGGGGGAAGGTTTCGGACTCGTGTTCCTGGAAGCGATGGCGCATGGCAAGCCGGTGGTTGGAGGCGCGCACGGCGGGATTCCGGATGTTGTCGAGGACGGCGTAACGGGTCTTCTGGTGCAGCACGGCGATGTGGACAACCTCGCGCAAGCGCTCGAGTCTCTCCTTAGCAACTTCGGCTGGGCCACGGAAATGGGCGTGCGCGGCAAAGATCGCGTCGCGCAAAAATTTTCGTTCCTGGAATTTGAGAAACAGCTGACGGCGAACCTGAATCGCGTTCTCACCCGGTAGCACAGAACGCACAACCATGCCGCCTGGTGCTAGCGCGCCGGAGTATAATTTCCGGCGGAGAAGTCATAAAGACTCTCCACAGCTGTCTAAGCGGGCCCGCCGCGAGCTTCGGCACGTGCGGCTGTTCGTCTGTGAGCGGAAAGCACATCAAACCAATCTCTTATGCGCCTTTTGCAAGTCACTCAATCTTATTATCCCTTTCTTGCTATGGGCGGTCCTACGGTTAAAGTGCGTGCATTGGCCAAGGGTTTGGCGTCGTCCGGAAATAACGTAACTGTTCTAAGCGTCGATCTCGGATTGGACCAGCAAAAGCACAACGAGATTGGCGCGATTCCCACGCGCTGGGGATTTGAAGCCAACGAAAATGGAGTGGGAGCGATTTATCTGCGAACGCGCGCGCGATATCGTGCGCTGACCTGGAATCCCGGCGTACGCGCATTTTGCCGCGAGCGACTCAGCGGCTTTAATCTCGCACATATCTATGGTCTCTACGATTTTCTCGGGCCGCAAGTGGCCAGCGAATGCCGCCGAATCGGGCGCCCTTACGTTGTCGAACCCATGGGCATGTTTTTGCCGATCGTGCGCAATATTCGCATGAAGAGGCTCTATCACAAGACGATTGGGGAAAGGTTGATTCGTGATGCGAGCCGCGTGATTGCAACCGCGGAACAGGAACGGCAGGAATTTCTGAATGGCGGGATTCCCGATTCAAAAATCGTAGTGCGCCGCAACGGAATCGATGTCCCAACAGATTTTCCGGCGGCTGGTTCTTTCCGCGACCGATGGAATATTGCAAGAGGCGCGAAACTCATTCTTTTTCTTGGGCGCCTGGTATCCAAGAAAAGTCCGGACCTGATGCTGGAAGTTTTTTCTCGCTGGATCCAGCGTGGCAATCGTGAGCGCGGTTCGGTGCTGGTCATGGCTGGTCCCGATGAAGGCGATGGATTTCGCGAGCATCTGGAATCGCTCGCCGTAAAGATGAAACTCAACGGACAAGTTTTATTCACCGGGCCGCTTTATGGGGATGATAAATGGGCGGCGTACCGGGATTCGGACGTGTTCGTCCTGCCGTCGCAAAACGAAAATTTTGGGAACACGGCGGCTGAAGCAATTGCCTGCGGAACTCCAGTGTTAGTAACGGATCGCTGCGGAATCGCGCCGATGGTCGAGCAGGGTGCGGGGCTCGTTGTTCCGCATGAGTGTGACGCGCTTGAGGCAGGACTCGCGAGAATCCTCGAAGACCGCGCGTTGGCGCTGCAATTGCGGAGAGGCTGCGAGGACGTGAAGCATTCGCTCTCCTGGGCCGAACCCCTCGCGCAAATGGAAGCCTTGTATCAAGCAATCATTTCAGAAAATGGCGGCCGATAAGAATTCTGCCGCTCATTCCGTCCGCTCAACTGGATTTGCGGCAGAGGATTTGATATTGCGTGCCGAGCGGCGCCCGGCAGATCCAATCTTCCATTTTTCGCAGCGCGCGAAGCGACCGGGGAAAAATAAATCGGAAATCGGTCCGCAAAATTTCAAAGCCGCCCTGACGCAACAGCTTTCGTGCCTCAGGAGGTGTCAACGTGGTGGCATCGCGATCGAACGCACAGCGTGACATCACGTAGCGCGTCGCGAGGCTCCACGGATTATTTTCCCAGAAGGCAAAAAGCCCGCCTGGTCGCAACGCCCCATGGACCATGGACAATGCCTGCGCGCGCTGTTCCGGTAAAATGTGATGGAACACGCCGTTGCAATACGCTAGATCGATTTGCCCGGAGGGCTGAAAATCTCCGATCGACTTGAAATGAATTTGCTCCGTTCCATGCTGCTTTCGCGCGATCTCCAGAGATTTCGCGGACACATCCACGCCATCGGCGAACTGTGCATGCAGTGCCTGAAACAGAAGCGGAGTCGTTGCGCCATCGCCGCACCCGAAATCCAGAATGGACCGAACTGGCGATTTTGATTCGTAGAGGCAATGCTTGAGCCATGCAACGCGGCCTTCCGCAAAATATTCGCGGTTTTCGCCGGAGGGAGCGATCGCATTCGATAAAGCCTCGTCGTAGGCGGCGGCGTAATGATCGAAGAGATCTTCCGTTTCTTTCATCGGCGAGACATCCCGAGAACACTGAGGAAAAAACTGGAAAGTACAACCTGGAAACCGAGCGTGAAGCATACGACTCCGGGAATCACGATGCGCAGCGTTTTTTCCGGATCGAGCGCGCCGAACTCGCGAATCCGCCAATACTCCAAGCCGAGTATCCATGCTCCGGCGCCGGCAAGAATCAGCAGCATCCCCAGAATGAGCCCAACTTCGAGCGTAACGTAGCGGAACATTCGCGTGAGGCGTGGATCTTCCGGCAGCAATCCCTCGGAGATGGCAAAAACCTTGGTGAACGTCGCGAATACCACCGACTGAAATCCAATCAGGATGGCCATGGCCGCGAAGAGCAGAGTGTGCACGTCGAACACGACGCTGCCGATTCGCAGCGGCCCCGGCAGCAGAAAGGCGCTCACCGCAATGCCAAGTGCAAACAGCGCGAATCCGGGATACAAAAACAGCCAGCGCGGGCTGTAAAGCAAGAGAAAGCGCAAGTGCCGCCATCCGTCACGCCAAGTGCGCAGGTGCGGCGGGCGATCCCTGCGATCCGGAGCCAGGGTCGTTGGAACTTCCGTGACGCGCAGGCCGAAGGCCGCTGCTTTTACGATCATCTCGCTGGCAAATTCCATTCCAAACGTGCGCAGGCCGAGTCGCTCGATCGCGTCCCTTCTAAACGCACGAAGCCCGCAATGAAAATCTCCGACCGGGCTTTTAAAAAACAATCGGCCAAGCCCCGTGAGAACCGGATTTCCGAGATAACGGTGCAGCGGAGGCATCGCGCCCGGCAGAATTTTCCCTTTAAACCGGTTGCCCATCACCAGGTCATACCCTTCGCGGAGCTTCGCGACAAATTCGTCCAACTGCGCGAAATTGTATGTGTCATCCGCATCGCCCATCAGCACAAACTCCCCGTGCGCCGCCGCGATACCGCTTTGCAGCGCGCTGCCATACCCACGTCGCTCGACCGGCACAACGCGCGCGCCCATCTCTTGCGCAATCTGCTGCGATCCATCCGTGCTGCCGTTATCCGCGACAATCACTTCGCCGCGTATTCCGTGCCGGTTCAGCGCCTCCATTGCTTTTTTGACGCAAATTCCCACCGTGGCCGCTTCGTCCAGGCAGGGCATCACGACGGATAGTTCCACGTCACCGCTACGGTCGGCAGTTCGCGTGACTAAACCCGTCTCCGTGAAAGAACTCATTGGATTGAACACGCCTCTGTCGCGCGCGTTAGCCAAACTAAGGTAGAACAGGCTGAAGCCTGTCCTACTGGTCTCCAGAACTCTAACCCATCCCGTACTCAGGGAAAAGGCTTGCGATTAGCCGGCTTTAAACGATTCAGGCTAACAACTTATACCGCACCATGTCCGCACACTGATAAAATTAAGAACGTGAGGCTACTGCGAGTTTTTTTGTAGAAAATTGAGCAACCCACTTCGGCGTTTAAAATTGACACCCTCCGGAGCGGTTGTTAGATTGAATGATTCCACTGAGGGAGTAAGAACCACTGAGTAAAAATCCGAGAATCTGGATCCTGCTGCTGGCGATATTTGCCTTGCAAGCGGCGGGGTGTATCACCATTAAGCGAAGAACTACGTTCAAGAAGGAAGAAATTCTTCCGGAATTGGAATCGAACGAGGAAGACCTCCTGGCAAGCTACAACAAGCAGGTCAAGTCCGTGCAAACCATTCAGGCGACGGTGGACCTGGTTCCGACCACTGGCACGACTTATAGCGGCGTGGTCGAGGAATACCACGACGTCCCGGGATTTATTCTGGCTGAGCGCCCCGCAACCGTGCGCATTATCGGACAGGCGCCGGTAGTCGCAAAAAACATTTTTGACATGGTGGCTGACGAGAAGGAATTTCGCATTTATATTCCCTCCAAAAACTCATTTCTCGTGGGTCCCACTGCCCTGATTCGCCCATCGAAAAAGCCGCTGGAGAACTTGCGCCCCCAGCACGTCGTGGAGGCGTTGTTCTGGCCCGAATTGCGCTCGACCGACAATGTATTATTCGAACAATTCGATTTCAACGTCAGCCGTTATTACATCCTCAGCCTGCTCCGACAGGCGGAAAACGGAAAATTGTCCATTGCCCGAAAGATCTGGTACAACCGCACGGACCTGCGTCCATCGCGCGTGCAAATTTTTGGCGTGGGTGGAAAACTTGACTCAGACATCACGTATTCGGAGTGGCAGCCCAGTCCTTCCGCGCCGGGCAGCGCGGCAACGGACGAGACCATCTTTGCACGCGACATCCATATTTGGCGTCCGCAAGACGATTACAAACTGGAAATCAAGATTTTGAAGGTGACGCTGAACGAAACCATTGCGCCCGATCGCTTTGACCTGACCCAGCCGCCGGGCACCGACCTGATTCACGTGGGAGATGAAATTTCCAAGGTACAGCGATGATCCGTCAGTTAGTGGTGAATAACGTCCTGCATCGCCCGATCCGCACGATCGTAAGTGTTCTCGCCGTGGGTGTGGAAGTGGCGCTCGTCATCCTGATTGTGGGACTCACGAGCGGCCTCTTGCAGGAAACCGCCAAGCGCATCGAGGGCATCGGCGCGGACATCATGCTGCAACCGCCCTCAGCCTCTGTTTTTCTGGCGTTCAGCGGCGCTCCCATGCCCATCAAAATCGCAGATAAACTGCGCGAACTAAAAGATGTGCGGGCGGTTGCACCTGTCCTCCTGCAATTCAGTTCCTCGAATGGCGTCGACATCATTTACGGCATCGATCCCAAGTCCTTCCGAGATGTTTCCGGCGGTTTCGTTTTTCTGGAAGGGCATGACATGCAGGGCCCCGACGACATTCTGATGGACGATTGGGCCGCGAAAGCAAAAAACGTCGCGGTGAACAGCACTTTTCGCCTCCTGGATCACGATTTTCATGTGGCCGGAATTGTGGAACACGGGAAAGGCGCGCGCCTGTTCGTTCCGCTCTCCACGTTGCAGGACCTTTCCGGGTCTCGCGATAAAGCCTCCGTTTTTTTCATGAAGTGCACCGACCCGAATCTCACGCAGTCCGTGATGGACGAAATGAAGCCGATTTTCCCCGGCTATGAAATTCGCCCCTTGAAAGATTTTCTTTCGCTGATGTCCGCAACGAATCTGCCGGGCCTGAACGCCTTTATCGAAAGCATGATCGTACTAGCCGTCTCGATCGGTTTCCTCGTCATTCTGCTGTCGATGTACACCACGGTCATTGAGCGTACGCGGGACATTGGCGTCCTGAAATCCATTGGCGCGTCCAAAGGCTACATTATTCGCGCGCTGCTCGGCGAGTCGGTTTTTATCTGCGTAATCGGCGTTGGCGTCGGCATTGCCATGAGCTACATCACGCGAGCAATTTTTCTGTCCTCGTTTCCAACCTTGTCCATTTTGATCACGCCGGATTGGATTGTGCGATCCGCGGTTATTGCGCTCGCGGGCGGAATTCTCGGCGCCAGTTATCCGGCGTGGCTGGCTAGCCGCAAGGATGCCATCGAAGCGCTTTCCTATGACTGATGCTGGCTGACACGCTGAAACGCGCGCCGCTGGGGTTCGCTCCAGCAATAATCGTCATAATTTGAGCCTGCATATTGCGGCTACGGGCCTAGTAAGAATTGTCAAACGCGATTACAATACGTCCGCCTGCCGATGCGCTGATCACCACAAGGGACCTTAGAGTGGAACCGATAGTCGTAACCGAAAATTTATGGAAGCTATATCGCGCCGGGAAGGTGGAAGTTCCGGCGTTGCGCGGCGTTAATTTTAAGGTGATGCCCGGAGAGTTCGTCAGCGTCATGGGCCCTTCTGGTTGCGGCAAATCCTCTTTGCTCTATGTCTTGGGCGGATTGGCGACGGCTTCCAAGGGGCGAGTCCTGGTGGACGGCAACGATCTGAGCACCATGAGCGACGCGGACAGAACCAAGCTGCGACGCGACAAAATTGGTTTTGTGTTTCAGAGATTTAATCTGCTGCCCACGCTCGACGCGCAAGGAAACATCGCCATCGCACAGCACATTCACGGTAACGGTTTTAATTCCGGCAGATTCGAGACGATTACCAGGTTGCTCGGCCTCACGGAACGCCTGAAGCATAGGCCTTCGGAAATGTCTGGTGGGGAGCAGCAGCGCGTGGCTATCGCTCGTGCGATCATCAACGACCCCAAGATTATTCTGGCGGACGAGCCGACCGGTAACTTAGACACACAAAATTCCGAAATTGTGTTATCCATGTTGAGCCAATTGAATAAAGACCTTGGACAAACGATCGTGATGATTACGCACAATCCCGAAGCCGCCGAATACTCCACGCGCGTGGTTCACATGCGCGACGGGGTAATTGTGGACGGAGTGCCGGCCGCCTGACATGCGAACGCTCTGGCGAGCCATCGTGCGAGTTTTATTCTGGTCCTATGAACGGGGAACCTGGCAATACGACGTTGCGGTTGCGGGGATTGTAATTTTTGTTCTATTCTCACCGCTGGTCATTCATTACACTGACCAGCCCTCTGTCGGCCCTGCCCCGGCTTCGGCGCTTGTGCAATTGCAGGCTGTGAGCCCCGGCCAAGTGTCCACTTACCGGGTCGACGCTCGTCTGCTGGCCACGCCCACCCGAACACCTGAACTGGAAAATGAACTCCACCAAACGGTCCAAAAAAACGTCCAAGATTTAAATCATGGCCGCTTTGAGATCCTGCATATCGAACCCATCCACGGCGAAGGCGGCACGATCGCCTATTACGACGTCTCCATAAAACCCTGATCTCGATACTGCCGCTTGCGTCACTTGAATCGAGCAACGATTTGGCAAACCCGGGAACGCCAATCTTCCGATTGGCGTCTTGGCGCGCGCCAATCCGGAGATTGGCGTTCCCAGCCAAGATCGTGCCGCTACTCCAGCCTTTTTTTAATCTCGCCTTCGTACTCCGGAAAATACCGCGCGATGGCCGCGAGATCAAAACGTCCCAGAATCGATTCCTTAGGTTCCCGCTCCAGCAAAAACTGAAAAGATTTGCGGATCAATTCTTCCGGTGCCACAGTTCCGTTGCCGAGCTTGGCGTAATCTTTTGGAGATAGCGTCACCTGGTGCCCGGACTCGCTCGCTCCCTCAATTACTCGAACCTTGAAGCGCGATTGATCGAATTTTTCCACTTCAATTTTTGCATGCATGAGTTCTCCGTTTTACGTAGGGCGGGCTTCAGCCTGCCTGTTATTTGGCGCGACTTCGATCAATACCACCAGGCTAAAGCCTGTCCTACTGAAACGCGGAAACGAAATAGGACCCGCGGTATGAGAGCTTTGAGTCGGCAGGAACTTTCGCGGCCGAATCTAACGTGACAGCGAGCGAACGCCAGCCAGCGCGCGCGGTTCCTTCCGATGGATAAAAGCCTATGGTGTATTGTGCCCCGATTGCCAGGGCAATGCGGCGATAAATTTCAGTTAAATTTCCAACTTCGCGCAGGAAAAAAAGTTGGCCCCCGACGCGCCGAGCCAGTTCAGCCAGATACAGCGTGTAATTGGCCATATTTTGCTTGTGGGTGTCCGCATTTACGAGCATTTCCGTGCGATGCGCCTCCAGCCATTCCGGCGTCATTCCCCGCGGACGATTCTCTGTCGAGACGATGAATAGGGCGTCGCCATCTGCGCCGAGTTCCCGCGCCACATCGTCAAACGCGAGACGCGATCCCGCCGCTCCCGCACTGGCCACGGCGCTGCGCGGGTCCCACGTGAGGCCCAGGCCACTGTCCTGCCCATCCGTGAGCAATACAATTGCCTTGCGCCCCGTGCGCCCCTGGAATAGTTCATGCGCCGCGAGAAATACGGACTCATAAATTCGCGACTCTGAAGAGTTCTCCACCTTGGAGAGATATTGCGAGTCGATCGCTCGCTCCAGCAGTGCGCGGTTTGTAGAGAAGGGTAAAAGTAAATGCGTCTCCGAAGAAAAAGACACGACCGCGATTTCGTCCGCCGGAGAAAGATTTGCAGCGAGTGCGCGCGCGGCATCGCGCATTTCCCCCAGCTCATGAAAGATGCTGGGGCTCGCGTCGATCACCAGCACCACGCTGGCGGGCGTGGCCGAAGCGTCAAACGAAGAAATTTCCTGCGCTGCTCCGTCTTCAAATAAATGAAAATCATTTTGGCTGAGCCCGCGCACTTGCGTTCCATCGGGCGACGCCACCGTGCAAGGAACTTGCACCAGCGTGACGTGTGAGCGGATGGCATGATCGGCCGGCGGCGATGGACGGGAACTGCTCGAGCCCCCGTGTAATTCCCCAGAAGCTGCATCACGCTGCAAGGCCAAATCGTGCCCAAGCGGCACAGGTTTCGGTAGCTTTTGAGATTTGGCCGCGGCATTTTGGCCAGGGGCGGCGGATCCGGTGCGTGATAAACCCAGCAAAACCACCGCGGCTAGAAATACAAAAATCGCGCGTCCAGTCAGCGGTGCTGGCTTCAGCATGCGGGGTTTAGCCCCTGTGAGGCCCAAACCCCGCAGCCCGAAGCCCGCGCTACTGGAATCCCTATAAATCAAAATCGCGCAAAGGTTTTTCCGCCGGCTGGTCTTTCGCCTTTTTAAGCGCTTCCTCGAATTTCCGGTTGAGCACATCTTCCTTCTGGCTCTCAGCCACCCACGAATCGCGAAACTTGTCTTCGCGCTTCTGCGCCTGATCGGCCAGAATCCGCGCCGCGTCGCTGATATCCACATTCGGCGCAGCTTTTACCGGCGAAGTGTGCGCAAGCACCACCGCCAGATCAATATCCACAATGAGCTTGGCGTCGCAACAAGGACAAGTCACTTCAATGGTCGGTCCACGCTTTTTAGACATAACAGTATTTTACGCCCATTTCTTTGTGCGGCATAGGCTTCAGCCCGTGGGGTTTTGGTCCAAACAAGGACTGATTCCCACAGGTTGAAGCCTATGCGATAAAGCTTCAACTTCCTCGCTTGATTTCCGTCAAGTCCAGAGTCACAATTTCCGCATGGCACTCGAATTCACCACTTCCTGTTTTAAAGATTCGCTCGACCTTTTCCGCTTTTACAAAAAATTGGGTGATCGCGCCATGTCGCAAGTGGACGACAGTGGCCTGTTCGCCTCGCTCGATGCAGAATCGAATTCCATCGCCATTATCGTGAAGCATCTCGCCGGCAACATGCGTTCGCGCTGGATGGATTTCCTTACCACGGACGGCGAAAAACCGGATCGCGACCGCGACTCGGAATTCGAAGCCCCGCCGCAAACGCGCGACGAACTGCTGGCGCTCTGGGAGGCGGGCTGGAAACTAACATTTGAGGCGCTGGCCCCTTTGAGCGACGCCGACCTCACTCGAACCGTTTACATTCGCGCGGAAGCGCACTCCGTTATGCAGACCCTGCACCGTCAGGTTGCCCACTACGCTTACCACGTCGGACAAATCGTCTATCTTGCCAAGCATTTTGCCGGCCCAGACTGGAATGCCCTGACGATCCCGCGCCGTAAGTCCGCGGAATACAACTCGAACGTAGCCGCCGGCAAACAATCGCAACGCTAGTTTTCAGTAGCGCGATTTTAGTAGCACAGGCTTCAGCCTGTGGCTTTTGGTGTTTGCAAGCACTAAACCCCACAGGCTGAAGCCTGTGCTACTAATTCTTTCCGTCGTACAATAGTTTCTACTAACGCGATCAGGTCAGGGAGGAATTCCATCATGGGATGCGGATGCGGTTTCACGCGCCGTGAAGTTTTACGCGCAGGCTCACTAGCGGCAGCAGGTTTGCTCACCGGTGCCGCAGCGCTAGGCGCGCAAGCCAAAAAAGGCATGCGCATCGATGTCCACGCGCACCTTTGGAATGACGAGTACCTCGACCTTTGCCAAAGCTACGGAAACGTGGACACCGGAACACAACGCAACAAGGGCGCGGGAATGGGCCAGGCGGAAATGGACAAGCGATTTGCCTCCATGGATGCCAACGGAGTCGAGATGCAGATTCTTGACATCTGCCCGCAAGCACCGAGCTTTGAAAATAAAGATCACGCGGTAAAGGCCGCGCGAATGGCCAACGATCTTTACGCGGACGCAGTCAGCCGCTGGCCCAAAAGATTTAAAGCTTTCGCCGCCGTGCCGCTTCCGCATGTAGACGAAGCGCTCAAGGAACTGGAGCGCGCGCTCGATCAACTTAAATTTGTCGGCGCGACGATCACTACTTTTATTGGAAACCGTTCCATCGCCGATCCTGCATTCGCTCCCTTTTACGAAGAATTAAATCGCCGCGCTTCGGTGCTGTACATTCATCCATCAGGAAACGGCGTCGATTCTCCCTTCGTCATTCCGTACAACCTGCGCTGGGCCATCGGAGCGCCAATGGAAGATACCGTCTCGATCATGCATCTGATCGAAGCGGGTATTCCCCAAAAATACCCGAAACTGAAAATCATCAATTCCCATCTGGGCGGAATGATTCCCATGGTTTTTCAGCGGCTGGATAATATTTCCAAGTGGGAGCACCCGTTGCCGGAATTGCCGACGCTCACCGCCAAGCGCATGTGGTATTGCAGCGTGGGACACGGCCATCCCCCCGCGCTGCGCGCCGCCGTCGATTCAATGGGCGCGGACCGCATTTGCCTGGGCACCGATTTTCCGTATGAGGCCGGCGAGCTGTTCGATCACGCCATTCAGTACATCAGCAAATCAGGTCTAAAGCCCGCCGACGCTGAAAAAATTTTAGATTTCAACGCTGCCCACGTGCTCGGACTCGCGTGACAACCTCTCCAACACAGCTGACGGCGAGCGGCAAACCGAAGCTCACACGCAACCAGGTGCGCAGCTTCTGGGCTGCGTGGGGCGGCTGGAGCATGGATGGGATGGATTCGTTCATCTACTCGCTCGTGCTGGTGCCGGCCCTCACCGAACTTCTGCCGCGCTCCGGAATTCCCGCCACGCCCGCGAATGTTGGCTACTACGGCGGCCTTTTCTTTACTCTGTTTTTAATTGGCTACGGCACCGCGCTCGTCTGGGGTCCTATTGCGGATCGCTTCGGCCGTGTGCGCACGATGATGTTCAGTATTCTATGTTTTTCACTGTTCACGCTGCTCGCTGCGTTCGCTACAGGTATCTGGAGCCTCGCGGTGTTCCGCTTCATGGCCGGCGTGGGAATCGGCGGCGAGTGGTCGATCGGCGCGTCTCTTGTTTCCGAAGATTGGCCGGAAGAGCGACGCACCATGGGCGCCGCTCTGATGCACACGGGCTACTACATCGGATTTTTCCTCGCCGGCATCGCCAATATTTTTATCGGCAGCCATTACGGATGGCGTGCGATGTTCGCGCTCGGGGGCGTGCCGGCGCTGCTCATCGGGCTCATCCGCAATAACGTCCACGAGCCCGCGCGCTGGGAAAGTAAAGTGCAGGAACTCGGTACAAAATTCACCATGCACCGCGCATTTCTGAAGCTTTTTTCTCCCCAGTATCGACGCAGAACGATTGTAAATTGCATTTTCCTGATCGTTTCGCTTGCGGGCCTATGGGCCGGATCGGTTTACTCGCCGACGGCCATGACCTACATCGCGCAGCGCGCAGGAAAAACCGCTCAGGAAAGCGCACGTCTCGCTTCATACTCCACCGCCTTGCTTGGAGTCGCAACTGTTCTGGGCGCTTTGATCGTTCCATTCATCGCGGACTGGCTGGGCCGCCGCGCGACGCTCGCAATTTTTTATGTCGTAATGATGTTCGCCATCTGGCTGGCCTTCGCGCACGTCTTTTACATGCAGCAGAATGCCATCGGGTGGTTTCTCGTGTGTTCTGCGTTGCTCGGACTCGGCGGCGCAAATTTTATTGTGTATTCGTTCTGGCTACCCGAGCAGTACAGCACGGAGTGCCGCGCCAGCGCTTTCGCGTTTATCACGAACCTCGGCCGCTTCTTCGCCGCTGGTTTTACTTTTCTAGTGGGCGCTGGCATCCGCCACTTTCAAACCTTCGGAATTCCAGTGGCGATGATCGCTCTGGCTTTCGTGGTGGGATTAGCACTGGTGCCCTTCGGCGAAGAAACCAAAGGCAAGCCGCTGCCCGCATGAAGATTAGGCTTGATGTGGCATAGGCTTCAGCCTGTGCGGTTTTAGTCCTTGCAATGACCAACCCCGCACAAGCTAAAGCCTATGCCACCTAAAAACTAAATCGTCAGCAGCGGCAAAAGTTCGCCCACGTTGCGCACATCTTCCAGTGCGTTCACATGTTGAATGATCTTGGCAGTTTTCTCGGCTCCCAGCACCGGAGTCATCAGGTCGCGCACTTTCGCATTCACGCCCTCCGTGCTCAGCGGATTTTCTTTCGTGCCGGGAGGAAATTTTGTGAAGTGGCTCACTTTCTTCCCATCCTTGAGCGTCACTTCGACCATTCCGCTGCGCGGCGCCGCCAGATCCACCAGTTTCGGATCGGCGATCAGCTGCACGCGCTGCTGCACGGCGCGAATCTGCGGATCCTTCATGCGTTCGTACGAGTGGCTGTCAGCGAATGACACTCTGCCGTCGACCAGCGCCACGGCGATGATGTACTGCAGATTCACATCGGGCATAGAGCTGTTGTCCACAATTCCCGCGCCGTCCGACGGCAGCCGCACGATGATGCGGTCCACATTTTCCACACGCAGCGAATTTTCCTTGCGCAAAATCAGAAACGCATCCAACGGAGACTGGATTGGATACCCGACTGAAAAAGTTTTGATGGAAGTTTCTGCAATGAAATAGCGAATACCGATACCCTTGACCAACTCTCCGGGTCGCGGTTTTGAAGAATGCGCCTCCAGCACGTTGTGCTCGCAATCGAACACGTTGGGCACGCCCGTAAATCCGGCTTGCACCATGGTCACGGCGGTCAAGCCGTTGCGCGTGCCCATACCTGCAAAATCGAAAGCCTTCTCTACGTGCTGCGTGTCCATTGTCCAGCTCCACAGTCCGGACACTTGCTGCGCCGCATAGGACAGCGCGTAGCGCATTCCAGTTTCGTCGAGCCGCGCGAGCGACGCCGCAGCGGCAACGGCCGCAAATGTTGAGCCGAATCCTTCCGCGCTGCGGTGCGCGCCTCGCAAAAGCTCAGGATCGAGCGCCATAAGAAAGCGGCTACCAACATCGTATCCGAGCGCGACCGCGCGCAGCATATCCGTGCCTGAGCGCCCTTCCCGTTCAGCCATCGCCAGCGCCGCGGGCACGGCCGACGAACCGGGATGCCCGTGCGTATTCAATTCCACATCGTCGGTTTCATCTCCATGCGCGCACATCGCATTCGCAAGCGCTGCGTTCGTCATGGACGTCTTGATGTTGCTGCAAATCACGGATGCTTCCGGCACGCCACCTTGCGCCTTCACGTAGGCAATTGCCATTTCGCCGCCCTTGAGCCGGCTGCCGGAAACCATCGCGCCAAGCGTGTCCAGAATGTGGTGTTTGGTTTCAAGCATCACATTTGCGGGAAGTGCGCGATCGCGCGCTTCGACCATGTAGCGCGCCAATTCGCCGGTCAGATCGCTAGGTGCTGCTGCGCCTGGTTTCGGGGATTCTTGTGGGAGCGGCCCCGCCGCCCTGAAGAGGCTCTCGACAGGCAGCGCCGTTGCGGCGAGAACGCCGCCCGCGCTCTGCAACACGCGCCGCCGCGACATTCCAGCTACGAATGAAGCTTCCTGTGTCACATACTTCAAGTCGCGATCGTTCTTCACGCGATCCTCCTCAGAAAAATACAACCGTGCCGGATGCGTTCTCCGGCCTGCGCCAGCAAATGTAAAATGTGCGGCCGTGCGCGTCGGGTCGCTTTTGACTTTGTGGCATAAGCTTCAGCCTGTGGATTTTAGTCCTTGCAACGCCACAATCCCACAGGCTGAAGCCTGTGCCACGTGTGGCTTCTACTGAAGACTTTTGAGGGCATCCACAATTTCGGCAGCGTGGCCTTTGGACTTCGCGGTGGCCCAGATTTTTTCCACCTTGCCGTCGGGGCCAACGAGCACGGTGCTGCGCACTATTCCCAAAAATGATTTTCCGAGAAAACTCTTCATGCGGCGCGCGTTATAAGCTTCGATCACCGTGAAGTTCGGATCGCTCAGCAGCGGGAAGTTGAGTTTTTGATTAGTTTTGAATTTTGCGAGTAATGCGACAGAATCCGCGCTGCATCCCAGAACGACGGTATTGAGCTTATCGAACTCCTTCTTCAAATCGCGGAATTCAATCGCTTCTGTCGTGCAGCCGGGCGTGCTCGCTTTCGGATAAAAATACAGAGCCACATGGTTACCGCGCAAATTTTTAAGCGAAATTTCGCTGCCGTCGTCCGCAGGCAGCTGGAAGTCCGGCGCCGGATCGCCCTCTTTTAACATGAACTTGCTCCTTTAAACGGTAAGGCCGAACTGCAGCGGCACGGCATGCGGTGCCTCTACGGCCAATCCGCGCCCACGGCGTGATCCGTGACGCGCTTCGCAGACGATTCAGCCTAGGAAAGCAGGCGCTTCAGCGCATCATTAACAGTTTGCGGATTCGCCTGCCCGCGCGAAGCGCGCATCACCTGGCCAACAAAGAATTTGAACACGCCTTCATTCCCAGCGCGGTACTTAGCCAAATTGTCGGGATTTTTCTCGATCACTTCGCGGCACCAGCGCTCGATTTCACCTGTGTCGCTGACCTGCGCGAATCCCTCGGCCGCGATGATTTCCGCCGCCGGCTTGCCCGTTTCAAACATGCGCACAAAAACTTTTTTCCCCGTCGCCGCGTTTATTTCTCCACTTTCCACTTTGGCGATCAGCGCCGCGAGTTCCGCGGGGCGCACCGGGCTTTCCGTAATTTCTTTCCCCGCTTCTTTCAGCTGCCGCAGCAATTCCACTTGAATCCAGTTGGACGCGGATTTGGCAGGCGCGCCAGCGTGCGCCGCCTCTTCAAAATAGTTCGCCAGTTCGCGCGTGGATGCCAGCACGCCCGCGTCGTACGCCGTGATGGCATAGTCACGCACGAAGCGTTGGCGCTTGGCTTCCGGCAGCTCCACCATTACCTCGGCAATCATCGCTCGCCACGCGCGGCTGACGCGCACGGGAAGCAGATCAGGCTCGGGGAAGTAACGATAATCGTGCGCGAATTCCTTGGACCGCATGGATTCCGTGCGTCCCGCCGCGACATTCCACAGCCGCGTTTCCTGCGCAATTTTTCCGCCAGCTTCCAGCATTCCCACCTGCCGCTCAATTTCGTATTCCAGCGCATGCTGCAGGTGCCGAAAAGAATTCAGATTTTTTACTTCGGCTTTCGTGCCGAATTTTTCCGCGCCGCGCTTCCGCACGCTCACGTTCGCGTCGCACCGCAGCGAGCCTTCTTCCATGTTGCAGTCGCTCACGTCGGTGTAGAGCATCACTTCCTTCAGCGCCGTCAGGTATGCATGCGCTTCGGTCGGAGTGCGCAGATCCGGCTCGGACACAATTTCCGCGAGCGGTGTTCCGCCGCGGTTGTAATCCACATAACTTTTTTCCGATGAATCAGGAAAACCTTCATGCAGATTTTTTGCAGCGTCATCTTCCAGATGCAGCCGGGTGATCCCGATGCGCTTGATCTGCCCGTCGTGCTCGATTTCCAGGTACCCTGCCGTGGCGAGCGGCAGCTCATACATCGAAATCTGGTAGCCCTTGGGCAAATCAGGATAAAAATAATTTTTTCGGGCAAATCTCGAAAAATCTTGAACATTCAGGTGCAGCGCCAGCGCCGCGCGAATTCCCAATTCCACCGCGCGCTTATTCAGCACCGGCAGAGCGCCCGGCAAGCCGAGGCATACGGGGCATGTATTCGAATTCGGTGGATCGCCGAAGCGCGTGGAACACGCGCAGAAGGCCTTAGTGAGCGTCTTGAGTTGCACATGGACTTCCAGTCCAATAACGGGCTCATAGCCCGCCATAACCTCGGGCGGGACGTTTGTCAGGCCTTCCTGTGAAGTCTTAGCCATAAGAGTTGGTTAGTATACCACCGGTGGCGCGGGGTTCAGCTTGCGGGGTCGGGCCACGCAAGGACAAAAATCCGCAGGCTGAAGCCCGCGCCACATAGTCCTCCCCTATTACCCGTCAGAGCACTTCCGGACCTTACCCGAGAGACTTTTCCCCAGCACCCGTGTTGAACTATGTGGGATCAAAATGGGTCCCTGTATCGGGCCTTTCGCCCAGGAAGATTTGCGGCTGATATTCAAAAGTCACGACAGCCCACGGAGGAGGGGCTATGTATGCGAAAGTTATTTATGCACCCGCGCAGTTTTTTATTTTTACTGCTGCTTTTGATCATCCCCCAAGCTTCGTCCGCACAGGTCGCCATTTCGGTGGCCATCGCGCCGCCAGCGCTGCCGGTGTACGCGCAGCCGCCTTGCCCGACAGAGGGCTATATGTGGACCCCCGGCTATTGGGGCTGGCGCACCGAAGGTTATTACTGGGTTCCGGGCGTGTGGGTTGCGCCTCCGCGAGTAGGCGTTTTCTGGACGCCGGGCTACTGGGGCTTTGCTGGCGGACTCTACGGATGGCACGCGGGCTACTGGGGACCGCACGTCGGTTTCTACGGCGGCATCAATTACGGCTTTGGATACGGCGGCGTCGGATTTTGGGGAGGCCGCTGGGCTGGCGAACATTTTGCGTATAACGCGGCCGTAATGAACGTGAACACAACTGTCATCCACAACACCTACGTAGATCGCACGTACGTCAACAACACGACCGTGGTGAACAATCATACGAGCTTCAACGGTACAGGAGGCGTGAATGCTCGTCCGACGTCGACCGAACAGGCTGCAGAACGGGAAAATCATTTCCAGCCCACGTCGAACCAGCTTTCGCACGAGCAGGGTGCGCGCGCGGACAATAATCAGCTGGCGTCCGTTAACCACGGGCGTCCCGGCAACGCGGCGATGGATTCCGTGAATGGCCGTCGCTACAACCAGCAGGGACGCATTGCCAACGGCGTCTCCTCCGGACAGATGACCGCCGGCGAAACAAAGAACATTGAGAACCGTGAGGCCGGTCTGAACAAGGAAATTCACAATGACCGAGCAGCCAATGGCGGCACGCTGACTCCGCAGGAACGCCAGCAGGTCAACGGCCGGCAAAACAATCTGAGCAAGTCGATCTACAACGACAAACACAACGCCAACACCGCAACGTATGGCAACAACGAAACAGGCGCGCGCCGCAATATGCAGCAACAACGCATTGCCAACGGCCTTGGCAGCGGCCAAATGTCACCTTCAGAAGCCGCAAAGGCCGAAGGCCGCGAGCAAAATATCAATCGCTCGGTCGCCGCGGATCGCCAGGCAAATGGAGGCAAGCTGACGCCCGGCGAAAGGCAAAATATCAACCGTCGGCAGAATGGCGCCAGCCGCCAGATTTATCGCGAAAAGCATAACGACAAGACAGCACCAAGGTAAGCTCGCAAGCCAGCTAAAATCCCTGCCAAAACGCGCGGCGGCTCAATAGAAAAACTGAGCCGCCGCATTTTTTTTATTTCCGCAGCTTGTTCGAACCTTTGTGGGCACTTCTCCAGTTGTGGGCAGGCTGAATTTTCGGGATGAGGTCGATCCGCTGCGAGGAAGAAAAGGGAAGCATGCCTTCGAAGTAATTGTGTGAGTGCCCGGAACAATTTGCTCGGATTGTTTTTTACTTGAGGCGGCTAATGCGGGAAAGATGTGGCATAGGCTTCAGCCTGTGCGGGTTTAGGCCTTGGAAGCTCTAAACCCTACAGGCCGGAGCCTATGCCGCGTAAACCTAGCCCTTGCTGAAGCCGGGAGCAGGTCGCAGCTCGGGGCGCGGCGCGGGTTTCGGCTCGGCTCCGGGCAATGGCTGCGGCGGTGAAGGCGGTGTCGGACGAATCTTCTCCGGCAGTGGCTTGTTTTCCATCAGCAGTTTGAGTTCGATCGCGTCGAGCACTTCGCGATCGAGCAGCGCAAGTGCAATCCGTTCCAGCGTGTCGCGATTATTCTCAAGAATGCTGTAAGCGTTTTTGTAAGCACTCGTGACAATGCTGTGAACTTCCTGGTCGATGCGAATGGCTGTGTCTTCCGAGAAGTCACGGTGCTGGGCAATTTCGCGGCCCAGGAAAATCGCTTCTTCCTTTTTGCCGAATGCCAGCGGCCCGAGAGTGCTCATGCCCCACTCGCAAACCATTTTCCTGGCGATGTCGGTGGCGCGCTCAATGTCATTGCCTGCGCCGGTGGTGATGTGGCCAAGGAAAATTTCCTCAGCGCAGCGTCCGCCCATCAGCACGGTAAGCGTGCCTTCGAGATACGTCTTCGTGTAGGTGTGTTTGTCGTCGATCGGCAGCTGCATGGTCAAGCCCAGCGCCATGCCGCGCGGAATAATCGTAACCTTGTGCAGAGGATCGGTGCCCGGCGTAATCGCCGCGACCAGCGCATGTCCCGCTTCGTGGTACGCGGTGTTGCGCTTTTCGTCCTCGGACAAAATCATCGATTTGCGTTCGACGCCCATCAGGACCTTGTCCTTGGACATTTCGAAATCGATCATGAAAACGGTTTTGCGTCCTTGGCGCGCGGCCCACAGGGCGGCTTCGTTCACGAGGTTGGCGAGATCCGCGCCGGAGAATCCCGGCGTACCGCGGGCAATCACGGAGAGGTCAACGTCATCATTCAGGGGAACTTTGCGCGTGTGTACACGAAGGATTTCTTCGCGCCCCTTCACGTCAGGACGGGCGACGACGACACGGCGGTCAAATCGTCCGGGCCGCAGCAGCGCGGGATCGAGTACGTCGGGCCGGTTCGTGGCGGCAATCAGGATGACGCCTTCGTTGGATTCAAATCCGTCCATTTCCACCAGCAACGCGTTCAGTGTTTGTTCCCGCTCATCGTGTCCGCCGCCGAGGCCTGCGCCGCGGTGGCGTCCTACTGCGTCAATTTCGTCGATGAAAATAATGCAGGGCGCATTCTTTTTGCCCTGTTCGAACAAATCGCGCACGCGGCTCGCGCCGACGCCCACGAACATTTCCACGAAGTCCGATCCGGAAATGGAGAAGAAGGGCACATTCGCTTCGCCGGCGATCGCGCGTGCCAGCAAAGTTTTTCCGGTTCCTGGAGGGCCGACGAGCAATACGCCTTTGGGAATGCGTCCGCCGAGTTTCTGGAATTTTTGCGGATCTTTCAGGAACTCAATAATTTCCTGAAGCTCTTCCTTGGCTTCATCGGTGCCGGCAACATCCTTAAAGGTTGCCTTTTTCTGTTGCGCGGTGAGCAAGCGTGCGCGCGATTTGCCAAAGCTGAGCGCCTTGTTTCCGCCGGCCTGCATCTGCCGCATCATGAAAATCCAGAAGGCCACCAGCAGGAACAGGGGAGCCGCATTCAGCAGGAAAGTAACCCAGTCCGCGCGGTTCACTTCCTTCACGTTGATCAAAACTTGTTTGTCGCGCAGCGTCTTCGTCAGATCCGGTGACGATTCCTTGAAGATCGTGGTGCGGAACTTCTTGGAAGGTTCGCGCCATTCGCCTTCGATCTCATAGCTGGTCGGCGAGAGGTACAGCGTCACTTCCTTCACGTTGCCGCGGTCCACCTGGGCCATGAACTCGCTGTAGCTGGGTTCTTCCTCACGCGCTGATTGCCCGCTCTTGGACACCAGCGTCCACAACAGCACGGCCAGCATAATAATGAACAACCAGAACATTACGGTTTTAAGGGTCGAACTAGGGTTCACGGCTTACCTCGCCTGCCGGATCTTCCGGCGCGCTTCAAGATCGCTTGCGCAAAAAGAATGTCAATTCCTTAACGATACTTCTACAACCTTGCTTTTTCCCACTACAGAGATATTCGGGATTGGCCTACACAATTAGATGCAGGCCAAAGGCCAAAGTAATCAAGCGCTTTCGCTCACCTCTAAATACAAGGTGCTAAAGATCTTCTTCCGCGATTATCACGCCGCTTTTTGTTCCCGCGTGCGCCGCCAGTCCGTCGGCCACTGGGTATCCCGAAACCCAGATCACTTTCCCTTGACTGGTCAGGATCGGCCAGCTTGCCCGCGAGTCGAGGGGAATTCGGGAAGCTAAAAACAATCTCTTCACTTTGCGAGCGCTACTACTCCCCTGCGGGCGATAGGAGTCGCCCGGACGCCAATTGCGAAGAACCAATGGCCATTGAACGCGCTCGAAATCGAGTGCAGTTCCACTTGATACAGTGTCGCGCGGGCTTGGAGGCCAGTCAACTATTTTCAAGTTGAACCGGCGGTGAATTTCCGTAACAACAATGGAAGTGGAATTCAGTTCCTCTGGTCTTGTAACGGTATAGGCGAATGCGCGATTCGGCTCGGGAAATTTGTACGCTTGAATCGTTCCTCCGGCGTTCTCTACTTTTCTAAATACAAGCCGGTTAAAAAGTCTTGCAACGACGACACCCGGAAGGCTGATGCTCGCGCCGCTCTGAGAATTGGTTGCGAGGTTCAGCACACTAGTGACATGACGTGAAGTAAGTTGCTCGCGGCTTCCGCGAAGTTCAGCGTAACTTCTGCGAATGAGTCTTCTGGTCAGCGCCATCGTCGCAGTCACTGGTTCCGAGTTAGTGCCGTTGGCCGGAGCGCTAATTCCCATGGGAGTCAGCAAATCGGAAACATTGATGGAGATTGCAGCGTCGGATTCGTGGGTGGCTATCGCTTGAAACCGCGCGCCTTCCAGGTAGCGCCAGAACGTTTCGTCCTCGCGCGCGTGCATTGCCAGCCGCGCGAGGCGCGACACGGCAGCGGGATCAAAGTCGCGGAGCAATAGAGGAATCAACCGGTGGCGGATCCGCGCACGCATATGCGAGGTGTCCTGATTGGTCAGATCCTCACGCCACGTTTGGCCAACACTGCGGAGAAATTCGCACAAATCCTCGCGGCTTGATTCCAGCAGAGGCCGGACAATTTTTCCGGCCACCGGATAAATACCTGCGAGGCCGGTAATTCCACTGCCACGCAGCAAATGCGAGAGCACTGTTTCCGCTTGATCGTCTGCAGTATGCGCCACCGCGATCCGGTTCAGGCGGTGCGACTCCGCGGCGGAATCAAAAAACGCATAACGCAAGCGCCGTGCGGTATCTTCCACATTTCTGCGTTCCAGTTTCGCTTCTTCCGCCACATTTGCGCGGCCGGAGACAAATGCAAATTCAAATTGCTCCGCCAGCGCACGAACAAATCGCTCATCCTCGTCCGCGTCGACGCCCCGCAATTGATGATTGAAATGCAGAACATAAATTGAGATTCCCAATTTTGTCCGCAGGCCTTCAAAGATTCGCAGCATCGCCACGGAATCCGCGCCACCCGATACGCCAAGTCCGACGCGATCGCCCGCGCGGACCATGGAGTGGCGCGAGACGCTGTCGCAGACGCCCGTCAATAAATTTTGTTTGGTAGCCATACGTCGCGGCGGCGGAATGCCCGTGAGTACAAAATAACATTGCGCGGCCAACCCGCCGCGATCCACATGAAATGGTAGCAAGGAGAATCGAAAATGAACAATGCGGTCGACGAAATACAGAGTGCATGGTTGCAGACGCGCTCGTTCGCCCGGAGTTAGTGGCTGAACAAGTTTGACATGATCATCCGGTTATGCGCGATGCGGCGGTCCAGAACCACGGCCACTACGTACGCGCAGTCACGACGCTCCGCCTCAATCCATGAGTCGGCTGACGGGGCAGCCCAGCTCACTAAGGTCCGTACAAATCCCAGCAAATGGAAATAGATTCTGACGGCGTTCACCTGAAGGCCGTCATCGTTCGCTTCGGGGCATAGCGCAATGAGTTGGCTCAGGCGTCGGAACTGTTCTGCGCCACGCAGGCCGCTTCTCAGTCCGGAGAGATCGCGCGCGTGTTCAGAAAGGAGATGATCGCGTGATTCGGCAATAATTGCGCGGCTGTAAGAGACAAAGAACTGCAACAGCGTGAGGGACGACACTACGAAGATCAGGCTCGCAATCATTGGTTCGGGGCCAGCACCCTCGCCGTAGCCAGTTGGGCATCCGCTGGAACTTTTACAAACGTATAAGCCCAGGATAGCGGCAGCCACATCGAAGTCACGGGGAAGTAATATTGCCAGAATGTGTGGTTCGGATACAGATTGTTCATGGCGTAACTACCCGCCGACAAGCTCACATATACGCCCATGGAAAGAACCAGTTGCAGTAAACGCGTGCGGTTCTCGCGCATTTTTGCCATGGAGCCCCACAGCACATACGTCAGTACCACACCAACGAAATACAGATTCTGCCCTAGCTCCGCGACGAAGTGCGTGATCATCCGGTTAGACGACACCGCGACTAAATAATAAGAAATTCCAGCCGTTCCACCGAGGATCAGCAACGCGCACGCGCGAATATATTTGCCCACTCCCATCTCCGAAAAAACGTGCGAGTACAGATTCATCAGCACGAAGTACAGGCAAATTGTCAGCAGTGATTGCGAGTAAAAATAGAAGTAAAAGTAGGCGTCTGATTCATATCCCGCGGTATGTATGATGCTATAGCTCGCGATATCCGTAGCTACGCAGGCGCACAGATAAAATACAAGTGTGAAATGTTGGGTGAAGGCTTTCTTACGCAGTAGGCAGGCAAAGGAAAAAATCTCGACGGAGAGAACTGCGAGCCAGATCGCATAGTTGACTGGGTCCAGCACGGTTCGACTCCTCCGCGTGGACCCAGATCAACTACAGGTTCACGCTGTCTTTAACGGCCCCCACTTGGCGGAAACGGCCGACCCTGTTCGTGGCCTCCGCTCGGTGGAAACGGCCGTCCTTGTTCGTGGCCTCCACTTGGCGGAAACGGCCGACCTTGAAAATGGCCTCCGCTCGGTGGAAATGGCCGTCCTTGCTCGTGGCCACCGCCTGGGGGAAACGGCCGGCCTTGAAAATGGCCCCCGCTCGGCGGAAATGGCCGACCCTGCATGGTGAAACTGGAGCTTGCGGAAGTTGAGGCGTTTGCCACAGCCACATTCCTTAGCCCCATCGCGCCAGATAAAACCAAAAGCGCAAACGCAATAACTGCTAGAGACTTGTACATTAGCCCCTCCGGACGGAAAACTAACCCGGAGGCAGTATATGTACGTCAGTTCCTCATTGGAACAGAAATGTTACTATGTGTCTAAACGATACACACCCTCGGACAATGTCCCGTTGGTTGGGCTCGCGCCGTCCCATACCGGGGCAGTTCGGTTCGCACTGTCCACAGACAATCTAAGTTTTGACTTTGTCGAGGTCAACAGTACATCGGTACTACTAGGACCTGCCGCTAACACTAATATTGTCAATAAGATATCTCCAAGAGTTCCATTTCGAGCCGGTACGCGCCTCGCTTGGACAACTGGCTCGACTTCAGGTAATCTTCTCCCTGCTTGACAGCCTTCCGCGTACGTCCGTAACATGGAGCGCTTTATTTTGCCGGCGTAGCTCAGGGGTAGAGCGAGGGTCTCATAATCCCTAGGTCGAGAGTTCGAGTCTCTCCGCCGGCACCATTTCTAAAATTAAAATAATTTTTCAGAATTCATCTTTTGCTTTTAATAGGGGGCAGTTTTGGCAAAAATCACCGGTGGCCGATTTATCGCGGAATTTTTGAATGCACAAGGTGTGACTGCTTTTTTCTTCGTACCAACAATGCTTAGCAGGGCGCTCGCGGAAATGGACAACATGCCCATCAAACGCGTGCTGACGCACGGCGAAAAAGCCGCAGCCTACATGGCGGATGGCTATGCGCGCGTTTCCGGCAGACCCGGCATTTGCGCGGCGCAGGCCGTGGGAGCTGCGAACCTGGCCGCAGGTTTGCGCGATGCGTATATGGGCCACAGCCCCGTGATCGCCTTGACCGGCGGCCGTTGGGGCCACCAGAAGCATAAAATCAATTATCAGGAAATGGACGATTTTCCGATGTTGACGCAGGTGACCAAAGCCAATTTTCAGGCCGATGTTGTCACTCGCATCCCCGACCTACTGCGCCAAGCCTTTCGCGAAGCCACGACCGGCACGCCCGCTCCCGTTAACGTTTTGTTCGCGGGTAAAGAGGGTGACATCGAACATGACGAAGCTGAACTGGAAATGATTCCCGAGCAACTCTACACGCACACCCCTGCGTTCCGGCCCGCTCCGGAAGCGGCCCATATTGCCGAGGCGGCGCGGGTTTTGAAGGAAGCGCAAAAGCCGGTAATCGTCGTGGGCGGCGGCGCGCGGTTGTCCGGCGCGGGTGCAGAAATTTTGAAACTCGCGGAGGCGCTGTCCATCCCCATCGCTACTTCGCTCAACGGTCTTTCGCTCGTGCCGGATAATCACCCGCTGTACATCGGCGTTCCCGGCACCTACTCGCGTTCCTGCACCAACCAAATCATGGCGCGCGCGGATCTGGTGCTCTACATCGGCAGCCAAACTGCCGGACAAGTTACCCACTTCTGGAAATTTCCTGCCGCGGGTACGCCCGTGATTCAGATCGGAATCGATCCGAGCGATCTGGGCCGAAATTATCCGAATCGCGTTTCGATTCTGGGCGATGCGAAAATCTCGCTAAAGATGTTGAATGAAGCAGTGGCTGCGGACGGAAATAAAGGCGGCCGCAACGCCAAGTGGCTGGAAGAAACGGGCGGGCTAGTGAATGCGTGGCGCGCCGAAGTGAAGCCGCTGCGCGATTCCAGCGCCGAACCGATGCGCCCCGAGCGCCTATTAAAAGAGTTTGGCGATTGGATGCCGCAAGACACAATCGTCGTCTGCGATACCGGCCACGCGGGGATGTGGTCCGCGCAGCAACTCTGGGCCACCAAGCCTTGGGATTTTATCCGCGCAGCCGGATCGCTCGGTTGGGCTTTCCCCGCGTCCATTGGAGCGAAAGTTGCCAAGCCTAGAAACCCTGTGGTCTGCTTCACGGGAGACGGCGGCTTCTGGTATCACTTGCAGGAACTTGAGACCGCGGTGCGCTGCAGCATTCCCGTCGTGACCGTCGTCAACAACAACAACGCACTGAACCAGGAAACCATGATTTTCAAGCAGGCGTACAGCGGCAACCCGTCTCCAAAAAGCACGGAGATGTGGCATTTCTCGGAAGTGAATTTTGCCGCAGTGGCCGAAAACATGGGAGCGCTCGGCATTCGCGTCACGAAGCCCAGCGAATTGCGCTCGGCTCTCGACCGCGCCATTTCCAGCGGCCGCCCCGCCGTCGTCGAAGTGATCAGCGACATCGCAGCCTTAGCGCCGAACCCGTGGGTGGGCTAGCCGAATAATCAGCATTCAGAACACAGGCGCCTTAGCCGCGGTGCAGCAATACTTCGCCGCAGCTGAGGCGCCTTTTATTTTGCGGCCGTAATCTCCATATTACTGAAGGTCGGTTTTGTAGCGCTGGCGTCCCGCCAGCGGTCTTACGCCGCGATGGCGCAATGGAAAAACCGTCGGCGCGACGCCGGCGCCACAAACTTCCCCAAAATTACGATGATTCGGGCTGCGCATCTGGATCGATTCCCATCTCGATAAACGAATCAGGGGTTTGTGGCACTGCAGTAGGACAGGCTTCAGCCTGTCTTCTTTTGATCTTTAAAATAATACACGAGAAAAGCAGACAGGCTGAAGCCCGTCCTACTGGGACGCCAACCCGTGAATTTATCTGCCAACGTGAAGGGGGGTCGCAGCGCTGAGGTATACTTTTGCATTCGCAAGATATGCGGTTGAGTGGCTGGCGTTTCGGGGAGAGGCATGTCGGAGATCTACGACGTCATCGTAGTAGGCGGCGGGAACGCGGCAATGTGCGCGGCGCTGCAGGCGCGCGGCGCGGGACGCAGCGTGATTGTGCTGGAGCGCGCCGGGGAAGACATGCGCGGGGGGAACACGCGGCACACGCGCAACATTCGCTGTTCGCACGCCGAGGCTGACCAATTTTTTTCCGGGCCGTATTCCGAAGAAGAATACTTAAAGGATTTAATTGGCGTGACGGGCGGTCCGGAAAATATGGACCTCGCGAAGATGGCGATTCGCGAATCGAGTTCGCTTCCCGCGTGGATGAGCAAGCACGGAGTGCATTGGCAGCAACCACTGGCGGGCACGCTGCACCTGGGACGTACGAATCGGTGGTTTCTGGGCGGCGGCAAAGCGCTGCTGAACACGTACTTCCTCGCCGCGAAGCGCATGGGAATTGCGGTGCGCTACAACGCGCTGGTGGAAGATTTTGTGATCGAGAATGACAAGTTTGAAGCCGTGCGCCTGAAAAATGAAAATGGCGGAGAACTGGTTCGCGGCCGCTCCGTGGTGGTGGCGGCCGGCGGCTACGAGGCGAATATCGAATGGCTGAAGCGAAACTGGGGAGACGCGGCGGAAAATTTTATTGTTCGCGGAACGCCATTTAACGATGGCGTGATGCTCGCCGCGCTAATGAAAAACGGCGCGAAATCCATCGGTGATCCGAAAGGGTTTCACGCGATCGCCGTGGATGCGCGAGCGCCCAAATTTGATGGCGGAATTGTGACGCGGCTTGACGTTGTCCCGTTTGGCATCGTGGTGAATCGCGATGCGCGCCGCTTCTATGATGAGGGCGAAGACATCTGGCCCAAGCGCTACGCGATTTGGGGCACGCTGATTGCCGGTCAGCCGGGACAGATTGCCTATGGCGTGGTGGACGCAAAAGCGATTCACCGGTTTCTGCCGCCGATGTTCAAGCCGTTTCAGGCGGACACGCTCGAAGCGCTCGCGCCGCAACTGGGACTCGACGACCGCACATTTGTGGAGACGGTCACGCAATACAATCAGGCGACGGCCGGAAACACAGAACTGCGTATGGATCGTCTGGACGACAACTGTACGAAGGGAATTGCGCCGCCAAAAAGTCATTGGGCGATGCCCGTCGACCGGCCGCCGTTTTACGCGCTGCCGCTGCGGCCGGGAATTACGTTCACTTATATGGGAGTTGAGGTGGACGATTGCGCGCGCGTCGTCGACACGCACGGAAAACCGTTCCCAAACATTTTTGCGGCGGGAGAAATCATGTCCGGAAATATTTTGACGAAAGGTTATCTCGGCGGCTTCGGACTGACCATTGGATCCGTGTTCGGCAGGCTCGCGGGCAGAGAGGCGGCAAACAGTGCCCGGTCTTGATATTTTTGAGGAAGCGAACCGCCAGCTGATCATTTGCAACGCATGCCGCTATTGCGAGGGCTATTGCCCGGTATTTCGCGCGATTGAAACGCGCCGCGATTTCGAGCAGGGCGATGTTTTTTATCTTTCGAACCTTTGCCACGATTGCCGCGCCTGCTACTACGCGTGCATGTTCACTCCGCCGCACGAATTTGCGATCAACATTCCGCAAATCCTGGCGCAGGCGCGCGTGGAAACCTACGGCCGCTGGAGCTGGCCTGATTTTCTCGGCCGCGCATTCAAAAATCGCAGCGTGACGGTCACGCTGGCGACGTCTGTTGCGGGACTCGTCGCGATTCTCGCTCTGCTGTTTATTCCGTCGGAAAATTTATTTACGCAGCATCTTGGGCCTGGCGCATTTTATGAAGTGGTGCCGTACATCGCGATGGTTGTGGGCGCGATGATTTTATTTTTTTACGGAATCGCCGTGTGGCTGAATGGCGGTTCGCGTTTCTGGCGCGAAACGAGCACCGCCGTCAGCGGTAGCGGCGGAGCAAAGGCGCTATTCACTGCGATGGGCGCCGTGCTGGGGCTGCGATATTTAAAGGGCGGCGGGCCCGGATGTTTTTATCCGGATGAGAGGCCGTCTTCGGTGCGTCGTTTTTACCACTCGCTCACGTTCTGGGGACTCTTGAGCGATTTCGTTTCTACAACGCTGGCATTTATCTACCAGGATTTTTTTCACATTCTTCCGCCGTACTCGCTGGCGAGCGGCCCCGTCGTGTTCGGTACGATTGGCGGCGTGGCGATTATCATCGGCACGGGCGGGCTGATTTATTTTAAGGTGAGAAGCGATCGCGCGCCCGCGGAAGGCGCTGCTGTTGGCATGGATTATGTTTTTCTGGTTACGCTCGGGCTCGCGGCACTTACCGGGATGTTGACGCTCATCCTGCGCGCCACGTCCGCCATGGGCACGATACTGGTGTTGCACCTGGCTTCCATCGCGGCTTTGTTTCTGTCCGCGCCGTACGGAAAATTTGTGCACGCTGTTTACAGGACCCTCGCCATCCTCCGCTATGAAGTTGAGCAGGCCCAGCCGCACGAACACGTCGGGCATTAAGGTTTCAGTAGGACAGGCTTCAGCCTGTCTGCCTTTGAACTAATCCCTACCAGAGAAAACGTCAAAAGAAGACAGGCTGAAGCCTGTCCTACTTAAATTCGAAACCAAATTCGTGGTGTTTTCGTCTACTTCATTATATAAGTCGCTGTACGGCAAGGGTTAGCTGTACCCAAACAACATGCCACGATGAATTGCAAGGAGAAGAAACCTATGCGAGGGATTACGCGCGCGATGATATGGGCCTTTCCTGCGTTAATTTGTTTGCTTTCGCGACCCGGTGTGGGCAACGCGCAAAGCATGTCCGGAATTCAAGTCGACAAGAGCAGCATTGGCGGCGTCGTGCTGAACAGCACCGGCGGAAAGCCCGAAGCCGGTGTCTGGGTGATCGCCGAGACGAAATTGTCGGTGCCGTTCCGCAAGATCGTGGTCACGGACGATCAGGGGCGATTCCTGGTCCCCGATCTGCCGGATGGAGCCTATGAGTTGTGGGTGCGCGGTTATGGGCTGAAGGATTCCGAGCCGGTGAAAGCGGCGCGAGGAGAAAAAGTGAAACTGCAAGTTGCCAACGCCGCAACACCGCAGGAAGCGGCGAAGATCTATCCTGCCAGTTATTGGACGTCGCTGATTCAGCCTCCATCGGGCAGCGATCTTCCCCCCAAGTACAAGACCTCGGAAGAATGGCTCGGGGACCAGAGGAACGGGTGCAACCACTGCCATGAATTGGGCATGGTCGCTACGCGCCGCTATACGACTGTGGAAGATTGGGACGCTGTCTTCTCTCGCGCCAAGGGGATGCATCAAGAACTCAATTTCCTCGGCAAAACTACCGTAGAGAAGGTCCTCGCTGACTGGGGCGCTCGAATTGCAGCGGGAGAAGTTCCTCCGGCTCCGCCGCGGCCAACCGGCATCGAACGCAATGTTGTCGTCTCCGAGTGGGATTGGGGAGCCCCGGAGTCCTTCATTCACGATTTGGTCTCGACGGACAAACGGAATCCAACGATGTACGCATACGGGAAAGTTTACGGCGGAGATCGCACCGGTGGAGGCAGGTTGTGGATTTTGGACCCGGTGAAGAACACGGTCCAGGGGCTCAATCTCGATCCGCGAGACAAGAGCCACGGCTTCTCCCTGACAAAGGACTACTATCACGGCGCAGAAGAAGAGCAAGCGTACATGGGCGAGGACAAGGACTGGATGGATAGCCCCCACAATCCGATGATGGATGCGAACGGCAGAGTCTGGATGACCGAGCAGATTCGTGCCGGCGGCGCCAAATTCTATCCAGCCTGGGCCAAGGATACGATCGCGCTGGACGCCGCGGATAACAATGATCCTGCTGCGAAGGATATCGCATTCAATCTTCTGTCCAAAAACGGTAACAATATGGAGCTCGGTTACTACGACACGAAAACCAATAAATTTGTCACCGTCGACACCGCCTACAACACCCATCACCTCCAGTTTGATTGGCAAGACCGGATCTGGACTGATGGCGGAGGCTCCGCGATGGGTGAAATGGACACCAAAAAGCTGGATTTGAACAACATTCAGGGAACTGAGGTAGCTGCTCAGAAGACTTGGATGCGCATCGATATGGACACCAAGAAGATGGTTCCAGGAACGGGCTACGGCGTGGCTATCAGTCCTATCGATGGCACCGTTTGGGAAACATCTCCGGTGGCCCTTGGCCCGGCGAACAAGGTGTACATGCTCGATCCAAAGACGAACAAATTCAAAGACTACCCGCTGCCTGCTCCGGGACGTTTCCCGCATGGCATTGACTTCAGCACGGACGGGAATGTTTGGGTTTCGCTCGGCAGCGGTCATCTCGGCCGCCTGGACGTCAAGACCGGCCAATGGAAATTCTGGGAAAACCCAGGAGTAAAATTTAAGGGCACCGGCAGCGAAACCGGCACCACCGATTTCCCCTACTTCCTGTGGGTAGATCAATTCAACGCGTCGGGTCTTGGCAAGGACACTGTAATCGTCACTGGAACCGCTTCGGACGCAATGTTCGTATTCGATCCGAAGACGGAAAAATTCTCTGTATTTCACCTTCCTTACCCGCTGCCCTATTACACGCGTGGTTTGGATGGTCGAATTGACGACGCCAATGCGGGCTGGAAGGGCCGAGGTCTTTGGATGACCTACAGCTCCTACATGCCCAAATTCACGGAAACGCACAAAGGCTCCGTGAGCCATATGCAGATTCGCCCCAATCCATTGGCGAATTAACGGCCAACAACTGAATTGCCGCGGCGGAAGGACAGGGCATCGCACGATTTGTCCGGTTCTTCCGCCGCGGAATTTTCGTGATCGTCGGCAAATTTGAATTAAAAATTTCAAGTTTAGGATTTCAAATTTGTAATTTGAGATTTCCAGATTTGCGCACGTCTGAGTCAACACGCTTCAAGGTTATCGTTTGGGCCGAGGTCAACGATGGCGATGCAACACGCGCGACTTGCAGCACTCCGAACATTTTTATTGGCCGCATTCCTGTTGGCTGCGTTCGGCGCCGCAGCGCAAAGCGGCGATACGTTCAAGGCGCGCCTTTCGCCTGTGCCAATCAGCGTTTCCATGCTTTCGACGATTGCGGGAACCGGCTCCCTCACCGCGACGCTGAAAGGGAAGCAACTAACGGTGCAGGGGACGTTTGAAGGATTGCGCTCGCCCGCTACCACAGTACAAATTCGCCGCGGACCGAAAGGCCTGCGAGGTCCTGCAATTCTCGATTTGACGGTGACCAAAGCCGATAAGGGAACAGTCAGCGGTACGGTTGATTTGTCGCCGGACCAAATCGAAGACCTGCGCAGCGGCCGCCTCTACGTGCAAATACAATCGCAGGGCGCGCCCGACGGGAATTTGTGGGGCTGGCTTTTAAATTGATGTAGCGTCCATCTTCAGGTGGACACTTTTTTGAGCATTGAAAATTCGCAAGTTTCTGCGCCGTTACATGCCCACCTAAAGGTGGCCGCTACATTCAGAGAAAAATATGACGAGACCTCGACTCCACGTAATGCGGTTCGCAACATGCGCGGCTGCAATTTTTGCGACGGCGCTTGTCGGAAATAAATTCACCGCCGCGCAGCAACCGGCGCGCAGCGGGCCATTCACCGCCGAGCAAGCAACCGCGGGCCGCACGCTGTATCAATCGACATGCTCAGCGTGCCACTTGCCAGATATGAAGGGCACATTCGAAGCGCTTCCGCTCGTCGGCCCTAATTTTATGAACACGTGGCGTAATCGCCCGACGAGCGATTTGTTTACGAAGATTCGAACCGGGATGCCGCTCACCAATCCCGGATCTCTCAGCGACGACGAGGCTGTGAATTTGGTCGCGTATATTCTGCAGGCCAACGGCGCGATGCCCGGCGCAAACGCCTTGACTCCGCAAACGATCGTCCCGATCGGAGCCGTCACTACCAGCGCTGCGGCGACTGCCTCACCCGCTCAACAAGAGGAGCCAGTATCAGCGACGCAGCCCGTCGCGCGCGGGCCTCTGGGCCTCACCGTTTCGGGAGAAGTAAAAAATTACGTCCCGGTGACTGACGAAATGCTGCTCAAGCCGGACCCCGCCGATTGGCTGCTCGTTCGCGGAAATTATCAGGGATGGAACCACAGCGCGCTCTCGCAGATCAATCATGACAACGTGAAGGATCTGCGGCTGGTCTGGGAATGGAACATGAACGACAGCATCGCGGCCAACGAGCCGACGCCGCTGGTGCACAACGGCACCATCTATCTGGTCAACACGGACAACATCGTACAGGCGCTCGACGCGCGCACGGGCGACCTCATCTGGGAAAATCACCTGCGGCCGCCGAAAATTTCATCCGGCGGAACTGGCGCCATGCGCAACATGGCCATCTATCAGGACAAGGTGTTTGTCGCCACCACCGACGCGCACGTGTTTGCACTCGACGCGCGCACCGGGAAAACGGTGTGGAACACAGTCCTCGGCGACAGCGCGAAAGGCTACGGAAGTTCCAGCGGCCCCATCATTATTCACGGACAGGTCGTGCAGGGCGAAAACGGCTGCGACCGCTATAAATCGCAGGAAAAAGAGCAGGGCTGCTTCATCAGCGCGATGGATCCTGCGACTGGAAAATTTTTGTGGCGCTTCAACACGCTGGCGCGCGAGGGCCAGCCGGGCGGCGACACGTGGGGCGATCTGCCCAACATGCTGCGCGTCGGCGCGGAAACGTGGATCACCGGCAGCTTCGATCCTGAGCTGAACCTGACGTATTGGGGCGTAGCCCAAGCCAAGCCGTGGATGCAGGTGAGCCGCGGAACCAAGGGCGACGCGCTGTATTCGAGCTCAACGCTCGCACTCCATCCTGACGACGGAAAGCTGGCCTGGTACTTCCAGCACGTGCAGGGCGAAACGCTGGATATGGATGAAGTTTACGAGCGCGTGCTCGTCGACATTGGCGATCGCAAAACGCTCTTCACCATCGGCAAGGCCGGAATTCTTTGGAAGCTCGATCGCAAGACCGGAGAATTTATCGGCGCGAAGGAAACTTTATTTCAAAATATTTTTCACGTAAATGAACAGACTGGAAAGCTCACGTACCGGCCTGACATTCTGGAACAGGAAATCGGCAAGTGGACCGCCATTTGCCCGAGCACCGAAGGCGGCCACAACTGGCAGGCGATGAGCTACGATCCGGCGACCGAGCACCTCATTATTCCTCTCAGCCAAAGCTGTATGGAAATGGCCGGCCGCAAAGTGGAATTCGTCGAAGGCTCCGGCGGCACGCAGGGCGATCGTCTGTTTTACGAAATGCCCGGCACGGACGGAAATGTGGGCCGCCTCGCTGCCTTTGATGTAAAGACGATGAAAGAAGTTTGGAACGTGCAGCAGCGTCCGTCATTCCTCACGGCTGTGCTGTCGACGGCCGGAGGCATCGCATTCGTTGGCGACATCAATCGCGTGTTCCGCGCCATCGACGTCAATACTGGCAAAACACTGTGGCAGACGCGCCTTGGCACTTCCGTTCAGGGTTTCCCGGTAACGTTCAGCGTTGGCGGCAAGCAATACGTCGCCGTGACCACAGGGCTGGGCGGCGGCAGCCCGCGCAACGTGCCGCGCACGATCTTGCCGGACGTGCGTTACCCGCTGAGCGGCGATGCGATCTACGTTTTCGCGCTTCCCGATAAATAGGATTTGCTTTTATGTGGCATAGGCTTCAGCCTGTGCGGTTTTAATCCTTGCAAGGCCTAACTGCGCACAGGCTAAAGCCTATGCCACATAAATCCGCACACGCCTCGCTTTCAATTCCAGTACAATGACGGGCTGAAATTATAGATTCGTGTATTCCTATCCCTACTAATCAACGACATTGGAGGACGGATGGCAGACTCGGGAGCATCAACGCGCAAATTGAAGATGGCCGATATACATGCGGCGGCGGAGCGGCTGAAAAACTGGGGCAAATGGGGCCCAGACGATCAAATCGGAACGCTGAACTACGTGCAGCCGGAAGACATCGTCGCAGCGACGCGGCTCGTGCAACGCGGCAAAGTGATTTCCCTGGCGCTGAATTTTGACAGCAACGGACCTCAGGGCGGCAAGTCGAAATATCCGGCCATGGGCCGATTCAATCCCATCCATTTGATGTTGCGCACCGGAACGGACGCGTATTCCGGCGTGCTGGACAGCCGCAAAATTCGCGGGTCCGACGACATCATCATGATGCCAACACAGGCCGGCACGCAGTGGGATGGGCTGGGCCACATTTTTTATGGCGATCATATGTGGAATGGATATGATTGCCGCACGGTGACGTCGGCGGGCGCGCAGAAATGCGGCATCGAAAAAACCAAGGATCGCATGGTCGGCCGCGGCGTGCTCTTCGATATTCCGCGCATGCTCGGAATGCAATATCTCCCGGACACATTTGCCATCACAAACGAAATGCTGGACAAGGCGGAAAAACATTTTGGAGTGGAAGTGCGGCGCGGCGATTATCTGCTGGTTCGCACCGGACAGATGGAAGCGATGCTTTCCGCAAAGTCGTGGGACGGCTACTCGGGTGGCGACGCCCCGGGCCTCGCGTTTGAAACCCTGGACTGGCTGCACAAGAAGCAAGTCGCGGGCATTGCCACGGATACGTGGGGCGCGGAAGTTCGGCCCAACGAATCGGACGACGCGAACCAGCCGTGGCATTGGATTTCCATCCCCATCATGGGGCTCACCGTGGGCGAAATCTTCGACCTCGCGGAACTGGCGAAAGAATGCGCGGACGACAAGAAGTACGAATTTCTTTTTGTGGCGCCGGCATTGCCGGTTACGGGCGCGGTTGCGTCGCCGGTGAATCCGCTGGCGATCAAGTGAAATAAAACCCGGCAAAGACTTAACACAGCGGACACAGAAAAAAAACGAGAAAGGCTGGGAGGCTGAAAGTGCGATCGAAGCCTCTCTCCTCCTTCTCTTGTTTTTCTCGGTGTTCTCTGAGTTAAAGCCTTTACGGTGGAATGGACGAGTAGACCATTTCATCGTGGAATTCCGCTTTTCCTCCGCATTTTTCCCACCGCCTCTAAGTTGAACTCCCCCTAGAAGCCCACTCGCAATCGCTGTAACCTATGTATTGGCGGTTGTCCGAAGCCCGATAGGCATGGAAGCGGGGTCATCATGAACAAGCGCAGGACACTCTCTTATTTTTTCCTCGTCGGATCGATTTTCCTGTTCGCCGGAATTTTATTTGCGCAAAGTAAAACCAATCGCGAGCTAATTGTGAACGGAAAACAGCAGGGCAGCGTCGTGCAAATGAATGGCCACGCCTACATCGACGTGGAGACCGTGGCGCAATTCATGAATGGTTCCGTAACGCTGGAGACGCATCGCGTAGTGCTTAATTTTCCAGAGCCTCAGCCGGTCGAGGCTGTGGCGGCGCCTGCGCCGGAAACTCAGCAGCCCGCGGCACAACCAATTCCAGCGGGATTGCTCACCAGAAATTTTGCGAGCCTGGCCATCAGCGAACTCGCGGAGATGCGCGAATGGCGCGGCGCAGTGGGCACGATTCTCACGTATGGAGTGCCAGTGGTAGGAACGTGGCCGCAGGATTATCACGATCGCGTGCAGGCCAATCTCGATCAGGTGAGCGTCGCGGCGTCCACTCCCGGCGATGAAGACGCGATGCGCCTCCTGCAAACTGAATTTTCAAATATAGCGCGTTGGACGAATGATGTGGTGTCGGCGCGCCAATCGCTGAACGCCACCAATTCCGTGCGCCCCGATGCGCTCCAGAGCGACCCCATGCTTGCCAAAATTGCCAATTGCAGCAGGTTTCTCAGCTCGATGCTCGTTAGCGGAACGTTCGAGGACGATGCCAGCTGCCATTAATTCTTCGGCGCCGGTTTAAGTAGTACAGGCTTCAAAATCTGCGGAACTTTGACCTTGCATGGCATAAACCCCACAGGCTTAAGCCTGTGCTACTCAAACCCCTATAGTGAAACGTGTCGACGATGGGGTATATTCTGTCGCTGCGACTCCCATGAATAATTCTTAGGCATTCGCTTAAATTTGCACGCAATTTCATGAACGAAACAGAACTTATTGAATGGAAAGGACCAACCCATGACTTCCATGACGCCTGGCGGCGGAGAAGGCGCGGCTGGAGCGAAAGTTACGCCGGTCACGGACTCCGCATGGAAATGTTTGCAGGGCGCGTACGATATGCAGGTGCATGTTGCGCCGGACGTGATTGAGCGACGCATTGACGATCTGGATTTGGCCAAGGAATTTCTGGGGCGCGGGCTCAAAGGATTTATTCTGAAGTCGCATTATTTCCCAACGGCCGAACGCGCGAAAGTCGTAACGAAAGCCGTGCCGGGCATCGCCGCGTACGGAGCAATTACGCTAAACCACTCTGTGGGCGGATTGAATCCCGTGGCGCTGGAGCTTGCGGGGCGATCTGGCTGCAAAATTGTATGGTTTCCGACAGTGGATGCAAACAACGAAACTGCGGGGCGGCTCGATGGTCCGAACGTGAAGCTTCCGTTTTGGGCAAAAATTCAGCGTGAGCTCGCCGCTACAGGAATCGCGCCGCCGCCACTTACCGTGCTGGACTTCGACGGAAAAACTTCTCCCGTAACACTGCGCTGCATCGAAATCATCGCCAAGCACAATATGATCCTGGCCACCGGGCACCTCGGGCGCGTGGAAATTTTTGAGCTAGTGAAGAGCGCGCGGGCAATGGGGACGCAAAAAGTTTTGGTGACGCACGCCGAATTTCCATCGCAAAATTTGACGGCGGACGAACAAAAGCATCTCGCCGACATGGGTGCGTTCATCGAGCACTGCTTTACGACCATGCACACCGGAAAAGCTCCGTGGGAAGCGGTGATGGAAGCGATTCGCGTTGTTGGGCCGGAGCGCTGCGTGCTTTCGACTGATTTAGGCCAGACGATTAATCCGCCTGTTGCCGAGGGATTCGCGATGTTCACGCAGAAAATGCTGGATGCGGGTTTCAGCGTCGACCAAATCCGGCATATGACGGTCACGAATCCGTCCGCGCTGCTTGCGTGAGTTCTTTGATGTCCTCTGACGGTCGCGGCTCGACGGGCCGCGGAAAAAAGGGTTGGGCTGATGGTTGAGTAGCACAGGCACTCTTGCCCGTGCGGGTTTTGCAAACTGCACTCAGCCAAGAGCGGCTGTGCTGCTCGACGAAGGTGGTCATTCCGAACGTAGTGAGAATCTCTGTTCGATGTTAAGCCGAAAAAAAAGAGATTCCTCGTCAAGCTGCAGGCCTCGGATTGACACGTTTTTTTGTTTTTCCGCAACCTGTGAAGCCGCGACCCGCAAAAATGATTTGGGAATTAGCTTTCAGGTGGGACGCTGGCGAAATTCAATCGACGACGGAGAAATTTTCAAATGAAGCCAAGAATTGTCCGCAACATCGAACGGCCCGATCCGGAGCTGGCGCGAAAGCTCGGAGAATTCGGCACGGCAACCGTGCACGAAGCGCAGGGCCGCACCGGGCTGATGCTTCCCTACATGCGGCCGATTTATCCAACGGCTCGCATTGGCAATCCCGCGGTGACGGTGCTGTGCCATCCCGGCGACAATCTGATGTTTCATGCGGCGATTGAAGTGTGCAAGCCGGGCGACGTCCTCGTGGTCGCGACGCATTCCGATTCTACGGATGGATTTTTCGGAGAGTTGTTGGCGACCTCTTGCCAGGCGCACGGCATCAAGGGCCTCGTGATTCACGCGGGAGTGCGCGACGTCGCGGATCTGACCGCCATGCATTTTCCCGCATTTTCACGGGCGATTTCGGCGCAGGGCACGGTGAAGGAAACTGCAGGATACGTGAACATCGATATTGTCTGCGCGGGAGCGCTCGTTCATCCCGGCGATATCATCGTTGGGGACGTGGATGGAATTGTCGTCGTGCCGCGACAGGATGCGGCCGAGGTTGTGCGCCAGTGCGAAGCGCGTTTGGCTAAGGAAGAGAAAAATCGCGAGCGCCTCAAGGCGGGAGAATTGGGTCTCGATATGTACGGCCTGCGCGAAAAGCTGAAGAATTTGGGAGTGGAGTGGGTTTAGTAGAGCAGGCTTCAGCCTGTTTGCTTTTCCTGCTGTACTGCGCCATTGCTCGCTGCAAACTCAAAAGAAAACAGGCTAAAGCCTGTTCTACTTGAGGCGAAACTCTTTTAATTTGATGGGTAGTTCCGCGGGATCTTTCACATTCTGAAATAATCGAATCGCTGCTACACCAGACGCTCCCGCGTTCAGGCACTCCTGCGCATTTTCAAAATTCACGCCGCCAATCGCCAGCACAGGAATTTTTACGGAAGCGCAGACTTCGCGGAGCCGGTCGAGCCCGTGCGGAGCGCCGAACGCCGCCTTAGATGGGGTGGCGAATACCGGTCCGAAAAAAATGTAGTCCGCGCCGTTAGCTTCAGCCGCACATGCGGATTCCAGAGAATGGCAGGAGATGCCGATCTGAAAAGCATTTCGGCCACTCGAATGCCGCCACTTCACTACCGCCTCGAGTGGAAGCGATTTTTCTCCGAGGTGTATCCCCGACGCGTTCGCTGCTAGCGCAATGTCCAAGCGGTCGTTGATCACGACGCGCGCCTGTGTTCCGCGCGCGGCAGTAACTGCAAATCGAGCCACTTCCAACAAACTGCGCGTATCAAGGTCTTTTTCGCGAATCTGGATCCAGTTTATTCCCGCCGAGATTGCCTGCGAAATGGAATCGTAAAGTGAATTTACCCGGGGCAGCAAAACTTGGCTGGGCGGTACAGAAGCAGCAGCGGACGCGGCTTCAGGCAAGCGCCGGTCCGTCACATAGCAGAAAATCGGTTTACGATCGATCGGCAACGGAGTCCGTCCGTCCCCGCAACATGTTTGACGCCAGAAAGATATCCAGAGTTCCGAGACCCGTGACTGCGCCGCGGGTGGAGGGATGCAACAGAATAGGGATGAGGCTGGGAAACCGGTCGAGGAAAAAATTATGATCCCAATAGCCGTACCAGGGAACCATGATCAACAGTACGCCAAGTAGAAAGACGTCCAGAGTAAGCAACACTTGCATGAAAGATTTCATTCGAGCTTAGGTTAGCGCGTCTTTCCAAGAAGGGCAATGCGTTCCGATACGTCGCGATAATCGATGTTCAGCGCATAGACTTGCGAGAAGCTATTGAACGCTGCCTTCTCGTCTCCCGCCAGTTCCTGGGCGATCCCCAAATCGTAGCGCAACGCAAGAATCGATTCCTGGTCTAGCCCCGGAGTTTTCAGCGCGCGCTCGTACCAGATTGCGGCGATCGCTGGTTGCCCTTTCTCCATAAATGCCAATCCCAAAAGGGTACTACACTGCATGGCATATCGGAAAGCAGGACCCTTATCCGCGAAGCTGGCCACTTTTTGGAACTCGCTGATCGCCTCTTCCAGCAGGCCCATTTCGCGGTAGGCGATTCCCAGATTGTAATGAGTCTCGAGATCTTCATCTTCTTTTGTTTCGCCCAGCTCGCTGCGAAACTCTTCGAACAAGTCGCCCAGCGGTCCCTCGAGCGATCCCGACGTCGCGGGAGCTTTGGCACCGTTACCCGGAGCATTGGCGGAAACACGGGGAGTATGCTCGACAGAGGCAGCAATCGAATTTTTCGGCGGGGCGAGCGGCGGTAAAGGCGGGGCATTCGAAATTCCCAGCGATGATGCGAAGGAATCCAAATCGCCTGCAAGATCGGAAATCATGGAGTCTGACGCGCGCGTATCCGTCTGTGCGATTCCTTTCGCTTCATCAGGCTGAAGTTCAAAGTCATAGGCGGAGGCTTCGCTCGTAGCGTCCGCGGCTCCATGTGCCGCGTCCTCTGGAACCAGTACGGGCGATGGAACTGCTTCATCCATTTGCGGCGCAGGAGTTTGACGTGGAGCGAGTTCCGGTTCCTCCTGCATTGCGGACTCAAGTTGCTGGGACAACGCGGCCCACTCGTCGGACAGATCTACTTCATGCACTGTCGATTCTTGCACTTTCGATTCGGGTGGGACGGGCGGGGCGACTTCTACGGGAACGCTAAATTCTGGTTCTGCCTTGGGATTAGCTTCCTCGACCGCCTCATCCAACTGCGCTTGGATTACGGGGACAGCGAATTCGGGTGGCGCCGTATCGACGGAAGGGACCTCAGGGATGTCAGCTTCAGGCGCTGCGCCGGAGTTCGGTTGAAAGCGCCGCCGGAGTTCTGCGTAGCGCTCCGCTCCTGCGCGGTCATTCTGCTCTTTCGCAATCTGCTCCAGCAGGAGCGCGAGTTCCGCAATTCGGCTGTTGCTGCCGGCAGCCACGGAAAGGTCCAGCAATCTTTCCAGGATGGGCGCATGGCGCGGCGCGCGATCGAGGACAGACTCCAGTAAGTCGATTGCTTTTTGCGTGAGTCCATAGCTGGAAAATAAATCGACGTCCGTTAAAGCCTGGGTGACGTAGCGCTGCGTCTCTTCGTCGAGTGAAGGGTCAGCAGGTTTGGGAGCGGTCGCCGGTCCTTTTTCGTCGGTCGGGGCCATTTTTACGACGGGAGCAATTTCACCGGTTATCGGTCCGAGACCCGACTTCGAACGTAAGCGCATATACCTGCGCCGGGTCGTCTCGTCTTCAGGAGTTCTCTCCAGCAATTTTTCGTAAGTCGCAAGAGCTTTCGGTTCGTCGCCAGCGGATTCGTATCCGGCGGCTAGCTGCGCGAGGGCATCGGGCAGGCGGAAGGAGTCGCTGGCCCGGCCGTAAAGATCGACGAGCCATTCGAGCGGTTCCAGTTGTCCCGGTTCTTGTTCTGCAAGGCGCGCCAGCGCTTGTGCCAGGGGTTCGTGCTCACCCGCATCGATCATCGGATTGCGAATCAGGCCGAGCAGGCGGTGCGCGTGCTCAATATCTCCGGATTCCAGTAACGACGAGGCAATTTTCATCGGTACTGCAAATTGTTTGGGGTCTCGCGCAAAAACTTTTTCTGCAAGCTGCGACGCTTTGACCATCTGCTCGTTTTCCATGTACAAGTTCAACAACATGGACGTGGTTTCGGCACCATCCTCGCGATCCGGAAGTGTTTCCAGAAGTTTTGCAGCTTCCGCTGTCTTTCCGGATGCTTTGAGTGCATGTATTTTCAACCGGAAAGTAGGATTGTAAGAAGGGTCCAGTTCTAGAATGCGATCCGCCAGGCGAATCGCTTCGCTGTGATCGCCTTGGTCCGTCAGCCTTTGCGCCGCCGCGTGAAAGGTTTCAATCGCCTCTTTCTGCTGCCCCATCGAAAGATGCAATTCCGCGAGCCTGACCTGCACGCGCATGTTGTCGGGTTCGGCTTCGAGCAACTTTCGCAGCAGCAGCGCAGCTTGCGGTTGGCGCCCGGCTTTCAATTGCATTTCAGCCAGCTGCAAATAAAGGGGACGCGCCTCGCTTAACACGCCTTGCTGCACGTAGAGCTCGGCCAGGCGCTCGAGCGGGCGGCTTTCCTCGGGAGCGAGCTTCGCCACCTTTTTATAAATCGCGATTGCCTTGGTTGTAAAACCGTCGTTCAGGAAAATTTTTGCCAGACGCTCAAAATATTCCAGGGCCTGAAACGTATCGCCTTGGCGGACAAATAAATCTCCCAGCGTCATGAGCGTGACCTGGTCTTTTGGCTCGTTCCTGAGGATCTGCTGATATTCCAGGATGGCCTGCGGCATCTTCCCCTGCTGGAGATATTTTTGCGCCGCGTTTAAATGTTTGGTCTTGTTATAAGCCATCTTGGGATGCTCTTTCCATTGACCCTCGCCAGCAAATGAAGTCGGGTAAATGGTGGATCGTTGATCCGGCGCGCTGAAAGCTTACCTTTTTGGGAAGCCAGCCGAGCGCACCGCTGCCATTGGTGCCCGCCTGCAGGATCGGTGAATCCGGTCCGTAACAAGCTTAGATTTCACGCTAGCATGCTGCAAAATCCCAAGTCAACGCGAGCCATTTAAAAGCGTACCTGGCAGTAATTAGGGGTATTTAACGGTTGGCAGACCGAAATCGAGCAACTTAACGAAATCTCACGCAGTTTCATTTGCGGACAGGGGCAAAGTCACTTGTGTGGCTCCGGCGGCCCAGCACGCGGCTTCCCGTACAGGAGAAAATGAATAACGATGATGTGGTGTTGGGCCGTGTGCGCGCAACGCAGCGAGATGCTCAGGAGTGGCATAACCTTTATGCTGTGCGAGGCCGTACTGAGGATAAACTTCGTGCCACTCGCGCATCTGGCGGTCGCGTTCTACTTTCGCAATGATGGATGCAGCGGCGATTGAAACGGAAAGCGCGTCGCCGTGAATCAGCGATTTCTGTTCGATCAGTACGTCCAACTGCATCGCGTCGAGAAGTAAATAATCCGGCGAAATTTTCAGCTGGTTCAGAGCAGCTGCCATGGCCATGCGGCTGGCCTGGTAGATGTTCCATGCATCGATGCGGCTCGCGTCCACCTCTGCAATGGCCCAGGCCAAAGCGTGTTCGCGGATGCGCAGGGACAGAACCTCGCGGCGCTCCGGGAGAAGCTTTTTTGAATCATCCAGGCCAACTATGCGTCGCTTGGGATCCAGAATGACGGCAGCGGCAACCACTTGTCCGAAAAGGGATCCGCGGCCCACTTCGTCGAGTCCGGCAATTCTTAGCCATCCGCACTTGCGGGCTTCGCGTTCGAACCTGTTGGAACATTGCCTCGTCATCACGGCGGATTTTAGCACGACGGAAATCAGGATGAGTACGCAGAATAATAAAGTTGAGTTCTAATTTACAGCAGACGTCGCCCACTCCGTACCGAAGAGCGCGGACGAGGCGGCCGCTACGAAATCATGATTCTCCGCAGGATTTGGTTTCGTAGCGCCCGCCCTTTTTTCGAACGGGCAGACTTTATTCTAGTGCGATAACCGAAGACTCGCTGCCAAAGGCGGGGAAGCTCTCGCGAAGGTCGGCTGATCAAAAATGGAAAGGCCCAGGAAGAATTCACCTGGGCTTTATCCGAATCGATGGCTTGCAGGATACTTAAGACTTGGTTTCTTCGGGAGCAGCAGTCTCCGGCGTTTCCACGCGCTCGACGCGCTGTAGACGTGCCGCCTTGCCCTTCAGTCCGCGCAGGTAATACAGCTTCGCGCGACGCACGCGACCCTGTCGCAGCACCTCGATGGAGCTGATGGACGGCGAGTTGGCGGGGAAAATACGCTCAATCCCGACTCCGAAACTCACGCGGCGGACAGTGAAACTTCCGCCCGTGGACTTGCCGCGCTTCTTGATGATCACGCCTTCGAACGGCTGAATGCGCTCTTTGTCGCCTTCGCCCTCTTTCAGGCGGACGTGCACGCGCACGGTGTCACCCGGACGCAACGACGGTAGGTCTTTACGCACTTGTGACGATTGAAACTTTTCGATTACGAGGTTCATGGCTTCGATTCCCGGCAGACCCACTCAGGCGGGGTCAGCACTGCAAAATGCAAACGCAAAGTATAGCCGAAATGGGCTGACTTCACCATAACAAACTGGTGACGGGTTCGTGTCACGTAAGTCCCTGTGCTACGACCGGGTTGCGCTCGCCACACCAAATCGGTACATTCCGATTCCAGCCTATACAGTTTGTTTCAGGAATCGATGGTGAGGTTTCCCGAAGCTCCTCAAGTCGTGTACAGTTTCACAACCGCAACGCGACTAGCGTGGTGATGCCAGCACTGCAATGCGAGTCCGGAACCCGTCAAGCTTTCACCGACGGCTGGGGGGCAAATTCTTGAGGTTGGCAAAACGGATTTTCTCTGATTCTGCACGGCGAACTGTTATCAGCGAAACCCATTTTTTATGATGTCTATGATAACAAGGCGACAGAAGTACTACGTTTTGAGCCGCCGCGAGGGAACATTGTGACGGCTGCGCCGAATGGAATCGTGTGTCGAAAGTAGAGTGGATCGTATTAGCCGTTTGTGTGGCCTTAGGCGCTCCCGCCACGAGTTGGGGAGAGCCAGCTTTCGCGTGGATTGAAGAGAGATTTTCCCGCTTCGCACAAAAAAGACGGCTGGCAATTGTTGCGATTTGTGCAATTGCGATTTTAGCGCGAGTGGCACTGCTGCCCTGGCAGCACGTTCCGCAGCCGAAGGTTCACGACGAATTCAGTTATTTGGTGGCGGGCGATACTTTTGCTAACGGCCGGCTTGCCAATCCTCCGCATTCGATGTGGATTTTTTTCGACACATTTCATGTGATTCAACGTCCGACCTATGCCTCCATGTACCCGCCAGGTCAAGGGATGGTGCTGGCGATCGGAAAAGCTCTAGGGCAACCGTGGGTCGGCGTGTTGCTTAGCGTTGCGGCTATGTGCATGGCGTTTACCTGGATGCTGCAGGCTTGGGTGCGGCCGCAGTGGGCGCTGCTTGGCGGCGTGCTGGTGTGGGCGCGGTTCAGTGTGTTCAGCTACTGGATCAACAGCTATTGGGGTGGCGCGGTGGCCGCAACTGGAGCAGCGCTCGTGCTCGGCGCGCTCGCACGCATCTGGGATCAGCGGCACTTGCGCGATGCAATTATCTTCGGCATCGGCGCGGCCGTCCTTGCCGTTAGCCGGCCAGTCGAGGGCGCGATTTTTATGTTCCCGCTGGCCGTCGCGCTTTCGTGGTGGGCGATTCGGCTGGATGCCGCGGAGCGGGCGCTCATCGTTAAGCGCATCCTCTTGCCTGCCGCGGCCACCATTTTTTGCGCTGCGGGCTTTGTCGGACTTTATAACTGGCGCGTCACAGGCAGTCCTGCCGCGTTCCCGCACTTCATTGAACAGAAGATGATCACCACGGCGATCTTCCTGTGGCAGCATGACAAGCCGCAAATCTCCTACGCGAATCCGCAGTTCGACGACTTCTATCATAATTTTTTGCCCGGCCTGTATCAGGCAAGCTGGCCTGCGGCCGTGGGGCAGTGGTGGTATAAGTCACAAGATTTTTGGGAATTTTTTCTGGGCCCCGCGCTTTCGGTGCCGTTTCTCGCCCTGCCATGGATCTTGAAAAAGCCGCGTAATTGGCTGCTGATGTTTCAGGTGGCGTTGTCCGCGTTCGGATTATGGATCATCGTGTACTACCACGCGCATTATGCTGCGCCGCTGATGGCCACCGTGTTCGTGCTGCTTGTGCAATGCCTAGCTGCCCTTCGACAGCTGAGATTGTTTGGCAGGCCAGTGGGAGCAGGACTGACGCGACTTATTGCTCTATTCGCAGTGCTAATCGGGCCGATTTATTTCCTGCAGACGCTCGTGTCACAGCCGAACGGCGTGCTCGATTGGCTGCATCGGCATCCATTACTGCCGCTGTTGGCCGCGCTGCTTGGGATTTTTGCGGTGAGGGCCGTTGTGGAACTATTACGTCGCCCGGCGAATTGCCAATGGAGATTGCTTGGCGCCTCTCTAGAATTTCTACTCGTCATTTGCATCGTGCTGCAGCTTTGCGAAATGCAACGAAATTTATACGCGGATGCGTTTCCATTTGTGGATGACGTCAACGAGCCATTTCGAAAACCGGTCGAAAAGCAGTTGAATGCAATTCCCGGCGAGCATCTTGTGCTTGTGCGGTACTCGAAAGATCATAATTCCGGCGAAGAATATGTGTACAACGACGCGGATATCGATCACTCAAAAATTGTGTGGGCGCGCGAGATTCCCGGCGTCGATCGGAAACCCCTGTTCAATTATTTTCGAAACCGCGATGTCTGGCTCTTCGAACCTGACGTAGATGATTCTGTGGTGCGGCCTTACAGAGAATCTTCAGAGTCGTCGCAGTAAAAGCAGCACAGCTTCAGCCTGTGGGGTTCAGTCCTTGCAGGGTCAAAATTCCACAGGCTGGAGCCTGTGCTACTGAAACCACTCCTTACGTTAGTCGCTGTTAAATATTTATTGGCAATAAATCCGGGCGGTTTCTGCGCGTCTTTTCCATGGCTTTTTGTCGGCGCCATTTGCGGATTTCTTCGTGGTTGCCACCCAGGAGGACTTCGGGCACGGGCCAGCCGCGGAATTCGGCGGGGCGTGTGTAGTGGGGGTAGTCGAGCATTAAATGGCGGGCGGTGTGCGACGCGACAGGTGCTGCGTGGCTGACGATTGGTGACTGGCGACCGGTGGCGGATTCCGGTCCAGCGCCTGCGCTTGCCGTCTCGATTGCGCTGAAGGATTCGTTAATCGTCGAATCTTCATTGCCTAGCGCGCCGGGCAGGAGGCGGGTTACGGCATCCAGGATCAGCGCGGCGCCCAATTCGCCACCGGATAATACGTAATCGCCGATGGAAAGTTCGTCGGTTACGAGATGCTCGGTGACGCGTTCGTCCACCCCTTCGTAGCGGCCGCACAGCAGGATGATTCGATCGAGTTGCGCGAAGCGGCGCGCCGTTTCCTGGTGAAATAATTTTCCGGAGGCGGAGAGCAGAACGATCGCCGTCCCAGTTGGAGCGATGTGCGCGGCTTCACGCAGCAGGGGCACGGCATGGCGTTCCCCAGCTGGGTCAGCCGACTCTGCGATTTTTGAATCGTCTTTCGCAGATGCGCTGGAGAGAGCTTTTTGGCTCAACACAAACTCAACCGCCTCGAACAGCGGCTCTGGCTTCAGCACCATGCCTTCGCCGCCGCCGAAGGGACGGTCGTCGACGGTGCGATGCCGGTCATGTGCAAAGGCGCGCAGATCGTGCACGCGCACATCGGCGATACGCGCTTCGCGAGCGCGGCGCACGATGCCGTAATCGAGAGGACCGGCGAAAAATTCCGGAAAAATAGTGATGATCTCAAACTGCATGGCAGGGACAGTGTAGCGCAGCGCGGGTCAGCTGCGATTCAAATCCAGCAGACCTTCGGGCAGTGCGACGTAAATGCGTTTCGCTTTCACATCGATTTGCGTACAAAAATGGGAGGCCAGCGGCACAAGGACTTCGCCCCGATTCGTATCGACGGCGAGCAACGGCACGCCCCCGGGAAATTCCACATCGCGCACTGAGCCAAGCGCAACGGCAGCGCCCGCTTCCCAAACTTCGCAACCGATGAGGTCGGCCACAAAATAATTTCCAGCCTCAAGCTTGGTGCGCTGTTCGATGGGAATCTGCACTTCAAGGCCGCGCAGAGTCTCGGCCTCGTCCATCGTATCGATATTTGCGAAATGGAAAATTGCCTGCCCGCCGCGGCTGGGCGAGAGCCAGCAGCGCTTTACGCGCACGTGGCGGGGGGCGCTTCGCCCATCAGACAACCACGCCTCCCGCAACTTGGAGAGGCGCTCTGGAAAGTCCGTGAGAATTTCCGCGGCCACTTCGCCGCGCAGGCCACGCGCGCGTAGAATTCTTGCCAGCGTTACGCCGGTGAATTCTTCGGGTGGCAATTTATTCGAGGATTTCAAGCGTCAGGCGTTTCCGAATTTTCATTCCGGCGGCGCCGAGGATGGTGCGGATGGATTTTGCAGTCCGTCCCTGCCGTCCAATTACCTTGCCCAGATCTTCGGGGTGTACTCGCAATTCCAAGACAGTGACTTGCTCCCCGTCCACTGATCGCACTTTCACTTCATCCGGATGATCAACCAAAGCTTTCGCAATCGCTTCCACAAGGTCCTTCATGGGGCCCTCCACCGTCTACAGATGAGGATTCAATTTGAGTTCGTAGTTGCACGGTTCCCGAGGGCCAGGGGAACCTTATTCGTTAAACCACGGGCTAGCGGTTCAAGCGATATTTTGAGCTGAAAAAAAGCTGCGCACTGTGTCACTGGGTTGCGCACCGACGGACAGCCAATACTTCACGCGCTCAGCATCCAACTGAATCAAAGCGGGATTCTTGAGCGGGTCGTAGGTTCCGACGACTTCCACAGTCCTGCCGTTGCGGGGCTTGCGTTTGTCGAGGACCACGACGCGATAAAATGGTTGTTTCTTTTTGCCAAATCTAGCCAAGCGGATTGCCAGCACGTTTTACTTCCTCCTAACCTAGGATTATAGCTGGTTCCACCTGTTTTCGATAGCCCGGAAGCTGATTAATAGCAGCCCCCGATAGCCCCTGATAGGAGTGATGCGGGCGAAAGCCCAGGGTTTGTCTGGGAAACGCGATTAAAGTGTCCGGTTCGCCCGGCAGAGGTGGATTCCTAGGAGATTCCGCTCAGCTTGCCGATGCCCTTCAAACGGCCCTGCGCGGCGAGGGCGCCGTATTGCTTCATCATCTGGCGCATCTGCAGGTATTGCTTCAGAACTTGATTCACTTCCTGCACAGAGGTGCCACTGCCGCGGGCGATCCGCTTGCGACGCTTGCCGTCGATCAGGTTGTGATCGTTGCGCTCGGAATTGGTCATCGAGTTGATAATGGCCTCGATGCGCTTCAGGTGGGATTCGTCCACGTGAACATCCTTGGGGACATTGGCGAGCGGGCCGACTTTGGGGAGCATCCCCATGACCTGCTCGAGCGGTCCCATCTTGCGAATCTGGCGCAACTGGTCGCGGAAATCTTCCAGCGTGAATTCACTGCGACGCAGCTTGCGTTCGAGTTCGGCCACTTGCTTGGCATCGACGGCTTGCTCGACGCGCTCGATTAACGAAAGCACGTCGCCCATGCCGAGGATGCGCGAAACGATGCGCTCCGGATAGAACGCGTCCAGAGCGTCATACTTTTCGCCCGTCCCTACGAATTTGACTGGCGCGCCGGTTACTTTCCCGATAGAAAGCGCCGCGCCGCCGCGCGCGTCGCCGTCGAGCTTGGTGAGAACCACGCCCGTCAGGCCAAGTTTCTTGTGAAACTCTCCCGCGGAGCGGACCGCATCCTGCCCGATCATGGCATCTGCGACGAACAATATTTCCGCGGGCGTCAGATCTTTCTTCAACGACCCCAGTTCATCCATCAGCGTTTCGTCAATGTGTAAACGGCCCGCGGTGTCCACGAGGATCACGTCATGCGCGGAGAGCTTCGCTTCGCGAATGGCGCCGCGCACAATTTCCAAAGGTTTGTCGGTGCCGGTCCCCGGCCACGCCGGAACATGAATTGCTTTCGCCACTTGCGACAGCTGTTCGCGCGCCGCGGGGCGGTATACGTCTGTCGATACGACGATCGGGCGGTGGCCGTGCGCGGAGAGCCACTTGGCGAGCTTACCTGTGGTAGTGGTTTTACCAGAGCCTTGCAGACCTACGATCATCCAGACCGAGGGCGGGCGAGAAGAGAATAGCGGCTTGGCATGTTTGCCTAGAAGCAGCGCGAGTTCATCGCGAACGATTTTAATGACCTGCTGATCGGGAGACAGTTGCAAGAGAACTTCCGAGCCAAGTGCCTTCTCGCGGATGTGCACGAGCAATTCATCGATCACGCCGACGTTCACGTCGCCTTCGAGGAGCGCTTCGCGAATTCCGGCGAGCGCTTCCTCCACGTGTTCCTGCGTGAGTTTCCCTTGGCCGCGCAGATTTTTGAAAACTCGCTGAAGCTTATCTGTCAGGTTCTCAAACATTAGACTGTGTCCCTACCATTCCGTTCGAGTTGGTTCACGGATCGAAAATTGATTCTAACATTCTAACAGGAGGAACGATTCCGTGGCGCGCGCTTTGGATTGCGGGGCTTGGCCTTGCTAAATTTAAACGGCTCGGGACTGCAACTTTGCCGGGACAAAGTGCGCAGGCTGAAGCGCAGGCAACTTTTTTCGTTAGCGCGGTATCCGCGCACGGGGGAATTACCTGATCTTGCTCCCCAAAATCCCGTATTGTGAGTTCGCAGCCTTGGGCCGATACTTTTGCTGTATGTAGGTGCAAACCGAGGCCCAAAAACAGTATCTTATAGATCCCCGCCCTGAGATGCTTTTTCGCGCCGCCTCACGAAGAAACTGCTGCATGGGTCGAAGACTATCTCCCGTAGGCGCGAACACTAATTCCTAGGCGGAAAAGAATGCAAAAAGTCGGGCCCCTGTCAGGCGCAAAACATCAGGCGTTAGGTCTGCGGAGCGTGTTAGTAGTGCTTGGCTTGCTTGTTTTCATTTCCGTGGCCTCAGGCCAATCCGCGAATTCTTACGTCGATACGGAGCACCGATTCACGATACAGGTGCCGGCGGGATGGCAGGCCAAACCGTTTAACGCCGGCGGAGTGTCGGGCGTAACCATCGCGCATGGCGGCGACGCCTATGTTCAGATTTTTTTGCAAAAAGGAATTGACCCGGCGACCTTTTTAAAAGCCCTCAACACCGGCGTCCAGACAAATCATCCGGGCTACCAGGTTTTGTCCCGCGGCGTGAAAGAGGTGGCGGGTCTTTCCAGGACGTACATTGTCGGGGAATCGCCGGGCTCGGCTACTGCTCCGCATACGCAGGTGGACCTCGAAACGTTTTCCGCGAACGGATATACCATCGCGGTCATTGCCTCAGCGTCCGACATGAAGCCGATCAGTAAAGAAAAAATCGCCGATTATCAGGTTGCGCAAGGGATGATTCAATCCCTGAGTTTAAATGGCGTGGTGGCGCGCGGGCCCAGCGCGACTCCGGCCGCTCCGTTTGTTCCACCCACTTCGCCAAAGACGCCGCCACCTGCGGATACCAAACCGGCTCTTTCGCCCACATCTGCGCCCGCCAATGTGTCCGCCAATTTGACCGAAGAACAGAAGAAAATGGCGTCTTTGGACACCGCGGTGAAGAGCGGCGTGATCACACGAGAAGAATACATTGCCAAAAAGAATCAGGCGATCTTCGAACAATCCGCGCAGCAAACCAGGGTGGCCAAATTAAAAATTCTGGATGAGGCGTTCGATGGCGGAGTTTTGACCAAGGAAGAGTACGAACGCAAAAAGAAAGAGCTGGGCGTGAGCGACTCGCAGCCTAGGCCGCCTGAGGTGCAACCTCCGACGCAATCGCACCCGCCAGTCCAGACTGCGGAGGTAGCGTCGAAAGCGGATATCACGCCGGGGCGGCCCGCAATCACGGAGCCCGCCACGCCGCCTGCTGCGGCGCGAGTTGGGCCTCCAGCGTCCAATGCGGCACCCGTACCGGCTACAGTCGCTGAATCGCATACAGTCGTCGCGACACCTCCGTCGGGGGCCGCGTCTCCAACTTCCTCTGCTATGCCTTCTGTGGCTTTCGTTCCGGCGTCGCCCGCGGCAAAACCGGTGGAACCGCCCGTGGCAAAGTCTGAGCCGGTGCCTCCCCCAACTGCCTCAATCGTGAGATCAGTTCCATCCCCGGCACCTACAGCGTGGATTACGCACACCGACCAAACAGGATTTGAGGTCAGCATTCCCGCAAATTGGACTGTCGGCGATCCCCAAACAAATGGCCAGGTTTCGCTTCGCGGAACGCGCGGCGAGGAAATTATGATTTGGCCGATCCGGGTGCAGAATCCACAGCTAAATGCGCACGACGCGTCCGTCCTCACTCAAACACTGGCACTCCGCTTTGATGCGCTGATGCCCTGGGGGCCCACGCAAAACTTGGGCCATGCTGCTCGGGCCATCGGAGTTGGAAGCGACCGCAGCGGCGCGGCGATTTTGAGCTGGTCGGATAATCCGAATGGTGCGTCCGCCTATTTTTGCGCGCTGGAAGCGCCTTCAAAAATTTTCGCAAACTCCACGGAGGCTTTTGTGGCGATTTTGAAAAGCTTTCATGTCGTTTCGAATTCTCCCGTCAAGAACCTGCTGCCCACGGCAAGCGGCACGGGGAAAGTAAATAACTTTGTAAACTGGAAAGATCCGCACGAAGATGCATTCAGCGTGACGGTTCCGCAGGGATGGCATGTGATTGGCGGGACATATCGCCTGAGCCCCGTGGATGTGCGCTACGCGGTGGTGATGGATTCGCCGGACGGCCAGCTTCGCGCGTCAGTAGGCGATTCCATGGTGGGAGCATTCACGCAGCCTACGCCGGAGCTCGCCGCAAAGGGACTTGTCGAGGGCAATTACCAATTGCTGGACGATGGCAGCAAGCTGGAAATCTTGCAATACATGTCCGGGCAAAAATTTGTGCGGTCTTACGTGGAAACGATCGTGTCGCGCGAATGCAGCCATCCGCAATTTTCGTATGGCGCGCCGCGCGAAGACCTGGCGGCAGTTTTCAGCCAGTCCGCGAGTGAAGAAGGATTCTCCGATGGATTTCTCACTGCCGGGGAAGTGGAATTTTCGTGCAGCCTGGATGGCAGGCAGGCCAATGGAAAATTCGTAGCGGCTACGCTGCGCGTGGGTCACGCCGAATCGGCGATGTGGTTTGTGTATCGTTTGTATGGATTTGTTGCGCTGGCCGGCAGAGAACAGGATGGCGAGAAAATCATGACGCAGATCCTGCAAACCCTGAAATTCAATTCCAAATGGCAGGCGCTGAAAAAGACTACTGCGGATCCGTCAGTGGAAGCGGAAGACCCACTTTCTCACGAAATTCAACAGCGCGCGGAAGAAGATATTATCGACGATCAGCGGCAGACGACCGAAATGACCGCGAGAAGTTACGAGCAGCGCAAGCGCGTGTACGATGCCGTCGACCACAAGCTTGAAAATGCGGTGCTGGGCACCGTGGAAATAGTGGACCGCGAAAACGGGACGCACTACAAAATCAGCGACTTCGACGATTTTCACTTCGTGAGCACGGACGGCTACATTTACAGCCCCAATTCTCCGGGGGCGTCCGAACAGACGTTACGTGAATTGCTGACCCTGCCTCCTGGAATTTAAACCGAACTTCTCGGGATCGCGTTTTTGATCGCCGGGAATTTCAATCCATGATTTCCGTGAGCTGTAAACACTTTTTGAACTGCCGGTTTGATGTGCGAGAATGATCGCAATTGCGCTGCATCGATGAAAGTTTTACAGAAAAGTAAAGGGAGAGCACTCCAATGAAAAAGTTGATCCTGATGATTTTGCTGGCATCCGCGGTAAGTTTCGCGCAGCAGCCGGGCTCTGAATCCAAGTCCAAGGCCAAGATACTCACGCGCGCGGAATTCGACGCGATGCTGGCTACGCCAGGCCATTTCCTGTTGCTCGATGTGCGGCGACCCACAGAAATAGCGATGAATGGCGGCTTTCCCGTGTTTCTGAATATTCAGGCAGCCGATCTTGACAAGCATCTGGCGGAAATTCCCACGGGCGTGCCCATCATCGTCATCTCCAATCACGCGCACCGTGCTGGAATCGCAGCAGATTTGCTTGCAAGCAAGGGTTTTAAAATTGCCGGCGCGATGGGCGCGCAGGTCTATGAATCGGAGGGCGGAGCGGTGGTGAAGTACCCGCCGGAAAAGCCCGCGGCGACCACCGAGAAGTGACGTCGGCGGGATCGCGAAAAGTTCATGCCGGACCTTCATCCTGAGCGAGGTCCGGCGTTTTTATTTGCTGATTTCGTCGATAGCCTTGTTCTCGAAATTTTCTTCGCAAATATATTCCGAGATTTGCCAATCCTTGTGCAGCTTGAATTGCTTCGTGCCCGTCCAGGGTTTCGTGTAAGCCTTTGGATCGTCAAACGTAAAATCGATTTGCAGCAGATCGGGTCCGCTGCGGCGAATACGTTCGACCAGATGTAGGTTTTCCGTGTGCGGGTGACCCACCTGATCGAGCCACGTCTTGTCGTTGAAACCAATCGTATCGACGACCAGCGTATCGCCTTCCCACTTTCCGATCGAGTCGCCCATCCAGCTGGGATTTAGATTCTGCGGATGGGGACGGCCATCCGTCCAGATCTGACGAATAAAATGGCCGAATTCGTGAACGATGAGGACGCGATCCGGCACGACGAGAATTTCCATAGGAAAATTGAAGAGATAGATGCGCGGAACGCCGGGTGGATCGCATTTTAAGGTTGTGTCGTCCGATTCGCCGGTGTAACCGCCGGTGTGCGGCGCTTTCGTGGACTTGAACTTTTCAAGCGCCCACGGAGTCATCGGAGGTTCTTCTTTGCTGAAAACGAAACCGCCTTCTCCGGCGCTGCGGCTGCCAATGCGCGGAAATTGCGACCAGACGCCCAGTAGATTCGCGCCTCGGGAAACGGGTGCATTCATATTGCCGTTGTTTGTGCTGTTCGCACTTTGGGCATGTGCGGGCGAAGACGGGTACAGCGTTGCGATAAATGTAAAAACCGCGCCCATCAAAACATTTCGCATTCGCAAACTCCTGATCGCGGTTCCGGCCGCGCGTTCTCTTCCACGGAATTGGGGCGCTGATTTCCTGACTCGAAATGTAAAAATTAGTATTCGTCGCCCTCGCGCGGCTTGAGTTCCTTGCCGTCCGCAAAAATTATTTTTTGCAGGCGCAACACTTTCGATCCATCTTTCAAGCGATTTCCGACGATGGTGACCTGGTCTCCCGCCTTCAGCGTGTCTCTGGTCCAGCCGGCCCTGCCGAGGTTATTCGGGCTGTCGGCTTCGACGAGCCATTCGTCGGCGCGGCCCTTATCGTCTTTCACTTCGAGATGAATCGCCGAATGCGGATTGATGAATTCGAATTTTGTGATCGTGCCCTTTACGGATGTCGGCTTCGATAGATCGTAGTTCGAGGAGCCGTGATGCGCGGAGACCCTTGCGCAGGCCATCAGCGCAAAAAGAGTAAAGCAGAGAATACAAGCGAGCCGTTTGTTCATGGCTTTCTCCAGCAGTCTAAATCTATTGTCGGTACTTGGCGAACTCACCAGCTTCAATACCGACGTTATACCAAAATTGGGTTTAAGTAGCATAGGCTTTAGCCTGTGGGGTTTTGGCCTTGCAAGGAATAAAATCCACAGGCCGAAGCCTGTGCTACTTAAACATCTATCCACATTGAAGCTTGCTAAAGAGTTGTGAAAAATTTGCCGTCGCGCTCTGCGATCAGCAGGTTATCGATCAGGCGGACATTGCCGATTCGCACCGCGAGCAGAGCAAGGCATTGACCGCGCAGCAGAGACACGCGCTCGAGAGTGTCGGCATCGACGAGTTCGACGTACTCAGGCTCGGCGAGGGGCTCTGTCCTGAGGAGATCGCGCATCCTGGCGGTCAGGCGCAGTGCGTCGCGTTCACCGCGTGAGATGGAATCGCGGGCTATGTCGAGCGCGCGGAAGAGAATTGTGGCGGCACGGCGCTCGTTGGAATTCAGGTAGGCGTTGCGGGAAGACATCGCGAGACCATCCGGCTCGCGCACAATCGGGCACACCACAATTTCAGAATCGAGATGAAGATCGCGCGCCATCTGTCCGATGATCCGAGCCTGTTGCGCATCCTTGCGGCCAAAGAAAGCTTTCTGAGGCTGCACGATTTCCAGCAATTTCAGAACGATCGTCGTCACGCCGCGAAAATGGCCCGGCCTGATTTTGCCTTCCAGGCGATCCGACAGGCCCTCTACGTTCACCCAGGTGCGAAATCCCGGAGGATAAATTTCCAATGGCTCGGGCGCAAATAAATAGCCGACGCCCGCGTCTTCCAGCTTTTTGCAATCCGATTCAAATGCGCGCGGATATTTTTGGAAATCTTCGTTAGGGCCGAACTGCGTCGGATTTACGAAAATAGAAGCGATGACGGGCTGGCATTCGGCGACCGCTCTGTGCACGAGCGCGAGGTGGCCGGCATGGAGCGCGCCCATGGTGGGGACGAAGCCTGGAGAGCGGCCTTCGGCTTTTGCCTGGCGCGTGGCCTGCTTCATCCATTCGATGGTGTGGATAATTTCCAAGGGAGTTTCGTTTATGAATTATTTTGTGGCGCGGGCTTCAGCCTGCGGAGTTTAGTTCTTGCCAGGACCAAACCCCGCAGGCTGAATGCTGTGATACTTGAGATCACGCCCGCGCCGCGGCGGCCAACTCCCGGTAGTAACCGATCAGGTCCGTTGAGACTGCTTTTGCGCCCAACTGGCGCAGCATTGTGGTGATTTGTCCGCGGTGGTAGCTGGCATGATTTGTAAGCTGGTGCAAGCTCTGCCAGAGCGGATTGGAATACTCTTCGCCTTTGAAACCTTTGTAGTGGATCACACGTTCGAGATCCTGCTGCGAGAGCTTCGATACGTAGTCGATATAATACGCGTCCATTTCTTCGAGCTTCTCGCGCACGGATGCGAGGTCCGGAAATCCCGCGCCGGAAACGAGCGCCGTGGGCGAGCGTCCGTGAATGCGCTCGTTCCACACATATTCCGCGCCGTAGAGATGTGCCACCGTGTCGCGCACGGAACTGAAACTCGAGCCCAGGCTGCGCGTAAATTGCTCGTTGGATAGCGCGCCGCAGGCATTGAGCGTGCGTTGATCGGCCCATTGATTAAACTGAAAAAGAAAACGCAAGAGTTCAGGCGTAACCATGAAAAATCCTCCGCAGCGGATTCTAGTACATGATTTGGAGATGCGTACTTATTTGTGCTGTTCGGAAAGAGCGCCGATTTTTGGGGCCGGCTTGTGGTACGACTCATCGTCCGAAGGGAAAGATCCTTGCTGCACGTCGCGGCAATATTCCGCAGCGGCGCGAGAAATAATTTCCCCCACATTGGCGTAGTTGCGGACGAATTTCGGTTTGTGGCCGAAGCTCATGCCGAGAAGATCGTGAATCACCAGAACCTGCCCATCGCAATCCGGCCCTGCGCCGATGCCGATGGTGGGAATACGTAGCTCGCTCGTGATGCGCGCGGCAAGATCGCGCGGAATCGATTCGAGCACAAGGGAAAAAGCCCCCGCGGCTTCCACGGCATGCGCGTCGCGCAGAATCTGCTTGCCGGCCTCGGCCGTTTTTCCCTGCACGCGGAATCCGCCGAACGTATTGACCGATTGCGGCGTAAGACCGATATGCCCCATCACGGGAATTTCAGCGTCGACGAGTCGCGAGATCGTATCCATCCGGCGTTCGCCGCCCTCTACCTTTACGGCTTCCGCGCCTGCTTCCTTTACAAGGCGCAACGCGCGGCGGACGGCTTCCGCTGGTTCGTCGTGGTAGCTGCCATAGGGCATATCCGCCACGAGCAGCGCGCGTTTCGTACCGCGGCGTACCGCTCGCGTGTGGTGCAGCATATCCTCAAGGGTGACGGGCAAGGTGCTGTCATAGCCCAGCACCGCCATTCCAACGGAATCGCCGACGAGCAAAACGTCTACGCCCGTTTCGTCGAGAAGCCGCGCGGTCGGATAGTCGTATGCCGTGAGGCACGTTATTTTTGCCGCTGTTTCATGGGAGATTGCCGACTTGCGTTCAAGGATGCTGGGCACAGTAATTTTACCGTTGCCCGCAGAAGGGACCATGCTCATTGCTGCCTCCGGTGCCGCTCCCTGACTTCGGGATGCAGCCCAGTGGGCTCCATTCTACCAGAACGAAGAGAGGCAGGGTAGAGCCTCGTTTTTGCGTGTCTTAGCTCCATAATTCTGTCACCCCTTAACGGCTACGTGAAAATGTCACCCTATGAGACAGGGGACATTTGCATTGAGCCAGAAAGAATTGCAACGAGTGGCAGTGATTTCGTCTTGCGTGAAGGGGAACCTGGCGT